>DATKPJ010000051.1:0-42338 GCA_035524195.1 Occallatibacter sp.
GCATTCAGCTGGCTGTCCCGAACAACCACTTTCTTTCGCCGGAGCTCTTCAACGAGTTCTTTACGATGCACGGCACCACCATGGTGTTCCTGGTGGGCATGACGATCATATTCGGCATCGGCAATTACCTGGTCCCGCTCATGATCGGCGCGCGCGACATGGCCTTCCCCCGGCTCAACGCGTTCAGTTTCTGGATGTCGGCCTTCGGTGGGTTATTCCTCTATTTCAGCTTCGTCGGCGGCTTCGGCCTCTACGGCATGGGCAGCGCGCCCGATATCACCTGGTGGGCCTATGCGCCGCTCACTGCCAAAGCGTTCACGCCCGGCCACAATACCGACTACTGGGCCCTCTCGCTCATCGTGATGGGATTCGGCACCCTGGGTGCGGCCATCAATATGCTGGCTACAGCGTTCTCCATGCGCTGCCGCGGCATGACTCTGCTCCGCATGCCGCTCTTTGTATGGTTGATGGTGGTCACCAGCGGACTCACGCTGATCACCATCACACCGCTCACTGCCGCGCAGGTCATGCTGGTCATCGATCGCTATCTCGGCGCTCATTTCTTCGATGCACAGGCCGGCGGCGCGCCCATCGTGTGGATGCACTTCTTCTGGATCTTTGGACACCCCGAAGTGTACGTCTTGATTCTGCCCGCATTCGGCATTGCCAGCGAGGTCATCCCCGTCTTTTCCCGCAAGGCCATCTTCGGCTATCCGGCTATGGTCGCGGCTTCGATCGGCATCGCCTTTGTAAGCACTACGGTCTGGGCGCACCATATGTTCACGGTCGGCATGACGTCGGTGGGCAATACATTCTTCGCCCTATCCACCATGATGGTCGGCATTCCCACCGGAATCAAGATCTTCAACTGGATTGCGACCATGTGGGGCGGCAAAATCCGCTTCGCCACACCGATGCTCTTCTGCACCGCCTTTCTCTTCCAGTTCCTTTGCGCCGGACTCACCGGCATCATGCTTGCGGTTGCGCCTTGGGATTGGCAACTTCACAACTCCTACTTCGTAATTGCGCACTTTCACTACACACTAACCGGCTCCTTTCTCTTCTGCATGTTCGCCGCATTCTATTACTGGTATCCCAAGGTCACCGGGAGCATGTTGAGTGAAAAACTCGGCAAGTGGCATTTCTGGTTGTTCTTCATCGGTTTCCATCTCACCTTCGACACGATGCATTTCGTGGGTATGCTCGGTATGCCGCGCTCCATCTATACCTACCAGGCCGACCGGGGATGGAACACGCTGAACTTCTGGATTTCGATGGGTGGAATGATCCAGGCGATCGCGGTTCTGATCTTTGCCTGGAACCTAATTCGTTCCTATCGGTACGGCAAAGTGGCTGGAAACGATCCATGGGACGCATGGACGCTCGAGTGGTCGACCCCATCGCCTCCGCCCGCTTACAACTTCGCTGAAGACCCGGTGGTTCGCAGCCGCCGGCCCCTGTGGGACATCAAGCACCCCAATGACCCAGATTGGAAGTACGAGCGATGAGCACAATTCCCATCTTTGCCGACGAAAACTGGAAGCTGCCTTCGCGCGGTCGTGTCGGCATACTCTCACTGATCATCGGCGAGTCGGCCATCTTTACGATCTTCGTTGTCGCCTATGTGTATTACATCGGGCGCAGCTCCTATGGACCAACACCGCGCATTCTCGACGTGCCGTACTTCAATACCGTCTGCCTGCTCTCGAGCAGCCTCACCATCTGGCTCGCCGAGCATGCCATCGAGCGCGGCAAGATCCGTACCTTTGGTTTATGGTGGGCAGCAACATTACTGCTTGGTGCCATATTCCTTGTCGGTACAGCAGTGGAGTGGTCACGTTTGATCGTGGTTGAAGGCCTCACCATCCGAACGAACCTTTTCGGCACCACGTTTTACTCGCTGGTCGGATTGCATGCTACGCACGTTGTTGTGGGTCTCGTCGGTTTATCGATTGTTATGCTCTTTACGCTCTTCGGACGCATCGAGCAGCGCCACGCGGAGCGCATTCAGGTGCTCGGACTCTATTGGCATTTCGTCGACGCAGTCTGGGTAGTGGTCTTCACCGTTGTTTACATCGTGGGAAGGTGAGTCTATGACGGAGAGCACTTACAACGAGACCGCACGCGCACAACGTCGAGCGATTGCCTTGCCCGCTCCGACTGCGTGGCCAATCGTATTGGCCTTCGGATGCACTTTGGCTGCCGCCGGACTAGTAACAAGCGCTGGCATCAGTGTTCTAGGCAGCGTGATGATGCTCGCTGGATGTTTGGGATGGTTTCGCCAGGTTCTGCCCCACGAGCAGCATGAGGACGTTCCGGTTAGAACCCAGCTGGTCACGATCGCGAGCCCCCGCGCGCTGGTGGAGCGCATCCGCCTCAGTTCCGAGCACCGCGCACATTTCCCGATAGAGACATATCCCGTGGCCAGTGGCCTCAAAGGCGGCATTGCCGGCGGCTTAGCCATGATCATTCCGGCGCTGATTTACGGGCTCATTGCACACGATAGCGTCTGGTATCCGGTCAACCTGCTTGGTGGCGCGGGCGTGGCGCACTGGACGAACTCCACGCCTGCGGAGATAGCGACCTTTCACTGGCCTTGGTTGCTGATCGCCATCGTGATTCATTCACTCACTTGCCTGCTCATCGGTTTGCTTTATGGCGCTATGCTGCCAATGCTGCCTCGCCATCCCGTCATCCTCGGCGGCATCCTAGCCCCCGTGCTGTGGACGGGCATTCTACATTCCTCCATGGGCATCATCAACCCCACACTCGCCGATCACATTGCTTGGGGATGGTTCCTGGTATCGCAGCTCACCTACGGACTGGTTGCGGGATTCGTCGTCGCGCGACATGAGCGCATTCCCACCAGCCAGTCCCTGCCTTTCATTGAGCGACTGGGCGTCGAAGCGCCAGGACTGATTGAATCCCTGCCTGATGCCGACCCTTCACCTCGCGAACGTGGACCTGTTCACGGGGATCCCGGCCCGTCGTCGGAAAAAGAGGAGCGCTAATGCGGCACCTTGCTCTCGCATTGCTGGCTCTCTCTGCCGCGTCGCTTGACGGTTGCGGACACGTGCCCGGTGATCCACCTAACTCCATTCCACGGCCAACTGACGTTACCGATTTCGCCACGCTCTACAGTGAGAATTGTTCGGCATGTCATGGGGTGAACGGGCAGAACGGCCCAGCGATCGATCTTGCGAATCCCGAGTACCAGGCCCTCGTCGATGATGCGGCGTTGCGAAAGTGGATCTCAGGCGGTATGCCGGGCACAGAGATGGCGGCGTTCGCGCAATCAGCCGGAGGCATGCTGGCTGAAAGACAAGTGAATGCTCTCATTACCGGCATGCGCAGGCATTGGTTGCAGTCGAATTTCTTCCGCGGCGCCACGCCGCCGGCTTATGCACAGTCTGAGACAGGCGATCCAAGCCGCGGACAGCAGGATTATCAAGCGCGCTGCGCTGTTTGTCACTCCCCATCGAGTCAACAGATCATCAGCCCCAATTATCTGTCTCTCGTCGGGAATCAGGCTTTGCGCAGCGTCATCATTGCCGGAAGGCCGGATATTGGTCAACCGGATTGGCGGCATGACGGACCGGGCGCCAAGGCAACAACGCCGCTGTCGGCAGAGGAAGTGGACGACATTGTGAGCTATCTGGGAAGCCTGCGGAACCCGGCGCCAGAGCAGGCTGCATCGTCTGTGCAGCGCGGGAGGTAACAGAAATGAGTTCTGTGGAGCAAGCTTCAGACAAACAGACCGAACAAACTGTGAGAGCGAACGTCGCCCCGGCAATGGCCCGCCGCGAAGACGCGCAGGTCGTTTCGCGCCGCTGGCTGTTGTTTAAGGCAGGAGTTGCGATCAATGGCCTGGTCGGAATCGCGCTGGCAGTTCCCATAATCCGATATCTGCTTGCGCCTTGGGGGAAGGCGTCAAGCTATGAATCCTGGGTATCGATTGGGGCAACCGCCGCGTTTCCTGTCGGTGAGACGCGCCTGGCTTTCTACAAGAATCCATCCAGCAATCCGTGGGACGGAGAGACCGACAATGTCGCGTGTTATGTGCGCCGCGAGAGCGGCGACCAGTTCCAGGTCTTTGCCGTCAATTGTGCCCATCTTGGCTGTCCGGTACGCTGGTTTCCACAATCGCAGCTATTCATGTGTCCGTGCCACGGCGGAGTCTACTACGCGGACGGGGCGCGCGCCTCGGGCCCGCCCGAGCGCGGGCTCTTCACATACAACTGGAAAATCGACGCCGGCCAGTTGCAAATCGACGCCGGACAAATGCCAACGCTCTCAAATCGCGCAAAGCTTGTGAAAATTTCCATCGGCCACGGAGACTCCTCATGCAGCGGATAAAGCAGACCGCAATTCGCATCTACGGGTGGCTTGAGTTGCGGTTGCAGATCGAAGGGGCCGTAAAAGACGCCGTCCTCCATCCGGTTCCAAACAAGAGCGCCAGTTGGTGGTACGTCTTTGGCAGCGGCGCATTCACGTTGTTGTTCCTGCAAATCTTCACGGGTATTTTGTTGGCATTGGTTTATGTGCCTTCGGCGGGCGAGGCGTGGAACAGCCTGAACATCCTCAACCACCAGATCCCACTCGGATGGTTTCTACGCGCGATGCACGGATGGGGATCGAATTTTATGGTCGCCATCGTCCTCATTCACATGGCGCAAGTGTTTCTCTTTGGTGCGTACAAATTTCCGCGTGAGCTCACCTGGACATTGGGCGTCTTTCTGCTCCTGATGACGCTCGGCATGGCGTTCACGGGCCAGGTATTGCGCTTCGACCAAGACGCCTATTGGGGCTTGGGCATTGGAGCCTCAATAGCGAGCCGGGTACCATACATCGGCGGAGGGCTGGTTCATTTGCTATTAGGCGGCCCCATTATTGCTGGCGCCACGCTTTCGCGCTTTTTTGCGCTGCATGTCTTCGTCATCCCTGGAACGATGCTGCTCTTTGTGCTCCTACACGTGTGGATGGTGCTTAAGCTTGGCATCAACGATTGGCCGATGCCTGGCCGGCTTGTTCAACGCTCCACGTACATTGAGGAATATCACCAGCTCGCCCACGAAGATGGAATGCCATTCGTCCCCGGTGCTTTTTGGAAGGATCTGATCTTCTCCGGTGCAGTCCTCGCTGCAGTCGCGGTGTGCGCGTTTGTTTTCGGGCCGTTTGGACCTGGGGGGCAGCCCGATCCCTCGATCATCCAGACCGTTCCCAAGCCGGACTTCTTTTTTCTTTGGATCTACACGATCCTGTCGTATCTGCCGCCCGCGCTGGAGACGCCATTCATTCTCATCGCCCCTTTGTTAGGCATTGCCTTCCTGCTGGCACTACCGTTCTGGGCCGCCGAAGGAGAAAAAAGTTGGCATCGCCGTCCTGTCGCTTTGCTGGCCGTCTCCACCATCGCGGTGTGCTGGGGCGTTCTGACACACTTAGGAACTACCACTCCGTGGAGCCCGCACATGAACGCATGGAGCGGCGACCCCATACCCGTTCGCTACCTGCACAGCGCCACGCCCCTCGTCCGCCAAGGCGCCGCTGTCTTTCAGGCCAAGCAGTGCCGCAATTGTCATTCCATCGGCGGAGCAGGAGGCGAACGCGGTCCTGCTCTCGATACAGTCGCTACGCGGCTTACCATCGACCAGTTGCGCTTTAAAGTCGTAACGGGCGGCGGCAACATGCCGGCCTATGGCAAAAATCTCTCTCCATCGGAAGTCGAAGCCCTGGTCAGTTTCCTGGAAACGCTGCATCCGGCCAATGAGCCGCCAGCGTACGACGCCTCACGACGCGACGTCGATTCGTCGCAGGCGGCGAAAAGCACAGGAGAGGCGGGCAGTCTGGTGGCACATCAACGCTTGACGCCGTGATCGACCCGAGAGTGCCATGACCGACTCGACAACAATCGCGGATCTGTTCACTCGCTGGGATATTCCGTGGATTGTAACCTGTTGGCTCGCGCTTTCCGCAATCATCTACGCACGCGGCTGGGCGCGTGTCCGGCGCACGCGCCCCGAGCAGTTTCCCGTATGGCGGCTTTTGACCTTTCTCGGCGGCGGCGTAGCACTGTTCGTAGCGGTTGCCTCTCCACTCGATACATTCAGTGAATCTTTGTTGTTCATGCACATGGCTCAGCATTTTGTGCTCATGTCCGTTGCCCCGCCCCTGATCATCCTCGGCGCGCCCGTAGTCCCTATCCTGCGCGGCCTGCCAGGGTTGATCATTCGTGTGCTAAGGCCGGTCTTCGTCGCACATGTGTTTCGCACCGCTGGACGATTTCTCACCCGTCCCCGCGTCGCGTGGCTTGCGATGAATGCCTCCTATATCCTCTGGCACATTCCGCGCGCCTACGAGTTTGCCCTCGCTTCCGAGAATTGGCACAACGTCGAGCATGCCTGCTTCTTCTTTACTAACCTGATGTTCTGGTGGCCCATCATCCAGCCCTGGCCGAGCCATTCGGTGCAATCGCGCTGGCTGTTGGTTCCTTATCTAATGCTCGCAGACATCGTCAACACCGGAGTCTCGGCCTTCCTTTGCTTCTCGGGGCGACTGCTCTACCCAAGTTATGGCGAGATTCCGCGCCCTTTCGCGTTGAGTGCGCTCAACGATCAGATTGCAGCCGGCGCTTTCATGTGGGTATGCGGATCGATGGTATTTTTGCTGCCGGTTTTTGGGGTCGTTATGCGGATTCTTTCCTCTCCGGCAGTCTCAAGAGAGGAGCAGGCCGGAATGCCGTACGCTTTTCACACGACAAGGATACTTCCGCATTGACACCAGCAGGACGAAACGTCGGATGAAAACATCATCACAACAAGCACTCCCTCTGCTGCAGGCGTATTTGCCGCGCACGCGGTTTCACGCTTGCTGATCTCATGGCGGTGACTGCTCCTGCCTGATAAGGATGGCAACGCCACGCACGGTCAAGTGGCTTTGGTGTGTCAGTGGCGCGGTCAAGCAATGGCACCGATTGGCCTCCGACGGAAGGGTTCTGTTCTCTGCGTTCCCCTCCTCCTTATTCACGGCGTCGCCCTCATCGTCGGCTTGGATGACAACAGACGCAGTGCTTCACCTGATAACGACAATGAGTGAAATCCCTTGAGTGTTTGCTTTGTATCCAGAAACCCTGCCGAGCAGGGACCGGCACGAGGTCCACACAGATACCAAGGTAGCGATCCATACCTTAGTCCAATGGAAATGACGCCTTTTTTCTGGCGTACTTGTGAGTGTTCGGAAGTGAGTCGTGAATCCAGTATTTGCAGCATCGGCTTTCTGTCAAAAACGAAAGACGTCTGTACGGAATTTTCATCAGAAAGTCCGAAACCGAGAAGGCCGCAAGGCATCTCACGTTCAAAGTTAGTTTACGGACCGTGACATCGGAATTAGCCAAGACCAGCAATTTCACACGCGGAGATCTTCCCTATGCATCAGCCGCAAGAAGAACAGAGGTCGTCCTTCCGTCTTGACGTTCCCCTCCATCAGTTGCTCACCACGCCGGTGAACGAACGCGTCGAATTTCAACCCGTCGGCGTGGCGCAGCGCTTTCCGGATCCCGTGTTTCCCCAACATCCTGAATTACTCGGCCCTATCTTGCACGATGATGGCTGGAATCCTCCGGAGAGACGGCATTGGACCGCCGGCCAGATCTATCACACAATGCAGGGCTGGCTGTTTCCCTACATCCGTTCGCGAGTGACTTCAGGCGACTTTCATCCGCTGATTGCGTACTTATTCACTGAGTTCAAATGCAATCTCGACTGTCATTACTGCTGGGCATTCGACAACAAAGTGAAAGGAATGACGGAGGATACGGCAAAGCGCTCCGTCGACTGGCTTCACGGAACGGGTTGCCGCGTTCTGGCATTCATGGGCGGGGAGCCATTGCTTCGTCCCGACTTGATTCACCGCGTTACCCATTACGCCGCAAAGAAAAATTTCTGGATTTACCTGCCGACCAACGCTCGCCTGCTGCGTACGGATGTGATTGACAGGCTTGCCGATGCGGGAATGTCCACATTCAATATTGCGGTCGACGCCGTAGACATCAAGGAAGGCCTGCCAAAGGCGCTTGCCCCGATTCGCAAGCAATTTGATTACCTCGTTCGCAAACAGTACGGATACGGCTACTCGGTCTTCCTGAACATCAACATTTGCCGGAACAATCTTGACGATGTGCGCCAATTAACAGAAATTGCACATGACAACGGAATCGCCACGGACTACCACATCAATGAGTCCCCACTCATCGAACAGGATGAGCACTTCAAGCACGCCGCGAATAACGTCACATATATCACGAAGGACGACTGGCCGGCGGTTGAAGAGACGATCCAGTGGCTAACAGAGAAACAGGATTCCGGTTACAAAATGGTGAATTCCAATGCGCGGCTTTGGCAGATGGTTTCTTTCATGAAGGGAAGCCACTTCCCCTGGAATTGCCGTGCAGGCCAAAACTCAATGATCATCCGCGTTGATGGCAGCCTCGCTCCCTGCTTCCCCATGTACAACGCAAGTTATGACTGGGGCGTGGTAGGCAAGCACAAGTTCGACACAAAACAACTAGATCATCAGAAGGAAACCTGCCAGACGCACTGTTTCTCTACGCTCAACCACATTCTTGGCTGGTGCTACAACGACCAGCGCGTCATCAAGTACTTCTTCAAGCAGCTTGCTCACGGATTTCAGGGAATGAAGGGACAGATGTAAGCCGGTCATTCCCCAGGGCCCATTCGGCACAATGCAAGTTTGAACCTGATTCCCCGAGGAGGAACTATGCCGACTCTGAACCGAGAGGTCGTCCAGACCGATTTTGAGATGGAAATTCAGGCGCTGATTGACGCGGAACGGGCACGTCTGCGCGCCGAAGCAGGACTTGCCCGCATGCATGAGTTCAAAAAACCTGTGGAGCGGGGTTTCACCGCGCCCGAACGCGATCGGGTGACCATTCTGTTTGGCGGGCTGACATGGAAGCACGAAGAAATGATCAAGGCGGTGTTTCGTGGCAGCGGGTACCGCTGCGAAAACATCCCAACTCCGATCGTCGCCGATTTTCAGGCCGGAAAAGAATATGGCAATAACGGCCAGTGCAACCCGACCTACTTCACGGTCGGGAATCTGGTGCGATATCTGCAAGGTCTCGAGAGACAGGGTCTCTCAAGGCGGGAGATTATCGACAACTACGTCTTCTTTACGGCCGGTTCCTGCGGACCCTGTCGTTTCGGCATGTATGAGGCCGAGTATCGCTTCGCCTTACAGAACTCGGGTTTCGAGGGATTCCGGGTTCTGCTCTTTCAGCAAACGGATGGCATCAAGGCCGCCAGTGGCGAGCCCGGCCTCAAATTCTCTGTCGACTTCGGGATGGGCATGCTGAATGCGCTGAATCTGGGTGACGTGATCAACGAACTGGTCTACCAGGTACGCCCCTTCGAGGTGAATAAGGGCGAGACAGATCGCGTGATTCACGAGGCCGTCACGGCTTTAACCGATACGCTCCGTGATCGGAAACGCTGGCACATCATGGATGCTGCGCCCGGCTGGGCCAAACCGTTCCTCGGAAAACATAAAAAGGTCGAGGGGATTGGCTGCACGCTCGGCAAGGTTGCCCATAACCTCTACGGCAAGGAATACCTGGACGCACTGCACGCCTGCCGCGACAAGATCGACTCCGTCGAGGTCGATCGCCTGCGCGTCAAGCCGGTCATCAAGATCACCGGCGAATTCTGGGCGCAGACAACAGAGGGCGACGGCAACTTCAACATGTTTGCGTTCCTCGAAAAGGAGGGCGCTCAGGTACTGGTCGAACCGATCGCGACCTGGATTGATTACATGATGTACGTCGCCAAGGAAGGTTCAAGAGCGCGTGCCCAGGCTCAGGCGCCGTATCGTGATCCAAAGTGGTACGAGGTCAAGAAGCAGACGGTCAATAAACTGTCGCTGCTGAAGAAGACGGTTGGTCTCAGCGTCGGCAGCACCATGTGGACCTATTTCTATCACCGCACCATCCGACACATGGGCGGCACAGGGCACCACCTCGTACCTCAATCCGAACTGGCGCGGCTTGCGCATCCTTTTTACCACCAGCTTGCGCGCGGCGGCGAGGGGCACATGGAAGTCGGGAAGAATATTTTTTACACCGTCAATCACCTGTGTCACATGGTCCTTGCTCTCAAACCTTTCGGATGCATGCCCTCGACACAATCCGACGGAGTGCAATCACGCGTGGTCAGCAAATTCAAAGACATGATCTTCCTGCCCATTGAGACCTCCGGCGAAGGCGAAGTGAACGCACACAGCCGCGTGCAGATGGCGCTGGCCGAAGCCAAGGCAAAAGCGCGAGCCGAGTTCGATGGAGTTCTGAGGAAGACCGGCAAATCGCTCGAGGATTTGCGCGGATACGTCCAGGACCATCCAGAGTTGAGACGAGGGCTTTACAAGGTTCCCCATCGGCAAGGCATTGCCGGAACAGCCGCCCAGTTTGCTTGGCATGTCAGCGATCTTATGGATAAAGATCGTACGTACCGCCGCCGCGCACGCGTTTCGGTTGCGTCCGAGCAGGTGGCGTGATGCGAGTGCCGGTGCGGAGCACGGTGGATTTGTGCCTTGCTGCAGTGTCGATGGTGCTGGGGGTGATTCTCGACGTTTCCCTGCTAAGCATCTGCAAGACGAACCTACGGCGAGTCGTGTCTGTGCGCCACTATCGGCCTGTTTATTTGCGTTCTGGTCGTCGGAACAGAGTCCGGTGCTGACCGGACTTGAGGAGAAGTGTTGATGCAGCAGTTTCTTGTAGGGCTCGATGTAGGCTCGACGACAGTAAAGGCCATCGTGGTCGATGCGGCAACCGACGCCACGCTCTGGCAGGACTACCAGCGACACGAAACCCGTCAGCCGGAAAAAGTCCTCGAGTTCTTGCGCCGGATGGAAGCCGAAGCGGGCGTTTCAGCCGAAAACACACGGATCTTCATCACCGGGTCGGGCGGCGGCACAATCGCCGAGATGATTGGCGCCAAGTTCGTGCAGGAGGTGCACGCCGTTGCACTTGCGGTTGAGAAGCTGCACCCCGAAGTCTACTCCGTCATCGAGCTGGGCGGCCAGGATGCCAAGATCATCGTCTTCAAAGACGACCAGGAGACAGGGCGCAAGAAGAAGACCCCTTCGATGAATGACAAGTGCGCCGGTGGAACAGGCGCAGTGATCGACAAGATCAATGCCAAGCTGAAGATTCCGGCAGCCGAGCTGGCGAATCAGGGCTATCACGGCATCAAGCTGCACAAAGTTGCTGGCAAATGCGGCGTCTTTGCCGAAACCGATATCAACGGCCTTCAGAAGACTGGCACGCCATCGCATGAACTGATGGCTTCGCTCTTCGAAGCGATCGTGCTGCAGAACCTGAGTGTTTTGACGCGCGGCAACACTTTGCGACCGCATGTGTTGTTGCTTGGTGGACCGAATTCATTCATCCGCGGCATGAAAGAGGCGTGGCAGGCGAATATTCCACGCATGTGGAAAGAGCGCAAAGTCGAGATTCCCGAAGGAGCGACCCCGGAGGATCTCATTAAGGTTCCGCAGAACGCGCAGTATTTTGCAGCTTTGGGCTCGGTCGAATTCGGAAAGGATGAAGAGCCCGAGGTTGGCCGCTATCTTGGTGTGGAAAAGCTTGCCTGGTATATCGATTATGGCCGTGCGGAAGAAAAGGCAACCTCAGGTGGCAAGGGGCTCGTTACGGATACTGCGGAGCTTGAAGAATTCCGGTCAGAGTACAAGCGTAAGAAATTCATCCCCGCCGACTTTCGCACCGGCGAATTGGTCTCTGGATTTGTGGGCGTCGATGGAGGATCTACCTCAACAAAAGCGGTTCTGCTCGACAAGAGCGGCGAGATCCTCTGCAAGGCATATCAGCTCTCGAACGGCAATCCTATCCAGGACACTATCGAAATGTTCGACAAGCTTCGCGAACAGGTCGAGGGCTGCGGTGCATCTCTTGAGGTACTCGGCGTCGGCACCACGGGCTATGCCAAGGACATTCTGAGAGACGTGCTCAAGGCTGACGTCGCCCTGGTTGAAACTGTCGCACACACAGAGTCGGCGCTCAAGTTCTACCAGGATCCTCACGTCATAGTCGACGTTGGCGGGCAGGACATCAAGCTGATCGTCCTCAAGGACGGCCGCGTAAAGGACTTCAAGCTGAACACACAGTGCTCGGCCGGCAATGGGTACTTTCTGCAATCGACCGCCGAAGGATTCGGCATGAAGGTGGAGGAATTCGCGGACCGCGCCTTCTCAGCAAAGTCGATGCCCTCGTTCGGCTATGGCTGCGCGGTGTTCATGCAGTCGGATATCGTGAACTTCCAGCGCCAGGGCTGGCGGTCCGAGGAGATCCTCGCCGGTCTGGCGGATGTTCTGCCCAAGAATGTGTTTCTCTACGTCGCCAGCATTCCTAACCTTGCCACACTCGGGACCCGCTTCGTCCTTCAGGGCGGAACGCAGAACAATATGGCCGTGGTGAAGGCCGAGGTTGACTTCATCCGTTCGAGTTTCCGCGCTAACGGCAAAGAACCCGAAATTATTGTGCACGAACATTGTGGCGAATCTGGCGCCATCGGAGCAGCGCAGGAAGCGCTGCGCTTGTGGCGCAAGGGAAAGGTCACGACGTTCATCGGTCTCGACGCCGTTCGCAGCATTCGTTACCGCACGACGCGCAATGAAGATACGCGCTGCTACTTCTGCAAGAATAATTGTCTCCGCACATTCATTGACGTGGACGTCACAGGCGGTGCGGCTTCGACTGAGTTCCTACCAGAACCTCTCAAGGAAGACCGCGCCGCAACCCCGGAAGAGGTCACCCGTGTGGCCCACACCCTGCCCAGTCTCGAGCAGATTCAGGCGAATCTGCCGGCAGCCGAACACGGATCATCCTGCAGCACAGGTCACGCCCATGGTGAAAGCGGCGGATGCGGCTGCAGTTCGACAAAGCCTACCTCTTTCCGTGCGAAGGTGGACCCTCTGATCCAGATTCAGGCCGCCCCAGGAGCCAAGAAACCGGTCGAGCCTCCCAAGCCCACGATGGAATTTCAACCACGTAAAACCAAGGTACCCCTGCGGGTCGGCGAGCAGCGCCTGATCATAGCTACCTGCGAGAAAGGTGCGGTCGAAGATCTCAACGACATGAAGGGGATCAAGGCCGACATCGACAAGATCAAGGCCGCGAATCCCAACTTTGTCGACATCGCCGCACACGACGTATTTCGTCACCGCGATGTGCCGAGCGTTGCCGATGCGATTCCTCCGTCGAAGGGACTGTTCGTCTCCAAGACGGTGAAGGAGCGTGCTGCGCAGATGGAGCGGCGAAAGGACGTGCGTATCGGTATTCCTCGGCTGCTCAATACGTACACATATGCGCCGCTGTTCAATGCCTATTTCGCCAGCCTTGGAATCCAGGCCGAAAACATTGTCTACTCGGACTACACGACACCGGAGCTCTACCGCTCCGGCGCGAGCCGAGGAGCCGTTGATCCGTGTTATCCGTCCAAGATAGGCATCGCGCATGTCTATAACCTCCTCGCTGTGAAGCACAGCAAGAAGCCGTTGAATGCGATTTGGTTTCCGATGTACGACGTTCTGCACACCCCGCTCGTGAATCTGACTGGCTCCAACGCCTGCCCAACGGTCACGGCGACACCCAATGCGGTTAAGGCCGCGTTCACCAAGGAAAGCGACCTCTTCACGGAAAACGGGATCACATACATCGATCCGATCCTCAACCTGCAGGATCGGAAGATCTGTGCCGATCAGATGTACCGGGCATGGTCGTCTCTGCTCGGCCTCTCGCGCAGCGAGAACGATCGCGCAATTGCCGTTGGATTCGATGCGCTCGATCAGTACGAGGCTGAAATCCGTCGGCAGGCACGCGAAACGCTCGACCAACTAGAGCGCGAGGACCGCATCGGAATCGTGATGCTCGGCCGTGTCTACCATCACGACCCAGGCCTGAACCACGAGATCATGGAGGAGTTTCAGAAGCTCGGCTACCCCGTCTTTTCTCAGAGCACCCTTCCTCTCGACGAAGACATGCTCGAACGGCTCTTCGGCGACGAGGTGCGCGCTGGCATCATCACGCATCCGCTTGACATCAGCGACGTGTGGAAGAACCGGTACTCGACGAGCACCAACCATAAGGTTTGGGCCGCAAAGTTCACCGCTCGCCATCCGAACCTCGTCGCACTCGAAGTCTCGAGCTTCAAGTGTGGCCACGACGCGCCAATCTATGGAGTGATCGAAGGCATCATCGAGGATTCAGGAACCCCATACTTCTCGTTCAAGGACCTCGACGAGAATAAGCCCACCGGATCGATCCGGATTCGTGTGGAGACCATCGATTACTTCCTGCGTCGCTATCGGGAGGACATCATCGAGCGCAAAAAGAGGGAACTGGACATTGAGACTCGTCTAGCAGAGTTCGAACGCGGCTTGAGAGATACCGAGGATCGGGTCGAGGTGGGGTATGCAGCTGATTGACAAACCGATTCCATCCTATTTCCCTGGAGGAGAGCCCTGCTCGCCCAGAATAACGGTGTTGATGTTTATCGCACTACTTACGATTGGCTGCGCCGCGGTCAGTGTTCACGCGCAATCAAATCCACCGGCCACGGCAGCGCCTATTCCAGCGGCAGTGATTGTGCAGCGCATGGTCGAGCAAAACAGAACTCGCGCCCAGCGCTTGGAGTACTTCACATCAGTGCGGCACTACCACTTGGAGTTTCATGGTTTCGGCCGGTCGATGACGGCAGACATGCACGTCAAAGTGAGCTATATCTCAGGCTCCGGCAAGAGATTTCAGGTGCTTGATCAATCTGGGTCCCATCTTCTTCTGGACCATGTTTTCAGGAAACTGCTTGCAACCGAACAGGATGACTCCCGACAGCAAAGGGCAGCGTTAACCCCGGCGAATTACAACTTCGCGTTTCAAGAGCAGACAGTTGAGAACGGGCACAGAGTCTATGTGTTTGCTGTCGAACCAAGGATTGAAGGCAAGCTCCTCTATCGGGGCAGGATCTGGATCGATGGGAACGATTATGCAGTCATCCGGGTGGAAGCTCAGCCAGCGGAGAGTCCTTCATTCTGGATTAAGAAAACAGAGATCCACCATGTTTATGCCAAGAGCGGCGAGTTCTGGTTGCCGGAGACGGACAGAAGCGAATCAAAGGTGAGGTTTGGTGGATCCGCAGTTCTCACCATTGATTACGGGACCTATCAGTTTGAGGAGCCGCTTGGAATAGGTCGAGAAGAGGCAACCCAGGTGATAGCTCGTAAACCTCTGTCGGACGCTCGGTAACGTTCGACCCTGAAAATCTTGATTGGCTCGAAAGGATCCGAATGACCCCGACAGGCGAAGTATGTTCTGAAGACAGATTGAGCTGGGACCATGCCCTCGCGCTCTATCACGAGCAACTTAGGTTCTACCTGGATTACCTCGTTCCCGGTGAGTGCGATCTGCAGATTCTCGCAGAGATCGACTCTGAGGTACGAGACCGATTTGTGCCAGATGATTTCAAGCTGCGTTTTCTTTCGAGAGCGCTGGTCCGAAAAGTGATCAAGCACCTGCGCGACCGCACTCACCAAAGAGAATCCTCGCCCGCCTCTGCCGAAGATTGGTCGAATTCCGCCGAGAGTCTTCCAGCCCAGGAGCGTCTTGTTTATTTCATGCGTGACATCCTCGAGTATTGCGCGCGAGACACTTCGCTCATGATTGGAATCACCGATGCACAGGTCGAGAAGCTGCTTTCTTCTGCTAGAAGGCGAATTGATATGACAGATGGACCGTCCTCTCTGGAGATTGAAACACCGGGATGGACCTACTTCAGATGGAAGTTCGTTGATCTTCACGTGAGCTGAGTCTGCGGGTTCGCGGCACGTCGCAACGTCAGGAGGGAATGGCTGAGAATGCGCTTCGCTCGTTATATGCCTGCAATGTTTCTGATTGCTGTGGTTGCGAGGGCCGGTGGCCAGGCACCCCCGGCTCCTACCGCACAGCCAGCACACATCGTTGGCACCGTTACCGACACAAACGGCGGCCTCGTTCCGGACGCGGTCGTGACTGTGGAAGCCGGGCATGACAGCCTTCGCACTGCAGTCGCAGACGACAACGGGTTCTTTGAAATTGACAATGTGGTCCCAAGAACCGGGTACCAGGTCGTCGTCAAGGCACAAGGCTTTGCCGACTGGACATCATCGGCACTCTCACTTTCGCCGGGCCAATTTGACATCCTCAAAGATGTCAAGCTCGCGCTCCTAGGAGACGTAGCCTCGGTAACGGTGGTCGCCACTCGTGAAGAGCTCGCTGCGGAGGACATTCGGATCGCGGAACACCAGCGAGTCCTGGGCTTCATTCCTAATTTCTATGTCAGCTATGACAAGAACCCCGTACCGCTAACAGCCGAGCTCAAGTTCAAATTGGCCCTGAAAGTCTCGATCGATCCCGTTACCTTCGCCGGAACCGCTTTTATCGCAGCAATCAACCAGGCGTCTCACTACCCCAACTATCCGGAAGGGCTGACGGGATACGGTCAACGCTTTGGCTCTACCTATTTGAATGGTCTAACAGACATCATGGTAGGGGGAGCAATTCTACCCTCTATTCTGCATCAAGATCCGCGGTACTTTTATCAAGGTGCGGGATCGAGAAGGTCGCGCTTGATTCATGCGCTATCCAGTCCCATCATCTGCCGGGGCGACAACGCAAGATGGCAGCCGAACTATTCAAGCATCGGAGGGTTCCTTGTTTCCGGTACGATTGCAAACGCATATTACCCCGAAGCGAACCGTGGCGCCGGCTTGCTCGCGAGAGTCTTTGTTATAGACTTCAGTGCCGATATTGCAAACGGCGTTCTACAGGAATTCGTACTGAGAAAACTCACACCGAGCGTCAAGAATCAGGATTGAGATACATCTTGCTCATTGCGGCGCCGGCCCGAACATCTCCTGCCATCCGAGAGGCTGTGTAACGATGGAGACCGAAACGACAGTCGCGAAAATCGCTCTGGTGGCAAAGGGTGAACCACACAAGAGAGCACATAGTGGATTTCGGGCAAGCTACTGGACGTTAACGAAACCCGACGTAAATTGTCTTATTGCGATTGCGGTTTTTTCGAGCTTCTGCCTGGGGCGGCCCGCGACTCTGCAAGCTTTTCCTTTTGCTCTGCTCATTCACACCCTGCTCGGTACATTGCTGATAGCCAGTGGGACCGGAGCGCTCAACCAGGTCATTGAACGCCGGTTCGATTCTCGGATGCGCCGGACATCGCGGAGACCTCTCGTAACCGGAAGCATCTCGCCGGCACGCGCTTTGCAGTTTGGGATTCTCGTGTCACTTGGAGGCGCTGCTTATCTTGCCCTCGCCGTCAACGCTCTTTCGAGTCTGATCGCCGGGATCACTCTCATTAGCTATTTAGCGATCTACACTCCGCTCAAGAGGAAAACGCCGCTGTGCACATTCGTTGGCGCGTTGCCAGGAGCCGCTCCCGCCCTGATTGGTTGGGCTGCTGCATCAGGTAACCTAAGTGCTGAAGCCTGGATCCTATACTCGATCCTCTTCCTCTGGCAATTTCCACACTTCATGGCGATCGCCTGGATGTATCGCGACGACTATAACCGCGCCGGGTACCAGGTGCTTCCGCGGGGCGAGACCATGCATCGCTTCGTTGCACTACAAAGTGTGATTCCGGCTTTTCTCCTAGTCCCGGTCAGCTTGATTCCGACACTTCTCGCTCACGAAGGTCGCACTTATTTCCTGGGGGCTGGACTTCTGAGCCTGACTTTCCTGTATTTTGCAACGCGGCTGGCCGTCCATCGATCGAATGTAATCGCACGGCAGTTGCTGCTTGCTTCGATCATCTACCTGCCCTCGGTCTTCCTGCTGATGTTACTGGGCAGAAGTTAACCGCTGAGCTGCGAATCAGGGTTTACGGCCGGAGTAGGTCGCGCCGGGGATCTTCTGGAAAAGCTGATGTCAGCGGTCGAAAGCGATCCTGGCGCGAATAAGAATGCTCCAACAGCAAACCGATGACAAATGTTGGAAGCGAATCTCTCCAACACACTCCTTTTAAATTTTAAGCTTCGCCTCCATCTCAATCAGCAAAGGATGAATATTCGCCAATTCCCACCAACGTTTCGGCGATACCTAGGTCCAATGGCGCCGGATTCGCGTGCCACTCAACAGTGAAGGCAAAAGATTACGTCTTTACGGATTACGGGCAAAGGTGAAGCTGGGTGAGCAACAGTTCTGCTGTCCCGACAACGATCATTGTGCTCTTGCAGGGTCAGGCGCGACTTGGTCGGGCCTATAGCTTGGAAAAGCAATAAGCATCGCGGTACCGTGTCGAAAGCGGGATGATGCTACAGGCGAGGAGATGTCGGTTAGGTCTCTGTTATTCACCGATCGCACCTTAGATCGCTGCATCGGTCGTCATAAAATTATGTGCCATAATCTGGCAATTGACTCGGATCCAGCAGTTCTACAATGCAGTCGAGTAGGCGCTGAATCGGTTCCCCTTTGTCGATGCACCTGGCAAACAGAACCCGATCCTCGTGATCAAGAACGCCGAGGTAACCTGTGAGGAGAATGATCGGAAACCTCCCTCCCGCCGCCCTTATGCGGAGCAGGAGTTCTCGGCCATTTAGCCCAGGCATATGAAAATCTAGTACGCCAAGATCGAAAGAGGATAGTTTGCAGCTAAGGGCGGCTGCCGGTGAATCGCACAGAACCACGGAGTTTCCGAGTTCCTCGAGGAGTTCGCCCCTGACGCGTAATCCCACCGGGTCGTCATCAACAAATAGGATGCGATGGCCGCAGCAGGATGAGCTGTTGCGGTCGGCTATGCTTTCACCCACGATTGGGGCGGTTGATGGAGCCTTTCGATTGCCGGCACCCCCATCTAAGCCTGACTGCACCTTTCCACCTCGCGATATGTATTCCAGCTTCCATGCCCCCTGCGTCCGAAAACTCCCCGCAGCCGGCGACGCTCTGCAGTCCGCTCATCGAGCCAGTCAATTAAGCCATAACCTTAAGCTCGAATCTATTGGACAAAGGTATTTGCCAATACGTTTGGATAAGGCGGGAATAGTCAGTCAGTCCGAATAGGTTCTCAAAGGAAGTTCGAAACGGGAACGCGAATGTACAGTCTTCTTTTGCAGTAAGGCTTGGGGCGACACCCAATCAGGTCGGCAGCGGCTGGCAAACATCCGCTTACCGTACCAACGGCCTCACCCGCGGAAAGCAAACTTGAAAGCAAGTATCACCTGGCCTTGAGGTCACATGGACGCTTCCACCATGTTTTCGCACAATCGACTGCACCGTACTCAGTCCGAGGCCCATCCCCTCACCGATAGTCTTTGTTGTGAAAAAAGGATCAAAGATATGCGGTTGTATTTCTGAGGGGATCCCGGGGCCGCTATCGCCGATTTCAATCACGAAATAACGGTCGTCGCAGAAGACCCGGAGCCGCAGTTCTCCTTGACCGCGCATGGCATCGATGGCGTTTTCGATGATGTTGGTCCAAACCAGATTCAGCTCTGCGCCCACGGAGTTCAGAAGAAGGGGTACCGGCTCATAATCCCGGTGGACACTGATTCCGCTCTGCAGAAGGTGATTCAGGGCACGAATCGTGGTCTCGAGACTCTGTACGATGTCAACATCCTGGACTGGCGCCTGATCCATATATGTATATTCTTTGACTGTCCGAACGAGCTCTGATATTCGTGCGGTTCCGTTCTCAATTGTGCGAAGAAGAACCGACAACTCCGCGGCCGCTGCGATCCGCCTCAGCGCAGCGCGGGCCGTTCCTGGCTCGAGATCTGTCAGCAGGGAGTTGAGTGTGTTGGCGGACATACCTGCGCTTGCCAGAGCGGGCGAGAGTTCCCAGGAATCAGAATATCCAAAGCTGCGCAATACCAGGTCCAGGCTTTCTTCCAAGTCGCTGAGACCGAGCCCATCCAGATGCGCTGTCTTTGCTTGCAGCAAGGAAGCTTCGATTTCCTCAATGCGGGCCTTAACTGCCTCATCAAGGGGCAGCCGCCAGAGTTCGGCGTTCGCACTACGCATTCTCGCCAGAGTAACGCGCAGCTGATCGGCAGCGCGATTCGCAGCCGAGGTCGGGTTATTTAACTCGTGCGCCAGTCCGGCGGCTAGTTTGCCTAACGAAACTAACCGGTCGCGTTGCTGCTCTATTCGGGTCCCTTCGCGGATTCTGTCAGACATCATGCCGACTAATCTTGTGGTTAGTTCCGGCATCTTCTGAATGAGTTCCGGCAGAAGCGCGGCTGGAAATTTGAGCAGCCTCCCATCGGTAAGGGCTTGCCCAGTCACCGTGAACCGTCTCATCCTGGAGAAGGGGAACACTCCGCTGACCTCGCCGGCCTGCGCGGGGAGAGAAACGGTGTCTCCGCCAAACTCACCCCTCCATTGAAACTTCCCTTCAAGAAAGACGATCATCCAGTCTGCTGAGTCTCCCTGCTGCACGAAAGTCTCCCCCGACTGGAGCGAGACCTCCTTGGCGCAGCCCAGGAACCATACGATCTGCTCGTCTGACAGATCCGAGAATGCCGCGATGCTCCGCAATTCAGATAGAGTTGCCATTCATCCATCATGACTCTTGCGCAGAAACGAGGATATCCATACGAAGGTGTTAATGCAACGTTCAGTGATTCCGGATTCATTTAGAGTTGAGGGCCGCCGATACGTTTGTTCAATAGAAATGGGCCTGCGTCTCTGGTCTAATTGCTTGTACGCCGCCCGGCGAATCAAATGCACACACCCGATGCCTTTTCCGATTCGATCTACGAGGAGCAGACACATCTCGCCGAGCGTGAGTTGTCGTCTTTCGTCGCTGCCGTGTCGAAATTGTATGGGCCGGAACAAGCTAAGCTCTCAGCAGAGGATTGGCTGGACGAATCAGAACTCATCGACAGCCCGCCGAGGTCGGAAGCGCGGAATTGGCATGCGGTCACAATCGCTGCATCCGCCCTCTTGGCAAAGCGGGTTCCCGCGGGTGACACTTCGTCCGCCACTGAGCGCGGAGCCTGAAAAGAGTGATGTAAAAGACCGTCCCCAGTCCTCCACATGGCATGCCGTCCTGATTCTAGATCGCGCCTGGGCGCAGAATCGCCATTGCGGGTGTTTGGTTCTCGGGCAGATCGCTCTTGGGGTCGATTGGCGGCTGCCTCCCTTGGGAGAGGCAAGCGTCAGTTCGGCGCCCGCATCTCTAAAGACAAAATCGGGCGCCGCAAACTCTTCAAGCCAAAAACCAGTCTTGCGGCCGGTCTTCCCTGGTACATCGTGCGAGGTAAGCACCATCAGGATTTTCACAAGGCATCTCTTCTTTTCGTGGAATGCAACTCACTCGGACACAGAGAACATCAAAGCAAAACGCTATGGGGAAAAACACTTGGACCTTAGTATTGCCTCTGGCTAGATACGACACTAACCGACGCCCAAGATGGAGGAGTTCTATTTTGCGCTCTCAAACTGCTCGACGCACCGGATAAGCATGGCCGCAACGCGCGATTCTCCCATCTCGGTATTCAGCATCACCTGGTAGAGGCATGGTTCGGGCCATTTCAGCCCGAAATACTTCCGGACAAACTGACCTCGTGCCAGATCGGTTGTATCGACCTGCTGAATTGCCTTCTTCTCTTTTGCCCCCATGGAGATGAGTTTGCGGATTTTGTGATCGCGAGATGCGTAAAGAAACACATGGAAGACATCCTCCCGATTCCGTAGGTAATACTGCGCCCCTCGGCCGACGATCACCGACGGGCCGCTCGAAAAGGCGGTCTTTACCGCCGTCTCCGAAACCTCGGCGATCCGGTGCGCATCGAGCAAACGCAATCGGTTGGCGGGCGGCAGGCCCCCCTCAAACGCGCCCCGAAGGAAATCCCTGAATACCCGGTATACGGCAGAATCTCTTCGCCATTCTCTGCGCTCGACAGCCTCTGGCGTGCTGTCGGTCAGTCGCGCGATCTCCTCTGTCAACCGTTGGTCCCAAAGGTTCCATCCAAGGCGGTTCGCTACAAGGCTGGCAATTTCGGATGCTCCACAGCCAAACTCGCGCTCAATTGTGATCGCTCGAATCATTGTGACTGTCCTCAACCGACCGCAACATCTCCACCCGCTCCCGGATCATTCTTTTTCAGGAAGAACGCGAGAACGAACATAATGGCGCAAAGCACTCCCAACACCCAGAAGGTGTCCATAAACGAAAGGGTGTGTGCCTGTTGATTCACGAGGCCGTAATACCTGGCAATCGCCTGATTGTTTGCGTCTGCGCCGCCAAGTCCGAAATGCCTTATGCCGCTTGTCAGGCCGTGCAACGACCCGCGAAACGCGGGTGAATCGGGCGTAATATGACCAACCAGGATTTGTTGATGATACTGTGAACGCCGCGTGATCAAAGTCCCTACGACCGAAGTTCCGATACTGCCGCCGATGTTGCGCATAAAATTAATAATGCCGGAGACGCTGTCGCCCTTCTCTGAGGGAACTCCGATGTAGCCTGCTGCAGTGATGGGGACAAATAGAAACCCGATTCCCACGACTTGGGCGATGCGCAGCCAGCTCGCAAAGCCAAAGCTGACGAACAGATCAATCTGGTTCGCGCAATAGAAGAGCCCAACCGCAAGGCACAGCCATCCTGTCGCGATGAGCCATCTGGCTTGAATCTTGGATGTGAGCCGCCCGACGATGGGCATCATCATCAACAAAACGACCCCGCCGCCGAACAGCGCGAGGCCTGCAAGCTCAGCCGTGTAGCCCATGAGCGTCTGCAGAAACTCCGGAATCAAGACCAGAGTGCTGAATAGCATGAAGCCCATCATGAACATCATCAGATTTGCCGCCGCGAAGTTGAAGCTCTTGAACATGCGGACTTCGATAATGGGCTCTTTGCGAAACCACTCCCAGATGACCAGCGAGATGAGGCAGACCGTCGCGGTGATTGCCAAGGTCGTGATGAAATGCGAGCCGAACCAATCGTCTTCCTGGCCCTTGTCGAGCACGATCTGAAGCGAAGCCACGCCAAGGGTCAGAAACGCGATCCCGATGTAGTCCACGCGAATGCCGCCATTCTTAACTCGGCCGGCAGCCGCCTTCTCGCGCACAAGCGCGTACGTCATGTAGAGAGTGACAAGTGCGACCGGCAGCTTGATGAAGAAGATCCAACGCCAGGAATAATTGTCGGTGATCCATCCGCCGAGCATGGGGCCGACGGTCGGGGCAAGGACGGCGCTGATGCCGTAGAGCGCAAACGCCGCGCCCCGCTGTTCGGGCGGAAATGTATCGTTGAGGATGGCCTGCGCCATCGGCTGAAGCCCACCGCCGCCGATACCCTGCAACGCACGAAACAGTAGCAGCAGCGGGAGATTGGGCGAAAAGCCGCACAGCAATGAACTGGCAGTGAAGATGATCAACGAGAGGATGAAATATCGCTTGCGTCCAAAGACTTCGGCAAGCCAGCCACTTACGGGAAGCACGATTGCATTGGCCGCAAGATACGAAGTGAGCACCCATGTACTGTCGTCGTAGCTTGCGCCCAGGTCCCCGGCGATATAGGGCAGCGCAACATTGGCCACGCTGGTGTCAAGCACCTCAAGGAACGCGGCCATCGACACGGTTACGCCGATGAGCCACGGATTCACAGCCGGGCGGGAAACGGCCTGCGCAGGCACACTGGCTGAGGCGGCGCTCATCGTAGATACACCTTGGCTTCAACATTCATCCCGGGCCGCAGCTGGTGATCGCGATTCTCGCCCGGCTCCAGAACAATCTTGACGGGAACTCGCTGAACAATCTTGACGTAGTTGCCTGTCGCATTTTCGGGCGGCAGCAAACTGAAGATAGGGCCAGTTCCTCCTGCAATGCTGTCGACATGACCGTTGTACGTGCGCCCGTTCGAGTCGAGTTCTATGCTTGCCTTCTGCCCAACGCGCATGTGTTTGAGCTGCGTTTCTTTAAAGTTCGCGGTAATCCAGACTTGATCCAGCGGAACTACAGTGAGCAGCTGCTCACCCGGGTCGACATTCAACCCGACGACGACTTTCTTCGTAACTTCTCCATCCACGGGCGCCAGTATCTTGGTGTATCCCAGGTTTAACTGTGCCTGTTCTACAGCGGCCTCCCTCTGCCGCACATCGGCTGCGGCGGAAAGTGCTTTGGCGCGCGTTGACGCGACGCGCTGCGGCCCGGCTTTGGCATCCTCATAGTGTGCCTCAGCCTCGACAAGGCGACTGTGTGCTTCTTGAACGGCTTGTTGAGCCGCCGCCTCGTCCGCTTCTGCTGCGGCGATGGCAGCAACATCGGTCGCAGCTGCCGCATAAGCATGGTCATAAACTTGCTTTGGCACTTCCTCCTTCGCAAGCAGCAAGTGATAGCGGCTCACGTCATCCTGAGCCTTCACATTTTCCGCTTGTGCTTCGAGGACACGGGCGTGAGCGGCGACGGCTTGCTTTTCGGCCGCCTCAATTGCTGCTTTTGCGTTCTCGATATCCGACGAGGTAAATGTCAATTGGCTTGAGGTGTCGACCGAAGACACGGGAACGTCAATGCCCAGGCTTTTCGCTGTTGCCCTCGATGAGTCAAGCGTCGCCGTTGCTCTCGCCAACGCGACTTGATAGTCTTTCGGATCGATCTCAACCAGTGTGGAACCTGCATGAACCCACTGGTTGTCGTCGACGTTGACTTTTTGGATATATCCAGAGATGCGAGCACTGACGGGGTAAAGGTGCACGTCCACCTGCGCGTCGTCGGTCGATTCAAAACCGGAGAAATAATGCCACAAGAAGACGCCGAATATACCGAGCACAACGATCGAGCCAAGGATGAACCAGCGCTTGCGCGAACGCTTGCGTGGATAAGTTGAGACCAGCACGTCTCCTGCCGCAGCATTTTCGGTCGGCTCAGGGCGTTCAGACTTCGGCGTTTGAGGTGAGGTCGGCGCTTGATTTTGATCAGGCATACTTAGTTCCCCTTCAGGTACTCTGCGTATCGGGACTCCGCGACTCCGGTTGCCCTCGCTAGAGTGATTTTCGAAAGGTTGTAGCTGTAGAGACTCGCGATATATGCGTCGTTAGCGATTGCCAGTGCGTCCTGGGCTTGCACCACCTCGATATTGTCCGTGACTCCTGATCTGAATCGGTCGCGAGATTGTTCCAAGGTCTGGGTCGCGAGTTTGACAGCGCTGCTCTCAACGGAGACCTGTTCCGCATTTGCTTCGAGATCGAGGTAAGCGTCGCGAACCTCCTGATCGATTTTGGCTCGCAGGTCTTCCAGTCTCTGTCTTTCACCCTTCAACGACGCGTCGGCTCTGAGAACATCTCCGTGCACCCTGCCACCCTGAAAAATAGGGATGCGCAGAGTTGCGGCCGCGTCAACCGTGCCGTGCGACGTGCCCGGATTGACTCCAGAAAGACCGTAATCGGCTTCCGCGCCGATCGAGGGGTAGCGCTCGGCAGATGCCGCTTTTCTTTCCAACTCGGCGGATCGAACCCTGTTCACCTGACTTTGAAAATCCGGGCGATTCCTGTAGGCGCTTTGCAGTGCATCATCGAGGCTCGAAGGCGTTAGCTCCTGGTAAGGGACCCGGGTGGCTATCTCAAACTGCTGACCCAGAGGAAGCCCAATCGCGCGCGCTAGAACCAATTTCTGCTTCGCCAAGTCATTTCGTGCGCTGATCAGTTTCTGCTCGCGCGATTCCAGTTGCACCTGGGAGCGCAAAACGTCCACGGCTGAGGCTAGGCCCGCGGTCTTCTCGTCCGATGCCTGTTGAAAAAGTGCCTTGGCCGTGTCCCGTTGCGATATGGCTGACTCAACCTCCGATTGATCGGCGATTGCCAGCAGGTAGTTTGAAACAATCACCAGTACAACGAGTTCGCGAGCATCTTTGGAGCCGAACTCGGCCGACTCTAGCTCTGCATTTGAAGACCGCGTCCTCTCGATCGATTCCCAGTCGAAAACAGATTGCCTGACATAGGCTCTTGAGTCGAAGTAGCCGAATGGCCCAACGATCGGAGGCACGCCGTGAATGGAAAGGCCGATCTGCGCCTTCAGAGCGAGTTGATGAACTCCGAAACCGCTGTCGGTGACTATGTCGGGGAGTAGCTCGCTCAGCGCTTGCCAGCGCTGTCCCTGAGCATTGGCTATGGCATCCGTGGCCAGAACGCCACCGAGATTTTGCTTGAGTCCGCGATTGACTGCATCTTCGAGGGAAAGCGCCACCGGAGTCGCGCTAATTTGTCCTGCAGGAACTCCGCCCACGTACGGATTCTGCGCCAAGGTTTGATAGCCATTTTGCCTGGCTTGAACGGTTGTTCGTGCTGTCCCCGTAACTTCGGCAAGAGCGATCGGGTTGTACGGCGCAGGCGTGGTTGGCGTAGTGTACTGAGCAGAGGCGATGGTTCCGCAAGAAAACAGAGCACCGAGGAGCATCGCTTTGGCACGCGTTCGAAGTGGCATGTCAGAACCTTCTTTGGCATTGCTATACCGTGCTTCGCTGTTGGCGACGCCCTATCCGACTCTGCAGTTTGCTCGTTTCACAGATTGAGGACGACAAATGCGGAAATCATTATCCTTAGCACTGAAGCTCAGCCTGCGTCTCAGGCCAAAGCCATCCTGTCGCACCTTGAGCGCCCTCCAATGCCTTGAACGCTCGACCCGGTTCCAGTTTCCTTCGAGTTAGCCGCAGGAGCTATCAGACGAAGGTATTGGTTGCTACCTTCGTATCGGTTGGCGGAACATGGAACTGAATGTCGGGAGCGATTCTCAATAATTGCGACGAGGACCTTATGCTTCCAGCCAAACCAATCGTCGCGGCTTCCAGCCTAGAACGCGCTTCGCCTTGGCATTGGAGGCCCCGCTCAATTGTGTTGCGTAGTACACCGCATCTTCGCCGGCAATCCCCTTCGCTTCCGCTTCACTGATGTGCGGGGGCTCTGGAGCGCCCAGAAACTTTGCAAACGCCGGCAGCCAGACAGCCTGGGGCGAAGGATCATCATCGACCAGGTTGTACACGCCCGGCTCTGCCGACATTGCGGCCACCGTCCCAACCGCGGCATCTTCGATTTGCACAAATGACGACACGCCCTGTCCCTTGCCCACTACGGGATACTTTTGCTTAGTCACCGCATCTGCCGCTGCCCCGCCGGGGAAATACCATGTCTTCGGCCCGTAAAAGAATCCATAACGAAGAGCAACGCCCTCAATTGCACCGGAACTGAATAGGCGCCCTTCAAGTTCCGTATATGTCCTCGCGCTTGCCGATACGCTGGGGCTTCCGTTCAGATCCAAGGGGGAGGACTCGTCGGCAAGGGTACCTTCGGCTGACTTCAAGAAGAATCCGCTGGACTGCTGAAGGTAGCGCCTTGCGCCGCAGGCAATTGCAGCGCGAAGCAAGTTCCCTCCGCCCTCAATGCGCAGCTTCCTGTCGCCCGCCGCATACTTGGGCATGTCCCCCAGTTCCTTCGGCAGCGATGTCAGCTCATCGATGACCACTTCCGGCTTTGCTCTCCTAAGTGCGGTTTCGATTGCCTCGGTGTCAAACGCATTTACGATGCTCGCCTCGGCTCCCTGGCGTTCCAAATTCCTCGCTCGCGTCTCGTTCGTTGTCATCCCGACCACGGAGTGTCCGCGCTTTAATAACTCGGTGATCAGTGGTTCGCCAATTGCTCCGCTCGCTCCAACCACAAATACACGCATCGACATTCCCTCTCAACTCACGCACATGACTGACAATTTCAGCTTGCCCTAGTGCGCTGATAGGTTTCTCACATGCGTGAGTCGATCTTCTCTGGGCCGATTGAACCCGCTCCCGCAGAATCTGTATTCCGCTCTCCTCGTTCCTGGAAGGATGAATACTGACGGCCACGGCTTCGTCCGGCGGAATTGAGCTCTCTTCTGATTCCGAGCACGGGCGATCGGAGGAGTCGCTTTCGCGCTCGATGAAGCCTGGCTTTCACGGATGCTACTGACACTCCGAGATCCTTCGCTATTCTCTGCATGGAATGTTCTTCCGATAACCGAATGCCCATTACTACCCGCAATTTGGGATCAAGCCGTTGGAGCGCGCAGCGGATTGCGTCGCATCGCTGTTGCTGGTCGTAGAGCTGTTCAGGATCGAATGCGAGGTCACGAACGTCCAGGTATGCGCTATCACCTTCAGAGTCCTGATACTGTTCGAAGGACGTTTCTGGCCGGCAGCGACGTCTGCGAAGGATCATGAGAGCCGAGTTGATGCCAATTCGAGTCAGCCAGGAGGAAAACCTCGATCTTCCTTCAAAGGAAGGAAGTGACAGATAGGCATTTAGGAAAGCATCCTGCAGCGCGTCCTCGGCGTCCTCCCGATTCTGCGTTATGGAAAGAATCTGCTTGAAAACCCGCGGAGAATAAATCCTTTGCAGTTCCGCAAAGGCTGCATGCGAACCGCTCCTAGCCGCGAGTAAGAGATCTTCGTCGGTTGCACAGGCCTCATAATTCATATCGGACGATATTGCCAAACTCCGCTCCGTGAAGTTCATGTGTGACCTTCATGTTCCTCACCGCAGTCCAGTCAATGGAAAACTGCAGCTTCGGCTGATGTAGTGATTACGCCAGAGGGGTGGAATTGCGACAATTCGACGAAGGTATCGATCGATACCTTCGTCTGATAGAGTTTCTTCCTTGGGTCGCTTGCGGTCTCGAGGCTCGTCGACTTCACAGCAGGCTATGTGCTGTTGTCACTTCTATGTCTTCACGTGCGCGGAGCGCACTGCTTCGAAGAGGTCCCGATAAGCGATTGTCAAGACCGGGATGGTGAATGCGCAATTCAGGCCGCTCGGATTGGGCAGGAGCCAGACCGCAGATCCTCCGAGCGTCGCTGGCTGCAATCCCCATCGCAAGTTGCGCTGGTTGAGAAAAATTGAAAGCGCCGGCTTGCCCAGGAACGCAACATATCTGGGCCTGTACTTCGCAATTTTGCGCTCGAACGCCGGACGGGCAGCAATGAAGTCGGCTCGACTGAGATCTGCTGCGCTGACTGTTGGCCGAACAACTGCGGAGGTGAGTCCAAAACCGTAGCCCAGCAGCAGATGTGCCTCTTCCGGCTGCAGTTGCCTCGGTGTAAAGCCTGCGAGATAAAGCACACGCCAGAAGCGATTGCTTCGAGTCGCGAAGTGGTGTCCGACTGCCGCCGACCGCATTCCCGGATTGATTCCGCAGAAGATTGCTTTCAATGAAGTCGAAATGACGTCACTTAGTCCAATTGAATGCGCCTCCTGAGTCGAAGATCGTGTCTTAGACGCGATCGCGTCCGCCATTGGAGTGTGTTTCGTCTTTTTCATCGCCTTACTCGCTGATGGCTCCGACCCCGATGAGCCTGGGCGCCGCTGAACGCGGTCACCATGAATCTCAAAAGAGAGCGAACCAGTGTTGAGACTCGTTTCACGGTCACATGCTGAGTAATCTCCTGGGGCCACTCACAGATGCGCTGCCGCGCTCGTAGAAGCGCAATACTCGATCTGCTTCATAAGTCAGACCAATGCGAACGCTCTTGCCAATTCTGCCAGCCTTTTGTGCGCTGACTGCCAGCCAAAGCGAGGAACCGGCACTGCACAAATCCACCCCATCATGGCTGAGGTCGATGTTCAGTGCTTTTGTGAGTCGCCCAGGCCCTCTTCCAATATCGCGCCTCCTGTTTCTCTTGAGCGCACTGTCCATCAGTTCCACACCGTCAAGAGGTTCAATAGCGCGGAGCAAGACTCCTGCACCAACACCTGCCCGCTCGCTTGACACATTCAACAGGATCGAAATGCCATAAATTAGATACACGTATGCGTATCCTCGTGCAAGGAAAAGCGATCCATTGCGTTGTGTCCGACCCCGAAAGGCATGCCCTGCCGCGTCGCCGACTGGATAGGCCTCGGTTTCAACGATGCGTCCGCTCAGTCGGCCGTTCGCGGTGTCATGAACGATGACCTTGCCAATCAAAAAGCGCGCCAAGGCCACGGTGTCAACAGGAAGGCTCCCACGCACGAGACGCCGAAGGCCGTCACTTGCGTCGAATCGCGCTCTCGGTCGTGATGCAGACGGCATGGATTCACCAAACAAGCCCCGAAGCGATACGCCGTTCACCCCTGAACATCATCTGCTCTCCGGATTTGTCGACTTCGCTCCCTTGTTCCATCCGTGAAATGCTGACTGATCTCCTGCGTTCCACTTGTCTCGCAGCCCCGGTGCGCTCAGATCCCAGTCTGGGCGGATCTCTCTGGTGATGGCGCGCAGGTCTTGCCAGAGATCGGCGATAGACGGGCGGCCCCAGAACCAGTAACCGTTGTAGATGCGGTGGATGATGAGGCCGGGCTTCAGCACTATCGTGTGCGGAATCATCGGATTATGTTCTGGATCGGTATACTCCTGGATGTCGAGGTCCTTCTGCACGGTTCGTTCAGGATCCGACAGAAATGTCCATTGGGCTCCGACGGACGCGCGGAACTCCTGCATTGTGTGATGATCGTCGGTCGCGACCGTAGCGATCTGTGTGTAGCCGACGGCGATTTTCGGATAGAAAAAAGCTAGTTCGAGGTGCTGCTGGTGTTCCTTCGGGCAATAATGGCCGCGGGCGAGCGTCAGAATCAGCGGATCGTCCCCTTGGATTTCGCTGAGCTTCCTCAGTGTGCGCGTGTGATCTGGCAGCTGATAGTCAGGGAAAGTCTTTCCCGGAATGATATTTCGACGCATCGGCGAACTCCCTCCATCTAGATGGCTTTGGTAAGTAAAGGCAACCGCGTATCAGTACCTTCGATAAAGCTCGAGGGAACTGTGACTATCCTGTAAGCCTCTGCACAGCGAAGTGATCTATCGAACTAGAGATCCAGCTCGATGGGTGTCTCGGGCGTCGAACAGCAGATCAGGGCATTGCCCGCAGCGGGTTGATCAAGTGGCGCGGGCGTGTAGCGGAGTCGGCCGCCCAGGATGCCGCACTCGCATGTGTGGCAGACACCCGTCCTGCAAGACCATCTGACCGGGACGTCGCACGCTTCAGCCAATTCGAGTATGTTTCTGAATCGGCTGTCCCATGGTACTGCCAGGCCGCTTCGTGTAAATGCTACGATCGGTCCGGTGCCAGGAGGAACCGGAGAATGCGGGGTCTTTGTTTCTGCCTTTGTTACACCTGGCGCAAAACCGTCCACGGCTCCGAACACCTCCTGATGGATTCGATCTTGCTGTACTCCCAAAGAACCAAGATCACGGCTCATATCCCTCAAAAACGGCGATGGCCCACACACGTAAAAGTCGGCTTCAACAGGAACACCGAGTTCCTTGAGGCTTGTGAGATCCCAGTGTCCCCGAATGTCGAAGTCGTCGCCAAGCCGATCGGTTCGGTCTGGTTTGCTGTATGCGATTGCCGAATGACTCCGAGGAATGCTGGCAAGCAGCTGCCTGGCCTCCTGGGCAAAGACGTGCTCTCTAGCGTTGCGCGCCGCATGGATCCACCAAACTTCCTGTGGAGATCCTGTGCTTGCGGAGGCGAGCGCGTGCAGCATCGAAAGAACGGGCGTTACGCCAATTCCTGCGCTTAATAGAACGACCGGTCGCGCGCCCGGCGGCCGCAACGTGAACTCACCGCGGGGCGCGCTGATCTCGAGACTGTCTCCGGCCTGCGTTGCTTCTACAAGGTGCCGGCTACCTGGGCCTGCCCCTCGCTTCACGCTGATGCGATAGGTACCCAGATCTGGCGCCCCTGAAATGGAATAGCTTCGCACGAGCGGCGGCGACTTCTCGTCGGGGCGGTAGCATAGCGCGAGGTACTGACCCGGAAGTGCGGGCGGAAAGGGGCCTCCCTCCATGTCCGCCAACACAACTGAAGCGACCTCGTGCGTCTCCCGATGCACCTCAACAACTTTCGCCCGTCGGAAACCATCCCATGCAGGCGGAGACGAATTGGATGATGTGAGTCCTGGATTGCCGTTGTGGACGCCACCTTCCCCTGCCTGGAGGAAGCCTCCGAATGAGCTCTTCCATCCTTGACTCAAGGCCGCGATATGCGAGGCAATCGCTATGCGGTCAAGATCGTGATTTGCCGAATAAAGCAGCGAATCCACTTCCGCGACCGAGACTTTGTTGGGATCTTCGAAGATCCTCTCAATTTCATCTCCAGCCCCAACATTGCCTTCTGCGATAACCCGGCAATAGAACCCTGGCCTGCGATGCGAAACGAGCAGAGCCGCCATCTGAGGATGATCCATTCGAATTCCCAGGCGATAGCAAGTGACTCGTGGTTGGGTCACTTCAAAGACAGCAGTGCCGATCCTGTATCGATCCCCGATGCAGACCTCATCGTCGGGAAGACCTTCAGTCGTTAAATTCTCCCCAAACTGTCCGAACTCGAAGTCATTGCGGCCAAGTTGGCGCTCCCAATACCGGTAGGCCTCAATCTGATACACCATGACGGCGCGGTGTTCACCGCCGTGGCCGTTGAGATCGGCCTGGCCGTCGCCATCGAGGTTGAGGTGTCGAGCAAAGACACGCCCAGGAACGGGACGCTTCCAGATCGCCGTTCGGACTATTTTGCCTTGCCATTCAATTTCACGCGGGAGCCCCACATTGACGGACAGAAGCTTCGGCATTGGCCCCTCCAGCAAGCGTAAGGCAGAATACCGTTATCTGACTTCACCGACTCCAGAACCACAGCTAGATGAAACAAGGCAAACGAAAGCCATTCGTAGACTCAAATGTGCAGAAAGGTGAGAGCCAGGGAAGAAAGAGCACACAGAAGCAAAATCATGGCCGCCACCAGCGACCCAAGACAGAATGCCGCGCGGCCCTGCGCTTCGAGCGACGGATGTGTGATACCGGCGGCGCCAATGAACATCAACACAAGCAGTCGCAGCAAACTCCCTCCACCCTTCGGCTCCGCGGAGTGAGCGTACTGCCTCTGAGCCGGTCGACTTCCGAGCCCTTCGAATCGATGCTTCAACTGCCGCGAATCACGCGCCATTGTTTTTGACCGCCACCCTAGGGATGCGCCTGAGCCAACAATGTATGCGAACTCACTATGAGACGAAGGTATTGACCGATACCTTGGTACTGGCTCGATGGCAGAATCTTAGGGCAGACGGCTGAAGCAGCACTGTGCCTCACGAAGGCTTACCTGGCTACAGGCGCAGCGGATGCGGGTGACCGCCGCAGGCGAAGACGTGCGGCTATGTTGACTAACTCTGCGAGAGATTCAGCCTTCATCTTTCGCATCATGCTGCCCCTATGCGCTTTCACAGTGATCTCGCTGATGCCGAGTTGGCCGCCTACTTGCTTATTCGGCAAGCCGGAAACCACGAGCAGCATGACCTCTCGCTCTCGGGCTGTGAGGCAGGCGTATCGGGCCTTCAAACCCTGAATCTCAATGTCGCGATCGAGGATGGCCCGGCTGCGTTCCAAGGCGCCGCGAACAGCGTTCAGCAAAATTTCGTCACTGAACGGTTTTGTCAGGAACTCTACGGCGCCTGCTTTCATCGCCTTGACGGTCATCGGAACATCTCCGTGCCCTGTAACAAAGATGATGGGCATTTCGTGCCGTTCCACCGCAACAAGCTTCTGCAATTCGAGTCCATTGAGTCCGGGCAGTGAATAGTCCAGGACCAAGCAACTTGGCACAATTACGCGAGGACGGCTGAGAAAATCCTGCGCGGAAACAAATGTCTCCACGCCCAAACCTTCGTGACGCAGCAAAAGTTCGAGCGATTCACGAACGGAGACATCGTCATCGACGATGAAAACAATCGGGGACAGCTGTGACACGGAAAACACCCTCACCTATAAACCATGTCCACTTGCAGGACTCATTGTTCATTTGTGACCCTAACCGCAGGACGTGCTCAACCAGCGGGAAGCGCCACATTCAGTGCTTCGAGCAGCGCTGTATCACTGAACGGCTTGATCAAATATGCGACCGCACCCTGCTCGACGAGATGCGTCCGTGCCATTTCATCTCGACGAGCGGTGATGAAAATGATGGGAATGTCGATCTTGCGACGCTTCAACTCCTGCTGGAGTTCCGGGCCGCTCATTCCCGGCATGGCGATGTCGAGGATCAAACACTTGGTTCGCGATGTCCCATCCGCCGCCATGAATTCCTCGGCAGACGAAAATGTCTGAGAGGGAAAGCCAAACTCCTTTAGCAGATCTGGTAGAGATTCGCGGACAGATTCGTCATCATCGACGACTGACACAAATGAACGTGGATTCATCATGGATAACCTCAAGCCGCGATCAAAAAACACGCGCGCGCTACGTTTAAAACCGTGCGTTCGCTCCGGCGCTGCTTGGCGAATTGATGTGCCTCTTCCGAAAGTACCCCTCATACCAGGCGGGACTGCACATCAACAACGCGGCTCGCTAACCTCGTTTCCATGGCGTCCCTTCTTGGCGACTCTCCACAAATCAATCATCTTCCGTATGGCCTGTGGCGTCTATTGTACTTAGGTATTGGATGTCCCCAACACGATCCCATAGTAAGTCTTTGTTTTCAAGTGGTCTAACCGTGCGAATGGGAAAGCGCGAAGAATGGTCCCAACCCATCTTTCGCTGATGCCCAGAGACGGCCGCGACCGGCCTAAGATTCGCTCACATTGGCGAGTCGCGCTCGAAAATCGCGTTTAAATGGCGTGAGTCGTTCGAGTCACTCCGGTGCATACGAAGGTATCGATCTATACCTTGGTCCAATGGATTGGACCTTGATGTTCTGGCTTAATGACTGAAGTTGCCTCGAATTCCATTCAAAAGGAAAGGATTGCCGATGACAGCTGAAATCAGCATGAATCACCTGACTATTTTCTGCGCGACCGTCATCACGGTTTTTACCTCTCTGCCGCGGGGGCGGCTCTTGTTTTCAGTGCTCAGGGTGCCGAGGAAGAGGAATCTGCTCTAATTCCCGGCACCAGAGAATTGACAATGATCGTCGATCGAAAGTTTGAGATCGAGTCCCCGATCCGAGCGTTCAGGTCAATCGCGGTTGGCCGATTTGCGAACAACAATCGCCGCAGTGGAGCCCTAATGGAGAAGACGAAAACAGCAATCGTTACAGGAGCGTCCGGGGGTATTGGCAAAGCGATCGTACAAGCGTTTCTTGATCGCGGATATAACATTGTTGCCAATTCCCTCACAGTCTTGCACGACGAGTTCACTCCAGCTTCAAACCTCGCGCTCGTCGAAGGAGACATCGGAGATCACGCCACAGCAGAGAAAATAGCGGCAACCGCTATTTCGACCTTTGGTTCGATTGATCACGTCGTGAACAATGCGGGGATTTTCAAAGCCAAACCGTTCACGGAGTATAGCGCCAAGGACTTTCATAGCTTCGTCTCCACGAATCTCGACGGATTCATTTTTGTCACCCAGTTTGCCGTCAAGCAGATGCTTTCCCAGGGAACCGGAGGTAGCGTAACGACCATAACGGCAGCGTTGGCCGAGAACCCCATTTCGGGAGTTCCGGCTTCGGTCCCCATGATCACCAAGGGCGGTCTAAATGCAGCTACTCTGAGCTTGGCGAGCGAGTACGCAAGACAGGGTATCCGTTTTAATGCGATAGCGCCCGGTGTAGTCGACACTCCCATGCATCAAAACGACGATAAGTCAGTTTTGAAATCTTTCAATCCAATGGGCGCACTCCCGGAGGCAAAGGATGTGGCCGAAGCCGTGATGTATTTAACAGAAGCTCGCTATGTAACTGGGGAGGTGCTGCATGTGGACGCCGGTGCGCATGTGGGCAAATGGTGAGCGTGAGGGCTCCGAGGGCCGACGGCCCGGAGAGCCGATTGCAGGGATTCGGGATTCAATTGCCTGCACCACCAACGCCGTTCGGCACATATGTCGAAGCGGTGCAGGCGGGCAATCTGCTCTTCTTGACTGGAATGCTCCCGGTCGTCGGCCATGAGCCCAAGTACCTTGGCCGGCTCGGTAAGGAACTTGATGCGGAAGCGGGACGTGACGCGGCACGCACGGCTGCTTTGAGTGGCCTCGCTGCGGCCCACCAGCATCTGGGTTCTCTTGATCGAATCTCGGCTGTCGTTCGCTTGAGCGTGTTCATAGCGACATATGGAGATTTCTTCGACCAGCCGAAGGTTGCCGATGGTGCCTCGGACCTGCTCCGCGACGTCTTCGGCAGCCATAGTCTGCCTGCCCGGTTGGTAATCGGCGTTGCCAGCTTGCCACTGGGAATGCCCATCGAACTTGAGTTGATCTTCAAGGTGAGTCGATCGAGGTCAGCCTGAGTACTGCAGCAGCGAATGGCGAACTGTGGTCACACTCTTTGTGGTGTGAACTATGGAGTCTGCTTGCCTGAGGAAGGAACGTCGCCATGATTTCCTCCTCGTGGCTTAGTGATGCCGATCGCCGAATTCCTCAGAAGGAAAGAAGCTTTTAACTCAGGACCGGGTCTTTATATCACCACAATGGACGGGAGCACATATCGTTTTTCAGCCAACGTTCCGCAGATATGGCTTCAGGTCCTCTCAGACGAGCCACCTTCATTCAAAGAAACGACACTGTCTGTTATTGCGTTCCCGCTTTTTTCCTACCAATGTATCGCCAATACCATCGTCTGATTGTGTTGGTTGAATGGCCATGTTGGAATCTCGTTGCTGCATCTTCACAAACTTCACTTTCGAGGTGCCTCATGGCGAAGCTGATGTTCTCACCCATAAACAACGACAGCATCGTATCCGGGCCCAGCGCTTGGGATCAGTTTCTTCTCGGCGCCGGACTGAATGAAAGCAGCTGTTCCTCACTGCTTACGGGCCGTTCGCGCAAAGCCCGCGCAATCCGCTCCTGGGTTCGGGAGCATTACGCGACAAGATATGTGCCGGAAGACGTTCTCGAGGCTCTCGGTCTGCGAAGGCAACTAAGGAGCCGGTGGCAGGGCGATGAACAATAGTGTGTGCCGGTTATCGGCTCGGCACTGCGCAGGAGAACTACGGCAGGCACCACCTACTGGAAAAGGATGCAGAGGTGCACATCCGCGTGATGAGAGGTACGGCTCAGTTTCGTCTGGTTCCCACGATGTGAGTTGAGGCAGGCCACCAGTCCCTCACTAACACACAAGGATTGTCCGGGCCTGTCCTCTCGATGGCCAATATGGCTATGGTCCTTCATCACTCCACTTAGGTATCGATCGATACCTTTGTCTGATATTGCGCATGGGAACATTGCCGCCAGAATCACATCTACTGTTTGGCGGAAGAGATTAACGGTCTGTGTGACCTGAATCTGAAGATGTCAATGCAAAACCGGCGTGCAATATATTCGGGTCGTTCCGCTGGTCACGAAACCGGGAGATACGCATGAGTCTATCCCCAAAACATAGAGCTCTGAATCCACGGCCCTGTTTCTCACTCAGCACCATACACGAGACGAATTGTTATGCACACCGGGGTGCTCTTGTCCCAGCCATCGACCACGGATGGCAGCTTGCGACGTTCTTCTGCTCCAGAGTGATGAGTGTTTTCAATGCGGTGCGTTGCAGTGTCGAGCGGGGCGGGAATGCCGGAATCACGACTGCCGCAATCAGAAGGCGTTGTGGGAACCCGACGGGGAGATACGCAGCAATCAGTGTGTCCTTGCTTCTCTTGGGATCGAGCCTGCCCGTACTCGGACAGGACGGCCACGCCAATTCCGCAACCGCAGGCGCACCGAGCCCTCCGGAGGAACTTCACCATTCGAGTATCACGATGAAACATCCTGATGAACTCAAACAGGAGCTTGATGCCTACGCAATCGAATTGTCGAGGATACCCGCTGACCCGCTTGTACAACCAGATCCTGTCGCACCGATTTTGCGACCGATCAATAAAGTGGTGGACTTAAGTGTTCAATCACTCCACTTAAAGTTTGGCGCGACCTATACCTTTCTCAGCCAGTATGCGATCTTAACTCCGGACGGGGTGCGGCACGATCAAACCAGTGGACGCCTTGACTTCACCGGAGCGTGGAGGGTCTACGACCATGAAACCACTGCAGGATCGATCAGCCTGCTTATCCGTTCGGGAACCAACATTGGGATAAGCCAACAGTTCAACCTCAGCGATCAGCTTGGCTCGGGACTCTATCTCAACTGTCTGCAGGGTGGAGGCCCACAGGAGCCACTTACCGTCAACATTCTCTATTGGCGGCAGGACTTTCTTGCAAAGAGGCTTTCCTTTTATGTGGGCAAGATTCATCCCAACGAATACGTCACTCTCAGCATGTTCAACAACGATGAGCGCACACAGTTCTTGAATGGAACAAACGACGGCAACGACGCCGTTGCTTCGGACGGGACATACGCCGGCGGCGGTGCGGTTGAGTTCCAGGCTAACCAGCATGTCTTCGTGCATGCTGTCGCTGTGGATACCGAGGGTTCACAGCAGGGAAATATCGAAACTCTCGTCGATCGAAAATACGCCGAGGAGATCGAACTGGGCTGGACCTCAGGTTCCCTTGGTGGAAAGTATCGGCTCTATCGCGGGGGCGTGTGGCGGGACGATACCAAGGATCGCGGGAGTGGACATGGCGGCGGCTTTGAGTTCGACCATGAATTGTCCGATGGCTGGACGCCATTTGGACGATTTGCCTTTGGGACCAGGACCGGAACGGCCATCAAAGACGAATACGAAGTCGGGCTTGCTCAGGTTCATCCGTTTGGGCGCCGGGGAGACATGTTCGGTGCCTCGTTCGCTTACAGTGAACCGAACGCGCCTGCTAAGCACCATGAGAGCGTGTTTGAGTCGTTTTATCGGCTTCGTCTCACGCAAAGTGTCGAACTTGGGCCGGATCTCGAAGTTTCAATTCATCCCACCTACGCCACCAGAGCTTACACAACGACACTTCTGGGGGCGAGGATGCGGATTATCTTCTGAGAACGCGGGACAAACAGATTCGTATATGGAGTGCGGGCGTAAACCTGGCACTAACCAACGGAGGTCAGTGAAATGGTAACTCAACGAGTAGCTGCAGGTGCAGCAGAGACTCCAGGTCCTGCGGCAACCGTAACCGCAGTCAATTACGCGCGCCCCCTCGCCATCGTTACCAGCCTCTTTTTCATGTGGGGCTTTCTCACATGTTTGAATGACATCCTGGTCCCGCATCTGAAGTCGATCTTCAATCTCAACTACTCGCAGGCCATGCTCATCCAGTTTGCGTTCTTCTCAGCCTACTTCTTGTTTTCAATACCATGGTCCAGATTCGTGAACAAGATCGGGTACCACTGGACGATGGTAGTGGGACTGCTGACGATGGCATGCGGAGCATTTCTGTTTCTACCTGCTGCATCCTCTCCTTCGTATGGATTGTTTCTGACAGCACTCCTCATCCTGGCCGCAGGAATTACCGGGCTCCAGGTGGCCGCCAATCCGTATGTGGATCTATTGGGCAAGCCAGAGACCGCGTCAAGTCGTCTCGACTTAACGCAAGCCTTCAACTCATTGGGCACGGCGATCGCGCCAAAGCTGGGAGGAATGCTGATTCTGAGTTCTGCGCCCCTGGCCTCAATCGAATTGGCACATCTGGCGCCGCAGGCGCTGCATGCATATCGTGTGCAGCAGGCTGCTTCGGTCAGAATCCCATACGCAGTAATCGGAACAGCACTGGTCTTGCTGGCGATCTTGATCGCCACTTCCAAGCTGCCGCAAATCGAAGCCGCCACGACGCGAATAGGGGAAAAGGCCGACGATTCGGTTTGGAACTATCCGAGTCTTTTGTTTGGCGCGGTTGGAATTTTTGCCTACGTCGGCGCAGAAGTTTCAATCGGAAGTTTCCTCGTGAATTATTTCGGACTGCCTGAGATCGCATCTCTTCCAGCCAAAACGGCTGCCGGATATGTGTCTTTCTATTGGGGTGGCGCTATGATCGGACGTTTTCTGGGGGCGCTCTTGCTGCGGCGATTCAAGCCGGCCTCCCTGCTCGTTCTTTGCACGAGCGCTGCGGCGGCACTGGTGACGACTTCAATGATATTCGGAGGTCACACGGCAATGTGGAGTATCCTCGCCGTCGGCTTCTTCAATTCAATCATGTTTCCCACCATCTTTACCCTGGGGGTAGCCGAACTTGGTCCGCTTACGGGAAGCGGCTCGGGGATCTTGAATATGGCCATCGTCGGCGGCGCGATTCTGCCGTTGCTCCAGGGTGTGATTGCCGACCACATCGGTCTTCAGCACGCATTTTTTGTCCCCGTGGTTTGCTATTTGTACATTCTGTTCTACGGGCTAAGTGGATCGAAGCCAAACAGCGAGCGAAAACACACATCAATCGAGATTTAGCGAGGAGAACGCGATGTTGATTGCTGGAGATATAGGCGGTACGAAAACTGACTTGGCGATCTTTGCGAGAGAAACTGGACCGCTCGCACCTATCGCGGAAACAAAGGTGCAAAGTGCGCACTATTCGAGCCTGGAGGACATCATTAAAGAGTTTCTCGCAAACTCGCAATTAAAGGTTGATAGTGCGTGCTTTGCGGTGGCTGGCCCTGTGATAGAGGGGAGGGTGAAGGCGACGAATTTGCCTTGGGTAATTGAAGAGGACTCGCTTGCTCAGGAGCTGAATCTCCACAAAGATCACGTTAAAGCCATCAACGACCTGGAGGCAATAGCGAGAGCCGTGCCGATCCTTCGACCGGATGATGTCGTCACGATAAACAACGGGGAAGCAACCACGCGGGGAGCCATCGCGGTCATTGCACCCGGTACGGGACTCGGTGAATCGTTCCTCACCTGGGATGGATCGCGGTATCAAGCTCACAGTTCCGAGGGCGGTCACTCCGATTTCGCTCCATCCGACGAGCGCCAAGTCCGCCTACTCGAATACCTGTTTAAGAAGTTCGATCATGTGAGCTTCGAGCGCGTATGTTCAGGAATCGGTATTCCAAATCTGTACAGATTCCTGCGCGATGTCGAGGGCATTCCGGAGGACCCTGAGGTGGCGAAGCAAGTGTCCGCGGCACGAGATCCATCGTTTGTCATCATTGATCAGGCCGTTGATCCTGCCAAGCGGAGCAAATTGTGTGCCGCCACCATCGATCTCTTTGCTTCTATCCTGGCTAGTGAGGCCGGAAATCTGGCAGTGAAAGTCCTCGCAACGGGCGGCGTGTATCTGGCGGGTGGCGCCTCAGTCCACTGCTTGGAGGTGATTAAGAAGCCTGAGTTTATGTGTCGCTTCAAGCAAAAAGGACGTTTTGCCGACTTATTGGAGCGTATCCCTGCGCACGTTGTGGTGTCGCCGGCGGGATTGGCGGGAGCTGCGGCATACGGACTCGAATTCTAGATTAACGAGATCGTTTCCTGACCACTGCCGCTGACCAGAGAGCCGTGAGCCAGTAATGTTGACATTTCGTTGCCGATCGAAATACGGCCGTACGGCTGATCCATCGCGACTGTGTCAATCCTTCAAATTAGTTGGCCAGCGGAATCAGCGGGCCACGCATTCAACAATATGAGTGCGGGGCTTGAGCGGACTAATCCGATCGCGCCAAACTGTGAATCAAGCAGTTGGAGGGAATGGCGCGTCTTGAATAGGCATGAAGCACGATCGCGATGTTTCAGCTCAAGCGTCATCCATCGCATCGACGCGGATCGGGACGGAGAAACGCTGTTACGCGCTGGATAGAGCCATCGCCGCCATGGTGACGACGACGATGATGATGGTGGCGGTCGTGGTGGCGGTGAGTTTGCGCGAAAATGAGGAATAGTCCTAAATCTCGGCCTCTTAAAGAGAGGACATCGGCCTAAGACCGACGGAATAGAACCCGAATGTCACGCTTTTCGCCGAGGCTACTGGGGGCTGGATCGGGCGAGGGCTAAACCTTCAAAGTTGACGTAAGGTATCTTATAGTTTACCTTAAAATGCATATGGTCACGTATCGTTTATCTTAACCATGAGGACGATTCATGGTGCTGAAGCTGCCTATTCCGGTTACTCGCGCTCTGCGCAAGCTTGGTCACGACATTAAGGATGCGCGGCGGCGGCGGCGCATCCCCATGGCGATCGCGGCGGAGCGGGCCTCCATCAGCAAGCCGACATTTATCAAGGTGGAGCGTGGCGATCCGACCGTATCCATCGCCAGCTATGCCACGGTCCTTTATGTACTCGGCATGGCCGACCGGCTGGGCGACCTCGCGGCGTCGAAGAACGACGCGGTGGGCCTGCAACTCGAAGAAGAAAATCTGCCGCAGCGCATTCGCGGCGCGCGCAAACCGAAACGCGCGAAAGACAAGTGATGGACAAAGAAACCCTCGTGTACGTGGACCTGGGCGGCATTCCCCATTTGATGGGGCGGCTGTGGGCGCGTGTGCGCAAGAACAAGGAA
>DATKPJ010000052.1:0-3543 GCA_035524195.1 Occallatibacter sp.
GATCCAGCCACCGGCGCGTGTGTCGGCGGAGACTCCCTGGCTCACTGCCAATTCGGTGACTCCGGACGCAACTCTGTGCGTGGTCCGCATTACACAGACTCGGATCTCTACGTCACGAGAACTTTTCCATTCAAAGAAGGCGTCAGTTTTCGTTTCGACGTCCAGATGTTCAACGCCTTCAATCATCCCAACTTCGCCCTGCCGAGCGAGGTCGAAGCCGGCGAGCCTGGAGGATCTATCCCGGCGAGATTCGGGACTCTCGAAAGCACGATCTCACCTCCGACCGAACTCCTGGGCGTTGGGTTGGGGGGAGACAGTTCTCCTCGCATGGTTGCGTTTCAGGGGAGAATTCAGTTTTAAATAATCGCACTCAGCCGAGTGTTGAAGCATGCCGGTTTTGCGATCCGTTGATCCTCGCCGCGCTGATGACCGCCTTTGGCCTTTGGGTTGGTTCCTGGTTGGCAACCCATCATTTCGAATGAGTGGCTCGCATTCATTGCGACCGCCGCGATCTTGTGCGCGCGGGTTTCTGGTCGCCGGTCGTAATCGGCGTGGTTCTCTGGGCGCCGTGTGGATCTCGGGTCACAACTTCTTATTGGCTCGTTCTCCCCAACCATCAGAGAATTCCGATGAGCAGCCCCCGGGACGGCCAGGCTAAGCGAAGGCATCTGTATGGGGAGGCGGAAAAGTGGATGATCGTGGCGTGAAGACGAGGGGGTGTGGTCAACGCTAACCATCAGAGGTCGTGGAATCACCCAATCGCCGTGTGGACTAATGTCCGTCCTGCCCGGCATGGTTGAACCAGTCGATGATCAGGCGATTGCGGTCGTCTCGGTTCCGTGGCAGTGGATGGCCATCGTGCTCATAAATGCGAAGACCATACACTTTGCCCGCTTCCTGGAGCGCTTCCGCCATTGGAAGGGCCTGAGCGACTGGGACCAGGGGGTTGGTTCGGCTGTGAAGGATGAGGACGGGCACATTGACCCGGTCAGCCCAAAAGACGGCAGATCGCGCTCGATACTCCGCCTTTGCTTTGTGCTTGTAGTCGGGCCAGATGTTTGCGAATCCGTCGATATACATATTCCCGTTGACGAGGTTCATCGCAGGCCTCGCGTCAACCCAGGCTTTCACGTCGGTGACTGCACCAATGACTGCCGCGGCTCTGACTGGAACCCCTCGTTCGATCGCCAGGTAAGTCATCGTACCGCCTCGTGAAAGGCCGAGCATGTACAGCCGATCCGAATCGACATAGTCGAGAGATTGCAGCACCGGCACAAGGTTCAGAATGTCGTCCACCTCCACTCCGCCCCACTCGTCGCGTTTCGCCGTGGCGTCCCTGTAGCGGTAGTCGGAGGCGATGACAACAAAACCAGCTTTGGCGAACAGGTAGAGATCGGCAACGTCCAGACATGATGTATTCAAACTGCAACAAGGTGCGCCGGAATCGGTGATCCGGCCCAGGTCGCCATTACCTCCACGATTGAAGATGATTGCCGGCCATTTCTGGGCGCCCGGGATCTTCGGGCTGATGAGTAATCCACGCACAGAAAGCCCGTCGCTCGAGTACTCGATCTCCTCGAAGTTGAACTCCTTTTGCAAGCGCGCCTCTTCGTAGACTGCCTGCGGGAAATAGGCGCGCCCGAAGTCGTCGAGGGATTCATAGCGAGGCATTTGTGGCCACGGCTCCCTGGTCAGAATCTTGCCGTTGGGTTCCTGCGCGGCAGCCATCGGAAGCGCAGGCGCACAGACCACGAAAAGGATGAGCGGAATCAACAAGCAATTCAATGCTGTCTTACGCAAGGTCTTTCCCTCGCCGCTTCTACGGTCGCTGTCAACGATTTTTCGCCTTAGCCCTCGTCGCAGCTTCGGCTCGGCACGGCCAGAATATTCGACCGGCGGCTCTTTTTTCTGCCTTACCACTATTTTCGGTGCAGATAGGCGATCAACTCCGCGACCTGTGCGTCACTCAGACGCCCGTTGAAGGCCGGCATCGTGCGTTTTCCATAGACAATCACCTGGCGTACAGCGGCATCCGTTGCCGGAGTCGTGCCATCGGGAAGATTTTGATGGGAGAAGAGATCATGCAGCTTCGGCGGGACCTTCTTGAGGCCGAGGTCGTTTTCCTCGTGACACTCGAAGCAATGAATCTCATACAGGGCTTTCCCAGCCTGTTCGGTTTCGGTGAGTGGCTTTGAGCAACTGGTGGCCCAGAACAGCAGCGTGGTTCCAGCAAACAGGCCCAGACTCAATCCCAGAACCGACCGCCCCATGAGCCTGCGACACCGTGTCCTCAGGCTCATTTGCCGACCTGCAAGGCCAGAGCCGCGACTGCATTGGCTACGTCGCTCGGGTTCCATCCGCTGCCGCCCCACTGCTGCGCTACCTTGTTCTCTTTGTCGAGCAGGGTGGTTTGCATGGTGTGCGTGATCTGGTTGTCTTCTTCCGTGTACTGCAGACCGAAGGCCTGAGCGAGCTTCCTGAGGTCGCCGGGCGTCGTATCCGCAAACTCCCAATGGGCGAAGGCGGATGCGTTGTCATCCAGATAGGCCATACCATACTGGCGCAGTACCGGCGGTTTATCGTAGTTCGGATCGAGGCTGACGCTGATAAGGTGACTGGCTGCATAGGCTGCCGGCATCTTCGCCAAAAGATTGTTCACTTTTGCAAAGTGACTCGTGATCAGCGGACAGGCCGTCGGCATCGGGCAGCGCGTGTAGATGAAAGTGATCAGAACGGCCTTCCCCCGATAGTCCCGGAGGTGGATCGGCTTGCCGTCCTGGTTGACCAGGGGCAGATCGGGCACCGCTTCTCCGACCATCAACTGATGCGGCGGAAGCATCGCTGGTGGCAGCTTCCGTCTCTTCTCGCTGGTGATGACGACCTGGTCGAGCAGGTAATTGTCCGAATCCGATGGCACCAGAACATCCGCCGTTATTTCATCGCCCGGCTTCACCTTCTGCACGTCGCCTGGATTCTTCACCTTGTAGACCATCGTCATCGCCGGCATGAAGCCGGGGACGTCTCCGTGCTTGATGGTGATCTCGCTGCCGGACTTTGTGCGGGGATGACGATGACCTTGGGTGGAGGAGCATCGGCAATGGTGTAGGTGGGTATGATCTTCAATCCACCGCTCGCAAGAATGGGAGGCGCGGTCTCCGCCACGGTGTAGAGACTGAAGGCATCCAGTTTTCGGCCGGGAATGGTGGCACGCTCGAAGACTTCCCACGGACCACAAAAGTCGATAACAACGGCGCCTTCAGAGATAAGGAAGGCGACCGGGATGGACGCGTTGGCGGGAGGGGTGAGCGGGTTGAGCGTCGCGCCTCCCGCGGCTGTGTGGAATGTTTCCGCAGTCGCGCCGGGTAAAGCCAGCGAGCCAACAGCAGTTAAGCCGAGGGCTGCCGAACGTTGAAGGAGCTCTCTGCGATTGATCGACATGCCATTACTCCCGGTTGAGATGGATTTTGAGCGTGACAAAAGCCGAAAGCGGTTGGTTCGGCATCACGACGGGGAATCCAAAATATTCGTATGTGTCATAAGTGT
>DATKPJ010000053.1:0-13666 GCA_035524195.1 Occallatibacter sp.
TGATCGGCGAGTGTGGGGTTGATGATACCCATGGAGGAATGCAGAATACCGGTCCACAGCACGGGCGTTAGAATGCCGCCCAGTATGACGGGGTGGCGAGGCAGCATTGGCAGCGTGGCGCCATAGAGCAAACCGATGAGCAGGCAGGTGAGTGAATGAATTACGATGGCGATGAGCAACCAAGGCCAGTGAAAGGTCGCTATCTGCGCGGGCGTGGAGTTGGTCCAGTGCGCGACGCCGGCGCCGCCAAGCAGGTTGACCGGATACCAGATGCTATGGTGCGCAATAAGGCCGTAGATCAGCGCCGGAACGATCATGGCTAGGCCGCCGGCGATGCCGCCCTTGAGGCCGCTGCTCACCGGATACGTCGCGATCGGAAAATGTGCGCGGTGTTCGGAACTGAGGCGGACACGCTCCACCAGCGCGCGAGGGCTCGCGATCGTGACTCGCTGCGTTCCAACCAGTACGTCCTCATGCCGCTCGTGGGGCAGAACCTGGTGAAACCACCCCCAACAGCCGGTGACAATGAGCACGCCGCCCAGGGCACTGATCTCAGCGCCTGTTACCAGTCCGGCGGCAGCCAACGTGCATCCGAAGGCCAATACGATTGGCCACGCAGTAGGAGCGGGCAAAGCAATCGCTCGACGCTGCGCGTGTGCGGTCTCGCTATGAGTGGTCTCCGTCATTGACTCACCTTCCCACGATGTAAACAACCGTGAATACTACTACCCAGACTGCGTCGACAAAGTGCCAGTAGAGCGCGAGCACCTGAATTCGCTCTGCGTGGCGCTGCTCGATGCGGCCCAGAAGCGTAACGAGCATCACGATCGATAGGCCGACGAGACCCACAACAACGTGCGTAGCGTGCAATCCGACCAGGGAGTAAAACGTGGTGCCGAAAAGGTTGGTTCGGATGGTCAGGCCCTCCACCGCGATCAAGCGTGACCACTCCATTGCTGTACCGACAAGAAATGTGACCCCGAGCAGTAAAGTTGCTGCCCACCACAAACCAAAAGTCCGGATCTTGCCGCGCTCGACGGCATGCTCGGCGAGCCAGATGGTGAGGCTGCTGGAGAGCAGGCACACGGTATTGAAATACGGCACATCGAGAATGCGCGGTGTTGGTCCATAGCTGCTGCGCCCGATGTAATACACATAGGCGACCACGAAGATCGTAAAGATGGCCGACTCGCCGACGATCAATGCGAGCATGCCCACGCGGCCGCGTGAAGGCAGCTTCCAATTTTCGTCGGCAAAGATGGGAATTGTGCTCATCGTTCGTACTTCCAATCTGGATCGTTGGGGTGCTTGATATCCCACAGGGGCCGGCGGCTGCGAACCACCGGGTCTTCAGCGAAGTTGTAAGCGGGTGGGGGTGATGGAACTGACCACTCGAGCGTCCATGCGTCCCATGGATCGTTTCCAGCCTCTTTGCCATACCGGTAGGAACGAATCAAGTTCCAGGCAAAGATCAGAACCGCGATCGCCTGGATCAGGCCACCCATCGAAATCCAGAAGTTCAACGTGTTCCATCCCCGGTCCGCCTGGTAGGTGTAGATAGAGCGCGGCATGCCAAGCATACCCACGAAATGCATCGTGTCGAAGGTGAGATGGAAACCGAAGAAGAACAGCCAGAAGTGCCACTTGCCGAGTTTTTCACTCAACATCCTCCCCGTGACCTTGGGATACCAGTAATAGAAAGCGGCGAACATGCAGAACAGGAATGAGCCGGTGAGTGTGTAGTGAAAGTGCGCGATTACGAAGTAGGAGTTGTGAAGTTGCCAATCCCAGGGCGCGACCGCAAGCATGATGCCGGTGAGTCCCGCGCAGAGGAACTGGAAGAGAAAGGCCGTGCAGAAGAGCATCGGTGTGGCGAAGTGGATCTTGCCGCCCCACATGGTCGCGATCCAGTTGAAGATCTTGATTCCGGTGGGAATGCCGACCATCATGGTCGACAGGGCAAAGAATGTATTGCCGACCGACGTCATGCCGACGGTGAACATATGGTGCGCCCACACGGTAGTGCTTACAAAGGCGATGCCGATTGAGGCCGCGACCATAGCCGGATAGCCGAAGATGGCCTTGCGGGAGAAGACGGGGATGACCTCGCTGGCAATGCCGAATGCGGGCAATATCAAGACGTACACCTCGGGGTGTCCGAAGATCCAGAAGAAGTGCATCCACACGATCGGCGCGCCGCCGGCTTGTGCATCGAAGAAGTGACCGCCAAGATACCTATCGATAACGAGCATCACCTGCGCAGCCGTGAGTGGCGTGATGGTGATGAGGGTGAGACCGCTGGTTACGACCATGAGCCACACGAATAGCGGCATGCGGAAGAGCGTCATTCCGCGACAGCGCATCGAGAACGCGGTAGCGAGAATATTGATGGCCGCGCCCAGAGTACCGAATCCCATCACAATGAGGGAGAGCGCCCAGTAGTCAGTATTGTGGCCGGGCGTGAACGCCTTGGCCGTAAGCGGCGCATAGGCCCACCAGGTGACATCGGGCGCATTCCCCATGCCGTAGAGCCCGAAACCGCCGATAAAACTGAAATACAGGAACAATCCGCCGAATGCGGAGAGCCAGAAGCTGAACGCGTTGAGCCGCGGAAAAGCCATGTCGCGCGCGCCAATCATAAGCGGGACCAGATAGTTGCCGATACCGAATATGATCGTCATACCGACCAGGAAGACCATGGTGGTGCCGTGCATAGTGAAGAACTCGTTGAAGAGTTCCGGCGACAGGAAGTGGTTGTTCGGGACGGCAAGCTGAATGCGCATCGCCATCGCTTCGGCCCCGGCGACGAGAAGGAAGCACAGCGCATAGAGGATGTAAAGGATGCCCAGTTTCTTGTGATCGACGGTGACGACCCAGCTATGCAGCCACTCAAGCACTGTTGCGCCGCCCGACGGTGTTCTGTCGAGCGTGCCGGGAATCGGATAGGTCTGATCGGCCATGGTTTGTCCTTCAGTGCAATGTGGTCAAATAGGCGACCACTTCGTCCGTTTCCTGGTCGCTGAGCTGCATGGCAGGCATCAAGGCTCCGGGTTTGAATGTGTTTGGATTCTGAATCCAGGCGCGTAAATTGTCGGGTGTATTGGTCGCTGCGCCAGCGGCAATGGTGGCGCGGCTCATCAGGTGGGTTAAGTCGGGCCCAAAAGTCCCATGTGCTGAAGTGCCTTCAATTGTGTGGCAGTTCATGCACGCCTCGGTTTCGAAGATGTGCCGCCCGACGGCCACAGCAGAATCCTGCACTCCCGGCTGCTGCTGGTTCTTCACCCACTCATCAAACTGTTGCGGCGTGTCGACATACACTCGAATGAGCATCAAAGCGTGTTCGACGCCGCAGAACTGCGCGCATTGACCACGATAGAGCCCTGTCTTCAGCGGATCGATCCACATCTCGTTGGGGTGATTGGGGATCAAATCGGTTTTGCCGCCAAGCTGCGGTACCCAGAAGCTGTGATCCACATCGGCCGAAAGAAGCCGCAAATACGTTGGCTCCGGCCTTTGTTGCGTGCTCACGGGAACGTGGAGCTCATTGGCTGTGACGATGCCCAGCCCCGGATAACGAAACTCCCACCAGAACTGGTGGCCGATCACCGTAACATCGAGTGCGGATTTGGGCTCCGGTGCGTCCTGAATGGCGAAGATGACACGCGCCGTGGTGAGAAACAGAACCACCACAATGAGCACCGGGATCACGGTCCAGGCCAATTCAACCTGTGCACTGCCGTAGATTTGCGCCGGCTCGTGCTCCGCATCGCCTCTGCGCTCATGGAACCTGATGATGACGAACACAAGCAACCCTGCAACGACGACAAAGATGGCGCCGGTAATCAATAGCACGAACAATGAAAGATGGAAGATTTCATTTGCGGGGGTGGAAACAGGCTTCAGAATCGAGGGCGTTGTCATCGCGCCCTCCGCCACGGAGCGCAAGGCGTGTGTGCAGAGCAGGCTCGGAATCAACACCTGAGGCTGAATTGGGGGAAGACCGCGCCGTCGCTGCATAGCTTCTCCGCGTTTCGGAGGCGATAGGTTACGAGCCCATTACGCCAGAACAGCAATGACGGGTCTATTGGACGATGGTATCGGTCAACGCTTTGGTATCAAAGTCCAAGACAGGGTGGACTGATCCAGGGGTGTCGGAACATCGAGTCTAGTCTCATCACCTCGGGCAACAAGGTCACCGCTCGATAGTTTCCGCAATAAGACTTATTTTGTTTTGATTGACACTAGAGTGTCGATCAATACCATCGTCTTATAGATCGGACACTACTCATCCACTTTAATCAGAGGTGTCGGCTTACTTCAGAGCCATCGAAAACGCGGGGCGCGTTGCACCAGTCAGAGGCGTTGGTTCCATTGTGGTTTTGGTGTTTGTGGGAAGTGAAGCGAGCCGCGAGTTAGGTGAAAGATGATACTCAATCGCACCGCATTGAACTGCCAGAGAGTAAGACACTGCGCAGAGTTAAGGCATGTTGAGGAGATGGATCTACCATGAACGTTGAGGTTTTTGCGGATGACGAATCGGCAGCCCGAGCGGCCGCCAAGCGCATTGCCGCGGAGAGCATTGCGGCTGTAACCGCTCACGGCAGGTTCGTGCTTGCTGTCAGCGGCGGCCATACCCCGTGGATCATGTTGCGAATTCTGGCAAAGGAAGAGCTTCCATGGGAACATGTGCATGTCTTCCAAGTGGATGAGCGAATTGCACCGATTGGACATGAGGAGAGGAATCTCACCCATCTCCGAGATTGCCTGCTTGGAAGAGCGCCGATTCATCCGGAGCAAATCCATGCCATGGCGGTAGAATCGCCTGACCTCGAAGCAGCGGCGGAACAGTATGCCTCAACACTCTGTGAGATCGCAGGCTCGCCGCCGATGTTGGATCTGGTCCATTTGGGGCTTGGACCAGACGGCCACACTGCATCTTTAGTGCCAGAAGACCCCGTGCTTGAAGTCGCTGATCGGGATGTCGCCCTGTCCTGCGCTTATCAGGGAAGGCGGCGAATGACGTTGACCTACCCGATCATCAATCGTGCCCGCCGCCTTCTCTGGCTCGTCACGGGCAGTGGGAAAGTCAATATGGTGGCACGGCTGCGAGAAAGCGACGTCTCAATCCCTGCAGGACGGGTTCAACAGGATAAAGCCGTACTATTCGCTGATCATGCGGCCGTGGCGAATAATGTCGACCCTGGCATAATCAACGCCTTATGAGCTATCTGTTAATTCTTAAGGCCAGTCATCCCGGTTTGTAACCGAATGCGCAGATCTCCGAAGGCGGGCATCACACCAAAGACTATGTTTGCCGAGCATCAACAAGAAAGTAAGAACGCTTCCGGACCGAAGACATCGCGCAATGTCAGGTTGAAGTCATCGCGCGCTCGCGCGCAGTCGCCTGTAAAACTGGAACCATGCATGATAGCGAGCGTCTTGGGTTTGAGGCGGGCAAGCTTCTCCAGGTTCCTCGCGGTGATCGGCGTGTAGGGCATATATTCCGCGAGAATACCGGTTTGATATTCCTTCAGTGCCCGATGCGAGCGGCCGACGACATCGGCAGAGGTAAGGGGTTCAACGTCGCCGGCCTGATGGAACAGGTCCGAACAAAACAGCGTTTTCTGCGTCTCTTCGAAAAGCACACCAGCGTCCCATCCGTGCGGCAGATGAGGCGTGTGACAATAGCGAAAGCGGAACTGCCCGGTCGCGAAGCTTGCGCCATCTGAGAGGGCGCGTGACTCCCGGCCGATGAAGTCGTTCACGTTCACGCGGGCCCCGAGCTGGCTTGAGATCACATCAGAATTCGGCGCGGCAGCCAGCCACTCGTTGAGCGAGCCGCACTCGTCTGACTCAAAATGGCTGAAGGCGATATGGCGCAACTCGGAAACATTGATGAGTTTTGAGACCGCTTCGTGAATCTCAGCGTACATTCCTCGCAGTCCTGTGTGAAACAACAAGGGCTCATCGTCTTTCACTAGAAAATGGTTGAACTGCAAATTGCCCCGTTGAGCAAAGATGGAGATGCGATAGATATTGGGCGCGATTTCTGTGGTTAAGGCCATGCGACTCTCCCGTTCGGTCCGTAGATAGACCGCTGCAACAATGCATTCGAATACGATCTCTAAAGAACACCTAGCCTCTTCAATTCCTTGCTCAGCGCAAACTCTCCCGTGAACTGGATCGCTTTCATCCCAGCTGCAGCTCCGCCTGCAACATTCTCTTCGCGATCGTCGATAAACAGTACGCGCGGCGGCGGACTGCCGAAAATATCCAGCGCCCGGTGGTACATTGCCGGATCTGGCTTCCGCAAACCCACGTAACAGGAGCTCAAGGCCACCTTGAAATAGCAGCGCAGATCGAACTTATCAAATCGAAAGTCGTTCGTCTCTCGCGCCTCGTTATTCAACGCGCCAATCAGGCAGCCGTTTGATGCAGCAAGCTGCTTGAGGATCGCCATGGCTCCTTCCGGAAGTAATCGTGATTGCGCCAACATGAAGCCGAAGAACTCGTCACGGGAGAATCCGCGCGGCTCATAAAAGATCGCCGCATCCAGATACCTGTTCAGGTCGATCTCTCCTCGCTCCCAGGCAGGGGCGACATCCTCGTGCCTGGTTTCGAATGCGTGCGCATCCAACTTGAAGTGCTCCACTGCGGCCGCGCGCTCTTTGCGGTCCCAGCCGTCGGTCAGCAGCACTCCGCCCACATCAAAAAGGATTACATCGAAGGGAGACATCAACGCCTCTTTCGCGCACTCAAGGCGGCTCTTTTAGAACAAACTTGGTGGAGACAAACGGCGACGTACTTACCCTTTTCTGGCCGCGTACCTCACCGGCTTATTGCGCTTGCGTTGCCGTTCATTCCGATATTTAGCTCCAGTTTGGTCGTGACCGCTTCCTCGCCCTTCGAACCGATTTCGCGCAGATACTTTGCTTCAATCGCCAGCACTTTCCGGAGCCGTCGCTGGAATCTCGGTTCCTTTGCTTGGAAACTAGCGTCAATAAACGCGTGCGCCAGCTCATACGCCAGCGACGGGCCAATAATTCGCGCGCCCAAAACAAGCACATTCATGTCGTCGTGTTCGACGCCTTGATGCGCCGAATATGTGTCGTGGCAAATCCCGGCGCGAATCCCGGGAATCTTGTTGGCTGCCACGCACACACCGACTCCGGAACCGCAGATGAGAATCCCGCGCGGCGCCACGCCGGCCTTAATCGCCTCTCCCACCTTTTCAGCAAAATCCGGATAGTCGTCCTCGGGTTTCACCTTGCACGCACCCAGGTCAATCATTTCATGGCCTGCTGCGGTGAGATTCGCGCGCACGTCCTCTTTCAGAGGAAATCCCGCATGATCGGAACTAATGACCAGTTTCACGATAATTCATCTCCCAACAGTCATGAGTGATTAGTCGCCACTGAACGGAGCCCAGATGATTACACTGTCGCGCTACTCTCAGAGCTTCGGTCTGGACAAGCTGACCGCCGATTCTTCTGTCCGGCTCACTGTTTCAAGAGCTTCTTTGCCGTCGCGGCCACATTCGCCGCCGTGAAGCCAAGTTCGGCCATCACGACCTTACCAGGTGCTGAAGCTCCAAAGCGATCCAACCCCACAACCCCGCCATTTGAGCCGACATATTTCCACCAGCCCAGAGACGCGCCCGCTTCAATAGCGAGCTTGGGAACGCTCATCGGCAATAGGCTCGCCTTATATTCAGGGGACTGTTCATCAAAGACCCGCCAACTGGGCATACTGATAACGCGCGCTGCGATGCCGTCCGCGGAGAGCAGCTTCGCCGCACTCAACGCAACTGAAACTTCCGACCCTGTCGCAATAAGAATCAGCTTTGGATTCGCCGCGTCTTCGAGCACGTATGCTCCCTTGCACAGGCCATCGTAAATGTCATGCCGCGAAGCGTCGATCACGGGCAATTCCTGCCGCGTCAGCGCAAAGAACGTCGGTCCTCCACGCTCAAGTGCCAGCCGCCACGCTGCCGCCGTCTCATTTGCATCCGCTGGACGAAAGTCCGTCAAGTGTGGCACTGCGCGCAACGCCGTCAGGTGTTCTACCGGCTCGTGGGTCGGCCCGTCCTCGCCCAGGCCAATCGAATCGTGGGTGAACACAAAGAGCGAGTTTGCCTTCATGAGCGCTGCAATCCTCAGGGCCGGCTTCGCGTAGTCAGAAAACACGAAGAACGTGGACCCGAATGGTCGCAGCCCACCGTGTACCGCCATGCCGTTCACCGCCGCGCACATTCCGAGTTCGCGTACACCAAAGAACACATTGCGCCCAGCGGAATCATCAGCAAAATGCGGCGAGTTTTTGAAGATCGTCTTGGTCGATGCCGTCAAATCCGCTGCTCCGCCGAATAGCTCCGGCACATCGTTGAAGATCGCCGCCATCACCTGCTGGCCGGCATTGCGAGTCGCCACCGGCTTCTCGGTTCCGAAGCTCGGGATCGACTTCTCCCATCCAGGCTTGAGCCTGGCGGCTTGCGTCCGCTCAAACTCTGTCGCCAGATCGGGAAACGCCGTCTTATAGCCCGCGAAAAGCTCGTTCCACTCCGCTTCTTCGGCGGCGCCTCGTTCCACGGCCGTACGCCAATTGGCCAGCGCATCGTCCGGCACCACAAAGCTCTGATCTTCGGGGAACCCGAAGAACTTCTTTGTGGCTGCCGCGTCTGTCGGGCCCATCGCTTCCCCGTGCACTTTGTTTGTGCCAGCCCTCGGGCTGCCGAACCCAATCACGGTGCGTACTGCTATTAGCGAGGGCTGGTCCTTGACGGCTTTCGCCGCCTCGATAGCGGCCTCGATGGCGTCGAGATCGTTGCCGTCGGCAACGCGCTGTACGTGCCAGTTGTACGCTTCGAAGCGCTTGCATCGATCCTCGGTAAAGCTCCACTCGGTGGGCCCATCCAGGGAGACCAGATTGTCATCGTAAAGCCCGATCAGCTTTCCCAGTTTCAATGTTCCGGCCAGCGACGCGGCCTCGTGCGATAGACCCTCCATCAGATCTCCGTCGCCGCAAAGCATGTAGGTATAGTGATCGACGACGTCAAAGCCCGGTCTGTTATATGTCGCAGCCAGATGCTTCTCCGCAATGGCCAGCCCCACTGCCATTCCAAAGCCCTGCCCCAGCGGCCCGGTCGTGACCTCCACGCCGTCCGTCCATCCATATTCGGGATGGCCCGGCGTTTTCGATCCGAATGTCCGGAAGCTCTTCAGGTCGTCGAGCGTCACCTTATAGCCCGACAAGAACAATGTGCCGTAGAGCAGCATCGATGCGTGGCCGTTCGATAGCACAAAGCGGTCGCGATCCGCCCACTTCGAGTGCCCTGGATTGTGCTTCATCAGCTTATGGAACAGAAGGTACGCAATCGGCGCACAACCAAGCGGCGCCCCAGGGTGCCCGCTCTTGGCCTTTTCCACGCTATCCACAGCGAGTATTCGCAGCGTGTCAATTGAAAGCCGATCGATTGAAGTTGTGGTTGTAGTCGTAGCTGTCGCCATGCTTCCAATCTCCGTTTCACTGAAGTGAGGGTTGCCGCGCTTACACGGCATCAACCTTGACTTTCACGTTGTAACCAAGCCATGCGTTTTTTTCAGGCCAACGCAGAGTCCATTCCACTTGGGTACTCCCCGCCGTGGGCGCTATATCCACGCTATGTCCCGCGCTGCCCCTCGCGTGGCTCTTCGCTGTGTGTATCGTCTGCCACCCATCTTCGGTCCACGCAACTTCAAAGCGACCGTCATCCAGAACTCGCAAAATCTTTCCAGCTCCGATGCTCTCGATGGGACGTTGCCTGCTGTAGATTTCTAGGCGGTACCGCCGCTTTTTCCGACCTTCGACGTCGCAATACCGCTGGTATACCGGCTCGATCAGATCAAAGACTTTGCCGTCCAAGGACGACCGCAGCAGCTTCAAATACTCCGCATGCGCCCACACTAAGGGCACGGCGGAACCGGCAGGCTGCCCGCCACGCATACTACGTTCCGGGATGTCCGCATCGTCCCACACTTGCTCGGGCAACATTTGCCCACTCGTGGCAAACTTCTCGAAGGTTTCAATGAGCGGAGTTACACAGTTGCCTGCGGCCAGCTCATAGTGGGCCCGTTCGCCGGTCAACAGCGGCCACACACGTCCCTGTCCCCAACCTTCATACCCCAGGCCGTCGGCCCGCTGACCATATCCGTCCCAGTTGTAGCGCAACCATCCTGGTCCCTGCGGCAAGTCGCGCTTCAGCACTGCATCCACTACCTTCAAGGTGTCGACAATCATGGGATCGTCGGCCCGCCGTACGCCATAACGCACCAGCTCGAGAAAGCCACCATCGACGATCTCGCGCGGTTCAAACTCGTATCGCGTTCCCGGCGGCCTGTTCGACAGCCGGATCACCTGCTTCCCGCAGCTCTCATTCGCATATGCTTCACCGCACTTCGGGACGCCGATTCGCATGTAATGCCGCTTGATCTCAGGATGCAGCACTCCGTCGTTGGTCCCAGTCCACTCTTCAAGATGCCCCTCGACCCAGTCGGCAAACTCCTCGAGGAACTCGCCAATCTCTGCTGACTCGTTCGCGCGCGCCAGTTCTGCCGCGCATATTAGCGCGGCGATCACCGCCGCCAGCGTCGATGGCGAATAACCAGCATTCTCTTCCCACCGCTCCTGTTGCGTAATTGGCGCATTTCGCACCAGGAAACCGGCCGCACGTTCTACGAAGGGGAGAATTCCCAACTCGCCAAGGCCATTTGCTTTCCACAAACGCCACGCCAAGATAATGGGAAACGCAACTTCATCCAATTGCTTGCCGCCCCAGTACGCCGTTCCGTCGATCCAGAAGTTCTGCGCGAATCCTCCGTCCGGCAGTTGTGTGCAGGCCAAGTAAACCAGTGCACGTCGCGCCGTCTCGGTCCGCCCGCATGCCAGCAGCGCTGTTGCCGTCTGCACCATGTCGCGCGTCCAAACCAGGTGGTACCCGCCCAGATCGTCGTCGCTTTTTGCCTGTCCCCAGGGAATCGACGCCGACGCTACAAATGCGCCTGAATAAATTTTGTCCTCGTGCGCCAGCAGCACCGCGTGGCTGGCGCGCATCAGCTTGCCCCCGTCCTCGGCGCGCGCCGCCAACCAATCGGGATGCGCCGCTCTGCGCCACTGCTCGATGAACCGCTTTTTCTGCTCGTCAAACGACGTCGCCAGAGCGCCCATCGTCTTTTGCGCCGCCGTGTGGTGCCCCTCGCCAATTCCGATGGCCAGCGTGAACTCCCTCGATGCCGTCCCGCTTGCGTTTGCGCTCGCAAGCGGGGTATGCACAATCCCGTTCGCCAGCCCCGTGTCGCACCCCAGGTCCACTTCGCCGATCACGGCGATGTTGCCGTCGGTAGCCGATCCAAACTCCCAGTCCATCTTGAAGTTCTGCATCAGGTCCTGCCAGCCGTCGCTCGCCCCCACAAACCCGCAGCTCACCCGCCTGAAGCCGCAACTGGCCGTCATCAGCAGCGACCACTCGTTCTTCCACGCCAGCGCCGCCTTTTGCCCGGCAAGATCCAGCACCCGCGCCGAGTTCCCCGCGCCGCCGCCGTCAAGGTGCGGCGCCAGCAGCGCATACACCTTCAGCCGTGGCAGCAGATCCTCGTGTCCCTCTAGCCGCACGTGCATCACCACCACGCCGTGGTGCGGATCGCAGATGATCTCCTTGGTGAGCGAGTAGCGCCCCTGCGCGTCGCGGTTCACGTAGCGCACACCCAGCGCTTCGGGATCGATGTACTCGAACCTCGACTCCAGGTCGCGCTTCTCCTCGTGCGCGAACGTCTCGCCATCCGTCACCAGGAACTCCATGTCGCGCACCTGCGGATGATCGATCGTGGGGTGATAAATCTCGTTCAGAATTCCATGCGAGCAGGTGAACCACACGCGGCTCGATGCCGAATACGCCGTCACCACCGCGTCTTTCACGCTTGAAGTCCATCGCGGCTTCAGGCCGGGCGCACCAAACGCCTCGCCCTGCTGCTCTAGCCACCGGTACATAGGCTGATCGCTCATCTTCACTCACTACTTCATCAGATTCGGGAAATCGACCCTGGATGTTTTCCACGCCAGCGCAACCTTGCGCCGCTGCCAACTGGGGAAACTTAACTAACTCGCTATTTTCGACGCTTTTCGCTCACCGGGGATGCATTCTCTGTTACAAACTCGCCAAAAGAACACCGGCTTCGCACCATCATCGGGTGCACCAGGTCCCGGTTCCGGGACATGGGCCAGCGCCCCCACCGGCTTCAAAAGAGGCTGTCAATGCCGCCGCCCTGTTCCCTGTTCCCTGTTCTCTGTTCTCTGCTCTCTGTCCTCTGTCCACTGACCACTGACCACTGACCACTTACCACTGATCACTAACCACTGCCTTCATCCCCCCATCACCTTCGCTCGCACCAGCATATACTTCACCGCTGCCTCCAGCTCTGCCGGCGTCACATCCTCCACCACGCCCGCGCCGCCAATTCCCACCGGCAAAACGAACCGTCTCACCCCGCCCACATTTTTCTTGTCGCTGCCCGTCGCCGCCAGGATCTTCGCTGCCTGCACTTTCAACTTCGGCAACGGCCCGTAGCGATAAATCAGCTTCTCCATCCGCTCCATCTGCGCGCCGGTAATCGTGTTGCGACGCCGCGCCAGCGCCAGCGCAGCCACCATGCCCCACGCCACTGCTTCGCCGTGCAGCATCGCCTTAAAGCGCGTAGCCGTTTCTAAGGCATGGCCCACCGTGTGCCCAAAGTTCAAAATCATGCGCAGCCCGTTCTCGCGCTCGTCGCGCCGCACAACGTCGGCCTTCATGCGGATCGACGCCGCAATCACCTTCTCCATCGCTCGCGGCGCGCGGCTCAGCACCTCGTCCGCGTGCTCTTCCATAAAGCGCAGCAGCACGCGGTCGCGGATGATCCCCGCCTTCACGCTCTCCATCAGTCCTGCGCGCAGCTCGCGATCGGGCAGCGTCCCCAGCACTTCAATATCGGCGAACACGGCGCGCGGCTGCAGAAAACTCCCCACCAGGTTTTTGCCTTCCGGCAGATTCACGCCCACCTTGCCGCCCACGCTCGAGTCAACCTGCGCCAGAAATGTCGTCGGCACCTGAACGTAGTCGATCCCGCGCATGAAGGTCGCCGCCACAAATCCGCCCACATCGCCCACAATGCCGCCGCCAAACGCAAGCAGAAGCGATCCCCGGTCGCCGCCCGCACGCACCATCTCGCGCAGCAGCCGCTCCACGCTTTTCACCGTCTTGTGTTGCTCACCTGGCGGTAGAAACAGCGCCACCGGCGCCTCGTCGAACGATTGCAGGAACTCCCGCGACCACAACGCCCAGATCTGCGGCGACGTCAGCACAAAAACCCGCCGCGGCTGCCGCTTCACCACCCGCCCGACGCGCGGCGCCAGCGTCTCCAGCAACCCGCTCCCAGTCACCACGTCGTACTGCGCTGAAGGCGTTTCCACCCGTATCGTCTGCACAATGACTTCAATGATAAAAGACCAGCGCGCAGCCTACAGCGGCTCCACAATTGCCTTACACCGGAGCCGAAATTGCCGAGTGGCTTTTTCATCAAGAAAAAGCCACCCTTGAAAATGCCGAAAAGTGCACGGGAATTGTGAAACCGCTCTAGTGTCCTGAGTCATTAATTCA
>DATKPJ010000054.1:0-16468 GCA_035524195.1 Occallatibacter sp.
GATCTACTGGTTCACCGGAGCGTCAACGCAGGCAGTGACCACCGGCGCTTACCGCGCGGTGGAGTTCATCAAGGCGAACATAAAACTCGAAGGCGTGGAGAAGGCATCGGTTACGGACAGCAAGAAGGTGGTGGAAATCTGCACCAAGTACGCGCAGAGGGGAATGTTCAACATCTTTCTGGCCGTCTTCTTCGCTACGCTTGCGTTCGCGTTCATTGAGCCGTTCTTTTTCATCGGCTACCTGATCTCGATTGCGATCTTCGGCCTGTACCAGGCGATCTTCCTGGCCAATGCCGGCGGCGCATGGGACAACGCGAAAAAGATCGTGGAGGTCGACCTGAAGCAAAAAGGGACGCCGCTGCACGACGCAACGGTAGTTGGAGACACGGTGGGCGATCCGTTCAAAGACACCTCGTCGGTGGCATTGAACCCGGTGATCAAGTTCACAACGTTATTCGGATTGCTTGCTGTCGAGCTTGCAGTTACGCTCAGTGCTGGAAACCCGCTGCTGGCGCACTTGCTGGCAGTTCTATTCTTCCTGGTATCTGTGTTGTTCGTGTGGAAGTCCTTCTACGGAATGAGAATTGAATCCAAGGCTAGCAACTGATTCCAGTCTTGTAACCAAAGAAAGCGCTGCCCCGAAATGGGCGGCGCTTTCTTTGCTCGATGAATCAGTCCGCGTTTTGGAGGTTGCGGTCTTCTGTCGCTGATCGATGGCTTCACTACCTGTTAGTTGAAGTCCTCGTCCGCGCCGATCGGCATGCCGGGAGGTGCTTCGACAGGCGCCTCGGGAACAAACTTCGTCGGATCCTTCTCGAACTCCTCAATGCGCTCGATCATCGCCTTGCGATGGATCTGTTCCGCTGTGTCGGCCAGCGGAGGCTCACTGGTCCACGCCTTTCTGAGATCCTCGATATGCCAGCGTGTGATGCCGCGGGCCTGCGACGATGCCTTTGGGTTCATGGCCAGGGCGAACATGGCTTCGAGACCGCGAAATTCCACTGCGCGTTCCACTTCAGAAGACATGGTGTGGCCGCCTTCGGTCCGCTCAGCCGTGGCTTTCGAAATCGCTTCAAGCACACCGCGCAGGCTCGGCGCATCTGACGCCCGCATATGATATTGCACGATCCGCGAAGCTCGAGCCGGATTAAGAAGCACCCTGAGTGTCAAGTCTGCCGCAGACTCGGCGGCCGCCACCGGGTCGAAGGTCAGCCCGGTTTCTGAGGGGAACGATTCGCGGGTTCGTTCCAAGCCCATTGGCCGCGGAGGCAAGATCTTCAGAAGCGTCTCGGGAATTGTGAGCGTTTCCGGCGACAGGGTCTTCAGGACCACGTCAAGCGCCTTCTTCTGTTCGGCCGGTGCAACAATCTCCGGCAGAGGCTGGCCGTCGCCGCGGAGGTTGTAGCGATAGTCGAGGCCCCCGATCAGTTTGATCGCCGCTTCGGTCTGGTATCGGTGCAGCAGGTAGAGAGGAACAAGTGTGTCCTCCAGTTGCGCCAGCGGCGTGCCTGGCTTGATCGCGTTTTCACCGAAGCGTGCAAGCGCCGCCTTGCGGATGGTGAGAATTCGCTCCAGCTCATCCGCGGCGTCGGTGCCGTTGTCCCAAAGGTGCGCATGCGGATGCGCCCCGCCGAAGGGCCGTGCGTCCTCATCGGAGATGAAATACAGGCCCTTCTTCTGGCTGTCGTCCAGGATCTTGTTGAGCTCCGCATGCTCGTCGCTATTGGCTGGGAACTGTCGATAGCCGTAATCGATCGCTACCTTGTCCCAGGTGCCGATATTCACCGGGTAAGCATGGCTCAGGTCGGGTACACCGTCTGGCCCAATCGTGATCCAGGGAAACGGATAGTCCATCACCGATACCGTCTGATCAGGCGGATGCGGAAACGAGCTCGCGGCGAAATTATGCGCTAGCCCCAGCGTATGGCCGGTCTCATGCGCGGCAAGCTGGCGCAGACGCATCAGGACCATGGCCAGCATTGGGTCATTGGCAGGCGTAAAGGTCTTGCCATGCACGTAGGGGCTCAGCAACGCCTCGGCGATCAAATAGTCCTGGCGTCCGCGCAGGCTGCCCAGCGTCACGTTTCCCTTGATGATTTCGCCTGTTCTGGGATCCGTGATCGTTTCGCCGTAGCTCCAGCCGCGCGTGTAGCGATGCACCCACTGGATCATGTTGTAGCGCACGTCCATTGGATCGGCGCCGGCTGGAAGCAGGTCCACCTTGAAGGTTCCTGGCGCCCATCCGGCCGCCTGGAACGCCTGGTCCCACCACCGCGCCCCTTCCAGCAGAGCCGACCTGATGGGCTCCGGCGCCCCGTTGTCAACGTAATACTGAATCGGCTCAACCGCGACGCAGTTCTTTGCGCAATTGGGGTCCTTTTTGATCAGCCGGTGCCGCTCGATGAATTGCTGGTTCAGCTCCGCGCCCATGGGCGCCGAGTAGTCGCGATACGACGAAGGAAAATAGCCCGCACGCGGATCGAAGCGCCGCGGCGTAAAACCGGGTCCCGGCAGTGCGAGGAACGATTGGTGCTCCTGTACCGTCAGCGCATGCGGATCCGGGGTGACATCGGCAACGAAGGAATCTTTTTCAGCCGGCGCGTCGGTTACAAACGTCAGCAGCGCGTCGACCTCAGTGTTCTTTGGGAAAGCTTTGGTGGCCTCGAGGTTGATCGTCGACCGCATGAGATCGAGCTTGTACGCGCCTTGGTGCATCCGCGTTAGCATCTCCGCCACTCCGTGGGCGTCGCGCAGAAAGAAGTCGGTTGCATCCACCAGAACCACGCCAGATGAATCCGCGGCTTCCACTTTGAATCCCGCTATCACCGATTCGGGAAATGATTGCCGAACCGTCAACTGCTCCGCTGGATCGGCCGCGGACGAGCGAAACATTTCGTTCGGCTCGACAAGCAGAACTTTTGGCCCAATGCGTTCGAATCGCACAAGGATGCCGGGCGAGATCTGCCCGCGATCCAGTCCCAGGTCGTTCGATCCAACTCCAGACGGCAGCGACTGCGTATAAAGCAGCTCATCGCTCCTGCCATCGGCGTGCAGCGGAATTTCGAGGTAGAGCTTGCCTTCCCTTGCGTCCCAGTCGAGCGGCAACAGGCCCGCCATATGGGTCATCGAGGCCGTACGGGCCGCGATTGCAGGCAATGAAGACGGCTCGCCGTGCTGCGCCGGAGCGGAGTCCTTCGCAAACACAAGGTCGACTGCAAGCAACAAAGCAGGAAGAACGATCCATGGGCGGTTCATGCTTTTTTGTAGCACGACAGTCACAGCCGCCCCGCAAAGATCTCTGCAGGCCGGTTCCGATCGATCAGCTCCTGCATGCCGCCAGGGTACGGCGCTGGCGGCCGGCCTGATCGAAGTTCTCCGGCGCCAGCCACATCTCAAACGCCCGCTTGCATTCCGGCCATTCCTCATCGAGCATTGCAAACCAGGCCGTGTCGCGGCTGCGCCCCTTCACCACCATATGCTGGCGAAAGATGCCTTCGTACGTGAATCCAAGACGCAGCGCGGCCCGCCGGCTGGGCTCGTTCAGTGCATTGCACTTCCATTCGTAGCGGCGGTAGCCGAGATCTTCGAAGACATGGCGAGCCATCAGGTACATGGCTTCGGTAGCGGCTCTTGTCTGCTGCAAGGCGGGAGAAAACATCACATTCCCTACCTCGATGACGCCCTGGGCGGCCTTGATGCGCATGTAACTGGCCCAGCCCGCTGCCTTGCCCGAATCGACGGGCACAATGGCGAAGAGCAAAGCGTGTTCGGCCTGTTCCCATCCCTTCAGCCTCTCAAACATCTCCAGGGCGCTCGCCGCTGGAGTCCCCGCGAGCCATGTCCACAGATCATCGTGACCCGAAACCGCAGCGAACAAGTTGTCGGCGTGCCGCCCAATGTCGAGGGGTTCGAGGGTCACAGATCGCCCGTTCATGATTACGGGGACTGGGGTCCTGGCGCCTTTCCAGTCAAGAAGGGAAGTCTTTTCTTCACTCACAGCATCAGGCTAGCAGGTGCTTTCCGGGCTTTCGCCGCCACAACATTGGAAGGTTGCTGGACTTGCACATTCCGGCCTTCTTTTGCACTGGATTCCAGCCTTGTACCCGCCCTCGGAACGGAATAGGCTTGAAAAAGAGGGATGGGTATTCGCCGCGGCCCCATTTGCACCGGATTTCGTGCATTTTGGCTCGCAAAAACCCGCTCCAGGCAAGGAATCTGAGGCTTTCCACAGCCTGAACTGCCGTGTTTAGGAGCCTGATACTGCAAATGCCACGAAAACACTAGATATTGTGGTTTAGGGTTGACTTGCCCAAGGGACAGCGGTATTTTTTCATCTGCGGCTGTAAACGGATTGTAAAGAACTCGGCGGATAAGCCACCCGCAAACCATCGATCAAGATCGACGTCGCGGTACCCTTTTACCCCACCGTTTTCTGTTCGCCGGCAGGCCTGACCTGCCTAAATCCAGGCCATGACGCACTGGAAGAGGCAAGGCATTCAACGAATTTTTGTCGATTGAGAGGAAATCCACATGCATGAGGTCAACGTTCAAGCTTCTGCTGCTTCGCTCCAGGCTCCTTATAGCCAGGGCGGCCTCAAGTTCACTCGCCGGTTTTCGACTGAAGGCGTCTCCCCCTATGACGAGATGCAATGGGAACTGCGCACAGCACTGATTGCCGACAGCAAGGGCAACACCATCTTTGAGCAGAAAGACGTGGAGGTCCCCCTCGACTGGTCGATGACCGCGACCAACATTGTTGCCTCGAAATACCTGCATGGCCAGATCGGCATGCCGGAGCGGGAAACCGGTGTGCGGCAGCTGGTGTCTCGTGTTGCAGAGACCATCCGCGATTGGGGTGTCAAGGGCGGCTACTTTGCCACCGAGCAGGACGCGGCCGCGTTCCACGACGAGCTGGCGCACATGCTGCTGACGCAGAAGGTGGCATTCAATTCGCCGGTGTGGTTCAACGTAGGCTGCGACCGCCTCGAGCCGGAATCGACAGGCCAGAACTGGCACTGGGACCCGGCGACTGGGGGAGTGCGCTTCGAAGCCACAGGCTACAAGAATCCGCAGTGTTCAGCGTGCTTCATCAACGCTGTCGAAGATTCGCTGGACTCCATTCTCACTCTCGCCAAGACCGAAGGCATGCTCTTCAAGTGGGGCTCGGGAACCGGCACCAACCTCTCATCGATTCGCGGCTCGATGGAGCTGCTTTCCGGCGGCGGACAGGCTTCCGGCCCATTGAGCTTCATGCGCGGATTCGATGCCTTCGCCGGTGTAATCAAGTCCGGCGGCAAAACCCGCCGCGCCGCTAAGATGGTTATCCTCGATGCCGACCATCCCGACATCATGGAGTTCATCGATTGCAAGGCGAAGGAAGAAGCCAAGGCTTTCACCCTGATCAAGGCTGGCTATGACGGTTCGGGCCCCGATTCCGAAGCCTATTCGTCCATCTTCTTCCAGAACGCCAACAACTCCGTGCGCGTAAGCGACGAGTTCATGCGGGCTTATGAAAACGACGGCGACTACACCACCTACACAGTGAAGGGCCATGAGCCGGTCAAGACTTACAAGGCGCGCGAGATCATGCGCAAGATCGCCGAGGCCACCTGGCTCTGCGGCGACCCCGGCCTGCAATTCGACACGACCATCAACAAGTGGCACACCAGCAAGAACACGGCGCGCATCAACGCATCCAATCCCTGCTCCGAGTACATGTTCCTCGACAACTCGGCGTGCAACCTGGCCAGCTTCAACCTCATGAAGTTCGTCACCCCGGCTGGGGGATTCGATATTCCGGCCTACCGCCACGCCATCTCGGTCGTCATCACGGCCATGGAGATCCTGGTCGATAACTCCGGCTATCCCACCGAGTCCATCGCGAAAAACTCCCATGACTACCGGCCGCTGGGCTTGGGCTATGCCAACCTTGGTGCGTTGCTCATGGCGTTCGGTCTGCCATACGACTCCACAGCCGGTCGCGATCTGGCCGGCGTCCTCACCGCCATCATGTGCGGCCAGTCCTACCTGCAGTCGGCCATTGTTGCCGCACAGTGCCCGCCGATCGCATCGGCCACTCCGCTCACCGCCGGCGTCGAGCGCCAGGGCGGCGCCTGCCCCGGCTTCTATGTGAACCGCGAGCCTTTCCTCGACGTGATTCGTATGCATCGCGCCGAAGTGAACAACATTGGCAAGTCGCGGATCAGCGGCGAGCCCTTCACCGTGCCGCAACTCGATGCGCTCATCAATGCCAGCCGCGAATGCTGGGATATGGCCCTGATGTATGGCGAGCGCTACGGCTATCGCAACTCGCAGACCACGGTGCTCGCGCCGACAGGCACCATTGGCTTCATGATGGATTGCGATACCACCGGTATCGAGCCCGACCTTGCGCTCGTCAAGTACAAGAAGCTGGTCGGCGGCGGCATGATCAAGATCGTCAACAACACCGTGCCCGCCGCGCTCTTCAAGCTGGGCTACGACAATGATCAGGTCAATGCCATCGTCAGTTACATTGACGCCACCGGAACCATCGAGGGTGCGCCCGGCATCAAGCCGGAACACCTGGCCGTGTTCGATTGCAGCTTCAAGCCGGCCAAGGGCACGCGCTCCATCCATTATATGGGACACATCAAGATGATGTCCGCGGCGCAACCGTTCCTTTCCGGAGCCATCTCGAAGACCGTGAATCTGCCTCACGAGGCAACGGTCGAAGATGTCGCCGAAGCCTACGCCGAAAGCTGGCGCCAGGGCATCAAGGCAGTGGCCATTTACCGCGACGGCTCCAAGGGCACGCAGCCTTTGAATACCAGTCTCGATAACAAGCGCGAGCCTTCGGCAATCGATGCGGCTGCCGGCCGCGTTCTGGCGCAAATCGCCGCCGGACACGCCGCCGCGGACGCGGACGTGAAGACCCTTGAATCGAGGATCAGCGAAAGGCTCGAAGTGACCGCGAAGCAGGTAGTCTCGGCCGCTGCCGCCTTCCAGCGGACGCTCGAGGATCTGGCCAAGACTGCAGACGCTTCGGCGATCAAGCCCGAGCCGTTGTTTGAACTGTCTCCGGAACCGGCGCAGGATCTGAATGCACCGCCGCGCGCCGTGCGTCATCGCCTGCCGGAAGAGCGCGCCTCCGTTACGCACAAGTTCTCCATCGCCGGGCACGAAGGTTACATCACGGTTGGTCTTTATCCTTCCGGCCAGCCCGGCGAAATTTTCATCCGCATGGCCAAGGAAGGTTCGACCGTCTCGGGCCTCATGGACGCCTTCGCAACCTCGATCTCACTTGCGTTGCAGCATGGCGTGCCGCTCCGTGTGCTGTGCGAGAAATTTGCGCACACGCGCTTCGAGCCCTCGGGCTGGACCGGCAACGAGCAGATCGGCTATGCCAAGAGCCTGATGGACTACATTTTCCGCTGGCTCAATCTGCGCTTCCTTTCCGGTGAGCAACTCACTCTATTTGCCGGGCTCGCTCCGCAGGCGCCGCAACTGCCGGCATCGCCGACCCTGCTGCCCGAGTCGGAACCGGAAAGCAGCATGTCCCAATCGCAGCTTTCGAAGCTGGCAGAGGAGGTTGCCCGCAAATTGAACCAGGCTGGCTCTCAGGGAATGGGTGCCACCTCTGCGCCGGGAGGCGGCATCGCTCCCGAAATTCAGGCGACAGGGGTGCCGTCGGCGAGCGCCACACACGGCCCGGCTATGCACGATCGCGGCCTCTATCATGCTGCCGACGCCATGCGCGAAATGTATGTGATGGGCGATGCGCCAAGCTGTTCCACTTGTGGCGCCATCATGGTCCGCAATGGGAGTTGCTATCGCTGCATGAGTTGCGGCTCAACAAGTGGTTGCTCCTAAGCTCAGCACTTCCTCTATGGGGTCAAATTGTTGTCGGTTGACGCATACGGTTGAAGTTGAACCCCATACATAGGTTCCCGGCTTGGTGCCGGTCGGCAACGGCCTCGCGATCACGCCGATCCCCGCTTCTCGCGAGCATTGCTGCTGTGTTCTATCGCAACAGCAGCGAAACGATGAGCGATCACAGGTTGAACTGGGTTGGGGTGGTAGTGGCAATGCTAGGAAACCAGAGATAGGTGTCGGCGGCGGCAGAGTCCCGATGCGGAAATGCACCCAGCGTCAACATCAGGATCGAAGCGGCGAGGATGGTTCCCTCGTTGCCTTTCATGTGATTTTCTCCCTTTCATTTCGACGCCTCGTTCCGTTCCCGCACTGTGATGAAAGGAGTCTGCTCCACCTTCGTCCCGGAACTCATTGAGCCGGAGATGAGTTCTGGCTGAGTTCGCCGACTTAGCCAACTCATCCAGAACTCATCTCGGCTCGCGCCAAACTTTTGGTACTCTCTTCAGCATGAAAGAGCTGATAAAAGGCCTGTCGACCGACCAACTTGCCGACCTGCGGCGAGTCCTCAACTGTCCGATCCTCACCCCGAATGACCCCGACTACGCCACTGCGCGCAAGATCTGGAACGGCATGATCGACCGCAAGCCATCCGTCATCGTGCGCCCCACCGGCATCGCCGATGTCATTCAAGCTGTTCGTTTCGCCCGCGATCACGATCTCGCCGCTTCAGTCCGCGGCGGCGGCCACAGCGTTGCCGGCAAGTCGGTCGCCGATGGCGCCATCATGATCGACCTCTCCCTCCTGCGAGAGGTCCAGGTCAACCCCGGCCGTCAAAGTGCGCTCGTTCAGGGCGGCGCCACTTGGGGAGAATTCGATCGCGCGTGTGAGCAATTTGGGCTTGCCACCACCGGCGGCGTCATCTCATCCACGGGAGTCTGCGGCTTGACACTCGGGGGCGGCATCGGCTGGCTTATGGGCAAGCACGGACTGAGTTGCGACAATGTTATCTCCGCCGACCTTGTGGACGCCGACGGCAATCACCTCTCAGTCAGCGCCACGGAGAATGAGGATCTCTTCTGGGCCATTCGTGGCGGCGGCGGCAACTTCGGCATCGTCACCGTGCTCGAGTTTCGCCTGCACCAGCTTGCTTCAGTCCATGGTGGGATGGTCTTGTATCCACGCTCCGCCGCCTTTGACCTGCTCCGGCAATATCGCGACCTCGCTACGCACGCGCCCGATGAGCTCACCGCATACGCCGCGCTTTTGACAGGGCATGGTCATCCGCTTGCCGCAATCGCTCTCTGTCACAGTGGATCGAGCGCCGACCGCGCCGCTCGGTGCCAACAGTTCTATCTGTCCTCCCCACCCGCAGTCGACATGATGGGCGAAAAGAAATACACCGAGATACAAACCATGCTCGACATCTCCGCTCCGGCGGGGGTGCATTATTACTTCAAATGCCCCTTCGTCCGCGAGCTTACCGATGAGGTCATCCGGGCCATTATTGAATTCGCTGAAAAGATGCCGACCGAGCAATCGCAGATCATCTTTGAGCACATGCACGGTGCCGCCAGCCGCGTGCCCGTCGAGCAAACTGCCTTCGGGCTTCGACGCGTACATTACAGCATCAACATCGCAGCCGGCTGGACCGATCCGGCAATGGCTGAAAAATGTATCGACTGGGCGCGGGAACTGGCGTCGGTGCTTGAAGCCTTTGGCGCCTCCGATGCCTATGTGAACTACCTCGGCGAGGAAGGGCCGTCAGCGGTCAAGGCTTCTTATGGCGCAAACTACGCGCGGCTTACCGCCCTCAAGAGGAAATACGATCCTGACAATTTCTTCCGTTTCAACCAGAACATTCCTCCCGTCGATTAGGCCCGTGCCCGATGCGACAACCCGATCGACGCGAGGATCCGGTGAAAGCGCGGATCGGAGTGATGCGGAAGGTACTCTTCGCTTAGAGCGATGAGATAAATAGGGCTCGACTTCAGTGCAATTGCTCGCTCCAGGCACTCATACATCTCAGAGGCAAGGTCGAGCTTGGCATAGATCGCTGCTAACAGAAGGGCTGGCTCTGTTCTATCCTCAGCGGCTTTGACGTCCCGCGCTATATCCAGTGCGCGTTGACGGTCGCCTTTACCAGCTTTGGCCACTCCCAAATAGGCGAGAGACGACAGATCATCTGGCGCCAGGGATAATGCCATCTGCAAGGCCGTGACGGCCTCGTCATATCGATCAAGCCCGTTCAAGGTAATGCCCAGGAACATATACGATCTGTAATAACTGGGATCGAGTTCGATGCTCTCCTGAATCTGCCGTAGAGCAAGGTCGTACTGGCCGGCGAAAGTGTAGGCAATCCCCAAATAGACGTTGACGCCGGCGGATGATGGTTCAATTTCGCGCGCGCGCTTCATTGACTCAATCGCCTCCTGATGTCTCCCTACGGCTGCGAGGTAAAGCGATTGCCAGATGAGCGCGGCAATCTGGCTCGGGTCCAGTGCCAGCGCCGCCTCGAACTCTCGCCCCGCACCGGTCCAGTCCCAGTCGTACCAGCTCTTGATCAGTCCAAGCGTGCAATGCGCTTCTGCAAGTGTTTGATCCACATCCAACGCTCGTTGCAGATGCGAGTGAGCCTTCGCCAGCGCTTCAATCGGCTTCATTTGGGCCACTCGAATCGTTCCCATCTGGGCGTAGCAGTCTGCCAGCCCGGCGTGCGCCGGTGCGAAACCGGCATCGATCGCTAGCGCCTCATTGAAATACGCCATGCTCCGCCCGATCGCTTTCTTCGTCATCTTGTGCCAGAAGAACCGGCCTTTCATATAGGCGTCATACGCGGCGGACGATTTTGAATATCGTCGCGCGCCCACCGTGGCGCTGGGAAAAAGTTCTACCGCCAACGATCGGCTCACGCGTGCCGTCACTTCCTCCTGCATCGCCAGCAGATCGCCGGCCTTGCGATCGTAAGTTTCCGACCAAAGGACGCACCGGTCGCGCAGATCGTGTAATTTCGCGTTGATGCGCAGCGTATCCCCCGATCGTCTGACCGTTCCGCGCAATAGATAATCCAGGTTCAGCTCGCGCCTCAGCCGTTCCAGATTCTCCGCCATCGGGTCGCCGCTCTCGAGCTTCGGAACTGAAGTCACGCGCAGCCGCGACGGATCGATTCGCGAAAGTGCGGAGATCATGTCTTCGGTCAATCCGGCGGCGAAGTAGCTCTCGATCTGGCCCGAAAGATCCTCGACGGGAACCACCGCAATCCGCAGCCTCTTCTCATCTTGGGGACTGGTGACCGCCTCGCCGTCCCCTCTCTTTTCTATCTTCCCGGCAAAGCGGTAACCAAGCCGCGGTAGCGTCTCAACGTAATTCGGCTTCTCAGCCTGATCGTTGAGCGCCAGCCGGATTTGCCGGATGCAGAAGTTCAATCCCTGCTCGAAATCGACAAACGTGTCGTCGCCCCAAATGGCCAGCCGGATCTGTTCCCGCGTCACCAGTGTCCCGCGGTGATTCAGCAAAAACGCAAGCACCCGCGCAGGCTGCTGCTGAATCCGGACAGGCGCGTCGTTCTTGCGCAGCTCAAACGTCTGCTCGTTCAGCTCAAATTCTCCAAATCGGATTAGGGACATTTGGAAAAGGCTCAGTTGAGGCTTACGAAATGCTACCATGCACTCGATTCGACGATGCGGCTAAGCCCTTGTGGTACCTCTTCGCGCGTGCCACCCTTGAGTAGGTCGTACCTTGGATGAGGTTCCTTGAGGAAATCGTCGCCCAAGTTCTAAACTGCGTGTTGTGTGGAAGAGCAGAGTATGGGCCCACAAAGAGCGGACTTGACTCAACTACACATTCAAAGGAACGATCCGGCGGAGGCAAGGCAGTGGGAGACCGCAAACCGGGCAAATAAGGGTGTCATCACTGGTTTGTTTGACAGCGATTTGGACGCCGGAGTAAACCTTTACCGAGTCTCTCGCCGAAGGCTTCGCGGCACATCGAAAAGCTTCCCTGCCATGTTCCGCCAGTCTCTTGAGCGAAATTCGCCGGGCGCGCCGAGCGCGATGGAGAGACCGGCCAGCCTGTTTCCCTGCCGGAGCAATTTCCAATGTTGAGGGCATCATGAAAAACGGGTTTTCTCGCAGAATATTCATGAAAGGCACCGCGGCTGCCGCAGGGCTCGCTCTGCCCGGGCTTCGCTCGATTGCAAGAGCAGAAGGTGCAATGGAGGGCGGCCCGACGAAGCTGGCGCAGTTCGGCTATGGCGATGTGGAATTGCTGGAAGGGCCAATGCGCGAGCAATTCAATGCGAATCACTCCTTCTTTCTGGCGATGGATGAGGACTCACTGCTCAAGCCCTTTCGGCAGAAGGCCGGGCTATCGGCGCCGGGCGAGGATATGGGCGGCTGGTACAGCTGGTCGGCCGAGTTTGACCCGCCGAACAATATGACGGGGTATGTGCCGGGGCACACGTTCGGGCAGTATTTGTCAGGGCTGTCGCGGGCGTATGCGGCGACAGGCAATAAGCCGACACAGGCGAAGGTGCATCGGCTGGTGCGAGGGTTTGCAGAGGCGATTTCGCCGAAGTTCTATTTGGATTATCCGCTGCCCTGCTATACCTTTGACAAGAGCAACTGCGGGCTGATTGATGCGCACCAGTTTGCCGGCGATCCAGATGCGCTGGATGTGCTGGCGCGGGCAACGGACGCGGTGCTGCCATATCTGCCGCCGAAGGCGCTGACGCGGCCGGAGATGGCCGCGCGCCCGCACAAGAATATCTCCTATACATGGGACGAAAGCTACACACTGCCGGAGAATTTCTTTCTCGCGTACAAGCGGAGCGGTGATAAACGCTACCTGGTGCTGGCGCAGAGGTTTCTGCAGGACGCGGACTACTTCGATCCGCTGGCGGCGGGAGAGAATGTGCTGCCTCACCGGCACGCTTATAGCCACGTCAATGCGTTGAGCTCCGCGTCGCAGGCGTACCTGGTGTTGGGCAGTGAGAAGCACCTGCGCGCCGCACGCAACGGATTCGGGTTTGTACTGGCACAGAGCTTTGCGACGGGCGGATGGGGACCGAATGAGACATTCTGCGAGCCGGGAAGCGCGGTGCTGGGCGAGAGCCTGACCAGCACGCACGCAAGCTTTGAGACTCCGTGCGGCGCATACGGCCATTTCAAGATCGTGCGCTATCTGCTGCGCATTACAGGCGATAGCCGCTACGGTGACAGCATGGAGAAGGTTTTGTACAACACGATACTCGGTGCGAAGCCGCTCCAGCCCGACGGCTTCAGCTTCTACTACTCGGACTACAACAACAATGGTTCGAAGATCTATTACCCGGAGAAATGGCCGTGCTGCTCGGGAACGTTTCCGCAGGTCACCGCCGATTACGGGATCAGCTCATATTTCCAGTCACCTGAGGGTGTGTATGTGAATCTTTTCGTGCCGTCTCGTGTGAGCTGGCTGAGAAATTTGTCGCGCCTTGCGCTGGAGCAACGGACGCACTATCCCTATGCGTCTGAAGTGAGTCTGCGCGTGCATGCGAACAGGGCCGAGACGTTCTCGATTTTTTTGCGCGTGCCGGAATGGGCAGGACCAAACACCACGGTGGAAGTGAACGGACGAGCGGTTGATGCCGAGGTGCGATCAGGAGAGTTTTTGCAGATGCACAGGGAGTGGAAGGATGGCGACACGATCGAGTACATGATCGACAGGCCGTTTCGGCTGGAGGCGGCGGACTCGCAACATCCAAACACCGTGGCGCTGCTGTGCGGGCCATTGACACTTTTTGCGATGAATTCTCCCGAAAGCCGGTTTACCCGGGCGCAGTTGATGGCGGCAAGCCAACAGGGAGAGCATGGCTCGGAGTGGAAGATAGAGTCGGCAGTAGCGCCGGTGACCTTCAAGCCGTTTCCGCAAGTTCGCGACGAGCAGTACAGGCTGTACCATCAGGTCTAGAGCGGGATGGGCGCGCGTGGATTGACGAATCGAGCCGGACGAGGCCAGCCAGAGAAGTGGGGTACGTTTGATAGGTTTCTTACCGTAAGAGCGCCGGCCCATATCTGAGTGAAAGACTAAAAGTTAGTTGAAGCCGTCGAGGGGCCGCGGCGCGCGGCATTGAACGGCAGCAGGTCGTGCAGAGCCGGGTGCGCTTGACAACGTTCGGCCCGTTTCTTTCTACTTCGTTCGTGGCAACAATGCGGGGGACAGCACTCAGTCTCCCAGGATGGCCACTCTTCTCCATCGTCTCGCTCCTCCCCGATGTACAAGGTGCGAGCGAGGATCTGGGCCGCCCGAAAAACCGTGGCGCGACTGCTGGATTCAAAGACCGGACAGTTCACGATTGCTGTGGCGGGTATCATAGACAGCGGGACCCAGGCGGCGGGAGAGTTTGCGTCAAACGAGGAGGAGCTGAAAGACGCGCTCAAGAACGCACCGGTGGGCTGGGAGACGAAGAATGCGGAGTTTGTGCTGGAGACAACAGTGACTGATACGATCTCTGGTCCTCCGCAGGTGGTCGCGTCCTATTTCTGGTGAAGAGGATACGGCTTTGCGAGGCCCGGGCTAGTCTTTCGGGCGGGTTTGTTCGAGGTATTCAATGTAGCCGAGCAGCGCGCCCCAGTGGTAGAACCGGTCGCTGTTCTTCACGTCGTCGCCGTCCCCGGTGACGGCGTTGTAGTTCTCGTGGACATGACCTTTCTTGCGCCACTCTTTCAGAAACAAATCGTAAGATTTCTGGGCGAACTCGCTGCGGACGGCCGAGTCATCGTAATTGCAAAGTCCCAGGTAGACGAGGTAATTCATCGGCCCCCAGATGCGGCCGCGCCAGTAGTCCTGATCCCTGAAGGCGGGGTCGTCGCGCTCGATGGAGGGAATGACCCACTCACCCCAGAACTCCTTCGCATTGAGAAGATGCTTCTGAATCATGGTTTGCGCCTGCTGCGCAGTGGCTATGTGGGCCAGCATGGGATAGAAGTTGGTAGGCGAGAGCCGCGTGACATATTGGCCGGTGTGCAAGTCCTTGTTGAGATAGATGCCGGCCTGCTCGTTCCATAGCGTCGAGAGGCTGGTGCGATAGCGGGCGCTGCGGGCTTTGAGTTCATTGGCTTCGGCGGGTTTGTCGAGGATGGCGGCGATTTGCGCGAGGGCATCGCAATCGGCGATGTACATGCTCATCAGGCCGACGTCGGCGTATTCGAGCAGGTGCGACTGGTCGTTGTAGACGGCGTTGTCGTACATGGGGCTGTTGTCGAGGCCCGACTCGAGAATCGCACCGGTGCGTTTGCCGACCCAGCCATCTTCAGGATCGACAGGCTTATTCTCGCCGTCGCTTCCCCAGGTGAGGTAGCCCTGAATCTGGCGGTGCTCGTTCCACCAGCGATTCCAGCGAAGCAGCGGCACGAAGGCCTCTTCGAGGAACCAGCGGTCCCGGTATTTCTGATAAAGCCCTAACACGGTGATTGCCCCGACAGGTGGCTCGGAGCGGTCGGAGCTCTTCCACTCGCCGGCACGCGCGTAGTTGGGAACGAAGCCCTCGACGGTTTCTTCATGCAGGATTTCGATGGCGTTGGCGTAGGCGAGATCTTTGTCACCGATGCCGGCCAAGGTTGCGCCGAAGAAGGTGTCCCAGTCGAAGAGGACGTAACCGCCCCAGCTGGTGCTCCAGTCGCGGCTGACAGGTGATATGACGCGACCGTGAGAGGGATCATAAATGGTGTCCCAGCCGAGGGTGGTTTCGATGGCGTCGACGGTAGGCGTGCTGGCGCCAGCGCCGGTGGACTGACTATAAGTCGCGCGTTGGCGATCGAGGATGGCGGAAATTTGAGCGACGCTGCGGCTGCTGCCCGTGCTGAGGCCGACAGGTTTGGTGAGTTCAGCAGAGAGATAAGCGCCGCTGACGGGTAGCTGGCCGCGGCCGGGATGCGCAGGATCGGGCGGCGTGTAGGGTGCGCAGGTGCAGTAGATCGCCATTGCGCCGGAAGCGCCGCGGGTCTCGATGAAGTCGGCGCGCTTGAGAGCGGTTCCGGGGCGGTCCCAGAGAAAGTCGACGCTAAAGACAACAGTGGCGGGCAGCGCGAACTTCCCGGGTGGGTCAAGCGGCGTGACAAGGAGGACGAGGTCGCGGCCATCGTGCGCGCTTTCGACGCGCCAGTCGTGGCCTCTCCATGTGACCTTGAGGTCGGTGTAACTGCCGTCCCAGGTGTGGGGGCCGGGAAAGACGGTGCCCTGGCCGACGGATGTGTGCTCAAGAAATTCGTCGCCGAAGACGGTTGCGTTGTGCTTGAAGCCAACGTGAATGGCGAGACCTTCAGGCAACAGGACGTAGGTGGTCATGCTGTTCACGTCCCAAGTATTCCAGCCCTGGGCAAGATGGCGCTGCACGGCTTGGTATTCGGCGGAAGGTAACGCGGCGGAAGATTTCGCGGGCTTTGTAGCCCCAACTTCATGCGCGTCGATTTGCGTGCAAGGGGCGACGCGAGCGCAGAAGAGAAACGACAGGAGAGATGCGGCGAGCAGCGTTGGTGCGTGGCGGGTTTGCATTGTGGTCCCCTGTACTTGCCGGAGCTTACTACATCAATTGCGAAACCGCTCTATTTTGCGCGAACGATGTCAACGACGGCGTCGT
>DATKPJ010000055.1:0-62658 GCA_035524195.1 Occallatibacter sp.
TCAGCCTGTTTGTCGATGCGAAGAAGCTGAAGCAGTCCATCCACGCCTCGATGAAGCTCGGGTGTGTCGATTGCCACAAGGACGTGAAGAGCCTGTCGCACGATGCGCCGCCCAAGCACATCACATGCGCTCAGTGCCACACGGATGCGGAGCAGGCCTATGCGCACAGCATGCATGCCCAAGCCAGCAAGAATGGGAAAATGCCTGCGGCCAATTGCGAGGACTGCCATGGTGGCGCACACGAAGTTCTGGCAGGCGGCGATCCCAGATCGCCTGTGAATCACGCCAACATTCCAGTCACCTGCGGCCGATGCCATGGGCAGAAGTTCCTGATGGAATCGAACGGCGTGAGCGCGCAACCGTTTGTTTCGTATCAGGAGAGCGTGCACGGACGGGCGATTGAGAACGGGTCGATGAAAGCTGCGGTCTGCACCGATTGCCATGGCACGCACGAAATCATCGCAGCCAACGACGCCAAGTCGCCCATCTACAAGTTCAACGTGCCGGCGACATGCGGCAAGTGCCACACCGAAATTGCAAACACGTTCAATCAGAGCATTCACGGGCAGGCGATTGCGCGGGGCAACATGCTTTCGCCGGTTTGCACGGACTGCCACGGCATCCATTCGATCAAGGCGCCCAGCGATCCCAATTCCCCGGTCGCAGCGAAGAATGTTTCTCGTGACACGTGCGCTCCCTGTCATGAGGGAGTGCGTTTGTCGAGCGAGTTCGGCGTGCCGGGGAACCGTGTTTCAAGTTACCTCGACAGCTATCACGGGTTGGCAACAGAGGGTGGATCTTTAGTGGCAGCGAACTGTTCGAGCTGCCACGGAGTACACGACATCCTGCCGTCAAGCGATCCGCGTTCAACGATCAATCATGCGAATCTCGACAAAACCTGCGGGCAGTGTCACAAGGGAGTTACGCAGAAGTTTACGTTGACGCGAGTACATCTTGAAGACGGGGTGAGGCCACATGATATCGGGTCGATTGTGGTGCGCTGGGTCAGGCTGATTTACGTGGTGCTGATCCTTTTGGTGATCGGCGCAATGTTCCTGCACAACGCCATCATCTGGCGCAGCAAAGCGGTCGCGCGGCGTCGAATGCAAAACCCGATGATGACTCGAATGACGACCCAGCAGCGCTGGCAACACCTGGTCCTGCTGATGAGCTTCATCATTCTCGTGATTACGGGATTCGCGCTGAAGTTCCCGGACTCGTGGTTTGCGGAATTGCTGGGAATGGGTGAGCATCTGCGCAGCGTCGTGCATCGCATCGCCGGCGTGGTGTTGATTGCAGCGGGCATCTACCACGTCTTCTACCTGGCGGCGAGCATCGAAGGGCGTCGACTCCTTCGCGACCTTGCGCCGAGACCGAAGGACGCATTCGACGTCTGGACGACCATGCTCTATTACCTCGGCCTCAGCAAACAGAAGCCTGCGTATGGGCGCTTCAACTACGCTGAGAAGGCCGAGTACTGGGCGCTGGTGTGGGGTACGGCCTTGATGGGTCTCACCGGTATCATGCTGTGGGCGAAGGTCTTGGTCGGGGACTTGTTGGCGCGCTGGTGGGTTGATGTGGCTACCGCGGTGCACTTCTACGAGGCAATCCTGGCCACGCTGGCGATCCTTGTGTGGCACTTCTACCAGATCTTCTTCGATCCCGATGTCTATCCGATGAACTGGGCGTGGTGGGACGGCAAGATGCCCGTGGAGCATTACAAGCACGAGCATGCACTGGACACGGAATCACTGGGCAGCGCAACTTCGTCCAAACCGGAGGCACATCCGCCCGTCGAATGAAACACGGAGCAGGTGGGTGGGGCTGATCACCTGCTGACAAGGAATAGTTGAAAACCAGGAGCTAAAAGCCAAAAGCTAAAGGCCAAAAGCTAAAGGCAGCCTCCATCACACGCGCCACTCGTCGGCTCGCCAATCCTTGATGCGCTCCTTGATCTGTTTGCGATTCAGATTGTGTTCGAGCGCCTGTTTGGCCAACTCCACCACCTCGTCGTCCGCGGCAAATCGCAGGCCAATCAGTTGATCCTCGGAGAGCCGGTAGATCTGCGCGTGCCATTCGGGAGGTGCAAGCGACTCCAGCCTGAGACGCTCCTCGAGGCGGATTACGCGGTCCTGTACCTTGAGGGGATACGTGCGCAGGCGAAAAAGGGCGACGAACGCAATTATCGATAGAACCAGGAGCCACATGGACGAATAGCGAGTGTCGTCCCAGTGGTGGACGAGATGGATAATTGCGAAAACGAGATTCGCAAACAGGGTTGAGACGAGCACAAAGTGGAATGCGGGATCGAACCTGGCGTGATGCTTAAAAGTCTGCGACTTACTCATGGTGGGCGGCGTTCTCTCTCAGGCCAGTGGTGGCTGTGCCGGTTTGTAGCGTGAAGGAGAATCCGTTCACAGGTGCACGTCGGGCCTGGCTGGCTGCACTTTCAGGATTCTGCCCGGGCACCATCTCGTCTGTCAATGCTGCAATATCGTCTGGATCAATCACTTCAGGGTGTTTCGGAATCAGGTGGTAGCGGCCCCGCACCATGTAGTCGACGAACAGACCCCCCGCGAGGTAGGGGTTCAGGATGGCGATGGGAACGGCATACGCGGTTGTCACCAGGGATTCGCTGATGCTCTTGTTGGAGCGGCTGGAGCGGCGATAGCCGGGTACCTGCGCGATTTCAAACACACTCAGATCCGTTTCTGGATGCTTTCTTGCGTAGCGCACCAGCTTAAAGGTGATCTGCTTAGGCGTTGTCATGCCCGCGTCGGGAAAGATGCTACGGCGAAAGGTACGAGGAAAGTATTCGTTTAAGATCACCCGGGCAAAGTCTGCACAGTTGTTGAAGAGCAGGTGAAAGTGGCTGCGGTTGTGGGCCGAATTCATACGCTCGATGAACGCATCGTCCTGTGCTTCGGTGGTGTTGAATCGGAAACCGTAGATGCGACGTTCGTAGGCGACCCCGATCAATTCGGCCCATCCGCCGTGCATCAGGCCTCCCTCGGGAACGTCGCCAAGCATCATCAGGTGAGTCTCGTGATAGCGCTCCCGAAAACGCTGCACGATGTCGTGGTCGACGTGCGAGGGCACTTCGGATGCGTTGTCGACCGAGTACAGGTACGGAATCAACGGAATTGCCAGCCAGTCATATCCATCCATTCCCTGGTAGCGGGCGATTACCACACCCATTTCGCCGGGATGGCAGCGACGAAGTGTAACCGGAGTGGCGGCGCAGATGCGCTCAAAATAGATTGCTGTGTGACCGGTTGGATTTAGAGCGCCAAAAAATCCGTACGGCTCCTCCATGAGGAGCGCGGCCTGCGCCTGGCAATACAGGCCAGATAACAAAAAGAGCCATGAGGCCAAGAAAGCAAATGCAGCTTTGCGCGGGGAACGCATAGGGAGCATCAGTCCTCCGAGGTCGAGTGGTAGGCTTTTCTTTCCCTACCAGTATGCCGTATCGAGAAAAAAAGCCGGTTTTGGGTACCAGAACCCGGGTGCAAATCGTACTTGCCTTGTCACCTCATGGTTAGATGGCACCAACAGTTCGAACGCCGAAATACGGCGATTTCATGTAGATAGACACGGTTACGCGAGAATGGTTGCGAATGGCGCCAACCGGCTGCTGGCTGACGGAATACGGCCCGTTTTGATAAGGTGGCGTGTCCGGGAAAAACTCTATCGTGGCCGGTTCGATTCGGATTTCCCAGAATCCATCGCAGGAGCATGGTTCATGCTGAAGAGTTGCACGGCTTCCTTTCTTCTTCTCCTCATTGGCGGCTTTTTGCGGGCGCAAGTGACTCTTCCTACAATTCTTACCAGCCACATGGTGGTTCAGCGCGATTTGCCAGTGCACGTATGGGGCATGGCAGCGCCAGGGCAAGCGGTGACGGCGACATTCCGGGGGGAATCCGAGTCGACAACAGCAGGCAGGTTGGGGAGATGGAGCCTGTATCTCAAGCCGGGAGGGGCCGGCGGCCCGTTTCAACTGACTGTGAAAGGAGCTCGGGAAACCGGGAACGCGGCGGCGCATTCCGAGCAGAGCATCACTCTGGAGGATGTGCTGGTGGGCGACGTCTGGGTTGCATCGGGACAGTCGAACATGGAATTTCCGATGAGCCGGGCTGCGACCGCCGGCGACGATCTGCCGCATGCAGCGAATGCCCACATCCGCTTGCTGATGGTGAAGAAAAAGGCAGCCGATTACGCGCTGGACAATGTCGACACCGACGGGTGGACGGTTTCAAGCCCCGAGACAGCGCAGGACTTCTCGGCGGTCGCGTGGTATTTCGCGCGCGAAATCGAGAAGCAGGAGAAGGTCCCGGTGGGCGTCATTGATTCCACCTGGGGCGGAACGGTGGCGGAGTCGTGGACGCGTCTGACCGCGCTGGGAGAGAATTCGTCGCTCGCGCCACTGTTTGTTTCGCGCGGCAAAATGACAGACCAGGCGTCGGACGCGCTGCTTGAAGCGAAAGTCGAGCAACAGGAAATCGACCAGGCGAAGGCGGAAGGGAAGCCGGCGCCACCCATTCCGTGGCATCCTCCGCTTGAAAGCTGGGCCCCCGGATTGCTGTGGAACGGCATGATTGCGCCGCTCACGCCGATGGCGATTCGCGGAGTGATCTGGTACCAGGGCGAAAGCAACAGCGCGCTCGCGCGCTTTCCTCTCTACGACCGCATCATGCGCACGCTGATTGAGGACTGGCGACGCCAATGGAGCGTGGGCGATTTTCCGTTCCTCTACGTGCAAATCTCGAATTACAAATCGACGCCGGCTGAGGACTGGGCCAGCCTGCGCGAGCAGCAGCGCGCGACGCTTGGTCTACGCAACACGGCGATGGCCGTTACGATCGACATCGGCAATCCTGACGATGTCCATCCGACCGACAAGGTCGACGTAGGTCATCGGCTGGCGCTTGCGGCAAGAGCGATCAGCTACGAGGAGCGAGTTGAATATTCGGGCCCGATGTTCAGACAGGCGACGCCGGAAGGCGGATCCATTCGGGCATGGTTCGACGACGCAGAGGGCCTCACGGCGAAGGGCGGCGAAGTAACCGGATTTGAAGTTGCGGGCGCCGATGGAAGATTTTCGCCGGCGACGGCGCGCATCGACGGCATAACCGTGGTTGCCAGCAGCCCGGCAGTGCCGCGGCCGGTTTTCGTGCGCTACGGATGGGCCAACAGCCCGCACTGCAATCTGTTTAACGGCGAGGGATTGCCGGCATCACCCTTCACGTCGTTGCATGAATGAGGGTGTTGTCAGGAGAGGCCGGCGATCACGCGGCCGATTCTCAGCAGATGGCTTCAGCTCGCTCTGAGGGATAGTTGCAGATGGTGCAGTTATCCTCAGCCAACTCCTCTGATGTGCAGGCACATACGGGGCAAACGTAAAAGTGACGAGCCTCGGCGACCCAGGAGCCGGCCGATTCTGACTCGAGAAGCAGAATGGCCTCGGCGTAGAGTCGGGCATGCGTTTTTTCAGCTTCCAACGCCCAGACGAACGAGCGTGCAGCGTTGGAATTGATTCGCGCCGTGGCTTCCTCGATGAATGTGGGATAGACCGAGTCGATTTCGTAGTTCTCCCCGGAGAGGGCCGACTTGAGGTTCTCCAAGGTATCGCGAACATCGCAGGGCGAAATGTCGGTTGCGGGATTGGCGCCCATCTGGCGCAACACACGCGCCTGGCTGTTGGCGTGGATCTGCTCGGCGCGAGCTGCGGCTCGAAACAAACTTGCGATTCCGCGATGGCCATCGGCTTCTGCTTTCGTGGCAAAAGCGAGATAGCGCGCTCGAGCGGTTAACTCGCCCCGATAGGCGGCGAGGAGATTCTGGATCGTTGTGTCAATCCCCATATCAGACAAAATGGCCCCCATGCACTCTTCTCCGTGACATTTGCATCATCCGAATCGTGGAAAGCAAACACTTCACGATAGAGTTCGGAACGAGACAGGGCTGTGACGCCACTCACATCCTGAAGTAACGGAAGCGAAGTTACGTACGGACGGTTTGTGATCTGGGTTACTTCGTTCGATTCGACCGACGGTGAGATCGTCAATTACGATTGCCGCGGAATCTCGAAAAGAGGCTAGTTCAATTCGTGGTCAACGTGACCGCTGTTTTCGAGGAGGGATGATTGCGAATGGCGGTGCCCGCGAGGAGGAATTTTGTCCGAGATGCGCAGCCAGTTTAATCAATAAATCCGGGCAGGACGAACTCAAAGCCGCCGCCACGCTCATCCCAGTTCACCACCCGTGCATGCACGGTGATCGTATCGCCGGGCTCGGAACCGTCACTGTCCATCATTTGCAACGTCACGCGGATGACAGTGCCCGGTAGCCAGCGTTCCTCCGTCTCCATGTAGAAACCCATGACACTGAAATTTGTGATTTTATGCGGCTCAGCATGTCCGGCGCTAAAAAAGTAGCCAACCAGCCCCGGATCAGAGATTCGCGGTGCGCGACGCTGTTGACGCTGTCTCTTCTCTACCGTTTCCAACTCGAGTTCCGGATAAATATAGGAAAGCAGCATGGCCTTCTTGGAAGGCTTCTCGTCGGATTCGGCTTCGCCATATCTCAGGGGATCAATGTCGATGTACGGCACCTGAAATTCCGGCCTGTAGGTGGGATGAAGTTCGGGAAAGAGAGCATAGAGAAGACGCACATCCCAGCGCCTCGCCAGTTCCATGGCTTTCTGTCCCGGCTCGCTTTGCGCCTCGGGAATCTGCAGTTGCAAATCATCCTCAGAACCTTCGCCCGCATCCGCCGCGGACAGAGCCTCTTCGGCGACCGGCTCGGGAATTGGCGCTTCATTCGCGGTCACTGACTTGATCTCTGCGGAGACTGCAGGTGGCTGTATTTCTTCCGGCACGGAAAGCGGAATCGGCGGAACGACTGATGCCACTGCATCGACAGGCGCAGGGGCCATCTCCGGCTCGATCGGAGCAACCGGTTGCACTTCCAGCGACACCTCGATTGCCGGAGCATCGATCACGGGTACATCCAACGCTGGAGCGGCGATTGGCGCATCCTTCATCAAAGGCGGTTCGACTGCCGGCATCTCGATTGGCGCTGCTACGGCTGGAGCCTCTGGAAGAGGTGCGGTGGGAACGCAGGAAGGCGCTTCGACGGCAGGCGGATGGCTGATTGCGGGCTCTGCCGCGACAGCTTGATTCGCTGGATCCGGCTGAGGAGCGACGGGGACCGAAACTGGCGGCGGAGGCGCGGCGGGGCTTGTCGGGGCAGCTGCGGCCGCCGGCGGTGACGGAGAAACGTCTTGTGGCCGCTTCGCGGGCTTCAGCACGCTCCCAGGAAGAGTTGCAGTGGGTGGCGCAGCGACCTCGAGTGGCTCGATCGTGATCTTTACCCGCCGCGTTGGTGAGACGAGCGGGTTGATAGCCTCGTCAATTGCCGCCTTTGCAACCTTTGGCGAGACACGCTCGGGCTTGGGTTGAGGGTCCGCCTTTGCGTCGGCGCGAAGACGAATACGATCTCCATCGAAAGTTCTTGAGGAGACAATGCTGCCCGGCGGCAGAACGAGAGCGCTGGTCGGCTGGCCTTTGAAAGGTTCGAACCTGCTGGTTTTTGTGATCTCGACAGCTTGTACGACGCGGAATTCCTCGTTGAGATAGATCAGGTCAAAAGGGGAGTAGGAGCGCGCAACCGGCAGTCCACGGAAGCGCGTAATCCAGATTCCCGCTCCGGAGGCAGGTGCGAGCCCTTCCAGCAGGATCTTGAGGACCTTGATTGGCTCGTCAATCGAGTCGACAGTTGTAATTCCCGAGGCGAGGGACCTCTTGCTGGCCTCGTTGTACGCACTGAATGCCCTGCTGGTCACTGTTCCTCATGGACGAGGCGAAGTCTGTTGGAAAGCGCAACGCGCACACCGGTTGGGTGCAGTTTTTCATTGCTCAAGAGGAAGCGTCAAGCGGGAACCGGCTCAGGCGGCTACCGGGGTACCGCGAAGGTACATGAACGTCTTTGGTCTCCGGATGCAGCCTGCTCCGTAGGTCGATAAGGAAGGTCGCTAGCTGTGTTTACCTTTCCACTCTTCGTAAGGTCCCTGAAAATCCTCGATCTGACCTGGGTGGAAGACCCAAAGGCGAGTGGCGACCTCGTCGATCAGGTCGTGATCGTGGGTGACAAGCAGGACCGTGCCTTCGTAGCGCTGCAATGCAATGTTCAGCGCATTGATGGCTTCCAGATCGAGATGATTGGTTGGCTCGTCGAGAATCAGGATGTTCGGCTTGGTGAGAATCAGTTTGCAGAATGCCAGCCGCGCCTGCTCCCCGCCGGAAAGAGCCTTGGTGGGCTTGCCGCCTTCCTCGCCTGAAAAGAGCATCTGGCCGAGAATGCCGCGAATGTCCTCCATGTGAGCACCGGGGTCCCATCGATGCAGCCACTCGGCCACGGTGAGGCCATGTTCGATGGTCGATCCTACATCCTGCGGAAAGTAACCGATCTGGGCTTCGTGACCCCAGAATACGGAACCCGAATCAATCTTGAAATCCTTCTCGGCGAGGCCTGGATAATTGGCCAGCAGACATTTCAGGAGGGTGGTTTTGCCGGCGCCGTTGCGGCCCATCAGACAGATCTTTTCGCCGCGCAAAACATTCGCGGCAAATCCGTCGATAACCTTGTGGCTGTCGTAGATTTTAGTGACGTGCTTGAATTCGAGAACGTGCTTACCGCTTGGTCGCACCTGGTCGAATTTGATGAAGGGCCGCTGGATGTTTGAGCGGGCAAGTTCGTTGGTCTGCAGACGCTCCACTTCTTTGCGGCGGCTGGTGACTTGGGAAGAACGCGTGCCGGCGGCAAAGCGGGCGATGAATTCGTTGAGCTGGGCAATCTTCTTTTCGCGCTGCGCGTTTTGCGACTCGAGTGTCGAGCGGACCTGGGTCTTCGCCATCACCATGTCGTCGTAGCCGCCCGTGTAGGTGATGATGGTCTGGTAATCGATGTCGGCGGTGTGCGTGGTGACGCTGTTGAGAAAATGGCGGTCGTGCGAGATCGCGATCAGCGTCCCATCGTAAGCATTCAGGAAATCCTGCAGCCAGTGCACGGAATCGAGATCGAGATAATTGGTTGGCTCGTCCAGAAGGAGCGCTTCAGGCTTTCCGAACAGGGCCTGCGCGAGCAGGACACGCACCTTCTGCCCGCCCTGCAGTTCGCCCATTTTCCGCTCGTGCAACTCCTCGGGAATGTCGAGGCCGTCCAGGAGAATGGCGGCATCGCTTTCCGCCGTGTAGCCATCTTCGTCGCCGATGATGCCTTCGAGTTCGCCCAGGCGCATGCCGTCTTCATCAGTCATTTCGGCTTTTTCGTAGATGCGGTCGCGCTCTTCAAGTGCGGCCCACAGAGGGGTATTGCCCATGATGACCGTGTCGATCACGCGGTATGCATCGAAGGCGAACTGGTCCTGGCGCAGAATGCCTAGCTTGCGCGGACGAACGACCGTGCCCTTTTGCGCTTCAAGTTCGCCGGTGAGGATTTTCATGAAGGTGGATTTGCCTGAGCCATTCGGCCCAGTCAGTCCATAGCGCCTTCCGGGGGTGAAAGTGGTGCTTACATCCTCAAAAAGGATCTTCGCGCCATAGCGCATCGAAACGTTGCTTACACTCAGCATTCTTTCCAGTTCCCAAGGTTCGGCCATGGAGCGGCGTTGGCTCCGCAGGTCGAATGGATGTTCGATTAGGCCAAGATTCGGGCGCGCGAGCGCGGCCCCAAAAGAAATTGCCGTGCTTCCAGTTTCTCATACGAGGCGTCCAGAATGTTGATCCGCAATAAGTTGTCTAGAATATCGTTTTACCAATGAATTTCCAGCAGATCAAAAGGGACTTGTGGGAACGGGATTTGCAGCTAACCTTTCGCGGAATACACGCATCTAGCGCAACAACTGAACGTGGCATTGACGGCAAGTTGGTCCCAAGGAGAGCCATCATGAAGACCACGGAATCTGGACGTGTCTACCGCACTTATTGCAATTGGGCAGGCATAACGCAAACACTCCAACCCAAGCACGATCCTCGATCGGGCAGAGGTGAATCGCCGTAGGTCGAGGATGCATGTTCCGACGGCCGACGGCGTAATGCACGGATAGATCCTTCACCGGAACCGCTGGAAGGCAATACCCTCTCAACGAAGCAATCGCCAGGCATCTGCAGCAGACCGCCCGGGAAAGTTGGCAGTACTGCTGCGGAAAGGACCGTCCGCGGGAAAACCTCGCGTGGGCGGCCGCAGCTTTGCGCGACAAAAGGTCGATGGATTGTCGAAATCAGGCATTGGACCTCAAAACATAACTAACACAACGAGGAAAGCAAGCAAATATGGAGGACCACATGAGACTTGCCAAATACGCATTTGGCATCGCTGTTGTTGCGCTCGCGTGCTTGAGCGCGGCATGGGCGCAGGAGAATGCCGAACTTACAGGCACCGTAATGGATCAGACGGGCGCGGCCATTGCGAAGGCGAAAGTGACGGCCACAAACACGGCTACAGGGGATTCGCGCGTCACGATTACGACTGGCACCGGACTCTATGACTTTCCCGGACTGCACATTGGAACCTATACGCTCCAAGTGGAGGCGCCAGGTTTTCAGTCCTATAAACAAACGGGAATCATCATGAACGTGGCGGCAACGGTTGACGTAAATGTCTCTTTGAAAATCGGCCAGGCCAACCAGACCGTGACGGTTGCGGCGGGCGCACTGCACCTGCAACAGGAGACCAACGAAATCAGCAACCTGATTACGGGGCAACAGATTACCCAACTCGCCACCAATGGCCGCAACGTGATTTCGCTGACGACGCTGGGAACAGGTGTTTCCTCGATGCTTCCTTCATTCAACGGAGTGACCGCACAGGGGAGCAACTTTTCCATCAGCTTCAATGGAATGCGGCCCGATCACAACGACTGGCTGATTGACGGAGGCGAGGTTTACGACAGAGGAAGCGGCGGAAAGCTGGATGTGATGCCGTCACCGGACGTGCTGGCGGAATTCAAGACGCTCGACAGCAATTACAGTCCCGACTACGGCATCAGTTCGGGCGGAACAGTCACCATGGTTCTGAAGTCCGGCACGCGCGATTTTCATGGCGGGTTGTGGGAGTTCAACCGGAACGACGCCTATGACGCGAACTACTTCTTTTCAAAGCAATCGGGTCTACCGGCGCCGGAACTAAGACTGAATATCTTCGGCGGGGATATCGGTGGCCCGGTTTTCATTCCTGGGCTGTACAACTCTGACCGGAAAAAGACGTTTTTCTTCTGGAGTGAAGAGTGGCGCAAGTACATTCAGGGCGCGAATCCGACTGCAACCAACACAGTGCCGGCAGCTGACTTTCCAACGGCGGGGGCCGACTTGGCGTACGTTCCGTGGAACGAAGCTGCGTTTCCGGCCGGCAGCACGGTTTGCAATCCCGGAGTTCCGGCACCCTGCGTGCCGAAAACGAGCGATCCCGCGAAGTTGGCGTTGTACAGTGCCGATCACTTGACGCCGGGAGCACCTTTTCCGGGCAACGTCATCCCTGCGAACCTTATCGACCAGAATGCGGTTCTGTTCATGAACAGCGGCGCGATGCCCAAGCCGAATTATGGGTCGACCCAGTACCTTTCGTCTCCAAAGCAGCCAACCTATGTTCGTGAGGACGTGGTGCGCATCGATCACAACATTAATGACAAACTGCACCTGATGGGCCACTGGATTCACGACCAGATGTCGCAGACCTACTTCCCAACGCAATGGAGCGGAGACAGCTACTCCACCGTAGGCGATGTATTCTCGAATCCTTCATGGGCGTCGGTGATCAAGCTGACCCAGACTCTTTCTCCGACCATGCTGAACGAGACCTCCTTCGATGTGAACGGCAACACAATCAGCGTGGTGCCTGCGGGCATCTACGCGCAGCCTTCCGGGTGGAGCGCTGGAGCTTTCTTCACGGGAAACAACGCAGACAACCGTTTGCCGCAAATCGGTTTCGGCGCGCCCCTCGGTACAACCTTCACCGACATCTATTGGCCCTGGCACAATTCTTTCCTCGACTACCAGATCCGCGACGACCTCTCGTGGATGAGAGGCAACCACTCGTTCAAGTTCGGCTTCTCGTACATGCGCATGGATAAGAACCAGCAGTTCCAGGCCGACACAGAAGGGAACTACTCTTTCGGCGCGGATTTCTCGGGCGACTCCTATCTGAATTTTCTGCTCGGCTTTGCTGATAGCTACCAGCAATTGCAAGCCCTGCTTACGGACCACTGGGTTAATAACACCTATTCAGGCTACGCCATGGACGACTGGCGTGTGACGCCGCGACTGACCCTGAATCTCGGCGTTCGCTACGACGCGTTGCCACATGTCTACGAGAAGAACAACCGCGTTGCGAATTTCGTTGTCTCGGACTTCAGCGCCGCAAACTCTCAAACTCCTGACCCGTCGACCGGCGCATTGAACCCGGCGGGACCCGGGTTCAGTCAGCCGGCTGGAGCCTCGGTTCCGTTCTATCTGAATGGGATGGAACTTGCCGGGGTGAACGGGTTCCCAAGAGGCGTGGTGCAGAATTTCTACGGCACTGTGCAGCCGCGGCTCGGCTTTGCGCTCGATCTCTTCGGAAGCGGAAAGACCGTGCTTCGCGGAGGCGCCGGACTTTTCTTCGAGCGCATTCAGGGCAACGATATCTATGGAGCTGACACCAATCCTCCGTTTGCCTATGAACCTCAGGCGAACGACGTCTATTTCTCCAACCCGGGCGTCAACTCTCTCACGGGCAGCGCGGCTTCTACGCCGGCCTTCCCAGCCAGCATCTCAAGCCTCGCGTACTACTATCCCGATCCGGGAACTGTGCAATTCAGTCTCGGGATTCAACACCAGCTAGCCCCCTCTGTGATCTTCGAAACCCAGTATGTGGGCTCGGCCGGTTGGCATCAGGAGGATCTGAGAGCCATCGATACGCTTTCGGAGAACGACCTGACCAACCGGCAGGCAGTGGCGAACGGAGCCAACGCCAACCTGTTTCGCATCTTCCCCGGCTACAGCGGAATCACGCAGGCGGAAACCGGTGCCACGGGAAGCTACAACTCGTGGCAGTCCGCGCTGCGCATGCAAAGCGTGCGCGGCCTGACGCTCCAGGTCGCCTACACGTGGTCGCACGAAATCGATATTCAAAGTGGCGACCAGACTTCCTTTCCGATTGCAGGATCGAGCGGGCTCGTGTCCGATCCGTTCGACCTGAAGTATGACCGCGGCTCGGGCCTTTTTGACCGGCGCAACATTCTCAACGTGAACTACGAATATCTGCTCCCGTTCTTCCGCGGCTCGAGCAACGGTTTTGCGCGGAATGCGCTCGGAGGATGGGAAGTTTCGGGCGTAACACAGGCCGAGAGCGGTCCGCCGGTCAATGCTTCCTACTCACCCGATGTGCTCGGCTTGGGCGGAGGCACCACAAACAGGCCGGACAAGGTCGGTACGGTGACGCAACCCAAGACGCAGAAAGAATGGTTCAATACCGGAGCGTTTGCGACGCCCACAGCGCCATGGCAGGGTGGTCAGAACAACGGCTTTGGAGACGCAGGGAAGGATAGCGTGGTTGGTCCCGGGTTGTTCAACTGGAACATCGCTCTGTTCAAGACGATCCGTTTCGTTTCAAACGAGTCGCCGCGACTTCAGATTCGCTTCGAATCGTTCAACACATTCAACCACACCGAATTCCAAAACATCGACACCGGCTTTACCGACTCGAACTTCGGCCAGGTGACAAATACTTACGATCCCCGGGTTCTGCAATTCGGAGCAAAGTTCCTTTTCTAAACCTGCATGGTGGTTGGCGCGGTTGCCTAACCGGGCACTGCGCCATTTTTTTTGCGCGTTTTCGATGACGACCCGCCCTTTGATGTCCGGATGCCGGAGCCGGCTGCTTGATCGTGTGCAGAGTGCGCCATCGGGTTAGAATGACGCTATGTGGCGCGGTTGGATTGCTTGTCTCGTTTTGGTTTTCGCTGCCAACAGTGTCGCGCCCTGCTTGTTGGCGCCTTGTTCCGCTGCGCATGCTGATGTTCGCTGCTGCCACCGAGCTTCGTCAGCTGCGGGCGCTGGTTGCTGCGATCACCGGCTGCCCGCAAGCATGTCCGGGACCGTCAACGAGCGCACGTCCATGGAGGCAATCAATGCGGATGTGGTGCGGACCCTGCCCGCAGGTAGTCTCCTAAGCGCCGCTGTTCGTTCTTCAAGTCTTTTTTCGCGGCACCATGCGGCGTGCCCGGCTGCACCTTCCGTCGTTCTTCGAACCTGATCCCCTGGATTTCGGCCATCAACCTGAGGCTCACTCAAAGAGCTTCCTCGAAGGCTCGTGTCCATTCCAGGAGGTCACTATGTTTCGTTTCGGCGTATTGTGCTTCACGCTTGCTCTGGCGTCTGCCGCCGAGTGCCAGGGGCAGATGGGCGGTCCGGTGCGGACGCTTGAACAGAATGTGCTGCGACACACGGGCTCGGGCACCAGCCTTGAGCCGGCATCGGGCGCGCCGCCCATGCTGATGCAGATGCGGGGAAACTGGATGGAGATGCTGCATGGCGAAGCCATCGTTGCCGAGCAGCAGCAGACCGGGCCGCGCGGGCACGACAAGCTCTATAGCGTGAACTGGCTCATGCCTATGGCCCAACGTCAGGTTGGCCGGGGGCAGTTCACATTTCGCGCCATGTTCAGTCTCGAGCCGGCAACCGTCAGTGGCCGCTATTATCCCGAGCTCTTTCAGCAGGGCGAAACAGCATTCGGCAAGCCGATTGTTGATGGACAGCATCCGCACGATCTGTTTATGGAACTAGCCGGGATCTACGATCTGCGCCTGGGTGAGCGGGCCGTGGCGACACTGTACGCTGCTCCGGTTGGCGATCCGGCGATGGGCCCGGAAGCCTTTCCGCATCGCGCCAGTGCCGAGAGCAACCCGCTGGCGCCACTCGCTCATCATCTGCAGGATTCAACGCACATCGCCTGGGACGTGGCGACCGGCGGAATCAGTTGGGGCCCAGCACGAATCGAAGCGTCAGGCTTCCACGGCCGGGAGCCCGATGAGAATCGGTGGCATATCGAGGTGGGCGCCGTCGATTCGTGGTCGACGCGCCTGTCGGTTGAGCCGGCCAAGGACTGGGTTGCGCAATACTCGCTTGGCCATCTGCATTCGCCTGAAGCGCTCCATCCCGGCGAAGACGTTTTGCGCCAGACCGCCTCAGTCGGTTTTCATCATGCATGGGGCGCTGCGGAGATGGATGCAACGGCGATCTGGGGACGCAATCACACCATTGGGACCGGCGTGAATGCCAACGGCTATCTTTTCGAAGCAGAAGTGCGGGTGCGCGAAAAGCAATCGTTGTGGACGCGCGTCGAAAACGATGATCGCACCACGGACTTGCTGGGTTCGGCCGCTCCGACTGAGGAAACCGTTGTCGGCCGCGTGCAGGCGTATACCGGCGGCTACGCGCATCGCATCTGGCGGAATGACTGGAGTTCCCTGGAGCTGGGCGCGCAGGCCACCCTCTACGCCACGCCTCCACGATTGCTCGCGCTCTACGGCAGCCACCCTGTTGGAGTCGCGGCCCTGCTGCACTGGCGGATAGGAAAGTAAGTGACAGAGCATGCGCCGCGATTATTGCAGCGCCATCACCACATGATTGACCACGAAGGCTGCGGTCCAGGCCAGCACCAGCATGTATGAGAACTGGATGGCCGGCCACTTCCAGCTATTGGTTTCGCGGCGGACCACGGCCATGGTCGATGTGCACTGCATGGCGAAGGCGAAGAAGATCATCAGCGCCAGCGCGCCGCCCAGGGTCAGGTCGTGGTGCAGGGCAGTGTGCAGGCTCAGCGCCTGGGTGCTGGGGTCGGCGCCGTAGAGCGTGCCCATGGTGCTCACCATCACTTCGCGCGCCAGCACGCTCGAGATCAATCCAATGCCGATCTTCCAGTTGAATCCGAGAGGCGCAATCACCGGCTCAATGAAGTGGCCGAGGCGGCCGATCATGCTTTGCGCGAGATCGGGCGCGGCATACACGCCCCCGTGCAGCGAAACCGGTGGAATGTGCGCCAGCACCCACAATGCCAGGGTGACGCACAGAATGACTGTCCCGGCCTGGCGCAGAAAAACGCGCGCGCGATCGACAAGCCGCATGGCCAGCGAGCGCAGCGTGGGCATGCGGTATTGCGGCAGCTCGAGAATGAAGGGGGTCTCGCTCGATTTGAGGATCGAACTTTTCAGCAGCCACGCCGTCGTCATCGCTGCCATGAAGCCGGCTACGTAAAGGCCAAGCATCACCAGCGTGCGCAGATTGAGGATGCCGTGGAAGTAAAAAGTATTCGGAATGAAAGCGGCAATCAGCAGGAGATACACGGGCAGGCGCGCGGAGCACGTCATGAAGGGCGTGACGAGAATCGTAGCGAAGCGATCGCGCTTGTTCTCAATGGTGCGCGTGGCCATGATGGCCGGCACCGCGCAGGCATAGGCCGAAAGCAGGGGGATAAAGGCCTTGCCGTTGAGTCCCGTGGTACGCATCACGCGATCGGCAATGAGCGCTGCACGTGCAAGATAGCCGGAATCTTCGAGAATTCCGATGAACAAAAAGAGAAGCAGAATCTGGGGGAGGAAAACGAGGACAGACGAGATGCCTTTCCAGGCACCGTCCAAGATCAGGGACTGGAGCCATCCGGCAGGCAACAGAGGCCGCACCAGCTCACCCATGCGGGCGAGGATGTCGCCGAATCCGTCAGAGAGTGGCTGGCCGATGGAGAAGACAACTTCGAATACGCCGACGACAACGACCAGGAACAGCAGCGGTCCCCAGATACGATGCAGCAGGATGTTGTCGATCTTGCGGCTGTTCTCTGCCGACAGCGGCGCTCGATACCCGGTGCGGCGACTTACCTGGGCAGCCCAGGTGTGCGTGCTGGCGGCATTGCCGAGAACGGGGAGCGAGAGGGGTTTCGCAGATTCGCGCTGCGCGTGCTGGTTGAGAAAGAGCGACACGGCATCAAGCCCGGCGCCCTGCACGGCGCTGATTTGCGCCACTGGAGCGCCTAACTCACGGGCAAGCTTGAGCGCATCGATTTTGCCGCCCCGGGGCTCCATTAGATCAGTCATGTTGAGCAGAACCAGCGTAGGAAGACCAAGCGCGAGAACCGGCGCAGCCAGCATGAGCTGGCGCGTGAGATGGAGGGAATCGAGAACCAGCAGAACGGCGTCGGGCTTGGGGGTGCCCGGCATATGGCCCTTGAGCACATCGATCGAGACACGCGCATCTTCTGTGTACGGGGAAAGGGAATAGACGCCAGGCAGATCGATCAGCGTGAGATCGTCGCGGCCCACGCCCGCCATCAGGCCCATGCGCTGTTCCACCGTGACACCGGGATAATTGGCGACCTTCTGACGCAATCCGGTGAGGCGATTAAAGAGTGTGGATTTGCCGGAATTGGGAGGCCCGATAAGAACGACGGTCCGCAACGTGCCCTCGGTCAGCGGAGTCGCAGGCGGCTCAAAGGTGGGAGTAGAGCAGCAGGCTGAGGTCATCTCAAAGCCTCGGCAACGGCATTTACTTCTGATTCTTGTGCCTCGTTGGATTCGAGGGGCCGCACGCGGATGGCCTGAGCTGTCTCGATGCGGAGGGCAATCTCCATGCCGTCAATGGCGTACACGGTAGGATCCCCGGCTGGAGCGCGGCGAAGCGCCGTCACCTGGGCGTCGGGCACAAAGCCCATATGCATCAAGTGGTTCTGCACCGATTCGGGTAGATCGAGGGCTACCAGGATCCCGCTTTCTCCGACCTTCATTTCGCTCAGCACGCTCAATTGCCGAACTCCCGAGGACTGCCGAAACCGCAGCAGGTTTGAACTACGACCAGATTGGTCGGAATTCAGTATACGACCGATTTGGTCTGAGAAGCAAAATTCGGATGGCAGAATGTTTTTATCATGGCCCAACATGCCTGACCCCTCAAATCGGGAGCGACGGTTGGCATTCCGGCCGCCGGACCTTCTCTTGACCCCTCTGACGGACCTTCTTGAAACTGTTATCGGATGTTGTTCAATATTTATCAGCAGTTGCGGCGGAGCGATGTGACATAAATCACTCGGCAGCTCAAATCATCTGTTCTTGTAAGCAGTCAAATACCGGAGGCGGCATGGACGCGAAAAGATTTCGAGAGTCGACCCGGCACGAGATTCCCCCTGAAGGCATCAGCGTTCCACTCTCCGCCTTGTGGTGGGATGCAAAGGGAGACTGGGAAACAGCGCACCACCTGGTGGATGAGCTGGAGACGAGGGAAGGCATGGCGGTTCATGCCTATCTGCATAGGAAGCAGGGCGCATCGTCGAACGCCGACTACTGGTATGAGCGGGCCGGGCGCGGAAATTACCGCGAGGAGCTTGATGCAGAATGGGATGTGCTGGTGAAAGCGCTACTCCGGAAGGAGTGAGCGGCGCTTGTAACGACTGAGAGGACAGACGGAGATGATTCGCGCTTGAGGAGCAGGTCCGAGCACGAGTATGAACGCGCGCAGTTCAACCTTCCTACCTCTTGACGCTTAGCGATCTTTATCGCGGTCTCAATTCTCACGGTGTCACATGGATTTTGCAACGGCCCTAGTTACCCACACTGATCGTAAGCGTGTTTGATTTGAGAATGACGGCGGGATCGAGCGGGCTGGCGCGGCTTGCCTGGACGACATATGTCCCCGCCGGGGTCATATCAAACATGCGCTCGACGTTGGCGTTCGAGTCAATAGTTTGACCAGGCGCGATGACCTTCATAGTCCTACATAACGGTATAAGGCCGTGTTTTTGGGCCGCCTCACCATATTTCGTGAGGGGAGCCGGATTCCCGTCCGGGCCGGTGACGCTTATGGAATAAAAGAGCTCTCCCCTGACGCCGCCGGGCGTCCTAAAGATGGAGAAACTCTGTGATGCTGTATTTTTCAGGACGATGTGCACCTGTATCGGCTGGCCTGATTCAAAGGTCGGGTTCTTGGACTCAATGGTGATCGTCGGCTGCTGCATGGCCTGTGTGAGAGCAGCGCAGCATATTCCGAATATCGATAATAGAAGGATGCACTTGCTCGTTAGCCGCATATGGAGTCCTTTCGTTAACGGCTCACAACGCGCTATTGTGGCTCACCGGCTTCAGGCTTGGGCAGCACATTAATGGTGAGGATGTTGGTTTTACCACCTCGGACTTAGAACTAGGTCACCCACCTTAGTCACCCACATGGATCATAAGGGTGTTTGATTTGAGAATGACGGCGGGATCGAGCGGGCTGGCGCGGCTTGCCTGGACGACATACGTTCCCGCCGGGGTCATATCAAACATGCGGCTGATCGTCACATATTCGTCAGTATCTTCGCCGGGCGCGAGGTGCTTCATGATTGTGCTCCCTGACACCACGCCCACGTTCTTCTGGGCAGCCGTGCCATACTCGGTGAGAGTAGCCGGATTGCCATCCGGGCCGGTGACGTTTATCGAGTAATACTCCTCGCCACGGCCGCCGCCTACCGATCTAAAGACAGTGAACTTGCGGTTCGTCGTATTTTTTAAGACGATGTGCACCTGTATCGGCTGGCCCGATTCAAAGGTCGGCTTCTTAGACTCAATGGTGATCGTCGGCTGCTGCGTGGCCTGTGTGAGGGCAGCGCATGCGGCTCCGAGAAACAATGCTGAGAAGATGAGGTGTCTCATTGCTGCCAGCCGCGTGAACAAGCGGATCATTTCGGCTCGGCGTCCGGCGCTTTGGGCAACACGGTGACGGTAATGATGTTGGACTTAACCACGGGAGACTTAGGATCGTCCGAGATGTGTGCCGACGCCTGAATGGTGTAGTCTCCCGGCTGCCCCATATTGAAACCGGCCAAAGAAACGAAATTGATCACGCTTTCGCCGGGTTGAAGCACCATGTCTTTGGCGCTCATTCGAAACCCTCCTTTCCCCCCTCCTCTTAACATCATTTCGTTGGGGTGTCTCGGGCCAACCAGATTGCCGTTGCTGTTGCGCACGTCAATGTCGTAACCATACGCCCTTCCGGCGTGGGATCTCTTCATGATCGTGTGATCTGTGATGTTCGTCTTACGAATCCGCAGGGTCATCCCGTCGGCTGATACCACAACGTGTTCGGGAGTGTACTCGTCGTTAGGGTTCGTTGGGTTGCAACTGATGGTCAAGGCAAAGGACGGGTTGGCAGCTACAGTCTGCTTAGACAAATCCGACTGGCCGAAAGCCGTAAGCGAAGCGCCGATCATGATAAATACGCAAACGATCTTCATGATTCCTCCGATGAATCGATCCACATCATGCCTTGCTTAGACCCGCCACGAAAAGCTAGGGAGAAACTGGTACGCCCTCGAAGCAGCGGACGTTCGGGTTCAATGCGATCCAACGCACTCTCTTTGAGCATTGGCTCACTGTGCGGTGCTGGTCCACGTGGGATAGCCATACACGAGAATATTGTTTCCCACTGTTGTTTGGGACGCGGAACTTGGCACAAAGTCGCCCACCGGGCCTGGCGTTGTTCCCGGAGCGTTCGCCGCTGTCCAATTGGACACCGTTCCGCAGTCCGCGCTGCATGTTGCGGTACCGGAAAATCCCCAGGTCTGGTATCCAAGTGGAACCGGGATCGAGCCTGCTGTGCTGGATTGCCACATCAAAAACATATTTGCGGAAAATGTCCGGGTCACCGAGGTCGCCGTAGGCAATAAGTAAACCTTGGGACTGTCGGAGGAAGGCGGTCCTCCGTATGGGAAGTCAGTGTCCAGCCCAGCGATGGATGCACCTGCCGACTCTCCCGTTATGGTGTCGCTGCTGATCAACTGCACAAGCTCGTAACTGCCACCAGAGTCATTTTCGTAGCCCGTCGGATCGTTGAAATTTATGCCAAACGCAGGATAATTCGCCTGCCCTGGGCATGCAGGGCCGGTTACCCCTGTGGCAAAAATCATATATGGCCCCCCAGGCCAAGTAGCTCCGTCGGGATCTATACAGGTGTTGAGGTTGGCGATGGTAACGGCTGGAGCAACCGGGGTGAAGCTCATTGTGCCCCCTGTTGGCCCGGACACGTTAAACGTTGCCGTAGCGTTCGGGCATGTTGTCTGTCCGGAGACACAATACGTGTAGGTCACTGCTACGTCGCTTGCGGGATAGACAGAATAGAAGGTAAAGCTGCCGGCGTTCAGCGTCATCGGGGTTACGTTGCCTGTTGAAAAAGAGGCTGGGGTCGGCGTATACCCGCCGATATTCGTTCCGCCAGTCACCGTCCACGTGATGGGATTGGATGATGCGAACGTGAGCGGTACCGGAAGCCCCGCCAGGGTCGCGGCTGTTGGGGTTGTGGTCAGGTAGAGTTGCTCTCCCACGACCGCGCTGGGGTTGGACAGCGTGGTATTGGGTCCGCCGACGATGGGGTTGCTCCCGTCCGGGTCGCTTGCCCATGTGATGGACGGCTCTTCGAGGACATCAGCATCCGGCGTCGGGCCGGTGTCGCCATAGGCGTCGGCCGTTGCGCCTTCCGTCGAAGCATCTGACCCTACCCTCACCGTCCCGGTGATTTTCGTGGAACTGGAGACACTGATCCCGGAGACCGTAACACTCCCGTCCGCAGTCGTGATGGAGAGTGTTGTGGCGGGGCAGGTTGCAGTGGCTTTCGACGAGGTGACGAAGTTCGTCCCGGTAAATGTAACATTTCTATAAGAATTTCCCGCAAACCATACATTTGGCGACACCGAGGCGACGTGCGGCACCGGACAGGTGGTCGGAGTGATTTGCGCGGTTGTGCTTGAGTTCAGCGGAGTGGCCGGATTGTTGTACTGATAATTGGACACAGTTACCGTCGCCGTTTCGGCAGGATCGGTGATCTGCGGCTGAACGGTGGCAGTGATCTGGGTCGAACTCACGACCGTCATGTTGGTGACGCTTAGATACTCTGTTCCGGCGGTGATGGCAATAAAGGTCGGCACGCAGTTGTTGGGGTTGATCGTAGGAATGAAACCACTCCCGGTGATGGTGATGTTGGTCTTCTGGCCCGCAGTCCAGGTACTGGGCTGAATCGAGGCCGGGGTCAGCGGTCCGGGCGTAACCGGAACTGCGCACGGAGTGATATGGATTGGGGCGGATACGCTGTAGAGGATATTTTCAAAGCACACAACCGCCCAATGGTCGTTCTCCGTTGGAGCAGCGGCTGCAACCGAAGCATTGAACGACACCTGAGAAGGACTTATGTAGGCCAGGTTGGAGGCGGTGACATAGGGATCCTCGACGAGGTTGCCCGGATTGAATCCCGCACTGGCGGCTATAACCATATATGGCGGCCATGGAACGGAAGTTTGTACGAAGGGCCCCTGGTCAAGTGAAATTGTAAGTGTAACGCCCGTGTAGGTGTAGCCAGGAGCCCAATACTGCGGAGAGATGGTCGCTGTCGCCGGAGGATAGTAGCTCTGGTAACACTGGCCGCGGGCCATCGAAGCGGAAAAAAGGAAGAGGGGTAGAAAAGCGATTGAAAGTCTTATAACAAATGAAAGCCTCGTTGAAAGCTCAAAGACTCTGCGCATAATTCCCATCCTTGCATCGGGCAGGTGCATGAGTTCTGGTTGCTGAAGCATCTCAACTGAATGACTCGAACTATAACTCAACTTCTTCCTGCCGGAAGATAAATATTTATATTGACTCTCGAACTATTGACTATTTGCTAACACCCCGGAATGGGTACCGTGGCGTCGACCGCCGCCCATCTATAACTCATTTGGTCGCATGTCCATAACTCCCAATGGCCAACACGCCTACTCCGCGAAGGGCATCCTCGGTTCGCCGATCCAGAATTGATTGCTGCGCCGGATGAGCGGTCCCGCTTTTTTATGTACCAGCCGGGCGCAGGCTTCCTGATACGGCCCCACAAAGCGAAGGTTTGAAGGTAGCTTGCGATAGACGCGCGGAAGCCATCGCCGTGCGCGGTCGGCCGACACCTGCTCCACATTGCCGTACGAAAGGGCGAACTCTTGGCGGAAACGCGGCGGCATCCATGCGGCGGTCAGCGCGCGATACCAGCGTGGGAGACGAATCCACGATCCCGCACCGCGGAGCAGGCTCTGCGCCATCGCTCGCGACGAAGAATCGACCCCGAGCGCGTCCGATGCGCACATCTCGTTGATATAGGCAGCGAATGAAGCCCAATCGGGCGGGAGCGCCCCTGCGGGAATCCCGAAGAACGAGGCGAATACCTTGCTTTCGGCGTAATACGCTTCGCGCTGAGCCTGCGACAGCGGCGGCAGGACCACTTCATACGCCAGGACGGCGCTTTCGATGAGCGTGGCATAGACCCAGCGCAGTGCCGGGATGAAGTTTGCCTCGTAGGAGGAACCTTGCTCGTATCCCGCAACCGCCGAGGTGAGTTCGCCGCGAATGCGCGTGTGCAACCCGTGCAGCGACCGGGCAGCCGCGAAAGCCTGATCTGCAGACCCGAAGATTATGGTGAACACGATGCGGAAGGTGTTGTGGAAGCGTGCAATGGGCCTGTTGAGGACCGAGGAATGTTGCCTGATGGCGGTCGCCACCCAGGGATGGGCAAGTTGCAGCAGGGCCGCGCGTCCTGCAGCGAGAAAAAGGGCCGATTCGCGGTTGATGCGCCAGGTAATCGATTTGGGGCCAAAGACACCGGCCGCGGGATGGTCGACACGAGGATGGATCGCCGCGAGCAGGGAATCGAGATCGTCTCGGGTGACGAGGCTTGCCGGGTGGGTTCGCGTTGTTTCCATCGCTCGATTAGATGATCGCAGAGTCAAGCGTCTTGAAGTGACTGGCCTGCAGGGAACAGCCGGTTTGTGCGCGCGTGAAAGCTTAGCTTCATACTGCGCAATTAAGTACCGTATTGTGAATCAGCCTTTCCTCCCTGTGTCTCTCATCACAGCGACTCAAATACCCGTAGTTGAGACTCACGGTAGCGGTTCTTTCTCCCTTAACCGCTCTATGAGGCAAAGCGAATGAGTGAACAGAAAATGGTGATTATGGATGGGAACGAGGCTGCCGCCTCGGTTGCCTATCGGCTCTCCGAAGTGGTTGCGATCTACCCGATTACCCCCTCGTCTCCCATGGCCGAGTGGGCGGATCAGTGGCGCTCGGAAGGGAAGAAAAATATCTGGGGCGCGTTGCCTATCGTGGAAGAGCTGCAAAGTGAAGGCGGGGCGGCCGGCGCATTGCATGGCGCGCTGCAGGCGGGAGCGTTCGCCACCACATTTACGGCATCGCAGGGCCTGCTGCTCATGATTCCCAACATGTTCAAGATCGCCGGTGAGCTGACCCCGGCAACCATGCATGTCACGGCGCGGACGGTTGCAACTCATGCGCTTTCGATTTTTGGCGATCACTCCGACGTCATGGCCTGCCGCACGACGGGCTGGGCGATGCTTTCATCGAATTCCGTACAGGAAGTCGCCGATCTGGCGCTGGTGGCGCAGGTTGCGACCCTCGAGTCGCGTGTCCCGTTCATTCATTTCTTTGATGGTTTTCGTACCTCACATGAAGTGGGCAAGATCTTCCCCATCGCGGACGAAACGATTCGCTCAATGCTCGATGACGCGTACATCATTCAGTATCGTCGGAACGCGCTGAGCCCCGATCGCCCCATCCTGCGCGGTTCCGCACAGAACCCCGATGTGTTCTTCCAGGCGCGCGAGGCATGCAATCCGTTCCATGCGGCGGTGCCCGGGATTGTGCAGTCGGTGATGGATCGATTTGCCGTGCTGACCGGCCGGTCGTACCACCTTTTCGATTATGTGGGCGCGTCCGATGCGGAGCGCGTGATCGTGATGATGGGCTCGGGCGGTGAAGCGGCAGAAGAAGCAGTCGATCTGCTTGCAAAGCAGGGCGAAAAGGTCGGCCTTCTGAAGGTGCGCCTGTACAGGCCGTTCGATGCGAGTGCGTTCCTCAAGGCGCTGCCGAAGACGGTGAAGTCGATCGCCGTGCTGGATCGCACCAAGGAGCCGGGCGCGTCGGGCGAGCCACTCTATCAGGATATCGTGACTTCATTAGCCGAGAATCGCACGCAGTTGCCGTTTTCTGGGTACCCCTCCATCATCGGAGGACGCTACGGCCTTTCGTCGAAGGAATTCACGCCGGCCATGGTCAAGGGTATCTTTGACGAGCTTGCCAAGCCTGCCCAAAAGAACCACTTCACCATCGGCATTGATGATGATGTGACCCATACCAGCCTGAGCTACGATCCGGCCTTCTCCACTGAAGATCCAAAGACGGTGCGAGCGCTCTTTTACGGGCTTGGCTCGGACGGAACGGTGGGCGCGAACAAGAATTCGATCAAGATCATCGGGAGCGAGACGCCGAATTACGCGCAGGGATACTTCGTCTACGACTCGAAGAAGTCGGGGTCGATGACCACGTCGCACCTGCGCTTCGGGCCCAACCCGATTCATTCCACCTATCTGATTACACGGGCCAGCTTCGTGGCGTGCCACAACTTCAGCTTCCTTGAGAAGATGAATGTGCTGGAAGCGGCGATGCCGGGTGCGGTTTTTCTGCTGAACTCGCCGTACGCGGCTGCTGAAGTCTGGGACAAGCTGCCCAAGACCACGCAGCAGGAGATCATCGCCAAGAAGATCGAGTTTTATGTAATCGACGGCTACAAAGTGGCGCGCGAAGCCGGCATGGGTACGCGCATCAATACCATCATGCAGACCTGCTTCTTCGCGATCAGCGGCGTGCTGCCACGCGAAGAAGCGATTGCGCAGATCAAGAAGGCCATCAAAAAGACCTATGGCAAGCGCGGCGAGACGGTCGTGCAGAAGAATTTTGCGGCCGTGGATCATGCGCTGGCGCATCTTGAGAGAGTTGAGGTTCCGGCCAGGGCTTCATCGGAGTTTGACGTGACAGGCGTCATTTCACCGGCAGCTCCGAAGTTTGTTCACGATGTACTGGGCCAGATTGCCGCCGGCCAGGGCGACCTGCTGCCGGTGAGCGCTATTCCCGCAGGCGGCGCGTTCCCGACCGGAACGTCGCAGTGGGAGAAGCGGAACATCGCGCAGTTCATTCCCGTGTGGGACAAGGACCTGTGCATCCAGTGCGGTAAATGCGTGATGGTGTGCCCGCACGCCGTTATCCGCTCGAAAGTGTACAGCGCCGATCTCGCCGACAAGGCCCCTGCCACGCTCAAATGGGCGAAGCCAAAGTGGCGCGGCATGGAGCAGGAGCGCTACACCTTGCAGGTTGCACCGGAAGATTGCACCGGTTGCGGCGTGTGCGTCGAGGTTTGCCCTGTAAAAAGCAAGAGCGATGCGAGCCGCAAGGCGATCAACATGGCGCCACAGGCTGCGTTGCGCGAACCCGAGCGCGAAAATTGGGACTTCTTCCTCGAACTTCCGGAAGTTGATCGCAACAAGCTTTCCCACGGCCAGGTGAAGGATTTGCAACTGCTACAGCCGCTGTTTGAGTTCTCGGGCGCCTGCGCCGGATGTGGAGAGACGCCGTATATCAAGCTGCTGACCCAGTTGTTTGGCGATCGGCTCTATATTGCGAATGCCACCGGTTGCTCGTCGATTTATGGCGGCAACCTGCCGACGACTCCCTACAGTAAAAACGGGGCCGGACGCGGGCCGACGTGGGCTAACTCGCTCTTTGAAGATAATGCAGAGTTCGGGTTCGGCATGCGGACGGCTCTTGATCAGCAAAAGGAATTCGCCGAGATGCTGGTGGAGCGTTTAGCCTCCAGGATCGGCGGGGACTTTGCCGCATCGCTGATCGGCGCGAAGCAGAATGTGGAAGCCGAGATCAACGCACAGAGGGAACGCGTGAATGCGCTCCGCGACAAGCTCAAGGGCGATGAGTCCTCAGACGCGCGGCACCTGCTGTCCATAGCGGATACTCTGGTTCGCAAGAGCGTCTGGATTCTTGGCGGTGACGGATGGGCGTTCGACATCGGATTCGGCGGGCTCGATCACGTGCTCGGCTCCGGCAAGAATGTGAACGTGCTGGTGCTCGATACCGAGGTCTATTCGAATACCGGAGGTCAGGCATCGAAGGCAACTCCGCGCGGAGCAGTGGCCAAGTTTGCCGCAAGCGGAAAGAAGAACAGCAGGAAAGACCTGGCGATGGAGGCGGTGAGTTATGGCTCGGTCTACGTCGCACAGGTAGCCCTGGGAGGCAATGACACGCATGTGATCAAGGCATTCCAGGAGGCTGAAGCCCACGATGGTCCGTCGATCATCATCGCCTATGCAAGCTGCATCGCCCACGGCTACGACCTGGTGCACGGCCTCGAACAGCAGAAACTGGCTGTGCAGTCCGGCTACTGGCCTCTCATGCGGTACAACCCCGGCCTTCGCGAAGAGGGCAAGAACCCGTTCCAGCTCGACTCGAAAGCGCCGTCGATCCGGCTGAAGGAGTATGCCTACCGCGAGGCTCGATACACCATGTTGGCACGGGGCAACCCGGAAATGGCTGCCGAACTGCTGAAAGACGCGCAGGACGACGTGGAGCGCCAGTGGCGCGTATATTCGGCGCGGGCTGCAATGCCCGGGCGAGGCGAAACTCCGAACATCGCTCCGGAAGAAAAGCCGGATGAAAAACTGGTGGCCGTGGCCGCCGGAGGAAAAGAATGATCGATTTTTCGACGCACTATCTCGGTCTGAAACTGAGCGGGCCGATCGTGGTTTCATCCACTCCGCTCGCGGAATCGCTGGATAACATTCGCAGGATGGAAGACGCCGGCGCGGCGGCGATCGTTTTGACCTCGCTTTTCGAGGAGCAATTGGCGCTTGAATCCCGCACCCTGAACGAGGATCTTTCTCGTGGCACCGAGTCCTTTGCCGAGTCGCTTGATTATCTCCCGGACCTGAGCGACTATCGCATGTCGCATGAGGTGTACCTCGAGTACCTGCGACGCGCGAAGGCGGCCGTGAATATCCCGATCATGGGAAGTCTGAACGGAGCGACCCGGGGAGGCTGGGTTCGATTCGCGAAGGAGATGGAAGATGCCGGCGCAGACGCCATCGAACTGAACACATACGCGCTGGCCACGGATCGCGGGCAGACCTCAAACGAGCTCGAACTGCAGTTGTTGGAACTCGTAGAGAGCGTATGCCAGGCAGTAAAGGTTCCGGTCGCGGTCAAGTTGTCCCAGTCGTTTACCAGCCTGCCGCACCTCGTGGCGCGGCTGGAGGATGTCGGCTCGCGAGGCGTTGTGCTTTTCAATCGCTTCTACCAGGCAGATTTCGACATTGAAACGCTTGAAGTGAGGCCTACGCTGCACTTCTCTACCCCCTCGGAATTGCTACCCCGGCTGCATTGGGCCGCGATTCTTTACGGGCACCTCAACATCGATCTGGCGATCACCGGAGGCGTGCACTCGGCTGAAGACGTGCTCAAGTGCATCATGGCGGGCGCGAACATGACGATGATGGCTTCAGCTCTCCACGTTCACGGTATCGAACACATCGGCCGGGTGCTCTCAGACATGCAGTACTGGCTTGAGAAGCACGAGTACGCGTCGCTTTGGGAAACGCGCGGATGCCTCAGCCGTCGCTCCGTGCCCGACACGTCGCCTTTCGATCGCGGTAACTACATCAAGACACTCAGCTCATACAGCCTGCGGCAGACAGTGGCGGCTTTCTAAGGCGGTTCTCCAGCTACCAGGTGGCGCTGCCTGCGTGCGTTAAGGTGATTTTTTGGTAGTGGTGTTTTAGCACAAAAGCCCCACTGCCGGCTTTTCTTGATGAAGAATCCCCTGAGCGATTGCCTTTCGCTCTACACCGATTGGAACTGCCATAGGCTTGCTCGATCGCAACAGGGAAGGCGGCGGCATTACCAGACAGGTAGCCGCCGTTTTTCATGCGCTCTTTTTTGAGGAAGGCTCCATGGGATTCTCGGAAGGCGCAGACGCGCCATTGCGAAGGCGACGAATGGTTGCTTCGAGGACATTGGCGGCGTCCGGGAGAGCTGACTCGACCGCAGCACTGAACCCTTCGCGCAGATCCAGAGAGCCGGCGCCTACCGTGAGCATGAGCGCCGTTTGCGGCTGGGCATCGAAGTAGCGCTGGCTCATGGCGAGCAGATCGGCCGCGCTGAGGTGATGGGTGAGCATGCGCGGGAGTTCGGGGGCTGGCTCAACGGAGGTCAACCGAATCTGCCCCGGAACACCTTGCGCGGCGCAATCAACAAAGATCACAACCTGTGCGCGTGCAATTTCCTCGGCAAGCTCGGGCGTCCATTGTTGCGGAGCGAGAATGCGAATCCAGGTTTCGGTGGGGAAGCGTTCGCCGGCTCTTTTTGCCAGCCATGGACCGATGCCGTCATCCTCGCGCAGCGTGTTGCCGCATGCGAGAACGAGGCACGGGATGGGATTGAGCCTCATGGTGACGCTCCACGATCAGCGTGTGACCTGATCCATCATCTCGCCGTCGGCTGAAATAAGCGAGATTACGAGAGGCATCTGACCGAAGGCATGCGTGGAACAGCTCAGGCACGGGTCAAACGTCCTGACAACCGCCTCAATGCGATTCAGAACTCCCGCACTGAACTTGCCATCTTTCACATAGTGCTTTGCGGCCTGCAAGACACCCTGGTTCATGGCGGTGTTGTTCTGGCCGGTGGCAATCACGAGGTTGGCCCATGTGATCAGGCCGTTTTCATCCACTTTGTAATGGTGATTCAAGGTGCCGCGCGGCGCTTCGGCCTGTCCTGCGCCTTCGAGGCGATTGACCCCGGCCACGGCGCGCACATGCTTGTCGAGGATCAGCGGATCGGCAAGGATCTGTTCGATCTTCTCGATGCCATACAGGATCTCAATCAGCCGTGCATGATGATAATGAAACGATGCCTGCACGGGGCCGACGGCCAGCTGCTTGAACTCAGCCAACTCTGCGTCCGCGAGCGGCGTTCCCATTGTCCCGGCAATGTTCAACCGAGCCAACGGGCCCACGCGGTAGCAGCCTTCAGGGTAGCCAAGCGGCTTGTAGTACGCGAACTTGGTGTAGCTGTAAGGCTCAACCGCTTCGCCAATTACCTCGGTAAAGCGGGTGGCGGTAATTCCGTCTTCGATGACCTTTCCGGCAGAGTCGATCAATCGCAGTGAGCTGTCGCTGAATTCGATCGAGTCGTCTTCGTTGACAAGGCTCATGTAAAGCGAGGGAAAATTGGCGAATATTTCGATCTCCGCATGGAACTGATCGGCAATCTGCTTATAGGCGGCCAGTGCAAGCTTCACGTTGCCAAAGGCCTCGGGTATCATGCTGAGGATTTCATCGCGCTTGGCCTGGGCCAGGGGTTCGGTCACGCCGCCGGGCACGACCCATCCGGGATGAATGCGCTTGTTGCCGAGCAGTTCGATGATGTGCTGACCGAAGCGGCGCAGGGCGATGCCGGCGCGGCCCAGTTCCGGTTTGGCTGCGGCTACCCCAAAAATGTGCCGCACGGCGGGGTCGGATTCCATGCCCAGCAGCAGGTCGGGCGATGCGAGATAAAAGAAACTCAGTGCGTGCGATTGCACCATCTGCGCGAGGTTGAGCATGCGACGCAATTGCGCAGCCGTATGTGGAATACGGACGGACATGATGGCCTCGCAGGCCTTGGCCGAAGCGATCAGGTGCGATACAGGGCAGATGCCGCAGATGCGCGCCATGAGGCTGGGCATCTCATAGAATGGCCGTCCCTCTGAGAATTTCTCGAAGCCGCGCACCTGGGTTACATGAAAGTGCGCATCGTCCACTTCGCCCTGATCGTTGAGCTGGATGGTGATCTTGCCGTGTCCTTCAAGTCGTGTGACCGGATCGATGGTGATGGTCTGGCTCATGAATCAGGCTCCAAATCGGGTAAGCGCCGGAACGTCCAGCGGTTCTCCGGTTACCAGCGCCATAAGCGCCGTATGAAATGTGTCAGCCGAGGGCGGGCAACCGGGCAGGAAGACGTCTACCTTGACGAACTCGTGGATCGGGCGCACCTTGTCGAGGAGCGTGGGCACAACGATGCAGGGAATCTGCTGCTGTGCGCTGGCGTTCTCAAAATATGCCCGGTCGAGGATCGCAGCCGGCCCAATGGGGTTACGCATCGAAGGAACGTTGCCGGCGACGGCACAATCGCCCATGGCGACAACGGTTTTTGAGTGAGCGCGAATCTTGTGTATCTTCTTCTCGTCGTCCACGGAGGACACCGCGCCTTCAACCAGGGCAATGTCCACCTGGTCAGGGAACTCCTTGGCGTCGACGATGGGGCTGTAAACCACATCGACGAGCTCCGCCAGCGCAAGGAGCCTCTCATCCATGTCGAGGAACGACATGTGGCAGCCGGAACAACCATCCAGCCACACGGTTGCCAGTTTCAATTTGCTCATTGTGCCTCCCTCATCAGGCTCAGGTACGGCAGAAAATCGGGATACTTGGGATGAGCGTCGCCGACCTTGCTCTTGTCGAACAGAGCGCCGGTGGGGCAAACCTGAACACATTTGCCGCAGCGGGTACAGCTGGAGCTTCCCCAGTTTTCGTGCAGGTCGGTTATCACCATCGAGTTGATACCGCGGCCCATCACGTCCCATACGTGCGCACCCTCGATCTCGGCGCAGACACGCACGCAGCGAGTGCACAGGATGCAGCGGTTGTGATCGGCCGTGAAGCGTTCATGCGAAGCGTCCACGGGCAGCTCGGGATTACGATAAGGCAGCCGCACGTGCGTCAGGCCCTGGGATTGCGCCAGCGACTGCAGCTCACAGTGCCCATTGGCCACGCAGACCGAGCAAATATGGTTGCGTTCGGCGAACAGTAGCTCGAGAATCGAGCGCCGGTGCTTGCGCAGACGCTCGGTGTTGGTGTGCACCTCCATGCCTTCGTAGACTGTGGCCACGCAGGCCGGCAGCAGTTTGTTGCTGCCCGCAATTTCCACCAGGCACATGCGGCACGCGCCCACATCGCTCAATCCATCGAGATGGCAGAGCGTGGGGATGTCAATTTCATTTTCGCGAGCCACGTCGAGAATCGTCTGGCCGGCGCGGGCGCTCACTTCCTGCCCGTCAATCGTCAGCGTTTTGACATTGGAGCTTTCGTTCATGCCGGCACCTCCACGGATGCGTTCAGGTTGCAGACCCCTGCCGGACAGTGTTTCTGCACGATGTGATCGATGTACTCGTGGCGGAAATATTTCAGCGTGCTCAATACCGGATTAGGGGCAGTCTGACCGAGCCCGCAGAGGCTGGTCTCCTTCACCGTTCCGCACAGTTCTTCGAGCAGGTGCAGGTCGTCCATGGTCGCCGAACCTTCGCAAATGCGCGTCAGTAACGTGTACATCTGTGCGGTGCCTGCGCGGCAGGGGATGCACTTCCCGCATGATTCGGTCATGCAGAACTCGACGAAAAACCGCGCCACGTTGACCATGCACGAAGTATCGTCCATGACAATCATGCCGCCCGACCCCATGATGGAGCCCGCCGCCATGAGCGCGTCGTAACTGACGCCCAGGCCGAGCATGTCGGCCGGAATGCAGCCGCCTGAGGGCCCGCCCGTCTGGACGGCTTTGAGTTTGTGTCCGTCGGGGACGCCGCCACCGATAACGTCGATGATCTCCCACAGCTTGATGCCCAGCGGAACCTCGATCAGGCCAGTGTGATTGATTCTGCCAGTCAAGGCGAAGACCTTGGTGCCCTTGCTGCGCTCCGAGCCCATGTCGTGGAACCATTTGCCGCCGTTGCGAATGATCGGGGCAACATTGGCATAGGTTTCAACGTTGTTGATCAGCGTCGGCTTGCCCCACAGGCCGCTCATGGCCGGATAGGGCGGGCGAGGTCTCGGTGTGCCGCGCTTGCCTTCAATGGATGCGATGAGAGCGGTTTCCTCTCCGCACACAAAGGCGCCGGCGCCAAGCCGGATTTCCACATCGAAACTGAAGGTCGTGCCGCCGAGGTTGGTGCCCAGAAGCCCGCGCCGGCGTGCCTCCCGGATCGCCGTGGTGAGCCGCGATACTGCGACTGGATACTCGGCCCGCACGTAGATGAAGCCCTTGCCGGCCCCCACCGCATAGGCCGCGATGGCCATGCCCTCGATGACGCGATGTGGATCGCCCTCCATCACGCTGCGGTCCATGAACGCGCCCGGGTCGCCCTCGTCGCCGTTGCAGACTACGTATTTCATGTCGCCACCGGATTTTGCGACCGTGCTCCACTTCAATCCGGTTGGATACCCGCCGCCGCCGCGGCCGCGCAGGCCGCTCTCGGTGATGCGGTGAATCACGCCGCTGGGCGTCATCTCGGTGAGCACCGTCAGCAGGGCCTTATAGCCGTCCCGCGAGATGTAGTCGTCGATCTTTTCGGGATCGATATGTCCCGCATTCTCGAGCACTACCCGGACCTGTTTATCGAAGTGCTCGTTCAGGTCGCACTGTAGTTCCGCAACCGGATCGCCGCCAAGATGCGCAACGATTGGCTCGGCGTCCTTATCTTTCACGTGATGGTAGAGGGCGTCGTCGGGATCGACACGCACCAGCGGGCCCGAAGAGCAGGGTCCCATGCACCCTGTCTTGCGGATGAGGACTTTCTTGCCTGACGCTTCGGCGGCTTTCACCAGTGCCTCGCGCACCGCGCCCGCGCCCTGGCTGTTACAGGCCAGGTCCATGCAGACGTTCACCTCAAAGTCGTATTTGGCGTTTTCCTGGTGGACGCTGACTGCAATCTGTTCCAGTTCTTCGATGGTCATTCCACGGCCCACCTTTCCAGTTGCGCGATCATCTGCTCGGCGGTCACCTCGCCGGAAACATTGCCGTCGGTCAGCATGACGGGAGCGCGGCTGCAGGCGCCCACGCAGCGTGCTGTCATCAGGCTCACTCCGCCGCCCGGGGTGGTTTGACCGGACCTGATTCCGAGTTTCTGTTCCGCCGCGGCAATCAGCTTGTCGGTCCCTTTGATGTAGCAGGCCGTGCCGGCGCAGATGGTCATGGTGTGTTTGCCCGGGGGCTTGAGGCTGAAGTAGTGGTAGAAGGTCACCACTCCATAGGCCTGGCTCAGGGGAACGCGCAGCGATTGCGCCACGAAACGAATGGCGTCATCGTCGAGGTAGCCAAACGAAGACTGCACGGTATGGAGCGTTTCAATGAGCGCGTGACGGGCAAAGCCATTCTTGCGCATGGTGCCGTTCACGATTTTCCAACGTTTGTCTTCGCTGGGCAACGGCGGGGGTGTGAATGCGGGCACGTTATCCTCCTGCTTGCAACCCCACGATACATCGTGCAGGGGATGCAACGATGAAGCACTGGCCTGGTTTCGTTGTACGCGCGCAAGTCCTTCCAATGGAGTGACAACGGTCACGTGTCGTGGTAAGGCGTCCCATTGCGCGGCACCGGCTGCGGCATTGAAGCAAAGTACCTCCAAAGGAGCATCAATACGAGGCGCGAACTTCTCGTGAGTGCTCCACCTTAGTTGACGGGCCGCCTGGCAGAACCGCTCCGCTGGGATCCATGAGGGTCCGGGAAAACGCCTGCCGAAACTAGCCCAGAGGAGGGAGCCGATCAGAGATTCCGAGCAGAAAGATGAGGCCGATGCCAAAGCTGTAGACGGCGCCGGTCCACGCGATGGCATGGTAGAAACGCGGATGATGTCCCTTGGCCCGGAATGCGCCTCCCATCGACGCGGTCATCAGGGCATTCATGGCCACCAGCCCGATTGCGAACGCGGCGAGGCCGAGCATACCACGTGAGGTTCCGCCCAGATTGGCAGTGAGAAAGAAGAGCCCCAACTGGCTGGGTGTTTCCGCCCCGATTCCGTGCAGGACCCCGATCAGAAACACCGATTTGCCGTTGTACATCCACTGGAAGCGCTCTGGGCGGGGTGCGTTCGGATTCCAGATGCAGCGAATCTTCCATGCCATCCAGAGCACGCCGTTAATAGCGATGGCCAGACGGCTCTCGACGCGACTATGTGTGTGGCCGTGCGCATCTCTGCGCAGAATGCCGGCGACTACGCCGATGCCCAACACAATGAGAGTGAGCCCGATCAGACGCTCCGTGAAGTGGTCCAGTCCCTGCGGCAGGCCCATGTGGAGTTGAAGAACGGCGACGCCGAGAGCCACCACGGTAAAGGCGTGGCCGAGGGCATAGGTTATGCCCAACCTCAATCCATTCCACCAGTTACGCTGAACGGCGGTGATATCGGAGATGGCCGCGAGGTGATCGTAATCGAAGCCGTGACGCAGCCCGAGCACGAGACAGGAACCCAGCGCAGCGTCGAGTTTCCAGTCACCCAGCAGTGGCGTCACAGTGGCCAGTATAAGACAGCCAGCGTGCGCGTGAACGGTCATTCGTCACTGCATCTTGTGCGAAGCGGGCGCCCGAGCCGAGGCTCCCTGGCGAAGATCGATGTGGTAGCCGGCGTAGTCAATGGTGACCACCGTCTTGCCGTATAGGAACGTGCTGGATTCCGCTCGAGCATGCGTCGCCATCGAGAAACCGTCGATATCGGCGTATTGGCGCATCATGTGGGTGGTCCCGGCGAAGATCGACGGGGCTTTGGAGGCCACGCCCTCGAGCCGGACGATGGTGTAATCCTTTGCATCCACCCAGATCGCCCCGATAATCAGGTTGGGCGCTTTTTCTTTCGGGTTGATCGAGAGGACGTAGCACGCGCGCCCATCGAGCGTCTGCATGCCCGGTTTGAGAGTCATGTCGTAGTTCGCCGACGTGATCCAGGCGTGCTGCACATTGCCTGGCTCATTGATCTCTTTCTCGCGCTCGAGAATCGGATCGAGGCCGAACTTGCGAATGATCGAGGAACCGCTTTGGGAGAGGATCGTGTAGCTCTTGCCCGTATCCCGGCGGTAGGTTGTCATCACGGTCATGGCGGCCACGGAGTTCTTCTCATCGTTGCCCCGAAATACGGCATAGCGCTCGGTTACGGTGTATCCGGCGATGTGATCTACGCGGTAGTGCACGGCTTGGTCGATGCCGCGAATCACCGCCGTCGCGTTGGGTGTCTGGGGCGCAGCCTGCGTTGCGGCAAGCACGGAGACAAGAACAACAGCGGAGCGCAGGTGAAGAATCCTTTCGAACTTGATCACGCTTACGACAACCTCCGGATTCGCATTGAAAACAGCAAGATTGCTTCCCCTGACTCAGTCCCATTCCATCACGATGAAGCTCACTCCGGTGTTGCAATCATTAGATGCCAGAAAGGCTTCTGAGCGCATACGCTATTCTTTGACTGCGAAACGGGGCGACGGTCATTGACGGAACCAACCCAAACGAGCCGGGAACCGAAGTCGGCGGAGAGTGTGTCGCAGCGGGAGACATCGACGGAGCAGGGAGTGCGCCGCGGTGTGCGCGTTCAGGGCGTGGTGCAGGGCGTCGGCTTTCGTCCCTTCGTGTATCGCCTTGCCGACGAGGAAGCACTTGCCGGCTTCATCGGCAACGATACAGACGGCGTGACGATCGAAATCGAGGGCCCGGTTGCAAAGATGGAGGCGTTCCTTGAACGATTGAGGGCTGAAGCTCCGCCCCTTTCGCGCGTCGACAAGATTGAAGTGCGGGAGTTGCCGGCCACCGGCGAGAATGGCTTCCGCATCATTTCGAGCGAAGTCAAGGGCAGGGTCAGCACGGGGATTCCAGCCGATGCGGCCACATGCAGCGACTGCCTGCGCGAATTGCTCGATCCGCATGACCGGCGCTATCGCTATCCGTTTTTGAACTGCACCAACTGCGGCCCGCGTTATACGATTACGCGCCGCATCCCGTATGACCGCCCGCAAACGTCGATGGCGAAATTCCCCATGTGCCCGGCCTGCCAGGCGGAATACGACGACCCTCTGAACCGCCGTTTCCATGCCCAGCCCAACGCCTGCCCGCAGTGCGGGCCGCATGTCTGGCTCGAATCCGGGGTCCCCCTCGACGGGTCTTCGTCGACGGGGTGGGAATCGCCAGGGGGTACAAACATCGCTGCAGACGATCCGGTCCAAGCGGCCATCGAACGGTTGCTCACAGGCGAAATCGCAGGGATCAAGGGCATTGGAGGGTTCCACCTGAGCGTGGACGCGATGAATGAATCGGCGGTCGCACGCCTGCGCGAGCGGAAGCACCGCTACGGAAAGCCGCTGGCCGTGATGGTGCGTGATCTTGAGTGTGCCCGCGAACTTTGTTTTCTCACGCCGGAAGAAGAGTCGTTGCTGCAAACGCCTGCGCGGCCCATCGTTTTGGCTCGAGCGAGCGAGAGGAATGGCATTGCACCGTCGGTTGCGCCCGGGATTCCATGGCTGGGTCTTTTTCTGCCTTACGCGCCGCTACAGCATCTACTCTTTGCCGACCCGCGCGTGAAGGCGCTGGTGATGACATCGGCGAATCTCAGCGAGGAACCCATCGCAATCGAGAATGATGAAGCATCCAGGCGCCTCGGAACGATTGCTGATTTCTTCCTGATGCACAACCGGGATATTTTGCAGCGTTGCGACGATTCCGTGTCTTCGGTCATCGAAGGCGCTCCGCAACTTATTCGCCGCGCGCGCGGATTTGTGCCCATGGGGGTTCCGCTGCCGCTCGATGCGCCTCCACTGCTTGCCGTGGGCGGGCACCTGAAGAATGTATTTACGCTGGCGCGCGGGCGCTTTGCTTTTCAGAGCCAGCATCTGGGCGACCTCGAAAATTTAACAGGCCTCGAATTCTTCACTGAATCGCTCGCACACCTGATGCAAACCTTCGAGATTGAGCCGCAGGCTGTGGTGCATGACCTGCATCCCGGCTATCTCTCCACCTCGTGGGCGAAAGAGTGGACGGCCGGGCGGGGTTTGCCGCTCATCGCCGTTCAGCATCATCACGCGCACATCGCAGCCTGCATGGCAGAGCATGGACTCTCGGGCCCGGTCATCGGGCTGTCGCTTGACGGGACCGGCTATGGGACCGATGGGAAGATCTGGGGCGGGGAAGTGCTGATTTGCCGACTCGATGGCTTCGAGCGGGTTGCCCATCTCGATTACGCGCCCATGCCCGGAGGCGAGGCGGCGATCCGTGAACCGTGGCGGATGGCATTCGCGCACCTGAGGGCCGCGGGTTTTGCCGATGAGGAGGCACGGGAACTTGCGGGGGCCACCGAGCAGGAAGCCCGGCTGATGGCGCGCATGATCGATCGGGGTATCAATGCGCCGCTGACATCAAGTCTTGGGCGGCTTTTTGACGCAGTCGCGGCCTTGATCCTTCACCGCAGCAGGGTGCACTACGAGGCGCAGGCAGCGATCGAGCTTGAAGGCCTCGCCGTGGATGAGGATGATCACCTGCATCGCCAGGAGTATGTGCCGGAATTATGCGAAGGCGGAGATTCTCTGATTCTGAAGACGGGGAACCTTTGGCGGAGCGTGATAGAGGATGCGCAACGCGGTGTGCCCAGGCAGCGAATTGCTGCAGAGTTTCATGCAGGAATCGCCGAGGGATTCACCCGTGCGGCTACAAGAGCGCGCGAGACGACCGGTATCTCGCAGGTCGCCCTCAGCGGGGGATGCCTGCATAATCGCCGGTTGACCCGCCTGTTGCGCTCCGGACTCGAAGAAAAGGGTTTCAACGTTCTTCTCCATCGCAACGTGAGTCCCGGCGATGGCGGGCTCAGCTACGGCCAGGCAGTCATCGGCGCGGCAAAGCTGTTTCACCGGGACCACGCGAATGAATGATCGCGGAGGTGAGAGGGCATGACGATTCGCGGAACAGTGTGGCTTTTTCTGATGACAGCGGCCGGTGTGCTGAGTGCGGGCGTTACGTTATATGGAATCTATCTGGCCACGGTCGTCGATTTTCGGGCGAATACGGTACAGATTAGCCTTTATTGCCTGCTGCCCATACTATGTTTTCCCGTGTTTCTTCTGGTGCGGCCCGCGCGCAGGTCCGCCGCTCTTCTCGCCATCATGGCCGTCGCCTATCTCGTGGTTTATAGCGCGCTCGATCGCAGAAGCTGCTCTGAACTGGGATACTGTGGCAGCATCGCGTCGACAGTCCTTGACACGTTTCGAACGTATTCGGTGCTCGCGTATTTTGGGGCGGCAGTTCTGAGCTTTATGGGCGTGCGCGTGGAGCGCCGACTCCCCGTGTCGCCTCAGAAGAAGTGAATCAGCCTGAAAGCTTGACCAGTTGTTGCGCTTCGATGCGTGGTCCAAGAATGGAGATACGCGGAATGCGTCCGCGGACCATGGCGACCTCGTCGCAGCGGTGCAGGCGCGGACAAATCTGGCAATCTTTGAAGATCTTGTCAGGCAACTCGGACTTGTCTTCAACAATGCGGAAACCGAACTTGAAGAAGAAATCGGGAATCCGGGTGAACAGGCAGACGGATTGAATACCATGTTCTTCCGCTTCTTCAATCAGCGCGCCAAGAATGCGGCCGCCGGCGCCCTGGCCCTTGGCTTCCGGTTTGACCACGATCGATCGCACTTCGGAAAGATGTGGCCCGTATAGATGGAGCGCACCGCAACCAAGAAACACCCCGGCATCCGACTCGGCAACCGTGAAGTCGCGGATGTTTTCGCAGATCTCAGCGAACGGCCGCTTCAGCAGAGTGCCATCGCCGGAGAGCGAATTCACCAGGTCGTACACATTGGAGGCGTCGGGGAGCAGCGCCTTACGCACCAGCATGGGCGGCCTCCTTCCGTTCCGGTGGATCCAGGCTCACCTGGCCGTATTTCGCCACCAGCGCATCTACGCGTTTGGCAGCTTCGGCCAGAGCCTCCTTCACCCGATGCCGCGCCGTTCCTCCCGCCACATCGTGACAATCGAGCGTTGCCTCGATCGTCACCGCCGCGAAAAAATCGGAGTCAAATTCATCGCCGAACTGTCGCAGTTCTTCGTGTGTCAAATCGCCCAATTCGCATCCCTTGTCGAGGCAATACCGCACCGCATTGCCGATCTTCTCATGCGCCTTGCGGAAGGGAACTCCCTTGTGGACCAGATACGTCGCAGCCGCCATCGCATTCAAAAAACCCGTCTCGCAGGCGGCACGCATCCGGTCGAAGCGGAAGCGGAGAGCGCGCGTAAATGCTGCCAGCAGGTAGGTCATCTTATGTGCCTCGCTGCCGGCAGCAAACACCGGCTCCTGGGTCTCCTGCATGTCCTTGTTGTAGGCCAGCGGAAGCCCCTTGAGCAACAGCGTTACGGTTTCGGCCGCGCCGTGAATGCGTCCAACTTTGGCGCGCACCAACTCCGTCAGATCGGGATTCTTCTTCTGCGGCATGGCGCTCGATCCGGTGGAGAACTGCTCCGGCAAATCCACAAAACCGAACTCCGCCGTGGCGAACAGCGTGATTTCTTCAGCGAAGCGGCTAGCGTGCAAAGCAAGCAGCGTGAGCGCCTGCAAATACTCGAGCACGAAATCGCGGTCGCTGGTGGCGTCCATTGAATTGGCTGTGGGAGCCGTGAACTCAAGCTCGCGCGCGGGAATGGAACGGTCCAGCGCCAGCGTCGCGCCGGCTGCCGCGCCCGACCCCAGCGGGCAATAGTTCATGCGATTGGCGCAGTCTTCCAATCGCGAAGCATCGCGGAGCAGCATCTCCACGTAGGCCAGCAGCCAATGCGCAACCAGCACCGGCTCGGCCCGCTGCAGATGCGTATACGACGGCATCACCGCTTCGCCGGCCGCTCTTGCCTGCGAAACAAGCTGCTCAGCCCACGCGCCCAGATGGGCAAGCAGAATGTCGATGCGGAAACGGATGTAGAGCCGCAGGTCGGTTGCGATCTGCTCGTTGCGGCTGCGCCCGGTGTGCAGCTTGAGGCCCAGGTCGCCGACCACCTCGGTCAGGCGCCGTTCCACAAAGTGATGAATGTCCTCCGCCTCGGTATCCTTGCGCACTTCGTCATTGCTCTCGGCATAGCGCCGGTCCAACGCGTCGAGCGCATTCGTGATCCGGGTACACTCGTCGTGGGTGAGGATTCCGCCAGCCTGTAAAGCAAGCGCGTGGGCCTTGCTGGCTGCAAGTTCCTGACCCAGCAACACGCAATCAAAGCGGATCGACCGCTGCCAGAAATCGAAGAACGGATCGGCACCCGCGCGAAAGCGGCCCGACCACATCTTTCCGGATTGTTGTTCGTTCGACATTGTTTTAAGCGTACTTGCTATTCCTTCTGCTTGCCGTTGTTGAGCTGGGGCATTTCACTGTTTTTGCTCAGTGTGAGCAGGCCGGCTTTGGCGTAGGTGACAAGCTTCTCGCGGGTGTCGGTAATGTCGAGGTTGCGCATGGTGAGTTGTCCGATGCGGTCGCGCGGCGAGAAGGCCGATTCAGTCTTCTCCATGCTGAGGCGCTCGGGATGGAAGGTGAGGTTGGGCGACTCGGTGTTGAGGATGGAGTAGTCGTTGCCGCGGCGCAACTCGAGTGTCACCTCGCCGGTGATGGGTTTCGCGACCCAGCGCTGGGCCGATTCGCGAAGCATGATCGACTGCGAGTCGAACCAGCGGCCCTGGTAGAGCAGGCGGCCCAGCTTGCGGCCATTGTCGCGGTACTGCTCGATGGTGTCCTCGTTGTGGATGCCGGTGATGAGGCGCTCGTAGGCGATAAACAGCAGCGCAAGGCCCGGGGCCTCGTAGATGCCGCGGGATTTTGCTTCAATGATGCGGTTCTCAATCTGATCGGACATGCCCAGCCCGTGCCGGCCTCCAATGCGGTTGGCTTCGAGCAGAAGCGCGACAGGATCGTCGAACTGCCGGCCATTGAGTGCGACCGGGAAGCCCTCTTCGAAGCGAATGGCGACCTCTTCGCGCTGGATCTCGATGTCGTCACGCCAGAATGCGGCGCCCATGATGGGCTCGACGATTCGAATGGATGACGAAAGATGCTCCAGGTCTTTGGCTTCATGGGTCGCGCCAAGGATGTTGGAGTCAGTGGAGTAGGCTTTCTCGGCCGACATCTTGTAGGCAAAGCCGGAGCGCTGCATGAAGGCAGACATCTCGGCCCTGCCGCCTAATTCGTCGATGAACGCGGCGTCAAGCCACGGCTTGTAGACCTGGAGCCCGGGATTGACAAGCAGACCGTAACGATAGAAGCGCTCGATGTCGTTGCCTTTGAAAGTGGAGCCGTCGCCCCAGATGTGGACGTCGTCCTCTTTCATGGCGGCCACCAGCATGGTGCCCGTGACAGCGCGACCGATGGGCGTGGTGTTGAAGTAAGCAATGCCTGCGGTCGTGATGTGGAAGGCTCCGGCCTGCAAGGCGGCGAACCCTTCGCGAACCAGTGGGCCGCGGCAGTCGATGAGGCGGGCTTTTTCTGCGCCGTATTCAAGGGCCGCGCGCGGGATCGCCTCGTAGTCGGTTTCGTCGGGCTGGCCGAGGTTGGCCGTATAGGCGTAAGGGATGGCGCCCTTCTGCCTCATCCAGTGCAGGGCGGCCGAGGTGTCGAGCCCCCCGGAGAAGGCGATGCCGACTTTCTGGCCCGTGGGCAGTGATTCGAGAATGATGGACATGCTTACAAAAACCCTCAGAAACAATTGAACTGTCAGCTTCCAGATTCCAAGCTAAGGCAAGCCAAACGCAGATAGCTAGTAGCTAATAGCAAGAAGCCAGCCGCTCGCACGGTGAGCTAGCAGCCAAAAGCTTTGACATTCGACAGCCCGCCCAGCAGCAAGAGCAGCAATGCCTTCTGCGCGTGCAGCCGGTTTTCAGCCTGGTCGAAGACGATGGACTGCGGACTATCGATGACGGCATCGGTTACTTCTTCGTTGCGCCGCGCCGGCAGACAGTGCATGAAGACCGCCGACGGCTTGGCCTTCGCCATCAGCGCCTCGTTTACCTGGAAGGGGCGGAAAATGGGGGCGCGCTTGGTGGACTCGTGCTCGAATCCCATGCTGACGCAAACATCGGTGTACACGGCATCTGCGCCTTCGACAGCGGCTTGGGGGTCCTGCATCAGGCGAAGCTCGCAGTTGTTGACCTGCGCGATATCGCGGGCGATCGTGACGATCTCGATATCCGGTGAGTAGCCGCGCGGCGTGGCCACGGTGACGTTAGCGCCAAGCTGCGCACCGGCCAGCATCAGCGAGTGGCACACGTTATTGCCGTCGCCGACGTAGGTGAAGTTCAGGCCGTTCACGGATCCGAAGTGCTCTTCGAGCGCCATGAAATCGGCCAGAGCCTGGCACGGATGCTCGAAATCGCTCAACGCGTTGATGACCGGTACACGTGAGTTGGCTGCCATTTCGGTGACTGTGTCGTGCGCGTAGGTGCGCAGCACGATGACGTCGACCCAGCGCTCCAGGTTCTTCGCGACATCGGCAATGGTTTCGCGCTCGCCCAGCGGGGAGCTGGTCTGATCGACAAAGATGGCGTTGCCGCCCATGGTATTGATGCCTGTCTCGAATGCGAGACGCGTGCGAAGGCTGGCTTTCTCAAACATCAGCACCATCTGCTTGGCGTCGAGGGCATGGCGGTATTCGCGCGGATTGCGCTTGACGTCGTGGCCCAGTTTCAAAAGGGCGCGCACTTCGGAGCTGGAGAGGTCGGCGATAGAGCACAGGTCCTCGCCGGCCATGCGCGCCGCGGCGGCCAGAATATCGGAGTCTTCTTGCACGGGAACAGCGGGTTCACGGCGTTCGATGGTTGCTCTGCTAGACACGAGTTTCGCCTCCTGCGGATTGAGCTGGTGCATGTGCTGGATGTTCGCTAAGGATTGCGTCGAGAGCCGCAATGGCCGTATCGACGTGAGACTTGGTCAGAATAAACGGCGGCAGGAAACGCAGCACCGTATCGCTGGTGCAGTTGATCACGATGTGCCGCTTCAGCATTTCCGCAACCGTTGCCTTTGCAAGATCCGCCGAATCGAGCTCCGCCGCGATCATCAGCCCCTTGCCGCGCACATCCACAATCGAGTCGTGCCGCTTGCCCAGGGCGCGAAGCTGATCCTGAAAATAATCTCCCACTTCGGTCGCGTGCCTGAGCAGCCCTTTCTTTTCAATTGTGTCGATCACTGCGATGGCAACGGCGCATGCCAGGGGTCCACCGCCAAATGTGGTTCCGTGCATGCCTGCGTGAATCGCGCGAGCCGCTTCTTCAGTGCATAAGATAGCGCCCAGCGGAATGCCGCCTGCAAGCGGTTTGGCCAGCGTGGTCACGTCCGGCTGAATACCGTAGTGCTGATATGCGCACCATTTGCCGGTGCGGCCCATTCCAGCCTGAATTTCATCCACGATGAGCAAGGCGCCGGTCGAACTTGCCAGCGCGCGCGCTTCGTTGAAGAACTGCTGCGAGAGCGGTCGAATGCCGCCTTCACCCTGGATGGATTCAACAAGAATGGCGCAGACCTCATTGGAAAACTTCGCGCGCAGATCGGCGATGTCGTTGAACCGCACAAACTCCACGCCCGGAACTCCCGGCGCAAATGGCTCGCGATACTTCGCCTTGAAAGTGGTCGACATCGACCCATACGTGCGCCCATGAAAGCTCTGTTCCAGGGCAAGAAACTTCGTTCCGGTCTGCTTGCCCTCGCTGCGCAGCAAGCCGGCATGGGCGCGGGCCAGCTTCAACGCGCCTTCCCATGCCTCGGTGCCGGTGTTCGAGAAAAATGCGCGGTCCATGCCTGTGCGCTCGGTCAGCCGCAGTGCAAGTTCGGCCTGCCCTTCGTGGAAGAACAGATTCGATGTGTGAATGAGCGCGCGGCTCTGATTCACAATCGCGCGTTCGATCGCCGGATGTCCGTAGCCCAGCGCATTCACGCCGATGCCGCTCAACAGGTCGAGATAGCGGTTGCCCTGTTCATCAATCAGGTAGACGTCTTCGCCGCCGACAAACAAGATCGGGTTCCGATCGTAGGTTGGCAGCAACAAACGTGATTCCGCAGCGCTGATTTGTTCGAGTTTGGTCAATATCATGTCTCCTTAGGCCACCATCACTTCGGTGCCGTGAGCTACGCGCGAGTTGCACAAATCGGGAAGAAACGAGGCGGCTTCCGCGGGCAGAATCCGCACCCGTTTTACTCCGTTCAAAAGAGCTTCGCGGCACGCGCCCAGCTTGGGCAACATGCCGCCGGAAATGATGGCGCTCTTGGCCATCTCGGCGATCTGGTCAATCGAAAGCCAGCGCAGCACTTCACCGTTCGCGCCCTTCACTCCGGGCACATCGGTAAGAAACACCAGCGCATCGGCATGGCAGGCAGTGGCACACGCGGCGGCCATTTCATCGGCATTGATGTTGTAGTATTCGCCGTCAAATCCCAGCGCCATCGATGAAATTACCGGCACGCCATTCAGCTTCCATACCGCTTCAATCCAGCGCGGATCGCTGGAAACAATCTCTCCCACGTAGCCGAGGTCGGGCGCGGTGCGTTTTTTGCGCGCGCGAAAAAGCAGGCCATCGCCGCCCGAAAGCCCCACCGCCGGCTGGCCCAGCGCGCCAAGCGCGGCGACAAGGCTCTTGTTAACCTTGCCCGCCAGGACCATCAAGGCCACGTCGCGCGTCTCTGCATCGGTCACGCGGAGTCCCGCGATAAACTCGCTCTGCTTGCCCAATGCCTTAAGGGTGCGCGTCAACTGCGCGCCGCCTCCGTGCACAACCGCAACCTGGTGTCCGTCGCGCGCCAGGTCGGCGATGGCGCGGACACTCCCAGCCAGAAGCGACGGTGTCTCAAGGCCCGCTCCACCCAGCTTGACCACATATTTCATTCCAGCCCCTCCGCTTCTGCCCAGCCGAGCATGACGTTCAGGTTTTGCACTGCCTGTCCAGAAGCGCCCTTCAACAGGTTGTCAAGGCAACTGACAATGACGGCGCGGCGGCCGTCCGGAGCAAGTTGAAATCCGATGTCAGCGAAATTGGTGTGAACCGAGTATTGGATTTGCGGCAGCGTGCCGTTATACAGGCGCACCATGGGGCTCTCGGCAAAAAAATCGTGATAAAGGCCTGCGATCGCATCGCTCGATTGCGGCTCGTGAAAGCGCACGTAGATCGTGGAAAGAATTCCGCGCGGGATGGGCAGCAGGTGAGGCGTAAAGACGATGTCGCTCCCCTTAATGCCAATCTGCTCAAGCAATTCGCCGGTGTGCCGATGCGAAAACACGCTGTAGGCCGAAAGATTGTCGGCCGCGTACATGTAGTGCGTCTTCGCCGTGGGCGCCTTGCCGGCCCCGCTCACCCCACTCTTTGCATCGGCAACAATGCCGCACTCAAGATCGATAACGCCAGCCGCCACCAGCGGACGGAGCGCAAGTATCACCGAGGTCGCATAGCAGCCGGGATTCGCCACCAGCCTTGCCTGAGCGATCTCGGCACGGTGCAATTCGGGCAGACCGTAGACCGCCTGCGCCTGCGTCGTTGCCGCGTGCTCTGCATCGTCATCTTGGAATCCGTACACCGCCCGGTTCTGCGCATCGTGCAACCGCCATGCGCCGCTCAGGTCGATCACGCGCAAGCCCCGCGCCATCGCCTGCGGCACCCACTCGCGCGACTGCTCATGAGGCGTGGCAAGAAACAGCACCTTCACGCCGCGCTCGGCCAGAAGTTCCCAGGAAAACGGCTCAAGTTTCAGCCCGGCGTTGCCGTTGTTGTTGGCCAGTTGAGGATGAACCGCGGACAGGGGAATCCCTCCGCGCGCGGCATCTTTCTCGTCGAGTCGGCCCGCAAAAACCGGGGGAACCGCTTTCAAGCGAGGATGGCGCAGAAGCAACCGCGCAAGCTCGGCGCCTGCATATCCTGTCACACCCACAACCGCGGTTTGAATCGCCTGCGTCATGATTCCAACATCGTCCTCAAGCGCGTTTCCACCTCGGCGGCGCGCCGTACATCGGGGCAGATCACAAGCACCGTGTCATCGCCGGCGACGGTGCCCACCACCTGCGTCCAGCTTGCGCGATCCAGCGCCGCGGCCACCGGTTGCGCACCGCCCATCACCGTTCCCACAACCACCTGGTTCATCGCCTGCCGTACCCGCAGGCCGAAGCTCTCGATCATCTCAGCCACTGAAGGAGGCGCGTCGTCTTCGGCCGCCGTGCCCGCGCCATTTCCGTTGGGTAGAACGTATCCGCCCGGGCCCTTGGAAAGGCGCATTTCGTGAAGATCGCGCGAAAGCGTTGCCTGTGTCACTTCGAATCCGCGACGCCGCAATTTGCGCCTCAGCTCGTCCTGGTTGGCCACCAGCGAGTGCGATACAAGCTCCCGAATTGCGTCATGCCTCTGGTACTTCATTCGTGCGTCCATTCAAACGTAAAGCGCGGCTCCTCGATGAAAGCCGCGCTTGCATAAATATACAATCAATCGTATAAGTATGCAAGGACGTTTTGTTTTCCGCTTTGCATGGCGGTCCGGGTTATTGAGGTCAGCTTTGCTTTAATTTTTGTTTCCCGGTTGGCCGGTCGGGCTTGGCCGGTGAAATGAAACTCCTCGCCGGCGCGGCGTAACGCGCACATCATTTGAAATCGACGTATAGTAGCTCATGGGCGCTCCTGTCTCTTCCCCATCCCGCGTTATTCCTCTCCCGCACGCTCTGCGGAGAATCGACGGGGCGGGTGCGCGCATTCCCCACTACTTGACTGAGAGCCTGGTCGATCCGCGCTTCGATTTCGATTCCTGCGGCGTCGGATTTGTCGCGCAACTATCAGCGGAGCCGTCGCACGCGATTCTCGTTCATGCCCTCACCGCGCTCACCCGGCTGGCGCATCGCGGCGCCGTGGCGGCCGACGGAAAGTCGAGCGACGGAGTCGGTGTCACGGTGGCGATTCCGCGCGCCTGGCTGCTCGCGCAGAGCGGCGTCACACTGCAAGAGGGGCGCCCGCTGGGCGTAGGCGTGGTCTTTGTTCCCGACGAGAGTGCCGCGTCACGCATCGAGATTGAAGCCGCGTTGGATGCGCAGAACATCGAGACGCTCGAGTGGAGGCCGGTTCCGGTGCGTCCCGAGGTGCTGGGCGAAATTGCAAATTCAACGCGGCCGGCGATCTGGCATGTCCTCTGTACCAGCGGCGACGCTACCTCCTTCGATCGCAGGCTTTTCCTGGCACGGAAGCAATTCGAGCGCTCCGCCCTGCCTGGTTATGTGGCGAGCATGTCATCGGCGACGATGGTCTACAAGGCGTTGTGCGCGGGGCGCCTGCTGGCCCAGTTCTACCCTGACCTTGCCGATCCCGAATTCAAAACTCCTCTTGCGCTGTTTCATCAGCGGTATGCGACCAACGTTCTACCTTCGTGGGCCCGGTCGCAGCCATTTCGCAGGCTGGCGCACAACGGCGAGATCAATACGATCTGGGGAAATCGCGCCAACATGGAAGCGCGTGCTGCCTCGATGCCGCTCGATATGCACCCCGTTCTGACCGAAGGCGGTTCCGATTCGACTTCCCTCGACGAAATTGTGGAGTTGCTCTCGCACAACGGCCGCACCGTGGGCGAAGCCGTGCGCATGATGGTGCCTCCGGCGAATCCCGGGAACCGCTCTTCATTTCTTCAATACTCCGGCGATTGCATGGAGCCATGGGATGGCCCGGCTGCGCTGGCGTTCACTGACGGCCACCAAGTGGGAGCGATCCTGGATCGTAACGGATTGCGGCCCTGCCGCTTTGCAGTGGATGACAAGGGGCTGGTAGTGGCTGGTTCCGAAGCGGGTCTTGTTGATATGGATCCGTCGCACGTTGTGCATAGCGGACGACTGGGTCCGGGGCAAATGATCATCGCCGATCTCGATTTTCACCAGTTCTTCGAGAATGACGAAATTCTTCGCATTTACGATGCCAAACGTCATTACGACGATCTCATTCAGCTTGACGTTCCGCTCAACAACTCGCCTGACTCTTTGCCTGTTCCTGATCCCGCTGAACTCAATCGCCTTCAGCATCGCTTTGGCTTCACGCGCGAAGACGTGCGCATGATTCTGCAGCCCATGGCGTCGGAGGGCAAAGACGCCGTATGGTCAATGGGAGACGACACGGCGGTTGCACCGCTGGCGCGCGCGCCGCGGCCTCTGTATGCGTTCTTCCGGCAGCGCTTTGCGCAGGTCACCAACCCCCCCATTGATCCGTTGCGCGAGTCGGTGGTTCTACAGATGCACACGCGTCTGGGGCCCTGGCCGCACCTCTTTGAGTTGCGCGAGCCGCTGCCCGGGCTTTCGCTGCCTTCACCGTTTCTGAGCCTGGGACAAATGCACGCGCTTCGCCACGGACATCATGGGCAGGCAGGCAAAATGCCGCAGGCCATTCTCAACTGCCTCTATTCGCCCGATACCACGCTTGAAGTTGCGGTGGACATCCTGGCGCAGCGTGCCGTGGACCTGGTGGCCGCGGGTGCGTCCCTGCTGATCCTCTCCGATCGCGAAGCGAGTTCGAAGGCGATTCCGATTCCGATGGTGATGGCTGCGGGCGCAGTGCACATGGCGCTCACGAGAGCCGGTGTGCGTGCCGAAGTGGGCGTTGCGGCCGAGGCCGGCGATTGCCGCGAGATTCATCACGCGGCGGTGTTGCTGGGTGTGGGAGCGGGTGCGGTGTGTCCGTGGCTGGCGCTCGAAACGGCGCGCAACCTGAATCCCGAGAAGGGCGAAGAAAACCTGTTGCACGCGCTGGAACTTGGACTTGCCAAAGTAATGTCGAAGATGGGAATCAGCGTCCTCGACAGCTATTGCGCCGCACACCTGTTTGACGCCATTGGCATTTCCGAGGCAGTCGTGGAGAAGTGCTTTACCGGTGTTCCTGCGCCCATCGGCGGACTCGGGTTTGCTGAGATTGAGCGTTATGTGCGCCAACTGTGGCTTGGCGATCCTGATTCCCGCGAATCGTTGAATGGCGAGGGAGTGGTGATCTCGGCAACCCAGGTGCGCGAGTTGCCTGATTACGGATTTGTGCGTTTTCGCAAAGCTGACGATGCCGAGTCACACGGATGGCAGCCGCAAACGGTGCGGGCCTTGCAATCCGTCGTTGGGTCCACTAAGCAGGGCGAGGCTTTGGCGCTCTCTCCGTTCGCCAGCTTCACCTCTCAAGTCACCGATGCTGAGCCGACCAATCTGCGCGATCTGCTCGAGATTCGGCCGGCTGGCGCCGAACTGCCTCTCGAACAGGTTGAACCGGGAGAGAACATCACCAGGAGATTCATTGCCAGTGCCATGTCGTTCGGGTCGCTGTCGCCAGAGGCGCATCAGACCATTACGCAGGCCATGAACCTGCTGGGCGCGCGTTCGAATACCGGCGAGGGCGGCGAAGATCCGGCCGTCTATGGTCAGATCGACGGCGCGCCGTCGCTCTGCAATAACAAGATCAAGCAGGTCGCCAGTGCACGATTCGGCGTCACCGCGGAATATCTGATTCACGCCGAGGAACTGGAGATCAAGATCGCTCAGGGCGCCAAGCCGGGCGAGGGCGGACAATTGCCTGGACACAAGGTGAGCGAACTGATCGCGCGTCTGCGCCACGCGCAACCGGGGATGCAGTTGATCTCGCCTCCGCCACACCACGATATCTATTCCATCGAAGACCTGGCGCAGTTGATTTACGACTTGAAGCGCGTAAACCCGCGTGCCCGCGTGGGCGTCAAGCTGGTCTCGGGATGCGGCGTGGGCACGATTGCCGCTGGAGTTGCGAAGGCGTACGCCGATTACATCGTGATTGCCGGCCATTCCGGCGGAACGGGCGCTTCGCCGCTTTCCAGCATCAAGTATGCCGGCAATCCGTGGGAGCTTGGACTGGCCGAAGCGCAGCAGGTACTGATTCATAATGGACTGCGCGGGCGGGTCCGGCTTCGTACCGACGGTGGACTGCGAACCGCGCGCGACATCGTGATCGCGGCGCTGCTGGGCGCGGATGAATTTGCTTTCGGCACCGCGGTGCTGGTTGCCCTGGGATGCGACATGGCCCGGCAATGCCATCTGAATACCTGTCCGACGGGCATTGCGACGCAACGGCCGGAACTGCGCGCCAAGTTCCGTGGAAAGCCGGAACACGTGATTCGTTTCTTTGAGGAGTTGGCGGCGGATGTGCGTCACTGGCTCGCGAAGCTCGGTTTGCCCTCGTTGTCGGAGGCAACAGGCCGCACCGATCTCCTGGAGCAAGTGCGCTCGGACGCGGGACTGGATCTGAAGCCGTTGCTCGCCGCATCGAGGATCGCGGAGCAGTCAGGTGGTGCTGTGCATTGGCAGGGCGGCCGTAACGATCGCCCCGAGGAGCATCCACCGATCGACGACGCATGGGTTCGGCCGGCGATGGCGGCGTATCAATCGGGGCGGCCGTACCGCTTGGAGTCGCGCGTGACAAACGAGGATCGAACCCTGGGCGCTCGGCTCGCTGGAGACCTTGCGCTCTTCAAGAGCGAAAACCCCGCTGCGACCGGGGCAAATCTCATTTTCAGTCTTAAGGGTATTGCGGGCCAGTCGTTCGGCGCGTTTGCCGTCGCCGGCATGACCCTGCAGTTGGAGGGCCTGGCCAACGACTTTGTCGGCAAAGGGTTGTGCGGCGGAGAGCTGGTTTTGCGAGGACAGGGTCGCGCTGCGCGAGAAAGCGAGAAGCACACGCTGCTGGGAAATGTGGCGTTATATGGCGCTACCAGCGGCTGGTTGTTTGCGGCGGGCCGCGCCGGGGAGCGTTTCGCGGTGCGCAACTCCGGCGCGCTGGCCATTGTGGAAGGGGTAGGAGATCACGCGTGTGAGTACATGACCGGCGGACTGGCGGTTGTGCTCGGATCGACCGGCATCAACTTCGGAGCGGGCATGACCGGCGGACTTGCCTGGGTTTACGACGAGGACGGAACATTTGTTCAGCGGGAGCTGTTCCATCGGGATTTTCTGTCCGCAGAAAGGTGGAACGATCTGGATCGCACCGCGCGCGCGTCGCTTCGCGAATTGGTTGAATTGCACGCGGCAAAGACGGAAAGCACCCGTGCTCAATGGCTGCTGGCAAACTGGGAGCGAGAGGCGGCCAAATTCTTGAGGCTTATGCCGAAGGCGCAGGCGTGACCAGGCAAATTAGCTGACGGAAAACAAGTGCCCATGAGACCGGGATTTCTTCTGGCGTTTTTCCTGATACATGGCGCGGTCTGCCCTGCTCAACAAGTCATTCAGAGAGAGACGCGAATTCTGGGCGCAGGTAACGAATCCAGTGCTGAAGCTTAGCGGATATTGGCGATCCTTCTCAGCGCTTCTCAAGGCGGCGCTCTGCTGCAACAGATGCGCAATCTCGGAAATTTCTTCCTGAGTGAACTGGCCCGCTACGGCAAATTCGTCTCCGCCGATTCTTCCGATCACGTCCGTCTCACGAAAGGTCGACGAGAGAAGCTCTCCGGTTTCCGCGAGAAACGCGGACCCCGCCTTATGTCCAAATTCGTCGTTCACTTTCTTCAAATTGTCTAGATCGATAAACAGAACGGAGAAGGGCACGTTGGCACGCTGCGCCAGGCGAAGGGCCTGCCTGGCGAGAAGCTGAAACCCCCTGAGATTGTAAATGCCGGTCAATTCGTCGCGGAGACTGAGGGAGTGAATCTCCCGCTCCATGCTGTTGATTCTGGCAGCAAGGTACATGAGCAAACCAAGCGAGATCACTGTCGCTGCGGAGGCAAGGATCGCGGTTGCATAGGGCAGGGGAATCAGATGTGCGTTCATGACGCGAACTCTCATGGCCTCGCGCAGAGGCGGAAGAGCTATCAGAATCGGCGCGAGAACTCGGGAGATTCTGCTGCCGATTCCGTGGCCAAGGAAGAGAGAGAAAGCGCCGCATTCCATTCTCCGCAAGATAACCACTGCGGAAAGAAGCAGCAGGCAAACCAGGACCACCAAAGAAGTGAGTGGTGCAAAAGCCGGGCCGAATAGTTGCACTGTGCTGTACAGAAATTCGGACGACAGAATCAGGGCGAGAAGGCATAGACAGGCGGCGAAAACGTCGGCCATGTAGCCGACAAGGCCGCTCGTCGCGCGAATCAAGACGGTTAATACCCCGATCAGGGCAAACGCGACTGCGGGGCGAAGCGGCGTGGGTTGGTGCAGCCACGCGGATCCTCCCGCGTGCATATCCGGGTGAAAGTCCAGGGAGATATGCAACACGGGCTCGAGAAAAACTGCCAGCGCCACCAACGCCGCGACAGAGCCGAAGACTCGGCTTAGCAGGACCATCCTTTTCGATCGCCCCGCCTCTGACAGAAAAAGACTGGCGGCGGACAACAGCGAGATGATTGCAAGTGGAGCGCTTATGTCCATTAGCCCGGCGGGCAGGATGCGTGCAATTGGGGCGAATAGATGCGCGAGCAGCGCCAGGCTTGCAATTTGCGCGACCAGGGCGAGGGAGACCTGCTGCACAAAAAAGAGCCTGAACAGCAGACCCTGTTCGGGCTGGTCGACAAACAGCTCTAAAGCGTCGTTGCGCATCGTGGGAAGTTACCTGAACATTAACAGATTTATAACAATAATCCGCAGAGCAAAACCATTCCACTTTTGTGCGAATCACACTGAATAATAGCGGCTTCGAAGTAGCGAAAGTGTTAGTCGCACGATTCCGCTGCGAGCGGAACCGCAGAGAATCACAGATCGTGTCTCGCGCTGTTACACTCTCCCATGGCTTGATTTTCAATTCGAACGTATAGGTTACGGCGCTCAAAATGACGGCAAATAGCCCACTTTCGACGATCAACGATCTATTTCTTCGTATTGCTGCGGCGGCCAATGCGCGCGCGATTATGTGGCAGGATGAGTTTGGGCACTGGCAACCCATTTCGTCGGACCAGCTGTATCACCGCGTTCGAGTTCTTGCCAGAGTCTTTCTTGCCTGGGGGGCGGAGAAGGGAAGCCGGATCGCGCTGGTGAGCGAAAATCGTTGGGAGTGGCCGGTGGCGGATTTCGCCGCGCTGGCAATTGGAGCGGTCGACGTTCCCATTTATCCAACGCTGACCGGCGAACAGATCGCGGCGCTCATCCAGGATGCGGGCTGCCGTATCGCCGTCGTTTCAACGCGGCAGCAGTTCGACAAACTCAATGCGGTGCGCGGCCAGACTTCGCTGAAGCGCATCGTCATTATGGATTCGGCGACTCCGCCGGAGGGCGCAGTTGCCTTCAGTGATGTGATGAAGGCTGCAGATGGATGCGGCGCGGAGCGGGATCCGGTGTTCGATGCGCTGGCGCGCTCTTGTGAAGCCAAAGATCTGGCCACACTCATCTACACCTCCGGCACGACGGGCGAGCCCAAAGGTGTAATGCTCACGCACGGAAATATCACCTCGAACCAGAACCTTGCCGCCAACGATTTTTCCTTCGACGCAACGGATGCGTGCATTTCATTTTTGCCGCTCTCTCACATTACGGCTCGCGCTTTGGACTACGTGATGTACAAGAGCGGCGCCCAGGTGTGCTACTGCTCGCAGTTCGACAAACTGCCGCAGTCGATGATCGAGCTTCGCCCCACGGTGTTCGTCGGCGTGCCGCGCGTGTACGAGAAAATTCGCCAGGCCGTCGAGCAAAAATCCGCGGTTTCGCCGGTCAAGAAGCGGATTCTCTCCTGGGCATTGAAAGTCGGTGCGCACTATGGGGATGCCGTGTATCGCGGCGCCGAGCCAGCTTCACTGCGCTGGAAGATTGCCCGCAAGCTCGTCTACGGAAAGGTGCGCGACGCTTTTGGCGGTCGGGTCAAGGTCTTTGTCTCCGGCGGGGCGCCGCTCGGCATGGACACGGCAAAGTGGTTCGCCTCCGCGGGAATTGCGGCATGGGAGGGCTACGGTCTTACTGAAACTTCTCCGGTGATTGCGCTCAACACACCTGTCCATCAGCGCATGGGATCGGTCGGCAAGCCGCTCGCCAACGTGGAGTTGAAGTTTGCCGCGGATGGGGAACTGCTGGTCCGCGGCCCGTCGGTGTTTGCAGGATATTGGCGCAAGCCTGCCGCCACGGCCGAGTGCATCGATGCCGAGGGCTGGTTCAGCACCGGCGATATCGGCCATCTCGATCAGGACGGATTCCTCTACATCACCGATCGCAAAAAGGAGCTTCTGAAGACCTCCGGCGGCAAATTGGTGGCGCCGCAGCCCATAGAAAATAAGTTAAAAACCAGCTTGCTCGTCGGTCAGGCGGCGCTGGTCGGTGACAAGCACAAGTTCATCTCGGTGCTCATCTCGCCCAATTTTGCCGCGCTCGAAGCCTGGGCAAAGAACCAGGGAATCGAGGCAAAGACCCGTGAGGAACTGGTTGCCGACAGCCGTGTCGTTGCGGCCTTTGCTGAAGTGGTTCGCGAGACAAATTCCGGTCTTGCCAACTTCGAATCCCTGAAGCGCTTTAAGGTGGTAGCTGAAGAGTGGTCTCAGGATTCGGGCGAGCTGACGCCTTCAATGAAGCTTAAACGCCGCGTCATCTCGGCGCGATATGCGTCGGTGGTCGACGCACTTTACGCGGACGAAGCAACCGCGCGCGCCGAATAGGAAAGGTAAGGCCGCGGCCCAGGTCCTTGCGAAATTGGCCGCGCTTGGTCCACATGATGTGAAGTCCACGAAAAAAAGGCGCACCCCATGCCCCCATGGCCAGCATGCTGCCGAACAAAACGATGGCGTCAATATTCAGTCGTCCCGCGCGCGACCAGTAAGCGTCCGGCTCCAGGTTCAGCCATAGTGCAAATTCGTCCAGAGTGAGAGCGGCGCCTACGCCGTAGCTGACGGCCATCAGCCGGCTAAAAAAGATCGAGAGAGGCGAATGCGATCGTCCTAGATCCAGCAGCCACCCATAGCCCACCAGCAGCAGGATGAGAATTCCCCATACAAGGTGGTGAATGTGCAGACCGCGGACCATGACCCACTGGAAGGGTCCCCGGTTGTGGATGACGAGGAGGACTAGGAGCCGCACGCCGAGAAACGTAATGAAAAAGGAGACCGAAGCGATAAACATCCGGCGCCGAGGCCGGTCGGGAATGGTGGTCCGAATCAGGAATCCAAGGCGGGTCAGCTGCAACAGCACCAGCAGGACAACCACAACCGCGCTGGCAAACACAAGCAATAGAATCGCGCCGGTACCGGGCATACCCTATTCAATCATCCCAGCGCAAAATTCAGTTACAGGAATCGAAACCGGACGCTCTAAATCAGCGTGAGGGCGGTCACGATTCCGCTTTACAAAGCCGGAGTAAACTGTTTAAGGCGTCGACCACAGCGATCTGAAGGGGCTTGATGAAAGAGGGATGAAATCATTGCCTCTCGTCCTCGACTGTGCTCAATCGACCAGGAGACCATGCGATGCGAGTTGCTTTGTTGACCGGCGGCGGCGATTGCCCCGGACTGAATGCGGTCATCTATGCCGCGGTGAGAAAGGGAATTCAGACGTACGGAGACGAGTTCATCGGATTTCTAAACGGCTGGCGCGGGGTGCTCGACAATAATTTCATCCCGCTGACCCTGGAAAACACCGACGGCATCCAGTTAAGAGGCGGAACGATCCTTCACTCTTCGCGCACCAACGTCAAAAAGATTCCCGGTGGAATTGATAAGGTCCAGGAAGTGCTGAAGATCAACAAGATCGATGCCCTGATCGCTCTAGGAGGTGACGATACTCAATCGGTCACCCTCTTCCTGAGCGAAAATGGCGTGCCCAGCGTGGGTGTTCCCAAGACCATCGACAACGACATCAGCGGCACCGACGCGACGTTCGGATTTGATACCGCGGTTTCCATCGCCACCGAGGCAGTCGACCGCATTCACACCACGGCTGATTCGCACAATCGCGTCATCGTTGTCGAAGTGATGGGCCGCGATGCGGGCTGGATTGCCTACGCTTCGGGAATTGCCGGCGGCGCGCACGTCGTTCTGGTGCCCGAACAGGAAATCGATATCGACCATGTCTGCGCCTTGCTCAAGTACAACTACGATCATGGAAAGCACTATGGCGTAGTGGTGGTCGCGGAAGGTTGTCATCTGCCTGAAGTCGGCCAGGTCACAGGCTCAACCGAGGTGGACTCGTTCGGCCACGCGCGTCTGTCGGGCATCGGCGAAGCGCTTGCCGACTTGATCGAGAAGAAGACCGGCTTTGAGACGCGCTCCGTCAACCTGGGCCACACCCAGCGCGGTGGCGTTCCCACTGCGTATGACCGCCTTCTTGGCCAGCGTTACGGACTGCATGCCATCGATATGGTCCATCAGAAGAAATGGGGCCGGATTGCCGTTCTGAGAGGGCTCGAAATCACCGACATCACCATCAAGGAAGCAATTGCGACCAACCGCCGCCTCGATGAGCGCTTCTTCAGCGTCATTCGCGATCTTGAAGCAAAGGTCTAGCGAAACATGATCTCCGGTGCGCTGGTTTATCGTGAAGACGAGCCATGCGACAAACATTCACGCGTCTTCTGTTGACAATTCCAGTGGTCTGGCTCGTCGTCTCGCTGGTCTTTCTGCTGGTTCACCTCGTTCCGGGCGATCCGATTGCGCAGATGCTGGGCGAGGGCGCGACCCCGGCGGACATCAGCGCACTGCGACATCAATACGGACTGGATCAGCCGCTGTGGAAGCAGTATGTGCGGTATTGGGACGGCGTTCTCCACGGCGACTTGGGCAGTTCCATCCGAATGCATGACACGGTTGCGCATCTTATCGTCGCGCGCTATCCCTATACGCTGACGCTGGCCATGACGGCCCTGGCAATTGCGCTGATCCTGGCGCTTCCTGCCGGCGTTCTGGCGGCGGTTCGGCGAGGAAAGTTGACCGATGAGGTGATCTCGGTCGTCAGCCTGTCAGGATTGTCGGTGCCCGTCATTGCGCTCGGACCGGTGCTGATCTTGCTCTTTTCGATTGTGCTGGGGTGGCTGCCTGTGTCGGGCGCAAGCAGCGGAGCACGCGGCGGAATTGAATGGCGCTACCTGGTTCTGCCGTCGGTGGCGATGGGCGCTTCGCTGGCGGCAATTCTCACGCGCATGGTGCGCACGGCGATGCTCGAGGAATTGGGGCAAGACTATATTCGCACGGCGCGAGCCAAGGGATTGACTGAATCGGCGGTGGTGTGGCGGCATGCGCTGCCGAACGCCATGGTCCCGATCATTACCGTGGTGGGGTTGCAGTTCGGGGCTCTGTTGGCCGGCGCGATCGTGACGGAGAAGATCTTCAGTTGGCCCGGCCTGGGCCGGCTGGTGGTAGACGCGATTTCGAATCGCGATTATGCGCTGGTGCAGGGCTGCCTGCTTTCGATCGGCCTGACCTATGTGCTGGTGAACCTGCTGACCGACCTTGTGTACAGGTGGGTGAATCCGCGCATGCGGGGATGAGGGTGAGAGGATTTACGACTTGCCCGGCCGAAACATGAGCAGGCGCAAGAAGCCTCCGGCTATTCCGAAGGATATCTAACCCACCTCTAGATCGATAATCTGCGGCTCAACGGAGCCTTTACTTACGTTCAGAACTCCGACGGTGGCGGGCAGATTGAAGCGCCTCGGCCCACAGGAGCCGGGATTGAAGTAGAGCACGCCTTTTCGGCGTTCGATGTGCGGCCGGTGCGAGTGACCATAGAGAACTGCAGAGAATCCCGCCGCCGCCGGATCGAGATGTAGTGTTCCGAGATCGTGGAGAAGATACAAGTAGTGGCCTTCGAAGAGCAGAACATCGGTCCCGGGAAGACGGCTGCAGGGGCCTGATTCGTCGATGTTGCCGCGTATGGCGTGGAGCGGAGCAATCTTCTCGAGGGATTTGAGAATTTCGGATTTGCCGACATCGCCGAGGTGAAGAATGCATTCGACGCCGGAAAGCGCCGGAAGAACTTGAGGACGGAGCAAACCGTGAGTGTCGCTCACGACGCCGATTCTCATCGGCTGAGGCTGAAGATGTGCGTCCAGAGCTTCTTGAATGTCTTTTCGTTTGGATTAGGAAGCTTGATGACGGGGTCGGCAATCTGGCGAAGGCTGCCAGGGTTGGTTGGATCTTCAATCACCATGCAATAGGTGCCTTCCCAATCTCCCTGCCAGTGCCATCCGCGCGCGGCTCCGTGGGAGTTCTGCTCTATGTGAATCCCTGCAAATTCGGCCGAAAGGCGCGAGTTGCAAAATACGCAGCGCGGGGAAGCGCTTCTGCGAAATTGTCCGCTGCAGGAACATGGGCGGATAAAAGGCTCCCAGGAGGGGCTGATCACCTGGTGATGGATGGAAGTCGGCGGCAGGTTGGCCAAATCCTTGTTGGTATAGGCGAACGCGGCAAGTGTGCCGCAACAATCGCAGTAGGCATAAGAGAAGTCACCAAAGCCGGCATGCAGGAGCATGTACCGGTAAGTTCGACTGCAATGTTCGCATTCCCCTTTGTGCAGTGCAAACATGCGGGAATCATATCCTGATTTCGAGGCGAGTGCGAGGATCAAGTTGGTCGCGCAGCATGTCGCCGACAAAATTGAAGCCAAGAACGGCGCAAGCCACCGCGGCGGCTGGGAAGATTAAAAGGTGAGGAGAATCAAAGAGGTGAAGGCGGGAATCGTTCAGCATGGCTCCCCAACTGGGCGCGGGAGCGGGGACGCCGAGTCCAAGAAATGACAAAGTGGCTTCAGCCAGAATGACTCCAGCCATGCCGATTGTTGCTTGCACCAGAACAGGTTGCACAATGTTGGGAAGGATGTGCCTGAAGAAAATGCGGAGCCCTCCGGCGCCCAGGGCGCGGGCGGCTTCAACAAACTCCCGTTCGCGGGTCGCCATTACCTGGGCGCGAACGAGGCGTCCGTATCCGGCCCAGCCGCCGATGGATAATGCCAGTATCAGATTGGTAAACCCTGGTCCAAGAAAAGCGGCAAAAGCAATGGCAAGCAGGATACCCGGCAAGGCAAGAAAGGTATTCATGGCAAAGGTGGTAAGAAGGGTGTCGATGTGGCCGCCGAGGTAGCCCGCAAGGCCGCCGATGACCAGACCGAGCGAAAGAGAGATGGTTACCACGCTGAGGGAAACTGTTAATGAGAGACGAGCACCGTAAATCAGCCGTGAGAGCGTGTCGCGCCCTAACTCATCGGTTCCAGCCCAATGCGCGGCGGAAGGACCTTGAAGTCGATGGACCAGATCGATTGACGATGGATTGTCGGGAGCGATCCAGGGCGCGGCCAGTCCGCCTAGGACGAAAGCCGCGAGCAAGAGGATTCCAAGCACGGCGAGAGGCTGATGGCGAAGGAGGGTGCGGAGTGTCCGGGACGAGAACGGCATTTGCACTGCAAGAATACCGCGACTGGATGGCGAGGGAGGTGTCTAAACGAATATGCGTGTCTTGAGGCAGTGCTTTGTCTTGGATTCAGTGTTGATCTTTGTGAGTGCAATGGCGTGGGCGCAGGCGGTAAATGGGGGACAGACCGGAGCGCGGGTGATTCCTGCCGCCGCCGAACAGCTGCTTGCCTTGGCGAATCAATCGCGCGCGCAGCACGGGGCGCCGCCGCTCAAATGGGACGATGCGCTGGCCGAGGCTGCGCGACAACACTGTCTGAGGATGGCAGCGGAGGGCCCAATCTCTCACCGTTATGGCGGGGAGCCGGATTTGTCTGACAGGGCCGGACAGGCAGGGGCCCACTTCAGCCTGATCGAAGAGAATGTCGCGCTCGCGCCTACGGCAGCAGAGATCCACGAGGCATGGATGCAGTCGCCGGGACATCGCGCGAACCTGCTGAATCCCGCGGTGGATCACGTGGGCATTGCCGTTGTCGCGGCGCGTGGTGTGCTGTATGCGGTGGCGGATTATTCACGGGCAGTGCAAACGATGACGCCGTCGCAGGTGGAGGCGCGAATCGCAGCTTTGATTCGGCCAAGCGGAATCACGATTCTGAACAACGCCGAACTGGCACGAGAGGCGTGCCGTGAGGATCGTGGCATTCCGTCTGCGCACGGCGGGCCACAACCGACTTTCGTGATGCGCTGGCAGGGCGCCGATCTAAGCCGCCTACCGCAACAACTGGTGCAGCGACTGCAATCGGGGCAGTACAGGCAGGCCGCTGTGGGAAGTTGCCCGGCGCAGGTGGAGGGTGGAGATTTCTCTGCATACCGACTGGCGGTGCTGCTGTACTGAGCGCCTCGGCGAACCTTATCCGAAATCCTGATGGTTCTTCCAAAATTCCGGCCACGGCAGGCGGGGGGGACCGCAAACGAAGATGTCGGGGTGATAAATGCTTTCTTCGTTGCGAATTCCCAGGCTGTTGCCGTTGTGACCGGCGAGGCGGCAGCCAGTGAAAATCGCGTTCGCTTGCTGGGCGGAGATGCCAAGGACGATGAACGTGGTGGACTGTGGCGAAGGGGCGCCGCGCAGCCATTCGGAGTTGGTGGTGCCGAAAGGGGCAGGAAGCCCGTACGCAGGACCGAGGATCTCGATCGCCCCGTATTCTCCATAATTGCCGGTGGTGATCGCAAGATGCGCCTGCTGATCGGGGGGGAGAGAGTTGCGGATTTGTGCGACCGTGCGGACGAGCTCGTTCCAGCCGATCTCTTCGCGCAGATCGCCGTTATGTGCGAGCGCGAATTGGCGAAGAGGGCCGCTGGGCGCGATGGGAACAATCACCGCGCAATAGTATGCGCCCATAACGGCGAGGCCGCTGAAGAAAACAGTTTCGACGGAGATGCGGACCCATCGCCGCAGTGACGAAACCCAGCGCTCTCCAGCCAGAGCGCCCATCGCCAACAGCATGGGATACGCAGCCGCGATGTAGTAAAAGCGACCCTTGCCAATCCAGAAAAGGACGAAAGGCACCACGAACATCCACGCAAGCATGCGAAAGCGGCTGCTTCGGAGATAGCCGACGAGTCCTGCAACAGCCAATGGAGCGGCGAAGAGGTTGATGCAGAGGAAAAACTGGTAGGGCAGATATCCTGCGGCGCGGCCTATGCCCACATCGCGCTTGTGGATGTGCTGGAGAAAGGTGTAGGAGATGAAGTCGTGATGAACAAGCCAAAGGAAATTGGGAAGGAAGATCAGGAGTGCCATGCCGATTCCGGCCCAGAACCAGCCGGTCTTGAGGTAGCGGCGCGCCTGCGTAAGGGCGACACCGGCGAGGATTCCGGCGATAAAGAAGACGATGGAGTACTTGGTTTGGAGGCCCAGGCCTACCGCGGCTCCGATCGCCAGCCACCAGCGGGGATTGTCTGATTTGAGCAGGCGGATGGCGAAATAGGCGATCAGCACCCACCAGACAAAATCGAAAGTGGTGTATTGGAATTCCGTGGCTTCAAAGAGCGGTAGCGGCGATAGGGCGACAGCAAGGGCCGCAGCAACCTGGGCCAGACGGTTTCCCCCCAGCTCCCGCGCCATCAGGCCGGAAACCAGGATCACGGCGGCTTGGGCAATGACCGAGAACAGCCGCAAACCAACCATCGAAAGCCCAAAGACCGCCAGTGCAATGTGCTCCAGGAACGGTGTCATGGGCGGAAACGCGACGAATCCCCAATCGAGGTGTCGGGCATCGCTCAGAAACTGGAGTTCATCGCGGTGGAATCCGTAGCGGCCGTTGGTCAGGATGTGTCCGAGAGCAACGACGGCTGAAATTGCCACCAGCACGTAAACGTCGGTGCGCGCACGGGCGCGGTTGACGGACGAGGCGGTTGTGGGGAATGTGGACATAAAATCTTGGAGGCAGGAAGCGCCCTGCGAGATTCTACGCGGTGACCACGGATTCGGTTCCCTCGCGGCTTTGTGGGACGCGAACAGAAGCCATGCCGGCGGCGGTAGCGGCTTCGATGCCAAGCTCGGTGTCTTCGAAGACGAGGCACCGGCCAGGTGGTACCTTGAGGCGTTCGGCGGCGAGGAGGAAACAGTCGGGCGCGGGCTTACCGTGCTTGTAGTCTTCAGCGCAAACGAGCGTCTGGAACTTGTCGAGCAGGCCGAGG
>DATKPJ010000056.1:0-54050 GCA_035524195.1 Occallatibacter sp.
CCCTTACCACCGGCTCCGTTCCCGAGAGGCGGTAGCAGACCCACGACCCATCGTCGAGAATCAGCTTCAGACCGTCCGTGCGAACGACCTTCGCCACCTTGCGCCCGCTCAGCTCCGTCGGATCCGCCTTCAACTTCTCAGTGAACGCGGCCATCCTCTCCGCGGTCAAGCGGAAGTTCTCCCGAACCGGGTAGAAGGAACCAACCTTAGCAAAAAGCTCGCGCAATTGCTCACTCAGGCTCTTGCCGCGTGCAGCCACCATCTCCGTCACGAGAAGCCCCGCGATGATGCCGTCCTTCTCCGGCACGTGGCCGCGAATCGTGAGCCCGGCCGACTCTTCGCCGCCGATGGCAATTTTGTCCTCGATAATCAACTCGCCAATGTATTTGAATCCCACCGGCGTCTCGTAGAGCGGAACCTTATGGTGTTCAGCCAGTGCATTGACCAGATTCGTCGTGGCAACGCTCTTGGCCACGCCGTTCTTCCAGCCGCGCGTCTGCACCAGGTAGTCAAACAGCAGCGCAATGATGTAGTTGGGCTGAATGAATGTTCCATCCTCGTCGACAATGCCGAAGCGGTCCGCGTCGCCATCGGTCGCGATGCCGATTTTGGCGCCGATCTCCTTCATTTTTCTCTTCGCGTCGCCCAGCAGGTGGTCGTCAGGCTCCGGCGCATGACCGCCAAACAGCACATCGCGGTAGTCGTGTACGGTCTCGACGGTCACGCCTGCCTCGCGCAGAATGTGGCAGCTATAGCCGCGCCCCGCCCCCCAGAACGGATCGAAGACCACCTTGATGCCCGACCTGGCGATCGCTTTCAGATCCACCAGCTCCGCCAGGCGCTTGAGGAAAGCGGGCTTCACGTCTGTCGTCTCAAAGCTATCAGTTCTTACAGCGGGGCTGGGCACGCCGTTGCCGCCTCTGGCCGCAATTGCCGCCTCAATCTGCCTGGTCACCTCGGGCAGCGCCGGCGCGCCATCATGCGTAGAAAATTTAATGCCGTTGTATTCCGGCGGATTATGTGATGCGGTGAAATTAATCGCCCCTGATGTTTTCATCTGACGCACGGCATAGGCAATCGCAGGGGTCGGCGCCGCCTCGGGAATCACAATCGGCGTCACGCCTGCCTGGGCCAGCACGCCCGCCGCTTCACTTACAAAGCTTTCGCCTAGAAAGCGCGGATCGCGTCCCACCAGCACGCGATGCGGCTCCGGCTGCGTCTTCACATACGCTGCAACGCCTGCCACGGCCAGTCGGATATTGGCCAGTGTAAACTCGTCGGCCACAATGGCCCTCCATCCAGAGGTACCGAAATGAATTCCTCTACTCATCGTCGTTCTCCAAACGTCCGCTCTTGTGGCATCCCATGCAAAGGCCTTTAACTGGAGTAATCACCAGCCGCAAAATCAATACTGCAACACCAGGCAGATCGGGGCAAGCACAAGCAAATGAAAATATGGTTCGAGGCACTCGGTTTCTCTTAAACTTGCCGTCATGCCCGAACCCAGCACCTCTGCCCGCATCGTTCTCACCACGGCCGCCGATGCCGAAGAGGCCGGGCGCATTGCGCGTGTGCTCGTTCAAGAACATCTTGCGGCCTGCGCCACGCTCATTCCATCTGCGCAATCCGTCTATCGATGGCAGGGCGAAATCGAGACCGCCTCTGAAACTCTGCTGCTGATCAAAACCGAACTGGAACAGGTGGCCACCCTCGAGGCACGGCTGCGCGCGCTGCACAGCTACCAGACCCCCGAGTTCCTGGTTCTCACCGTCGAGTCAGGCTCCGAAGACTATCTCTCCTGGCTGCACGGCAACCTCAAGGATACCTAGCGCTTGCCAAACTGCCCTCGGTCGTCGTTCGGGATCACCCTGCCTGTCTGGTATTCTGGCCTTTCGCCATCATGCGCTGGCTTATGATTGGCTTTCTCGTCTCGCTGGGGGCGCTGCTGTTGGCGGCGGCGGGTATGGCGCGTCACATCGGTCTGCATCGCAAGAGACTGAGGCGCGAGAGCGTTCGCACTGAGCACGCCGTGATGGATGAAACGGATCTGGAGTCTGGACCGGAGGAAACACGATGAATAAGGAACTTTCCTCGCCTATTGCTTTAACAGTTGGTTCGACGCGCATTTTGCCCTGGCTGCGCGTCGCCGGTGTCATACTCGCCGGCAGTGTCTTACTGGCGGTTTGCTCGCGTGTTGCCGTTCCTCTCTGGTTTACGCCCGTGCCGCTCACGATCCAGCCCTTTGCCGTGCTGCTTCTCGGACTTCTGCTCTCTCCACGTCTGGCCTTTGCCACCCTCGCTGCCTACCTGGCCGAGGGCGCCATCGGCCTGCCGGTCTTTGCGCCAACTCCAGCGATCGGCGGCTTCGCGCACCTGTTTGGGCCGACTGCCGGGTACCTGGTCGCCTATCCCGTTGCGGCAGCCCTGATTGCATTCCTCCGCCATCGCGGACCTTCCCGCTTCTTCACTGCTTTCGCCAGTGCGGCGCTGGGAGATCTCGTGATCCTGTCGTTCGGAGCGCTTTGGCTCGCCGCGTTCACCCATGCGCCCGCGCTGAACGTCCTTGGCCTCGCCGTGCTACCCTTCCTGCCGGGCGATGTGCTCAAGGTTGCCGCTGCCGCTGGGGTCGCCGTGGGACTTCGCCGCTTTCGCCAGCGTCGTGCCCAATCCCGTGCCAATGCGTAACTCGCCGAACCCGTTTCAGCCCACTTGCCCGAAAGGAAGTCTTCAAGCCGTGAGTACACAGTCACCCGCAGTCCCAGGCAAGCGTGCAGCCATCGATATTTCCATTGCTCACAGCCCCGATTCCGACGACGCCTTCATGTTCTACGGCTTGGCGACCGGCAAGGTCCGTGTCTCGGGCTACCGCTTCACCCATACCCTGTGCGATATCGAAACGCTCAACCGCCGGGCGCAGAATGAAGCCTTCTTCGACGTCTCCGCCATCAGTTTTCACGCCTATCCCTACGTTCAAGGAAACTACACCCTCATGGGCTGCGGCGGCAGTGTGGGCGAGGGCTATGGGCCGATGGTCGTAGCTCCGCGCCCCTTGACCCCCGACAGTCTCGGCAGCATCCGCGTTGCTGTACCTGGCACCTTAACCACGGCCTATCTCGCTCTCAAAATCTTCAGTCCCGACATCGCAACGGAAACGGTGCCGTTCGACCAGATCATTCCCCAGGTTCTGGCCGGCAAATACGACGCCGGACTTATCATCCATGAGGGCCAGCTCACTTATTCGGCCAGCGGCCTCTACAAGGTGCTCGATCTGGGCGTGTGGTGGCGTGAGACCACCGGGCTCGTGCTTCCGCTTGGCGGCAACGCCATTCGCCGCTCCCTCGGCGCTGAATCCCATACCATCATCTCGAAAGCTCTTCGCGACAGCATCCAGCATGCGCTCGACCACCGTGAACAGGCATTGGAATATGCCATGCAGTTCGCCCGCGATCTCGATTCGCGTCTCGCCAATCGTTTCGTCAGCATGTATGTGAATGACCGCACGCTCGATTACGGCGCCGACGGGCGAGAAGCCATTCGCAAACTCCTCGACATGGGCTATGACCGCGGCATCATTCCCATCGCCCCGCAAGTCGATTTCGTGGATTAGCGCTTTGAAAGGCTACAACTTCGCGCGCAGCCGAGAAAGCCAACGGGCCTCCCTGGGGAGGCCGCGTTGGAGACCGAGAACCCCAGACAATTTCCCTTCCCGGTCCGTGAACTTTCCCTAATTCTGGCCGATGCATTCCATAAGCCCCGGCAGAGGTGCCAGGAGTGCTCCACACCATCGACTTTGAGACCGACGCGCTGACCGGCACTCTTACCCGCGATGCCATGCTCTCGATGCTCTTCCGTGAGACCGACCGCGTCCAGCGCATGAAGTCGTGTGTCTCCCTGGTTCTGTTCGATATCGACAACTTCGGCCATTGGAATGCCCGGCTTGGTAGGGATGCAGGGGATGAAATGCTCTGCCAGGTCGCGCAGCGTACGGTGAGGTTGCTGCGCAGTTACGACCTGCTCGGCCGCGCCGGCCCTGACGAATTTCTGATGATCTTGCCTGGATGCCGCATGGCGGACGCCGTCACCCTCGCCGAGCGTCTACGGGCTGATATCTTTGGTGCGACCTTTGAAGTTGCCGGAGAGAACATCCGAGCATCGGCGTGTTTCGGCGTCGCTTCCAGTGGAGGCCGCTCGCCCCTGGTCGTCCTGCGCGAGGCGGAACAGGCGCTTCGCCTTGCCAGACAAACCGGCCCGGAATCGATCGAATATTTCAGTGAGACGGCCGCCCAGGCAGCTCCAGCTTCGCCCATGTCAAGCGGCGCCGGCGAATAAATTCCAGGCCATATCCCCAGTGTGCACGCTCGCGAATCAGTCGCTCGAAAGAACCGCGACTCGACCTACGGTTGCATCTGGCCGACTCCGATTCCCAAAAATTCCTGGAACACATCGTTCGACAGCAGACGTCCCTGACCCGTCAGCCGCACGGCGTCGCCTTTCCATTCCAGCAGCCCGTCCTCTTCCACCATTGAAACCACCTCGAGGGCGCGCGACACAGCTTCATGGCCAAATTCCTGCTCCAGCGCGGCTGGGCGAACTCCCCCATTCATCCGCAGTCCCAGGAACCACGCCTCCTCATGCTGTTCGTCCTGCGTAAGCCACGCTGTCTCCGCCTGCCCCGGTCCTTCCAGATACATCTTCAGATCGTCGGTCGTCTTCGAGCGCAATACGGACCCAGCATGTCCGCCGCTCGCGCCCCGCAGCATCGACGAAGCATCCAGCCCGATTCCCAGGTAGGGCCGCCGCTGCCAGTAGCGCAAATTATGCCGCGATTCAAATCCCGCCCGGCAGAAGTTTGAAATCTCGTACTGCTCCAAACCTGCCTTGCCAAGCCGGTCGATGGCTGTCTCGTACATCCCTGCAATCGCATCGTCGGTGGGAACAAGGCCGGCGTGGTAGCGCGCGCCGCCTTTCAGCATCTCGCGGCCAAGACGCGAATCCTCGTCGACTTCCAGCATGTATACGCTGACGTGCGGAACATCGGCCTCAATCAGCTCTTTCAGCGATTCATTCCATGTTTCATGGGACTGGCCGGCCAATCCGGCGATCAGGTCGATATTCAGATTTGTCATCCCGGCATCCCGCAGTCGCCGCACATCGCGCGCCACAATCTCCCGGCTGTGCAGCCGCCCACTCACCTGCGCTTCTCGATCGACAAAAGACTGCACCCCCAGGCTCACCCGATTGACCCCTGCGAGCACCAGGGCCTCCAGCGTTGCATCGGCGATCTGTCCCGGCGCGCACTCTACCGTAATCTCCGCGTCTGGCTCGACTTCAAATTCTCTGTTGATCGCTCCAAACAGCTTCGCGATCAGGTCAGGCTCCAGCAGGCTCGGCGTTCCGCCGCCCAGGTAGACCGTGTCGACCGTCCGGGGAAGATCCGCGCCCGCTCGATCCGCTTCGGCGGCAGCTCCGGCCAGGTCCTCAATCAGCCGACCGACGTAGCTGTGGTGTTCGCTTGCCGGATACACCCCTGAGGCGAAGTTGCAATAAGTGCACTTCGAGCGGCAAAACGGAATGGAAATGTACAGGCCGAGCTTGCCGGTGGCTGCCATGGGAACATTCTTTCATGCGCATCGTTCCGCTGCAGACAAGCAACCCGACCCAGCCATGCCACAATGGGGCATTGTGAAGGAGTACCGCTTTGAAGGCGTGGCCTGTTCTGGGCATTTCCATCGTTCAAGCATTTCTTTGCCTTGTTCATTGGTTCCTCTATCGCACGGTGGTTGACTTTTGGCATCCGCTCGGCCCCACCGCCGTCCTCGAGCTTCGAATCGCGCTCATCACCCTGTCTATCAGCTTTATGGGCGCGGCTCTTCTGGGATTCCGTTTCTCCAGCGGGCTCGTCGCGCTCGTTTACCAGGTCGCGGCCACCTGGCTGGGCTTTTTGAACTTCTTTTTTTGGGCTGCCTGCCTCTGCTGGATCCTCGATCTTTCGCTTCGCCCGTTTCTCTCTGTTTCGGCGATTGACCAGGTTCGTCCGCTCAGTCTCGGCATCCTTTTCGCCATCGCTTTCATCGTCTCCCTCTACGGCTTGCTGAACGCACGGCAGATTCGATTGCGTCGCATACCGGTTCGGCTCGCCAATCTTCCCGGCTCCTGGCGTGGACGCAACGCCCTGCTCATGACCGACCTCCATCTGGGGAACATCAACGGCGTTCGCTTTGCGCGGCGCATCGCCGATCGCGCCCGCCGCCTCGCCCCAGATATCATCTTTCTCTCTGGCGACCTCTTTGACGGCACCAAGGCCGATCCCGCAAAAATCGCCGCCCCACTCTTCGAACTCACCCCGGCCTTCGGCGTCTTTTTTGTCTCCGGCAACCACGAGGAGTTCGGCGGATCAAACCACTATGCCGAAGCAGTCAGAGAAGCCGGCTTCTGTGTTCTGGATAACCAGCTCGAAGAAATTGACCGCCTGAAAATCATCGGTGTTTCGTATAGCGAATCGAACTATCCCGTCCGCCTGCGAAGCTTCCTCACGAGCCTGAACCTGAAGGACGGACCGGCCAGCATTCTGCTGCAGCACGTGCCCAACCGGCTGCCAATCTCCGACGAAGCGGGCGTGAGCCTGCAACTCTGCGGCCACACCCACGGCGGCCAGGTCTTTCCCTTCAACTGGATCACCCGTCGCGCCTTCGGCAGATTCACCTACGGCCTCCAGCGCTTTGGCGAACTTCAGGTGTATACCTCAAGCGGCGCCGGAACCTGGGGTCCGCCCATGCGTGTCGGCACCGATCCCGAGATCGTCTTGATCACCTTTGAGTAGAAGTGTTCTCATGGGTGTTCCGCTTTCCATGTCAAACCACGTCGGGAAGGATGAACCATGCCGGTCTTCAACAAACACTCCGCTCTCATTCTGGCCGCCGTCTTCGTGCTGACGGCTGCAGCGGCAATCGCACAACAAAGCAACGACGAGTTTCCATCCACGGCGGCCGCGCAGACGCTCGATTTTCCCACCGTGCTCTACGGCGCGGCTTACTACAACGAATACATGCCCGGCGATCAGAATGCTCGCCTCGAAAAAGATGTGGCCATGATGAAAGCCGCCGGGCTGAACGTCGTCCGCATGGGCGAATCAACCTGGAGTCTGTGGGAGCCCGAAGACGGTCACTTCGAATACGCGTGGATGGATCACATCGTGGACGCGATGGGCAAAGCCGGCATCAAGGTTATCCTCGGCACCCCCACCTATTCCATTCCCGCGTGGATGGCTCATGAGCATCCCGAGATCCTTGCCGACCGCATCCCACCGGGCCCGTTTGGCGGCAAAGCCGTCCCCAGCGTCTATGGCCTTCGCCAGAACATGGACACCGATTCGCCTGCTTACCGCTTCTACGCCGAGCGCCTGATTCGCCACTTCGTAACTCACTACAAAGACAATCCCACCGTCATCGGTTGGCAGCTCGACAACGAAACATCCAGCTACGATGCCGACAACCGCGACGTCTTCATCGGCTTCCAGCATTACCTTGAAAGGAAATTCGGGACACCCGAGGCGCTCAGCAAGGCGTGGTTTCTGAATTACTGGGGCGAGAACCTGCACACATGGGAAGACCTGCCCGCGCGCGACGGCACCATCTCGACCAGCTACAAGCTCGAGTGGTCGCGCTGGAGCCAGATGCGCGTGACGGATTTTCTGCACTGGCAGGCAAACCTGGTGCGCGAGTGCGCGCGGCCCAGCCAGTTCGTCACCACCGACTACGGTGGCATGATGAGGCGTGACGTGAATGAGGAATCCATCGCCGCATTCCTCGACATTCCCGCGGTCAACATCTATCACGGAACCCAGGACCACTACGACGGTTCGTTCCAGTCGCTGCAGGGTGACTTCACGCGTTCGCTGAAGCATGGGAATTTCCTGGTGACCGAGACCAATGCGCAGACCATCGGCTGGTCTTCTGAAAGCCAGTTCCCGCCCTACGACGGCCAGCTTCGCGAAGATGTCTACACGCATCTTTCCAATGGCGCCAATATGGTCGAGTACTGGCATTGGGCTTCGATCGCTGCCGGCCAGGAGACCTACTGGAAGGGCATTCTGTCTCACGATCTCGAACCGAACCGTGAGTATGCCGAGATGAGCCGCACCGCGCACGAGCTTGAGAAAATCGGCACGCATCTCGTGGGACTCAAGATTCGCAACCAGGTTGCGATCCTCTGGAGCCGCGATTCAGATAATGCCATCGCCTTTATGCCCTACGGCGGCGGCGTGCCGGATCGAAGTTGGACTCATGAATCTGAGGGCTATGCGTCGCTGGTGCAGCAGATGCACCATTCTCTTTACGACCTGAATATCGGCTCTGACTTTGTGTTTCCCGAGACTCAGGATTTCTCAGCCTACAAGCTGCTCATCGTTCCCGCGCTCTATATCTCCGATGACGCACTATTGCAGCGAATCTCCGATTACGTGAAAAGCGGCGGTCACGTGGTAATGACCTTCAAGAGCGGCTTCGCCAATGAAAATTCTGCTGTTCGATGGGTGCGCGCGCCTGGCCCTTTGCGCGAAGCTGCGGGCTTCAGCTACCAGGAGTTCTCGAATCTCGAACACCCGCTTGCGCTCAAGGGCGACCCGTTCCACGTCGGAGACGAAGCCAACAAGGTGCAATACTGGGCGGAGTTCCTCATGCCCGAACATGCCAAGCCGCTGGCTTACTACGACCATCCCTTCTTCGGGAAATGGCCGGCGATCACAGAAAACAATTTTGGCTCTGGCACGCTCATCTACGAAGGCACCTATCTCTCCGATGCGCTTCAGACGGCGATTCTGAAGCGCGCCATTGATGAAGCGGGCCTTGCTGGCAGCGATGAGCAACTACCGCCGGCAGTGCACGTGCAGCATGGCGTCAATCGCATGGGCAAACAGATCCATTACTACTTCAATTACTCCGGGAACGAGGTCAAATTCACTTACGCCTACGGCAGCGGCACCGACCTGCTTTCAGGCAAGCATGTATCAAAATCGCAGGATATGACCCTGGCTCCGTGGGATCTGGCCATCATTGAAGAGGAATGAGAATTCCTCCGGAACTCGGCTCTTAAGGTTGCGTTTCGGTTGCCCGCCGATTGCAGCATCGTTGCGTGACCGGTGCCGATGCGTTCCGCTCAATTTGCTGGTAGGATGTCTTGTCCTGAAAAAACGTTTTAGCGGAGCACATCATGAGGCACTTCCTTCGCCACGCGGTCACCGTTTCGGTCATCGCTCTTGTTTCTTGTTTGTCCGTTGCCACCTTTGCGCAACGGCACCAGCAGCAGCTATTGGCTCCCACTGGCCCCTGGATGAACACCAGCCTCTCGCCAGATGAACGCGCCGACCTCGTCATCAAAGAAATGACGCTCGACGAGAAAATCGCGCTGCTCCATGGCATCGGCATGCCCACCGATGAGGCAGTGACTCCCGAAAATGCGCCCTCAAATCGCGGCGTGGGCTACGATGTGGGCGTGCCGCGACTCGGGATTCCCGGCATCGATATGAGCGATGCGGCCTACGGCGTTCGCTCCAGCGGCGTGAACGGCCGCTATTCCACCGCGCTGCCTGCCAATGTTGCCGCGGCGGCAAGCTGGGACGTCGATGCAGCCTATGAGTACGGCGCGCTCATCGGCCGCGAGCTCCGCGCCCAGGGCTACAACATGTCTCTCGGCGGCGGCGTGAACCTCACCCGTGATCCACGCAACGGACGCACATTCGAATATCTCGGCGAAGATCCGGTGCTTGCCGGGACCCTCGTGGCCAGACTCATCGAGGGTACGCAATCGGCCCATGTCATCGGCGATATAAAGCACTACGCGCTCAACGATCAGGAAAGCGGACGGAACGCGGTCAACATCAACATCAGCAAGCGGGCCGCGAGAGAGAGCGACCTGCTCGCCTTCGAAATCGGAGTAACCGAAGGCCGTCCCGCTGCCGTCATGTGCTCATATAACCGCGTGAATGGCGACTTTGCCTGCGAAAACAAGTGGCTGCTCACCGATGTCCTTAGGAAGGGCTGGAATTTCCCCGGCTTCGTTCTTTCCGACTGGGGTGGGACCCACTCAACTGAAAAGGCATCTGCAGCCGGCCTCGACAACGAGCAGCCCGGCCGCTTTTTCTACGAGCAGCGATATAAGGCCGCCGTCGATGCCGGCACCATCCCGCAGGCGGAACTGGATGAGCATGTCCATCGCATTTTGCGCTCCATGTTTGCGGCGGGCATCATCGATTATCCTCGCCAACGCAGCGTCGTCGATCCCTTTGCCGGATTTGAAATCGCCCGGAAGATTGAAGAAGGCGGTATCGTCCTTCTCAAAAACGAGCACGCCGCTCTCCCTTTGAATGCCTCCCGGCTGCGCACCATCGCAGTCATCGGCTCGCACTCAGATGTGGGCATGATCTCCGGTGGCGGCTCGGCACAAGTCGACCCAATTGGCGGAAATGCCATCATGCCCGCGGGCAAAGGCGCTACGCACTGGCAGGAGGAAATCTGGTTCCCCACATCGCCGATGAAAGCCATTCAGGCGCGCGCTCCTCACGCCACCGTCAAGTACGATCCCGGCACCGACGCCGCAGCTGCCGCCGCGGCGGCAAAGGGCGCCGATGTGGCTATCGTGTTCGCGTATGAATGGGAAAGCGAAGGAATGGATCTTCCAAATCTCTCCCTGCCGCATCACCAGGACGATGTGATCGCAGCGGTTGCAGCGGCCAATCCGCACACCATCGTCGTTCTCGAAACCGGCACGCCCGTCACCATGCCCTGGGTCAATGCGCCCGCGGCCATTCTTGAAGCATGGTTCAGCGGCAGCGACGGCGCCGATGCCGTCGGCAACGTCCTCTTCGGATCAGTCAATCCCAGCGGCAAGCTTCCCAATACGTTCCCCAGGAGCGAAGCCGATCTGCCTCACCCGATTCTCACCACACCCCCGCCGGAGTCGGAACACTTTTCCGGCCCTGTTTCGCGGGAACAGCGCGCCGCGGGCTTGCCGCCGTTCCAGGTCAACTATGACGAGGGCGTGAAAGTCGGCTACAAGTGGTACGACGCGGAACACAAGCCGGTACTGTTCCCGTTTGGATATGGCCTGTCATACACCACCTATCGCTACTCGGCGCTGCACGTTACCCCCGGCGACAAAGTCGAGGTGACGTTCACCCTCGCCAACACTGGCGCGCGCGAAGGGGCAGAAATCGCCGAAGTCTACGCGGGGCTTCCCGCAGAGGCCCAGGAACCGCCCAAGCGACTCGTCGGATTTACGAAGGTAAAACTGGCCCCCGGCGAACGCAAGGCGGTCACCGTCGATGTCGATCGCAAGTATCTCTCGATCTTCGACGAATCGAAAGACGGCTGGTCGCTTCTACCCGGAAACTACACCATCATGGTTGGCAGCTCGTCACAAAGCCTTCCGCTGAAAGCGACCGTCAACCTGAAGTAGGAGTGCGATTTCCCGGTCATTCGTCCACATCGGCGGGTGACCGGGCATGCACCGCCCGCAGCTTACAGAGTCTTCTCCAGCACCACAAACTGCAGGTCGTCGCGCAGTGGGACACCAAAGCGATCATCTCCATACGGAAATGGCTTTGTCTCTCCCGTACGACAATACGCCCGCCTCTCGTACCACGCGATCAGCGCATCCCGCACGTTCAGCACGGTCAAGCGGATGACGGCCTCAATATTCCAGCTCGCTTCGGCGCGACATTCACAAGGTCGAAAATCGCCGGATAATCGCTTTCGGTGGCGGACTCAAGAAGCATGCGCACGAGTGTATCCTCCCCCAGCGATCCGATCCACTATCGTTCAGTTCTTGCCGTAATTCTTCCTCAGAATTCCCGCAAGGATGAGAAGAAAAGCAAAGAGCCTCACGAGATAGAAAACCGGGCTGGCCTCACTCGGATGAGCGGTGAACAGTAACGTGATGCGATTGAAAGCCTCAATGAAAAACGCCCACCCGAAAGCCAGGAAGAGGCCATCGTGCGTGCGTCGCCAGAACTTCAGAAAGAAGGTTCCAGCGATAAAAGAAGAGGTCGCAATCACGCCGAGAAGAAATCCAGAGATCATCTTATTCTCCTTCCCAGATCAGCCCATAGAGAAGCAGCATCATGGCAACGGCTGTGACCGAGAGTCTCAGCAGGTAGAGATCGACATTTGGAAGCATGACCAGATCGACGAAAACGAGCAGGTTGGCTATCGTCAGTCCAAGAAAGCAGAGCCCACTCCACAGCAGGAGCCGGTGCCTCCCACGGAAATAGCTACGCAAGAGAAGGACACCCGAAGCCAAGCTCACGAGAGTGCCGAGAATGTAGACGGCTGGTCCCATCGTCGTTCAGTCCTTTTTGAAGCGAAACGCCCGGGCAAAATCCCGAACCGCTCGCGACGCTTTGGAATGGATCATGGTTGAGATACGCACAATCTCGCGCCGGTAGATGCGGTCGAGAGCCGTGAGCATCGCTTCTTTTTCAGGAGAGTCAGAAATGGCCGTGTAGAGCCCTCTGCTGCCGGTTTCTTCGGCAATCAAGCCTCGCTGCACAAGGCTCCTTAGAATGCCTTGCGTCGAGTCAGCTTTATCGTAGAGGGCTTTCGCCATCTCATCGCTCGACCAATCTTTAGGACGACTGTTCCAGATCAGCAAAAGGGCCTCGAGTTCCGGTACGGAGTCAATCTCGTCCAGAATGAAGCGGTCCACCTCTTCGCGATCTGGCAGGCCTTCAGGCATGACTTGATGTAGAGGGAGATGGCCGGCCTCTGAAATTCGTTGCCTGGAGGACCGAAATTGGCAAGGAATCCCGCCGAGATCGCTCCACGCCTCAGGGCGTTGACCTTCCGGGTCTATTCGTTGTCGGGCGGTACCTGTTCCAGAAGGCGTTTCCATGTCTTCTGATTTTTGCGAAAGCTCTTCCTCAGGTCCTCAAGAATGCGATCGAAATCGGCATTGGTGCGGAGATTGTTCCAAGCGGGATTCTTCTGGAACCAGGGATAATTCTCGTTGCCCAGATAGATGGCCCGCCGCAGCCAGTGCAGCGCCTCGCTTGAGTCTCCTTCCACGGCAAAATACGTCGCAAGTCGATACGCCATCTCGCTGTCAGCCTCTGCTGCGGCGAGAGTGTCGTCTTTCAGCAGCGCGGCTCCGCGCTCTCTCTCGCCCGCCTGAACGTAGCACATAGCGAGCGTGGGAACGGCGATGCGCATGCGCTCGTCGTCGCGAATCACAGCTTCAAGAATCTCGATCGCCGATGTCATGTTCCCGAGCCTCATCTGCTGGTAGCCCGACGAGGTCCGCAGTAGCGGATGCCGCGGTTCCAGGGCAAGCCCCTTTTCCAGCTCATCGCCGGCCAGTTCCAGCTGATTCTGATAGTGGTACACACGCGCGCGGTGATTGTAGAGAATCGCCGCGTTTGCAGGATTCAGCTTCAGCGCCCGGCCGAACTGCGCGAGCGCCTCGTCGTACATGCCATCGCCCCGCAGCGCCAGCCCTGCCACCATGTGCACGTTCCAGTCATTCGCAGCCGAGGCCAGCAGGTTCGCAGTCCCGTGCCGCGCCGATTCCTTTTCGCCGCGCGAAAGCAACATGTAAATGCGATAGAGGTTCGCTTCGATCGAAACCGGATCCAGTTTCAACGCCTCGTCAAACGCGCGCCGCGCGTGCATCACGTGAATCTGCCCGCCGAACCCGTGCCGCACATATTGAAGCTCGGCAATTCCCAACCCACTCCATCCTGCGGCGAATCCTGGATTCTTCTCGGTCACACTGATGAACAGCGTGCGGGCCCGATCCAGATCGGCAATTGCCCCAGTGCGTACCATGAACGAGCTAAGCACCGCTCTGGCCTGCAGGTATTCTTCGCTCGCCGGTCCTGATAACGATGTTTCACGCACCCCGGTGCGGGGTGCATCGATCTGCTCGTTGGCGCCCAACCCGTGCAGCGCCGCGAATACCTCGTTTGAAATCTCGGTTTGCACGGCAATCAAATCGAGACTCGGAACTTCAATCGCGCCGCCCGAGCGCACGCTCTGCGAGGCCACATCAAGCAACTGCCAGTTAAGGTCAAATCCCTGCTCGGAGCGCACAAAGCTGCCGGCCAGCACATACGACACCAGCAGCCGCTGGCCCACCGACAGCGGATCCATCGACGCAATGGGCACCGTCATCAGCGTGCTCGACGGCCTCACGATCAGCCCCGGAATTCGCGCCAGCCGCGCTGCGATTGCATCCGCCAGTGCATATCCATAGAGCGGCGCCACCTCGTTCGCGCCCAAGTTGACGAACGGCAAAACAACCAGAGAATTCTGCGGTGCGCGGTCCGGAGCCGACTCACGAAATCGCTCAGCCAGCATTGACAGGATTCCCGTGGCGCGCTTCTCGGCCTCCGCACCCGTCGTGGGCAGGTTGGCCGCCGCATCGCCGGGAATAATGCCCGTCTCAATCTGCTGCGCCTTCATGAGGGTCTTCAGCGCCTCGCGCACCTCGGCAGCGGAGTTGTAACGCGATGCCGGATTTTTCTCAAGGCAGCCGTCAACCACGCTTTTCAATTCCGGCAGGATCTGCGGAACAATCTCGCTCAGATCTGTCGGAGAAGAAAACTGGATCAGGCGAATCACCTGGAAATCCTCTGCATCAGGCCGCGCGAACGGATGCCGGCCGCTGCAAAGCTCATACAAAATCACGCCCAGCGCCCATACGTCCGACTGCACACTCGAATGCCCTGTGACAAACTGTTCCGGAGCCATGTAGCGGATCGTGCCGCCGCGAGCCGTATACGTGGCGGCTATCGATGCATCTTTCGCCAGTGCCGGCTTGCTCGGATCAAAATCTGCTTCCTCTGGCTGCAGGCGCCGCGCCAAACCGAAGTCGAGAATCTTCACCAGCCCGCCATCAGTCAGCATCACATTCTGCGGCTTCAGATCACGATGAAAGATCCCCAATGCGTGCGCAGCCTGCAGACCATCCGCAATCTGGATGCCGACGGAGAGAACCAGCTGCGGATTGGACGGCCCGCGCGCGATCAGCCTCTCCAGAGATTGTCCCGGGACGTACTGCATTACGATGTATCCCTCATCGCCAGACTCGCCCACTTCGTAAATGGCGCAGACGTTGGGGTGTTCGATGGCCGAGGCAAGCCGCGCTTCGCGCAGCACCGTCTTGCGCAGTTGTTCCGCCGAGAGCAATCCCGTCCGCAGCACCTTCAGAACCACCGGGCGCTGCAACAGCGTGTCGTTGGCCAGGTAGACCACTCCGCTGCCTCCTGCGCCCAGTCTGCGCAGGATCTCGTAGTGTTCGATCATTCGTCGCTTCATTGCTACCTTCAGTGTATCGGCGCGAAGATGAAGACCGTATCAGGTTCCGGTGCGTGCGCGAATCATCAATGGGCTCAAGCGGATTTGCGCTCGCTCTGCACAGTGATTTCCATCGCCTACCCCTCGCACCTCTTTGCTATTTCCGATCTCCTTGTCCGTTTTTTGGCCTCATTCGCTTTTCTTCCGCCGGAGCATTCTCTTTCGCGAGGCGATTCTTTTTCCACTCGCCCACGAACAGCACGATAAGCCCAAACACCAACAACACCGTTCCCCACCACAAGTTCACATTGATGCCAAGGCTCGGAGCGTACAGCGTCGCGTTTCCGTTCGTCTTCATCCCAAAGACCAGAAGCAGCAGCCCCATCAGCGTAAACATCATGCCCATCGGAACTCGCAAATCCAGACGCATCCTATCCTCTCAGGCAAGAAAGAGATTGATTCCGACCGCAGCCACCAGGATTGCAATCGCCAGCGCTTCAGGCCTCTTCCATACTGGTGGAGACACGTTCGAGGTCTTCGGCGTGAGCGAAGAAACCAGCCCCGCCAATTCCGTTTCAGCGCGAGGCTTCGTCAGCAGACTCGCCACCAGAACAACCACAAAACTCACGCCAAATCCAAAAATCGCTCCGTATAGGTTTTGTACGGCTTCGGTCAAATATTGATGAAGCGGAGCGATCCATCCGCCATGCAATCCCGGATGCGCATCCAAGGGCAGCGTCAACCCATGATGCAGGATGGCCGCCACAGTGCCTGCGATCAATCCGGCAAATGCTCCATGCCCCGTTGCGCGTTTCCAGAACATACCGAGCAAAACCGTTGCCAACATCGGCGCCAGCACTACAGAGAAAGCAAGCAGCATGGTTTCAAGGGCGCTGCTCAGGTTCTTCAATGCAAACGCAGTTCCAGCCGACAGCAAGACTCCGCCAACCGTTGCCCATCGCCCCACTGTCACATAATGCTGTTCGCTCGCGCCGCGATGCATGTAGCTCTCATACAAATCGCACGTAAACACAGCGTTGAGCGCTGTCACATGACCAGCCATCCCACTCATGAAACTCGCGATCAGCGCCGCCAGGCCAAGCCCCAACACGCCCGTCGGGAAAAAGTGCCGCAACATACTCGGCATCGTCATTTCGTAATCGATCAGCGGCTTTCCATTCGAGCCAAGTTCCAGTTGCCTGGCTGCCCGATCAACCTTCGCCGGAACCAGACCGCGTCCCCGCTCTACCTGCAAAGGAACCACGGTCGTTTCGCGAAAAATCGCGCCATTCTCTGAATGTGTCGTCGTCGTGCTGTGTGGTGTCGGCAAGCCAATTGCGATCACTCCCGGCAGAGTCACAAGGAACGGCAAAATCATTTTTGGAATCGCAGCAATCAGCGGCGCTCGGCGCGCCGAATCCATGTCCTTTGCGGCCATCGCCGTCTGTATCACCGCAAAGTTCGTCCACCAATAGCCGCATCCAAGCACAAATCCGAGTCCGACCGTGAGGCCGATCGCGTCGATCCCCATGGGATTGGTGCTGGCGTGCATCGCACCCTTCCACTCGTGCAGCAGTCCTGGATCGATCGCGTCCACCGACGCTTTCAGGCCGCTCCACCCGCCGATGTCCCTGAGCCCCAGCAGGACCATCGGCAGCAAACCGGCCACAACCAAAAAGAATTGCAGCACCTGGCTGCACATCGCCCCCGTGAGCCCGCTCAGAACCACGTAGGCCATCACAATCGCAGCCAGCAGAAGGATGGAAATAGCAAACGTCCCTTTTGGCTGCAGTCCAAGCGAATAGAAAAGCGTGTCGAAAGCATGCAGCGCCTGCAGTAGCCGCGCAACGACGCATAGCGATATCCCGGAGAGCAGCACGGTCATCATAACGAACAGGCAGGCGCTCAGCGCGCGCGTCTTCTCATCGAATCGCATGCACAGAAACTCGGGCACCGTCCGCGCCTTCGAGCCGTAGTAAAGCGGCACAATATAGAGCCCCGCAAACAGCATCGCCGGTATGGCTCCGATCCCGAAGAGCTGCGCCGACTCGAAGCCGTACCTCGCCCCCCAGGCGCCCATGCCGATCACCTCCGGCGCGCCCATGCTCACACTGATAAAAGCCAGACCGCAGATCCACGCCGGCAGGGAACGCCCAGCCTGCAAAAAGTCGCAACTCGTGGTGATCGATCGCCTCAGGGCAACGCCGATTCCCAGCACAGTGACGATATAGATCAGCAGAATCAGCCAATCGATCTCGGTAAAGCTCAATGCGAACGCTCCTTGAAAGGCTCCGCATTCACTCTACGCGGCGCCGCCGCGGCAAGTCCAAAGACAGAAAGACGCTGACGCATCCCTCTTCGATTCCGGAAAGACTCGTCAGACAGCCTGGCCCTCCGGCGTGAACCGAAGGGCCTATTGAATGCCGGAGTATTGTCCTAAGCTGCCACGCTGCGGCGTGGCTTGTAGCCTGAGAACCCGTAATAGCTGATGAACAGGTAACACAGAATGGGGACCGTGAATGCGTACTGAATTCCCACCTTGTCCGCCACCGCACCTAACAGAAATGGTATGACCGCGCCTCCGAAGTTACCCATGGTGATGATTCCCGACCCCTTGCTGGTCAGCGGTCCCAGTTCCGCAATTCCCAGCGCAAAGATGGTGGGATACATGATTGAGTTGGCGGCTCCGCAGAGAACAAGCGTCCAGGCCGCCACAGTTCCATGCGAGAACATTGAAACGAGCAGCAGGGCGATGCCGAGAAATCCCAAATAGCCCAGCAATGTTTGTGCTTTGATCCATTTCATGAGGATGGTACCGACAAAGCGGCCGGCCCCGATGAGCAGGTAGTAAAGGAGAGCGAGAAATGCGATCGTGCTTCCGCCTGTGATCCCCTGGCTGCGGAAATAATCGATCGCAATCGCAGCCAGGGCAATTTCGATTCCCACATAGAAAAAGATGCCGACCATTCCAAGAACCGTATGCGAGTAACTCCAGATGCTGCGTTCGGTCAACGCCTCACCATCTTTCGCGGGTCGGAACTCGCGGGTCATCGTGATCGCCGGCAGGTGCATGAACATCACGGCAAAACCAAGCACCAGCAGCGCAAGGGCAATTGCCACATATGGCCCCTCGACCGTGTGCGCGATGCTTGCCGGGCTGGCTGTCTTGCTCGGGTTGGTAAGAATGAAGTGCACTACAACGAGCGGCGCCAAGGCGGCTCCAAGCGAGTTGAAAGCCTGCGCCAGAGTCAGTCGGGCCGGCGCACTATGTTCTGGCCCCAGGATTGAGACGTAGGGGTTGGCCGAGGTCTGTAACGCGGTGACTCCTGCAGCGAGCACGAAAATCGCGGTCATGAACAGCGGAAAGCTCACCATCCCCGCCGCCGGAATAAAGAGCAGCGCCCCACCCGTCATGATGAAAAGAGAAATCACCATGGTGCGCTTGTAACCCACGGTCTCAATGAGCTTGGCGCTTGGCACCGAGAACACGAGGTAAGCAAAGAACCAGGCGACCGTAACGGCCATCGCCGGTCCATAGCTGAGGTTGAAAATTGATTTCAACTGCGGCATCAGGTTGCTGTTCAGATTTGTTAGGAATCCGAAGATGCCGAAAAGAAAGGCGACCGTAATAAACGGCCCGGTATAGTTGGGCGTACTGGTTTCGTTCGGTGGAGTTGATCGAGTTGCCATCAGATTTCCCGCTTCCTTTCACTGCGTCGTGCCGGACTTCGCTGCCGACCACCGTCGCGCGTCAGATTCGGCGTTTATGCGTCGCTGGCAGAGTTCGGCGTTCAGGCAGACGGCTCTAAATGCAACGACACAACTCTACGCATTCAGAAGAAAGGCGTCTAGAGGCAAATGAAAATGTTTTCACGATTACTCCGCGCGGCCTTCCAAAGCTCCCAACAGGTTACACTAAGGGTGCATGATTCCTACCCTTGCCTGGACCCCTGAAGGCGTGCGTTTTATCGATCAAACCAAGCTCCCCCTCGAGGAGAGCTACGTGCTCGCAACAACCTACGAACAGGTAGCCGACATCATTGTCACCATGGTTGTCCGTGGCGCCCCGGCCATCGGTGTTTCGGCCGCTTACGGCATCGCCCTGGGCGCGCAGAGAACTTCCTCCAAAACCGCACAGGAGTTTGCGCCGGAATTTGAAAAGATCTGCGCGCGCCTTGCTTCGACCCGCCCCACCGCCGTCAACCTTTTCTGGGCCATCGATCGTATGAAGAGCGTCTTTGCATCGCTGCGGGCCACCGACGCTCCCATCGCTGAAGTGCAGCGGCGGCTCCTCGCCGAAGCCCATGCCATGTATGAAGAAGACATCGCCGCCTGCAAAACCATGGGCGCGTTCGGCGGAGCATTGCTGCCTCAAGAAGGCGGCGTGCTCACCCACTGCAACGCAGGCGCCCTGGCCACCTGCGGCTACGGAACCGCTCTCGGAGTGATCCGTTCCGCGGTGGAACAGGGCAAGCGAGTCCACGTCTTTGCCGACGAAACGAGGCCCTTTCTGCAGGGTGCTCGGCTCACTGCTTGGGAATTAATGGCCGACGGCATTCCTACCACTGTGATCTGCGACAACATGGCAGCCAGCCTGATGCGTGCGGGAAAGATCAATGCCGTCGTCGTCGGCGCGGACCGCATCGCGGCCAACGGCGACACAGCCAACAAGATCGGCACCTACAACGTGGCCATCCTCGCCAAAGAGCACGGCGTTCCGTTTTATGTGGCCGCGCCGTGGTCCACCATCGACACCGCAACGCCCGCCGGCGATGCTATCCCGATCGAAGAGCGCAGTCCCGTTGAGGTCACTCACCACGGCGGAAAACAACTCACGCCTCACGGGGTCGGCATCTGCAATCCGGCCTTCGACGTCACCCCGGCCAAATACATCACGGCCATCATCACAGAACGCGGAGTGCTTCGCGAGCCTTATACCGAGAGCCTTCGCGGAATGGAACTGGCCGCAAAATAACCTCAACGGGCTACAGTTGTGAGGATTGTGCAGGCCTTCCTTTCCATCTTCCGGCTGCGGCAGAGATCCCTTGCGCGCGCCCTTGCGCTCTCGCTCGGCTCGTTTATGGGTAGCCTGCGCCTCGCCGGCTTTCCCTACATCGAAAACCTGCACGGGTCCCGCTGGCAGATTGTCGTGCTCATTCTCGCAGCCTGGGGCATGGGTGAGACCGCGCGCTGCCTGCATCGAAAATGGGACCTCTACCATGCCGGCATTCTGATCCTGCTCTACACAGACCTCATGATCCTCACCATGATCGTCGCCCTCATCGCGCTCTTTTGACAGGACGCAGGCCGTCATTGTCAATCCTTACAACCCCAAATTCAAATGTACCGAACTCCCCCATAGCCGTGTAGCATGGGCAGAGCGCACGTCACAATCGGCTTTATCGCACTTCGAATCCTCGAGGCGATGCACCGAGCCGATGCGAGACCTGGCGTGCCGGAGGAAGCAATGCTGAAGGGATTCCGTGATTTTATTCTGCGTGGAAATGTAGTCGACCTGGCCGTCGCCGTCATCATCGGAGCGGCTTTCAACGGAATTGTTACTTCACTCGTCGGCGATGTCCTTAATCCATTGATTGCGGCCACCATCGGCAAACCGGACTTCAGCAGTGTCATTCTGCATGTCGGTGGCGGCGCTATCAAGGTGGGCAGCTTTTTCAACGCCATCGTATCTTTCCTGATCGTGGCCAGCGTGGTCTATTTCGCCATTGTGCTTCCGTTGAACAATCTCATGGCGCGCCTAAAGAAGCCTGACGCTGCACCGCCGACGCCCGAAACCAAGGTTTGCCCCGAGTGTCTCAGCACCATTCCCGCTGCCGCCCGGCGTTGTGCGCAGTGCGCTCAGCCGGTCGCATAGAAAACGAGCCGCACAGGCAGATCGTCCTCAGTTAGCCTGCATGAAGAGTCCGATTTGGACTGGGCCAAGCCTTCTGGCAGACTCCGAAGGCGTCCCGCTCACCGGGGCAAAGTGCTCTTCCCCGGGCAGTGCATCGTGCCGTTCAACAAGGTAGCTCACACCTGCAGTCGCTTCGAAATCGACCTCCGGCCCGCGGAGGTTCGTCAACACCTTCGTCCCCGTCTTGCCGGAGACGATGTCCACGCTCGTATTCGTCCAGGGATTGCGAAACCTGATCGGCCCGGAATCTCCAGCCTCGATCACAGCTGTCGCAACCACGCCGTTGCGCGTCTGCACATCGACTTTTATGTTGCCGCGAACAAAAACACTGCCATCGAAGTCCCATCCCGGTGGAGTCGCGGGCGCAATCCGAATCGTGCCGTCGTAGTCCTGCGCCAGTGCTTCCTCCAGCGCATCTGCAACCACTCCGGTCTGCTCAACATAGAACTCGGTCGACGAGGGGTCCCACTTCGCCATTCCGTTCACAAAGTGCTGCGACTTTTCCGTCAGCTTCACCAAAGTCGAGCCCACCTCCCTGCCCAGATGAAGTCGCGCAGCCTGGATCGGATCGAAGTTCCAATCGATATTGGCCTTGAACGGCCGAAAAAGATACGTGCGCACTGCAACCGCGAAAAGCGGAGAGGTATCGCCGATGATCCCGTAGGGCCACACCGGTTCAAGCCCGATGTTCTCTACATTGTGTTCTTCCGCGCCCGGCAGATACGATTCGGCAATCACGTCCTTCCCCGCAGCATCTGCTGAAGCGGGGAGCAGCGTATGCGGTTTTTCGCGACCGGTGCGCGGAAGATCCGGCGTCCTGGCCAGTGCATCCTGCAGTTGGCTCACCAGGTCGGGATCTCTGCTCAGCAGCCTGGCCGCGTCAATTACCGCCGGATACAACGCCTTGATGGCCGACAGATCTGTCGTGGGATCGGTCACATCCCATTGCGTCTCGTGCGCGTTCGAGGGGCCGGTGTGCAGCAGACCGTCCGCTCCCGTCTTCTGATACGCAAGAAGGAAGCGCGCCGACGCTGCCATCAACGGATAATTTTTGGCAAGAAATATGCGATCGTCCGTCGCCAGGTATTGCTGCCACACCCACAACGAAACCTCAGCCCCGGTGGAAAGCGTGCGCGCGTTGTAATACGGCTTGAAATTTGCATCGCAATCCCGTCCGATTGAGATGGGCTGCCATGCGCCCTCATACTCGATTCCCTGCCCATTGAAGCGCATCGTCTCCGGCACGCATGAACCCGGCAAACCATTCATGTTCTCTTTTGTCCAGTTCTCGATATTCGAAAGGTTCTCGCGGTAAAGATTGAAATACGGTTCATTCAGCTCCGCCAGCCCCGCGCCGATATTGGCGGCAACCTGCATGCGCAAGTTCCAATGCCAGAACGCAGAGGGATCCCATTGATGCTTGTCCCGCGCAGCGGAGATCATGTCTGCGATCCCCGCCTGCGTGCCTGGATACTCCACTCCCTTTTCAATCGCTGCGACGAACAGATAGATGTTGCGGAGATTTTCCATGTACTCGCCGGAGCCGTCGTGCGAGGTAATTCTGATCATTCCCGCCTGCTTCCAGAAATCTCGCCACCACGTGCGGTGCGCAGCGTCGGGTGAATTCAGTAAGGCGTGCCTGGCAATTTCGCTTGCGACTCCCGTGCCGTCGTAGTGCGGTGCCGTCGACATCACGCGAAAATGTCCCTTCGCATCCGGTCGAAATGTCACCGTAATTGTCAGTGGATCGGTCACGGCTGCTGAAATATCGCGCCCTTCCGCGGTGATCGCCGCCAGCGTGCCGAACCGCCTTCCTGATGCGCCCGGATGATTGTCGTCCACCCACGCATCTGCCAACATGCCCATGCTGCCTTCAGCCGTCGCATGCGTGGTGCGCGGCGACCACAGTCTCAACAACGCAGTTTGACGTTTCCGCGGATTCGCGCCCGTCACATCCACTACCAGCGTATCGGTGTCAGGCTCGACAAAGACCGTCACTTTCATCCCGCCGCCGGTCTCGCGAAATTCACCGCGGTATAAGTCCAGTCTTCCGCTGTAATTCTTTGCATCGGTCAACACCGTCAGCCCCGGAATCACAATCTGCCCTGGCGACAAGCGATCGGGCATGGTATCGGCGCGATTCAGTTGCGCCGTCAATCCGTCCGCCGACCACACAGCAACCCCGAGCCTGCCGTTCCCCAGCGGCATCGCCTCCTCTGCGTTCAAATTCGGCCTGCCCAGCACGATATCCGAGCGTCCGATGACTCCCGGCACATCGACATGAAACGCGCCATTATGCCACGCCGAAGAGAATTGCGGCGCAGGGGAAGTTTGCGCTGCCGCAGGACCGATCACCGCACACGAAAGCACTGCAAGACAAACAATCAGGATGAAGAATTTCGTCAAGAGATATCTCCCCGTGGTTCTGTTTTGGCTTTGGCGCCAGTCTACCAGCCCACCATTCAATCCAGTTCGCGCAGCGGCCGCGAAAACGAAAAGATTCCCAAAAACGCCACACCGGCAGTTCCGGCCATCAGGGACAGTGCGTGCCCGGTCGGAATGTGCCGCGACAGTTCACCCGCCATCAACGCGCCTAGCGGCGGCAGCCCCAAGAAACTGGTTGCATAGATGCTCATGATCCGGCCGCGCATCTCATCTGACGACAGGTGCTGAATCGATACATTGAAACACGAAATCATCAGGATTCCACTAAATCCTTCGCAGAATGCCAGGCACTGCGACAAGGCAAAGCTGCGCGAGAAGCTGAAACCGATAATCGCCAGAAAGAAAACCACGCCTGCACCGGTCAGCAGCGCGCCGCGATGTCGAATTACGCCCGACACGGCTACCGTGACCGCGCCCAGCACGGCTCCCGATCCCGAACAGGCCAGTAGCCATCCCAGGCCGCTGGCGCCCGCATGCAGTTGATCTTTGGCAAAGTAGGGAATGAACGTCAGAAATGGAATCCCCAGCAGGCTGACCACCGCTGTCATCCACATCATCACCAACATCTGCGGCTCGCTGTGCAGATAGGTAAACCCCGCGCGCATGCTGGCCCACATCGACTGGTGTCGCGACGGCTTTTCTTCGGGATAATCGATCCGGACAAGGGCCCAGAGAACAGCCAGAAAGCTCACCCCATTCAAAAAGAAATTTCCCGCCACGCCAAACAGTGCCATCGCATAGCCGCCCAATGTCGGGCCCAGAATGCGCGACATATTAAATTGCGCGGAGTTGAGCGCGATCGCATTGGTCAGGTCTTTCCTTGGCACCAGCTTCGGCACCAGCGCCTGGTAGCTCGGCGCGTTCATTGACATGGCCGTGCCGTTTAGGAAGGCAATCACTGCGACTTCCCACACGGTAATGATCTTGAACCAAGCCAACCCGGCCAGCACAAACGCCAGCACCATCATCGCCGTTTGGGTTACGATCAGCAGGCGGCGCTTGTCCACCCGGTCGGCAATCACGCCTCCGAACAGCGTGAAAAACAGAAATGGGATCGATCCCGCAAACCCTACGACGCCCAGCCAGAACGCGGAATTGGTGAGCAGCAGCACCAGCCAGCCCTGCGCCACGTTTTGCATCCATGTGCCGATGTTGGAAAGAAAATTCCCGCTCCAGAATAGCCTGAAATTTGCATTACGCAGTGCGCGCACCACCTCGGGGAGCCTGCTCGCCTCAACCGCCGCCATGGCTTGGCGCACCGACGCGGCATCCTCTGAAGCGGCGTTCAGACTCTCATTCAATTCCGGATCGGTGGTCAGAACAGGTCTCCCGTCGCTGCATGCCCCAAAGGCAGGAACAAGCTCTAGTGTAAGCTGGGTTTACATTACGCTGGGGATGTCCGGGCTATGCCCTAATGCTCCTCGGCGTCAGTGACCACGCAGGCTTCCTGAATGTTCATGCGCAAATTGTCGGTCCTTTTTCTTTTCACTTTCGCTAACGTCCCAAAAGCGACGCCGCCCGCCCCGCAAGCGGTTCCGACGGCCTCATTCGGATACGCCGATTTCAGCAGGGAAGCCGCGATTGAAGACAAGTTTCTCGCCGTACCCAGCGCCCGCCTCGCGGGCGCGGAGCTGAAGACGCTCACCGCCGAACCCCACATGGCCGCGACTCCCGAAGATCACAAGACAGCTCTCTACGTCGCAGATAAATTCCGCGCAGCCGGCCTTGACACGGAGATCGTTCCCTACCGCGTCCTGCTCAATTGGTCCAAGGTCGTGCACGTCGATGCGCATGACGCCAATGGCAAAGTCCTCATGACCGGCCCCACCCGCGAACACGTGGAGGGCGATCTATTTCAGGACGATCCCCGTGTGGTGATGCCGTTCAATGGCTCCTCCGGCTCCGGCGATGTCACCGCCCCCGTTGTCTATGCGAACTACGGCCGCCTCGAAGACTTCAACCAACTCGACGCCATGCACATTGACTTGCGCGGAAAAATCGTCATCGCCCGCTACGGCGCCAATTTCCGCGGCGTTAAGGTCTTTCTCGCCGAGCAGCGGGGCGCCCTCGGCGTCCTGATTTACTCCGACCCGCAGGACGACGGTTATTTCAAGGGCGATCCCTATCCGAACGGCCCATGGCGGCCAGCCACCGGCGTGCAACGCGGTTCCGTGCAATATCTCTTCAAGTATCCCGGCGATCCTGAAACACCCGGCGTCGCATCCACACCCGATCTTCCCGACTCCGCCCGCGTTTCACCCGACGGCAACCAGCCCCACATTATTTCCATCCCTCTCAGCTATCAGGATGCCGCACCCATCCTTCAGGCAATGAAGGGTCCCGGCGCGCCGCAGGGTTGGCAGGGTGCGCTTCCATTTCGCTATCACCTCGGCGCGGGAGACGTGAAGGTCCACCTCATCTCGCAACAGGACTATCAGCGCCGCACGATCTGGGATGTCATCGGCAAAATCAAGGGCTCTGAGTTCCCCAACGAGTGGGTTATCAATGGCAATCATCGCGACGCATGGGTCTACGGCGCAGTCGACCCCAACAGCGGCACAGCCGCCATGCTTGAGGCGATCCACGGCATTGGCGCCCTGCTCAGCCAGGGTTGGCGCCCCAAACGTACCATCATTTTTTGCAGTTGGGACGCCGAAGAGGAAGGCCTCATCGGCTCCACGGAATGGGTCGAGCAGCAGGACGGCGCGCTCAGCCACGCCGTCGCTTACTTCAACACCGACGTCGGCGTCTCGGGTCCCGATTTCACCGCCGCCGCTGTCCCTTCGCTGAAGGAATTCGTACGCGACATCGCCCGCTCGGTCCCCAGCCCCCTCGGCGGTACCGTGTACCAGGAGTGGCGCGTCAACAACGCCGGCGAGAATGAGCATCGCGGTTCAAACGCCCCGCCACAATCCGGCAACGAAGTGAGCGTGAATGATCTGGGCTCAGGCTCCGATTACACATCCTTCCTGCAGCACGCCGGCGTGCCTTCCGCCGACGTCGGCTCCGATGGCCCGTACGGCGTCTACCACTCCACCTTCGACGACTTCACCTGGTTCGTCATGAACGCCGATCCGCACTTCCAGTACCTGCAGGAAATGGCCCGAATCTTCGGCCTTGAATCCTTGCGCATGGCCGACGCCGACGTTCTTCCTTACGACTACGAGGCATATGCACGGGAAATTGGCACGTACATTGACGCCGCCAAACACAGGGCTGCCGAAAAAGGCGTAGGGTCGCTCGACTTTTCCCCGGCGCAGGCCGCCGATGCCCGATTTGCCGCTGCCGCAGCCAAAGCGCACGCATTACAGGCCGCGCCCCACGGCAACCTCGCGCAACTCAATCAGACCCTGCGCGATGTCGAATCCGACTTGCTTTCTTCCGCTGGCCTTCCCAACCGCCCTTGGTATAAGCACACCATCTACGCGCCTGGAGAATACACAGGCTACGCCGCCGTGGTAATTCCCGGCGTCAACGAAGCCATAGACGCCAAAGACTCCACCACCGCTCAGCAGCAGTTGACCGTACTCACGCGAGCGCTTGATCGCGCTGCGCAGACGCTTGCCGCGGCACAGTAACTCGTAGCCGTCGCAGCTATTTGAAGCCCCCGCTTTACGCCTCCGAAAAGTGATTTAGGTCACACATGTTGTGCCAAACGGTTGACCCGGCACTGCGGGCCTCGTATCGTTAGAGTTGTCATGAAGATCTCCCCAAACTCCATTCGCATCGGCTTTGCGGTCGCCATTATTGTGGGCACCATTGCCTGGCTCGCCAGCAGCGGCTACAACGCCGGCAAGAGCTACTTCGTCACTATCGCCGAGCTGGGTGGCATGGGCGACAAGGCGTATCACAGCCAGTTGCGGGTTGAAGGATTCGTGAAACCCGGCTCCATCCAGCAGGATGGCCCGCATGTAACCTTCCTCCTCGATGAGTTTGAGAGCCACTCCCCGAAGGCGGCAACCGGCCGGATGCTCAAAGTGGTCTACAAAGGCTCTGAACCGCCTCCCGACACCTTCAAAGACGATGCTCAGGCATTGGCGATGGGCACCTACGGCCGCGATGGGGTCTTTCACGCCAACGAGTTGCAGGCCAAGTGCGCCAGCAAGTACGCACCGGCTCAGCCTGGAGCAGCGCCCGCAAAAACTGCTGCCAATCCACGCCCAGCCGAAGCTTCAACTGCAGGCTCGGCAAATCCAGCAGCGGCAAATTGATCGAATGACAATGCCCACTCCTGAGGCTGGAGGCCCTGGGTCGCCATGGACAGGTCTTGGTCCGGGGGGTGGTGATCCGGGATCCCCACGTACAGGTCCTGGTTTGCAGGATGGAAGTTCCATCCCCTGCGCTCGTGTTCACCAGGTTTCAAAACTCTTCGGGTCTTTTGCCGCGCTTCGTCAGGTTTCAGTTGATCTTGAAGCCGGCAAATGCTACGTCCTGATCGGCGAAAACGGCGCCGGCAAATCCACACTGCTGCGCATCCTCGCCGGCCTTCTCCTCCCAACCCACGGGACGGTGAGCCTCTTCGGCAATCAGGAGCCACACGATGTCCGCGACCGCATCGGCTACATGAGCCACGCACCCATGCTCTACGACGAGCTGACCGGCGAGGAGAATCTGAGTTACTTTCGCAGCCTCTACCCCAGCCGGCCGTGTCTCGAACCCGCGGAGGCTTTGCGTCAAGTGGGCCTCGATCCTGGCCTCAATCGCACCTTCGGTCAGTACTCGCAGGGCATGCGCCAGCGCACCTCTCTGGCTCGCGTCCTGTTGCCTATGCCGGAACTCCTGCTGCTAGACGAGCCTTTCTCCAACATGGACGTGGAGTCCGTCTCCCAAATGGTTCAGCTTCTGGCCCGCTTTCGCCAGGGAAATCGCACCATCGTGATCACCACCCACCAGCGCGAATCCGCCGCTCCCATCGCCGACTGGGTTCTCCGCCTGCAGGCCGGTCGCGTCGCCGCATTTGAGCCGGGGTCTCCTACCTTATGAAGACCAACGGTGCGCGCTTTCTTGAGACTCTCGGCATTCCCTTCGACCTCCGCGAATACGAGGTCGATCCTGAAGATCTCTCGGCCGTCGCTGTTGCCAGAAAAATCGGCATGCCTGCCGAACAGGTCTTCAAAACTCTTCTGATCACAGCTGCTCCAGGCGAGTATCTCTTTGCCATCATCCCGGGCGATGCGGAGCTCGACTTCAAAAAGTTGGCCCACGCCGCTGGGCTTCGGAGAGCCGAGATGACGCCGCTCAAGGACGTGCAGCCGCTCACCGGGTACATTCGCGGCGGTGTAACCATCTTCGGCTCAAAGAAGGCGTATCCCGTCTACGTCGATGAAACCATCATCCTCTTCGACAAGATCAGCGTCTCTGCGGGAACCCGTGGAACCCAGTTGATCCTCAGCCCCGACGATTATCTTCGCGCCGCTCGCACTCTTGAGGTTCCCGTCGAAACCACCGATCTCACCAAAGCTGTCAACCGAGGTCACGCCTGATGCCGCGCGCCCTCTGGACCCATCTCGTCAAGGATCTGCGCATCGAGCTGCGAACATTGGACGCGTTCGTCTCCATGCTTTTTTTCTCGCTTCTCGTGGTGGTCCTGTTCTCCATCGCCTTCGACCCGCATGGAGACTTTTCGCGCGAAATCGCCGGCGGCGTGCTCTCGGTCGCTACCATGTTCGCTTCGGTCAGCGCGCTCAATCAGGCATGGTCCCGCGAGATCCGCCACCAGGTTATGGACGCACAGCGCATGACTCCTGCGCCGGGCGCTGAACTCTATCTCGCCAAGGTGATCGCCAATTTCCTCTTCGTCTCCGTCGTGCAGATCATCCTCGCCCCGCTGTTTCTCATCTTCTATAACCTGCATATTCAGGGTCAGGGCTGGCTGCTCGCCCTCGTGCTGCCCCTGGGCACCTGGGCGCTGGTCGCCAACGGAGTTTTCTTCGCTGCGCTTTCCATCCGCAGCCGCAACCGCGAGCTGTTGCTCTCCCTCATCCTATTCCCCATCTTCATCCCTGCCCTGCTGGCAATGGTGCGCGCCACCACGAATATCCTCACCGGAGAAAGCGACCCCATCCTCTGGATGAAATTGCTGCTGGGCTATGACATCATCTTCACAACGGTGAGCCTGTTGCTGTTTGATGTGATCTTCCATGCAGAATAAGAGATACATCCTCCGATGGAGACCTTCACTCCGCAATCGTCGTACACTGAATGCGTCCCAGAACGAAACCGGAGCTTTTCCCCGCGCAATGTGCCGGGATCGAATCAGCTGAAATGAAAAAAGCCGCCATCAGCCTTTACGTTGTCGTCACCATCGCACTCATGGTGTGGGGTTTCTACCAGGCCATGTACGTTGCGCCCAGTGACGCCATGCAGGGCGAAATCTCTCGCATCATCTACTACCACGTGCCCAACGCATCGGTCGCGTTTGTCTTCTTCGCGGTCAACCTAATCGGATCCATTGGCTTTCTGGCAGCCCGCCGCAACAATCCTGACCGCGCACAGTTGTTCGACGCCTGGGCGCTCTCCGGAGCGGAAGTGGGTCTGATCTTCTGCACCGTGGTCCTCACGACCGGCCCGCTGTGGGGCCGCCGAGCCTGGGGCATCTGGTGGACATGGGACCCCCGTCTCACCACCACCCTGGTCCTTTGGCTCATTTACGTCAGTTATCTGCTCCTGCGCCGCTTTGCCGCCGGAACGCAGATGCAGACGCTGGCCGCCGTGCTCGGCATCTTCGGTGCTCTCGATGTGCCCATTGTCTACATGTCGAACCGCTGGTGGCGTACGCAGCACCCGGCTCCCGTCTTCGGCGGAGCCCCCGGCTCCGGCATGGCCGCATCCATGCTCCACCCGTTCCTTTGGAACATGCTGGCCTGGTTCTGCTGGGGAGTGCTGGTGCTCGGACTTCGGTATCGGGTGGAACGCAAGCATCAGGAAAATGCCGCCGAAGAGGCCCGCGAGGCGCTGGAGAGTCGCGCCTGAATCAGGAGAAATATGGATCAAGCCGCCGTCATCGATCACCAATACGTCATTGCTGCCTATACCGTAACCTGGGTTCTCCAGCTTGGATATCTTGCCTGGCTGGGCTTCAAGTGGCGAGCTGAAAAGCGCGCCGCCGAACGCCGCACCCGGGTTGCGCGCTGAACCTAACCTTTTGCGGCGCGGACGCCGCTCCGAAGACCGGAAGCAGGGAACTCAGGAATTGCCGTACACTTTAGGTTTGAGAGGCCAGTCATGTTAGTCGTCATGAAAGCGCAGGCCACGCCGGAAGAGATACAGGCTGTCTGCGACCACATTGAATCGCTTGGATTCCGCCCGCACCCGATGCCCGGGGCCCAGCGCACTGCCGTCGGCATCACCGGAAACCAGGGCGAAGTGGATCGCGGCAACCTCGAGGCGCTCTCCGGGGTAGCCGAAGTCATCCGCGTCTCGAAGCCCTACAAGCTCGCCAGCCGTGACGTCAAAGACGAAGATACCATCATCCGTTTTCCCGGAACCGATGCCACCATCGGCGGCTGTACTCTGGCCATCATCGCCGGCCCTTGCTCCATCGAGAGCCGTGAACAGGCCCTCGCCATTGCCGAGGAGGTTGCTGCTTCGGGTGCGCAATTCTTTCGCGGCGGCGCCTACAAGCCGCGCACTTCTCCCTACGCGTTTCAGGGCCTCGGCGTTGAAGCACTCCGCATCATGGCGGAAATTCGCGAACGCTTCGGCCTGCGCATCGTCACCGAAGCGATCGACAATGAAACCCTCGACCTCGTCGCTGAGTGGGCCGATGTCGTTCAGATCGGCGCACGCAATATGCAGAATTTCTCGCTGCTCAAGCATGCCGGCCGTCTCCGCAAACCCGTTTTGCTCAAGCGCGGCATGAGCGCCACACTCGACGAGTTTCTTATGGCAGCGGAATACATCATGAGTGAGGGCAATTACGAGGTCATCCTTTGTGAGCGGGGCGTGCGCACCTTTGCCGACCACACCCGTAACACGCTCGACCTCAGCATCATTCCCGCCATTCAGCGCGTAAGCCACCTGCCCATCCTCGTCGATCCCAGCCACGGTACCGGCAAGCGCGACAGCGTGCTGCCCATGGCACGCGCCTCCATCGCAACCGGTGCCGACGGCGTCATCGTCGAGGTGCATCACCAGCCGGAAAAGGCTCTCTCCGACGGGCCTCAGTCCATCTACCCCAGTCAGTTCGCCGAAATGATGGGAGAAATCGAAGCCATCGCTCCGGTCGTGCATCGCTCCATCTGCCGCGGCGTGCACGTCGAGGCTGCGGTATCCAACACCAATGACGCCAAGCGTAAGTAAACGTGGCTATTCTGGGTCCGTATTCGCGGGCCTGGGTCATCCTTCCCTTTTTTTGAAGTCCATCCTCGTTCTCGCATATCTTGGATTAATTCCCCTCACCGCCTGCCGCCCCCACGACTTTCCTCAGTACCCTGCCAATTACCGCGAATACGTATATGTCACCAACAGCGGCAGCGGCACCGTGTCGATCTACGACGTCGTCAATGTTCGCCTCGACCGCGAGCTGCCCGTCGGCCAGGATCCGGTGGCCGTCGCCGCCAGCCCCACGCGCAACGAAGTTTACGTCGTCAACAAGGGCTCTGCCGGTGGTTCCGGCTCGGTTTCAATCATCGATTCGGAGCACAACCGCGTCGTCTCGACCATCCCCGTCAGCGGCCAGCCGGTCGCGCTGGCGCTCAACCCTGACGGCACACGCGCCTACGTTGCCAACTCCGCTTCCAACAGCGTCTCGGTGCTCGACCTGAAAACACGTCGCGAAATCGCCATTCTCGGGGCAGGCCAGGAGCCCGTTGCCCTGCGCGTCTCGCCTGACAACAAGACCCTCGCCGTCGCCAACCGAAAAAGCAACTCGGTCAGCCTCCTCGATCCGACTACTGGTATGCTTAGGGCGCTTTTTTCAGGGTGCCCCGGAGCCGGCGATATCACAATCCTGCCCGACTCCTCCAAGGCGTTTGTGGCCTGCTCCGACGGCCACCAGGTCATGGCCATTGCCCTCGCGCGGCCCGATGCTCATCCCGCCGAGCCCGATCGTGTTGAGGCGCTTCTCGACGTGGGCCGCCAGCCGGCGCAAGTCGCTCTCAAGCCCGATGGCGGCGAAATCTTCGTCTTGAACTCGCTCAGCGATTCCATTTCTGAAGTGATCACGGGAACCGACGATGTCCTCGGCGCCTACCTCATGGGAGATCACCCCGTCCGCGGCCTCGTTTCCGCCGACAACGCTCTTCTCTACGTCTGCAACCTGCAATCCCAATATGTCACCGTCTACTCCATCCTCGATGGAAGGCGCGTTGGCGGCATTCATGGCGGCATCCATGTTGGCGATGGCCCTTCGGCCATGGCGTTCTCCAATGCAGGCAACCTGCTCTTTGTTGTCGATTCCCGCTCTGGCGACGTCGCCGTTGTGCGCACCGCGCTGCCGTCACTCTTCACCTTTCTCCCTGCCGGCCGCGCGCCCAACGCCATCGCCGACAAGGCTTTCAAGGTCTCCTGATCCTCGCCACATCCTGATCGCTCCGGCCCCTTGCTCCGCTGCCAACTGAGAGCTGATGATTGCCCATCCAGCGCCTCGCGGCTTACCATTGCGCTGCAATTGAAATCGTTTCCAAAAGGAACCGCCAATGCGTCTTTCCGCTTCATTGCCGATCGCCGTTCTCGTCCTCGCCATCGCGTCCCTCGCTCCAACAGCACCAGCCGCCTTCGCGCAATCAGTAGCGCAAACCCCGCCCATGGGCTGGAATAGCTGGAACTATTTCGCCGACAAGGTGACTGATAAGGACATTCGCGCGGCCGCCGATCTGATCGTCTCCAGCGGCATGAAGGACGCGGGTTATATTTACGTCAACATCGACGACACCTGGGAGGGCAAGCGCGACGCCAACGGTGTGCTTCACACCAATTCCAAATTCCCTGACATGAAAGCACTCGCCGACTATGTCCACTCCAAGGGTCTCAAGATCGGCATCTACTCCGGCCCTGGTCCCAAAACCTGCGGAGGCTACGAAGGATCCTTAGGCCACGAAGCGCAAGACGCGAAGATGTATGCTGCCTGGGGCATCGACTATCTCAAATACGACCTCTGCAGCTTCATTCCCGAAGTCATGGAAAAACAGGCCCCCCATGATAAAGCCGAGCAGATGCGTCTCATGATCGCCGCTTACCAGAAAATGTCGGACGCGCTTAAAGCCACCGGCCGCCCGATCGTCTTCTCCCTCTGCCAGTACGGGTGGGACGCGCCCTGGGAATGGGCTCCCGCGCTGGGCGGCAACCTGTGGCGCACCACTGGCGACATCTCGCCCGACTGGGATCGCATCTATGACATCCTCAGCCAGCAGGCTGGACTTGAGAGCTACGCCGGCCCCGGTCATTGGAACGACCCCGACATGCTCGAAGTCGGCAATGGCAAGCTCTCGCTCGCTGAGAATCGTTCCCATTTCTCGATGTGGGCGATGCTCGCCGCGCCGCTGCTGGCCGGCAACGACCTGCCCCACATGAGTCCGGCAGTCAAGGACATCCTTCTCAACCGCGACGTCATCGCCATCGATCAAGACCCTCTCGGACGGCAGGCCAGCCGCGTTTACTCCGACGGCGAAGTCGACGTGTGGACGCGCCATCTTGATGGCGGAGCCATGGCCATTGCCGTACTCAACGCCGGCAGCGACCGCTACTCAACGCATCCCTTCCATCTGAATCTCGAAAAACTCGGCCTACACGGCTCGCAGCAAGCCAAAGATCTCTGGACCGGCAAGGAGATGGAGCTCACCGACGGTATGCCGCTCGAACTCGCCAGCCACGATGTCCTGCTCGTCCGTATCGCCACGCCAAAGTAGGCAGCTGGCGGCGAAAAATAACCCTTGAGACGGTCTCAAATCTGGAGGCGCGCCATGAAGCTCTCTGTGTTTTGTGGAGTGAGCGTAGATGGCTTTCTCGCCCGGCCCAGCCACAGCGTTGATTTCCTCGACACCGGTGGCCAGGAGCCGCACGGTTTTGAAGAGTTCTATCGCAGCGTCGATGTCATCGTCATCGGCCGCAAAACCTACGATTTTGTCGTGTCCTATGGACAATGGCTTTATGGCAAGAAGCCGGTGGTGGTGCTCAGCAGTCGCCGGCTCGATTTCTCGTGGATCAAGAAGGGAGTGGTCAACCAAATGGCCGGCGAACCCGCCGAAATCGTCGCCCAGCTCAAAGCCCGTCGCTTTAAGCACGCTTATATCGACGGCGGCCTCACCATTCAGCGATTCCTGGCCGCCGGACTCATCGACCGCCTGGTGATTACGCGGGTGCCGGTCCTGATCGGAGAGGGGATCCCGTTGTTTGGTCCCGTGCCGCGCGACATCGTTCTTCGCCACGTTGCGACGCGCACCTACAAGGGCGGTCTTGTGCAGAGCGAATACGAAACTGGCGCCGCGCCGGCCAGTCCACCCAAAAAGAAGGCCGGGAAAATCGCTAGAAAAAAGCCTTCGAGTAAGTGAAATGTCCGCATTCCGGGCATCAGACAGCCTCAGATAAGTCGCTGGCAAGGCCTGTGAGGAACAACGCGATGCTTTTCGACCTTTCTTACACTTCAATTGAAAATAGTTCCCCAGCGCTGAACTCATCCCTTTAAGACATCGTATTAACTTCCAGAATGAGCGCTCGCTGATTCCTTGTGCCTATAAGAACTTGCGATTCGTGGCTGCAACGACATCTCCTGCTATCTGAAGCCGCAGCGATTATGAGCGCTCAGGTTGACATCCGACCCAAATGCGCTCATACTTGGGTCGTATGCCTACCCAAGAGCCGCCGGCTCAGGGGTTTCTTCAACCCGCTCCTACACTGCACGTAGAGGAGACCCAGCGATGTTTCGACGCAAACGCAGCGCCCAGGACTTTGCCGAAGAGATTAACTCGCACCTCGAGCTTGCGGCGGACGAAATGCGGCAGGAGGGCCTGAGCAGCGAAGAGGCGCGCAGAAGGGCGCACACTGAGTTCGGGAGCGTCTCGGTGGCGCAGGAACGCTTCAACCTGAGAGGGCGGCCGATGTGGCTGGGTTCGCTGAGTCGAAACCTTCGCGTCGGTGTCCGTTCGATGCTGCGGAGTCCCGGCTTTGCCCTCACCGCGATCTTGACTCTGGCTCTCGGCATAGGCGCCAATACCGCGGTCTTCAGTGTTATGAACGCGGTATTGTTGCGCTCCTTGCCCGTCGCAGATCCAGACCGCCTCGTCTATCTGCGCACGTCGAATCCTCCCGAGCGCACCGGCACCATCGATACCACCGAAACCTTCTCCTACCCGGTGTACGAGGCTTTGCGGGAGCAAACCCGCGCCGTGTCGGCTCTCATTGCCTACGTTCCTTTGTCGCCAACAAAAGTTGCCGTGCGCTACGGAACGCAGCCCGAGGAAGCGGAGGGCGACATGGTGAGCGGTGCATTTTTCTCTGGCCTCGGCGTCAGGCTCATCCGCGGGCGCGGATTCAGTGAGCAGGACGAAACCGATCGCTCGCCCATCGCCGTCCTCAGTTACGACTACTGGGAGCGAAGGTTTGAGCGCAATCCCGATGTGCTCGGCAAGACCCTCTTTGTGAATGACGTCCCCATGATCATCGTGGGGATTACTGCCCCCGGCTTCGAAGGACTCGAAGCGGGTCAGTCAACCGATTTCTGGATCCCCCTGCAAGACCGTCCCGAGCTGAATGCCTGGGGAAATCCGCTTGACAACAACAAGACATACCGCCATAACCCGACATGGTGGTGCCTGCGTCTGGTGGCGCGGCTGGCCCCTGGAGTCTCCCGGGTGCAGGCAGTCGAGCAGCTTCAGCCCGTTTTTCAGACCGCGGCCTATATCGGCCTCGGCAATCCTGAAGCGCAAGAGAAGTTGCCCGTCCTGAGCCTCGTCGATGCAAAGGATTTCCCGGGATTCGAAGGCGAATACGGCAAGCCTCTCAAGATCATGATGGCGCTGGTAGGGCTAGTGCTTCTCATCGCCCTCGGCAATGTGGCCATGCTCACCATCGCACGGAACACAACGCGGGAGAGGGAGTTCTCGCTGCGCCTTGCCCTGGGCGCGGGACGGAATGCGCTGCTCCATCAACTCCTCGCAGAAAGTGCTCTGCTGGTCATCGCGGGCGGCGCGTTGGCCTGGACCTTTGCCTTCTGGGCGACCCGAGCGCTCGCTGCCTGGGCCTCAATCGAATCGAGCCTCGCTCCCGACAGGACCGTCCTCGGCTTCACCTTCGCAATCCTTGTGCTGGCTACGCTTCTGCTCGGTTTCGCCCCCTTGCGGATCGCCATCCGCGCTGCTCCGGCTCTGTCCCTCAAGACCGCGACATCCTCAGCGCAAGCGAACCCCGGCAATTCGCGTCTCGGCCGAATTCTTGTCGGCTTGCAAATGGCAATGTGCCTTGTTCTTCTTGTTGGCGCGGGCCTTCTGGTCCGGACGCTTCAAAATCTTGAGAACACCCCGCTGGGTTTTTCGACCAACGGGCTCGTGGTCTTCGGAGTCAAGCCCAACTTCAGCTCCGTCCCCGAGGGCATCGCCTTTTATCGCAACTTCATCGAGAAGCTGCGCGCGCTCCCGCGTGTCCAGTCCGTCACCATCATGGAATCGCGCATTGGTTCGGGCCGTTCAAACAACAGCGCCATGGTCGTTGACGGCAGGCTTCCCCAGGTGGCCAATGGAGAGTCGAGGACGGTTCGCAGCAATGTCGTCGGCCCTGGCTTTTTCCACACCCTTGGAGTACCCATCCTCGAAGGCCGCGACTTTGCCGACACCGATACGGCCGCCTCGCCTCATGTCGGAATCATCAATGAGGAGTTTGCCCGGCGCTTCCTGCCCAATCAGAATCCCCTCGGCCACACCATCGGGCCTTCAGGTTATCCCTACACAATGACCATCGTCGGAGTGGTAAAGGACCACAAGTATCGCAGCATTATCGAGCAGCCCATTCCCATGGCCTGGTACATGTATGCGCAGATTCCCGTCATCGGCGCAATGAACGTCGAACTGCGTGTGCACGGCGCTCCGCTTTCCATCCTGCCCTCCGCAGCGAGAGTCTTGCAGCGCATCAATCCAGACCTTCCCCTGATCAATCCGATGACGCAGCGCGCTCAATATGACGAATCCATTGCGCATCAGATTCTCTTTGCCCGACTGGCCGAATTCTTCGGATTACTGGCCGTCGCACTCATTGCCACCGGCCTCTATGGCACGCTGGCTTACCGCGTCAATACGCGAACAGCGGAGATCGGCTTGCGCATGGCCCTGGGCGCCCGCCGTGGCCAGGTGGTCTGGTCCATCCTTCGCGAAAGCCTTTTGCTCACCGCGGCCGGCATTGCCACCGGCGTGCCGCTCGCTATTCTCCTGGGCCGCGCTCTGTCTTCGTCGCTTTACGCCGTCAAGCCTCTCGACGCGCTTACCTATCTACTGGCCGCCACGGGCATGATCCTCGTGACCCTGGGGGCAAGCGCCATTCCAGCTAGCCGCGCGGCCGGCATCGACCCCATGCAGGCTCTCCGAACCGAATAGCGTTTGCTGGCCCAATTTGAACTCCCCCGTCCAATACTTCGTATCGAATTCCAGGACCGAATCGCGCGCTGGTTCCTGTTCATTTGCGGACACCGGATCCGGGCCCGAACATTTCATGCCGATCGCGCTCGGCGCATTCTCCTGATTCCACGCGGTTTCGGCGCCGCTTGTTTTGGCCGGATAAGTGCTTGTGAGATTCTTAGCCTGACATCCAGTGAGGACTCCCCATGCGCAAAGTGCTTCTCGATTTTCGATTCGTAATGAGGCAGTTGGCCAAGTCACCAGGATTTGCTATCACGGCAATCCTGATGCTTGCGCTCGGCATTGGTGCCACAACCGCGATCTTTTCCATCGTGCAGGCGGTGCTTCTGCGGCCTCTGCCGTTTCCCGATCCCGAGCGGCTCATGGTACTGGGGGACCGGCTGGCCGGCGTCAATGTTGGCGGAGACAACTCCGTTGGCGTCACTGTGCCCGATATCAAGGCCTACACCCGCGATACGCACGGATTCAGCGCGCTGGGAGGCTACCAGTATGCCGGCTTTGAGCTCTCCGGAGCCGGTGAACCGGCACAGGTCAATGCGGCGCGCATGACGGCAGGCGTCTTTGCCGCGCTGGGTGTCTCTCCGCGTCTCGGCCGAGTCTTCACGGCAGAGGAAGACGAGCACCATCAGCAGGTCGTTGTGGTGAGTTACGGAATGTGGGTCGATCGCTTTCACAGCGATCCGCATGTGCTGGGAACCAAAATACTGCTCGATCGGAAGCCTTACGTCATCATCGGCGTGATGCCCAAGGGTTTTCAGTTCCCGCTGGTAACCGGGCAGCTCTATCACACGGATTTGTGGGTGCCCATGAGTTTCACTCCCGACGAACTTCTCCCCGTCGCTGCGGCAAACTGGAGCTATCAAATGGTCGGGCGGCTGAAACCCGGCGTGACTCCGGCACAGGCGCAGAGCGACGCGGAGACCGTGGCGCAGGAGATCATGCGCAACTATCCCGCGATGATTGCGAACCTCCGCATCACGGCGAAGGTACATTCGCTGCGCGAAGACAGGGTCGAGTCCACCCGGCCGTTGCTGCGAACGCTCTTTCTCGCCGTTGCGGTTGTGCTTCTGATTGCGTGCGTTAACCTCGCCGGTCTCATGCTGGTGAGAGCCATCAAGCGGCAACGAGAAGTCGCTGTGCGCATGGCCCTCGGAGCGCGTACCTCGGCGCTGCTGCGGCAGGCAATCATGGAGAGCCTGGTGCTCAGCCTGAGCGGTGGCGTTCTGGGGCTCACCCTTGCTGCCGTGGCGCTCCGCGTCGGCAAGAGTTTGCTGCCGGAGAGTCTCCCGCGGGTCAGCGAAATTGGTCTTGACTGGCAAGTGGTTGCCTTCTCGCTTTCGCTGGGCGTGGTCACGGGGCTGCTCTGCGGATTGGCCCCGGCCTTTGCCGCGCTGCGAACCAATGTGAACAGCAATCTGAAAGAAGGCGGACGCAGCGGCTCGGAAAGCGGCGGACACGCGCGGTTGCGTTCAACGCTGGTAGTCGCCGAAATTGCGATTGCACTCGTCCTTATGACTGCGTCATGTCTGTTGCTGCGCAGCTTCCAGGAAATGCGCTCCGTCGTGCTCGGCTACCGCCCTGATCACCTCACCACAGCGTCCTATTCTCTGCCGCAGAAGCAATACACAAAGCAGACTCAGGTCGACGAATTCAATCACCAGCTGCTGGACAAGCTCTACCAGCTTCCCGGAGTGACTGCGGTTGGAATGTCCAGCGTGGTGCCCGACGGCAGCAACAACAATAACCAGACATTCGTCGTCGATGGCTATACGCCGCCCAAGGGAGCGGATATGAACCTGGCCACCGTCTCGCAGGTGATGGGAAACTTCTTCCCGGCCATGGGAATCCCCTTGCTGCGCGGAAGGTACTTCACCAACGACGATCGCGCCGGAAAGCAACTCGTCGTGATTGTGAATCACAAGCTGGCTCAGCATTTCTGGCCCAATCAGGATCCGCTTGGGAAGCGCCTGCGCATCGGCACGCCAGCGATGCAGACCCCGTGGCTCACCGTCATCGGCGAAGTGGACGACGTGAAGCTCAGCTCTCCCGATGAGCCGTCGAAGGAGCAGTACTACACGCCCGTCGACCAGGGAGACGCTGATGCAGGATCGCTTGCATCTCCTGACGATCTCAACGGCAATGGCGGCTACATCGCGCTCCGTTCCACGCTGCCACCGGAACAAATGGAGAATGACCTGCGCGCGACCGTTCGCTCCATTGACCCATTGCTGCCGCTCACGCAGGTGCAGACCATGGAGCAGGGGATCTCAGAGAGCGAAGCGCCGCGGCGCTTCAATACCGTGCTTATCGGGAGCTTCGCTTTCGCCGCCGTCTTGCTCGCGGTACTCGGAATCTACAGCATCATCGCATTCACCGTCGCTTCTCGAGTCCAGGAGATGGCCATCCGCATGGCGCTTGGCTCGCCTCGCGCGGCGATCGTCCAGCTCATCCTCAGGTCCGGCGCAAAGCTAGCCGTGGTTGGATGCGTAATCGGGCTCGCCGGCTCCGTGGCAGCCGCAGGGCTGCTGCGTTCGCTGCTCTTCGGCGTCAGCCCCTATGATCCGATGATGCTCTCTGTGGCAGCAATCGGCGTCATGCTGCTGTCGTTGGCCGCATCCGCGCTGCCCGCGCTTCGTGCAGCGTCCATCGATCCGATGAAGGCATTGCGCGGAGAATAGCAACGGAAGAAAGCCGCATTTCCCTCGCAACCCGACTGCCAGCCCGTCGAGCCGGCCCGGTAAAGACCGGCTCGACCACCTCACCGCTCCACGCGCTTGAGCACGACCGGAATGCTCGACGGAAACTTCCATGTTGGATCCATTGAAGGATCCGATCCATCCGGCGCGGGCCCGATCGCCGGTCCATTTGGATTTTCCTTCGGAGGCGTCGGAACGTCCCACGGAAGCTTGATCCGCCGCTGCAATTCGATGCGGTCGCCAACAATCTTCCCTTCATACGTGTTGTTGCCCGACTTGAAAGCAACCTGGCTTCCGTCCACCAGTCCGTCTTTGATTGGAACCGGGACATCATTTCCGCCAAAGAATCCGCCGCTTCCCTCGATGCTGCCCGTCAGGCTACTTCCTTGCTGCCTGAACGTGAAGATCGAATTGCTGCCCCCGATGATCATTTCGATGAATTCGGAGCCCGGTCCTGCAGCCGCCGACGCGGGCCGCCATAGCCCTGTAATCCCTGCGCCCTTGGGCACTTCGCGCTCCCACACTGCGATTTGCGGCCGCAGTTCAACTTGCTTCGCCGCAATTGTCGCGGATGCAGAACTGAGGCCCGGGGAAGTAACTTCAACCTTAATATCGCCGGAATTCTTGGATGCCTGCACAAGCCCCATGCAGAAACCCGAAAACGCCTTGCGCGAACTCCCCTTGTCCGGCGCGTGATCCGTCGGATCGCCGTTCCCCGTGCCCACCAGTTTGCCGGCTCCCGACACTATAAAGGTCACCTCATTGTCCGTGATGGGAACTGTGCGCCCCTGCGCATCCTGCACCTCAACCGCGAACATCGCAACGTCTTCCCCGTTCGCAGCGATCTCCCTGCGATCCGCCCGCAGAACCAGCTTTGCTGCATTACCGGTCGTTTCGCGCTTCATGCTCATCACCTGCTGGCCACCCCTGAAGCCGTGCGCCTCGATCGTTCCGGGTGCGTACTTCACAACCCAGGCAACATGCGAATCCTTCTTCACATCTTTTGCCCCGAGGCTTTGGCCATTGTGGAACAGCTCCACGCTATCAAGATTCGAAAAGACCCAGACTGCAATCTCCTTGCCTTCCATCCCCGGCCAGTTCCAATGGGGAAAAAGATGCAGCACCGGCTTGCCGGTCCACCACGATTGGTAGTAATAGAACGTGTCTTTCGGAAAACCGCAGGTGTCGATGATTCCGTATTGCGAGCTGATGTTCGGCCACCCATCTGGCGACGGCTCGCCTCGATAATCAAAGCCTGTCCACACAAACCCGCCCGAAAGCCACGGCCGCGCCGCACAGAAACTCCACCACCCCTCGGCCGATGCGCGTCCCGTTGTGGTGTAGGGATCGTACGAACTCACGAATCCCTTTTCATGATCGGTGATGTAAATCCCTCGCGTTCCAACTGCGCTCACAGTTTCTGTCCCCATCACCGGTTTCTCAGGGTGCGCCTTATGAAATAGCTCGGCCTGCGGGTCCATGTAGTTATAGCCGGCGACATCGCACACGGCCAGGCCGCCCGTGCCAATGGCGCCCGTGGGAGCGATGGAAACCGGACGCGACCCGTCGTTCCGGGTGGCAACCTCTTTCATCGCAGTGAGAATCAGCACGCCCTTTTCCGTGTTCGCCTGTCCTTCCTCGTTGCCCATCGACCACATGAACACGCTGGGGTGATTGCGGTCGCGCCGCACCAGGTCCTCAAACTGGGTCAGACCCTCAGGATTCGACGACATCATGCGCGTCTCGTCAAAGACCAGCATTCCAAGCTGATCGCATGCATCAAGTAATTCAGGAGTCGGCGGGTTGTGCGAGGTACGCAGCGAATTGCAGCCCATCTCCTGCAGCTTTCGCACGCGGTAGTACTGCACTGCATCCGGCAGCGCAACACCCAGCCCAGCGTGGTCCTGGTGGTTGCACGTGCCCTTCAGTTTCACCGGCGTGCCATTCACCAGCAGTCCGCGCTCGGCATCGAACACCGCCGTCCGGATGCCAAATGGCGTTTCGTAGCGATCCGCCGCTGCGCCGTCCGACTGGATCTCTGTCACCAGCTTGTACAGGTTCCGCTCCTCGAGCGACCAAAGCTGCGCATGATTCACGACAATCTCCTGGCGATAGTCATGCCCCGCACCCGCTTCGACCTGCGCCGCCGCCGAAATGTCTTTCCCGACCGCCGTTCCCGACGGATCGAGAACGGTCGAAATCACTCGCGCATTGCGGGCGACGTTCCCACTATTGCTCACTTCGGTAAGAATCGACAGCTTGGCGTCTGAGTTCCGTATCTCCGATCGGACGAAGGTTCCCCACTTCTTCACATGGACTGGAGTCGTCTTCACCAGCCACACATGGCGATAAATTCCCGCGCCCTCGTAGAACCATCCATCGCTCTCCGTCGCGTCGACCCGCACCAGCAGCACATTCGAGTGACCGGGGTACGTGAAATTCGACACGTCGAAGCTGAACGGATCGTACCCGCCGCTGTGCCGTCCAATGTAGAACCCATTGAAAACTACCATCGCGTCGCGGTAGGCGCCGTCAAACTCAATCGTGATGCGCTTGCCTGCGTCGTCGGCTGGCAGATCGAAAACGCGTCGATACCATCCCACGCTGGTTCCCGGATACTTGCGGCCGAGCGGGTAAAATCCTTTGCTCTCGAGATCGCGGTCGTTCTGGAACGGCAGTTCAATGGCCCAGTCGTGCGGTAGATCTATGCTGCGCCAATCGCCATCGTCGAACGCGAGTGCGCCGGCAGGCATAAAGTTTCCCGTCTTCTGAAAATTCCCCGCGCCCGCGGTGCCGTATCCAAAGTCCTTGTTCGGATCGCAGGCGTCTCCAAAGTGAAACCGCCATCCAAAATCGAGCAACAGTCGTTCGCGGCCTGCGCCAGGCGTGGCTGAAGCGAGCGTGTTCCCTGCGCTCAGCGGCCCATGCAGTTCCCCCATCGTGTGCGCTGCTGCTGCTTCCATCGGAGCGAAGCCCTGCGCGGCCGCAACCGCCGCCGGAGCCAGAAGGGTAGTCCTCAATACATCACGCCGTGAAAATGTTTTCATTTGGCCTTAATCTCCCGTTGGTCAGAACGCAACCGAACTCCCGGATTTCAAATCGACGGAAGTATATCCTTCTCCTTTCCATACCAACCAGAAAAAAATCGCCGCCGGCGCAGCTATCCACGCAGGCGGCCCGCTCCGATGCTTTTAAATTGAATCTCAATTGGCGCTACTTTGCGCCTTCACACCCGGCCAAGGCTTACTGCAAACCAGCCCCGCTTGTCTGTCCACCTTCCCTCTTGCGCAAAGCCCGCCTTCGTCAGCAACTCTTCGGGCTGTTCGATCCGGTATTTGTAGCTGTTCTCGGTGTGAATCGACTCGTTCTCTCTAAAGCGCACCTCGAAGTCCATCCCCCTGAAGCACACTTCCTGCTTGATCCGGCTTACCAGGTGCATTTCGATACGCGATTTCGAGTCGTTCCACAAGGCCCTGTGCTCAAAGCTCTCCAGATCGAAGTCCGCATCGAGTTCCCGATTCAAGCGGGCCAGCAGATTCAGGTTAAATGCCGCCGTCACGCCCGCCGCGTCGTCATACGCAGGCAAAAGGATCGACTGGTCCTTCACGAGGTCTGTTCCCAGCAGCAACCCATCGCCGGGCTGCAGTGCCGTGCGCACCATCGTCAGCAGGTTCTCTGCTTCCCATGGCTCAAAATTCCCGATGCTCGACCCGATGTAGAGCACGAGTTTCCGTTCATCGGTCTCCGCCAGTTCCAGCCCACGCGTGTAATCCATCACCTGCGGAGCGACCGTCACGCCGGCAATCTCCCGCTCGATACGCTCCGTCGCCAACTGCAGCGCACTCGCCGAAACGTCGACCGGTTCGTACACCACCCTGCCCTGCAAGGCTACGGCCGCACCCAGCAGGAGCCGGGTCTTGTCCGCCGACCCTGCGCCTAGTTCGACAATGCGCAGTCGCCTACCCTGCGCCGCCCGCTCCATGATCGACTGAGCATGCTCGGCAAGAATGGCCCGTTCCGTCCGTGTCAGGTAGTACTCCGGCCGCTCTGTGATCTCTTCAAAGAGACGAGAGCCGGCTTCGTCATAAAACAGCCAGGGCGGCAGCCGCTTCTGCATCAAACCCAAGCCCTCCCGGACCGCAAATGCGACCCGTTCCTCAACCGCTGGGGAAAAAACCTGCAACGCCATCGTAGTCATCTGTTCTCGGTTCGATGCAATTTCCTGAATTTGCGTTATGAACTCGCCAGCCGGATTCCTGAAAACTGCCAGCGCGTCTCCGGTGAAAAGAAATTCCTGTAACTAGATCGAATGTGTGCCTTCGGCGTCACGCACGAACCACCTCGCAGCACCATCTGTCCGCTCATGAATTTCCCGTTGTATTCGCCCAATGATCCCGGCAGAGGCTTGAACCCCGGATAGCCCAGATAGGCGCTTGCCGTCCACTCCCAGCAATCCCCGTAAAATTGCGCCCTATTCTCACCTGTCTCAGCAGCGGGCGTCAGCCTAGCCAAGTTCAGCAGGTTTCCCTCCACGGGCCGGCCTTCCACTGCCGCTTCCCACTCGAACTCCGTCGCTAGCCGCTTGCCTGCCCAGCGCGCGTAGGCATCAGCTTCAAAAAAGCTCACTTGGCTCACCGGCGCTGCCAGCCTTTGCTCGAGCGGCTGCTCGCCTCGCAACGTGAAGATGCTCCAACCTTCGTCCTCACCTGTCCAGTAGAGCGGCGCCCGCCAGCCGTTCTGCTGCACCGCGTCCCAGCCCGCTGAGAGCCATAGCTCAGGCTTGCCATACCCACCATCGGCAATGAACTCCGCAAATTCGCCGCACGTAACCAGGCGATTCGCCAACCGGTACGGCTCCAGCCATACCTTGTGCCTCGGCCGCTCATTGTCAAAGCAGAATCCATCACCGTCGTAACCCACATCGCTCAGGCCGCCTTCAAATTCAACGAAACCCAGCGGCCCAGCCGAATGTTTTAGTCCCAGCTCCCCACTTTCAGCCTCACCCTTCTTGGCCCCGCCGTCCCGCTTCTCCTCACGGTAAGCTGGCCTCAGCGGATTGGTATAAAACGCATGCAATATGTCCGTGAGCAGCAACTCCTGGTGCTGCTCCTCGTGGTTCACGCCCAATTCCACACGGCTCAACGCTTCGGGATGCGGATCGCTCTCCAACAGGAGGCCGATCCCCTCATCCACATACTCTCGGTAGCGCAGAATCTCCTCCAAACCCGGCCGCGAAAACGAAGCCCGCAACCGCTTCTCGGGAAACTTCGCATAGCTCTGGTAATAGCTGTTAAAAAGCCACGCAAACTCCGGGTTGAATGGCCGGTATCCTTCAAGGAACTCCCGCAGAATGAATGATTCAAAGAACCATGCGGTATGCGCCAGGTGCCACTTGGCGGGCGAAGCATCCGACGACGACTGCACCATCATGTCTTCCGGCGTCAGCGGCTCGACAAGTTCCATCGTGCGCCGACGCGCCTCACTGAATCGTGTGGCTATGTCCAACTGGCCAAAAGAGGATATGGCTATGCTCATGTCTCTCCATTTCTCATGGAATGATGCGTTCTCACGGATTGATGCGGGTTGTTTTGGGGACGATCTTCGGGGGAGACATTCTTATGAAGATCCGATGCGCAATGATATCGTTACGTTTCCGATTCCTCCGTTTTTTTTCGTTCTTTTTACCAATCACTCATTTCCAGTACCGGAACAGTCCGCTCGTGTCTGGGCTTTGACCATTTATGTGGCCTTTTCTAGTCTTTTGGTGCTTTAATATGTCCAACCGACGAGACGATCAGCCAGTTTGTCGCCCCGATTCCTTCTAATTGAAGGAGGGTGTATGCGCAGTCTCAACGAACACTTCCAGTTTCAGGCAATTACGCTGAGTTTTGTTCTCGTTGCCTTTCCTCTTCTGGCAACTTCGCAAGCTCCGACACCGACTTTGACCTCGGTTCCGGTTCCCGGCGCTCAAGCGCCAAAGTCTCCTGCCATCTCGCAAATCCCCTCTCCGCCTCCCACGCCAGAGGAGTTGGGCGATTCCCTGATGTCGCATCAACGGTATCAGGCAGCTATCGAGGCCTATAAAAAAGCCCCGCGCAACTCGGCCGCCGTGTGGAACAAAATGGGAATCGCCTACCAGATGATGTTCAACTCGCAGGATGCACTGCGCTGCTATCGCGAATCACTCAAAATCGATCCCAAGAATTCCAACGTCTGGAACAACATGGGAACCATCTATGATTCGGAGCGCCTGTATCGGGAGGCCGTGAAGATGTACCACAAGGCGCTCAAGCTTGATCCCGCGGCACCCCTCGTCCTCAAGAATCTTGGAACCGACCTCCTCGCGCAGCACAAATACCAGAAAGGATGGGAAGCCTATCAGGCCGCGATCGCCCTCAATCCCACTATCTTCGGTGAGGAATCCGGGCCGCGCGTCGAAAACCCCTCCTCGCTCCAGCAGCGCGGCGCAATGAACTATTACATGGCCAAAAGCTGCGTGCGCGCGGGCATGAAGGCTCGCGCCATCGAATACTTGCGCATGGCCCTGAACGAAGGATTCATCAGCACCAAGAAAATCGAGGCCGATAGCGAATTTGCCGGCCTTCGAGGGCTCCCCGCTTTTCAGGAGCTCATGGCTGAGCAGAGAAATCCTTGAATTTTCGCCGTGCGGCGGCATTCAGGACCGTCTTCCGCACAAACTTGCGTCGTCTTCCCGCCCGTTCCAATCGTCTACCTAAAGAGGCAATGGGGTATCGTCGCAAGGAATTGTCATGAAGATCCATGTTTTTGCTGCCGCTTTTCTCAGTCTTGCTGTCACCTGTGCAGTTGCCCAGAGCCCTGACCAGGATCAGAGCAACTCTCAGCAAACCTCAGGTCAGGGACGCTGGCAGGGCCAGCGCGGCGGTCGCGGCAGTGGCTTCGGCATGGGCGCAGGCCGCGGCACGGTCGGCACCGTCACTGAAGTCACTCCGGATCACTTCACCATTAGGACCGAACTCGGCGAAACCTACACCATTCACTACAGCGTCAACACTCGCATCGTGAAACAGCCTCCGGGCCAGCCGCGTCGCAGCCGGCCCCAGAGCGACGGCGAAGCCGAGGGTCCGCGCACACCTCCCACTCCCATCAAGGCCGACGAAATCAAAGTCGGCGACGTCATCGCTGCTGGCGGTGAAGTCGACCCGGCAGCGAAATCCGTTGGCGCCGTCTTCGTCATGCTCATCGATCCTGAACGCGCCAAAGAGATGCGCGAGATGGAAGCGAACTTTGGCAAAACCTGGCTCGCGGGCCGCGTGACCGCCATCAATGATGTGACGGTGACCCTTCAGGGAGGTCCCAGAAACGAAGCTCACACGTTCGTCGCGGACGAGAATACCACCTTCCGCAAGCGCCGCGACCCGATCACGCTGGGCGATATCCAAGTGGGCGACATGGTGCGAGTAGAAGGCTCCATCAAGGGTGGAAACTTCCTCGCCACCTCGGTTGCGGTCATGGGCCCGCTGCCAAACGGGGAACGCAGCCGCGGCTCCTCCGGAACTCTCCCGCCCGCTACGCCACAATAAGCGGGCGCGAAACGCAACGCGCCAGCGTCCCAGTCCCTGGGTCCCTACCCCTGCGCACTCCGGAGCTTGTTCGCACGACTCGGAGGCCGCGTTTGGCAAGGCCAACTCGCCTTAGCTCATGTACATCCCGCCATTCACATCCAGCACGTGACCCGTGATATACCCCGCCACGTCCGACGCGAGAAATGCCACCGAGTGCGCGATCTCCGCGTCCGTCCCGGGCCGTCCCAGCGGAATCTGCTCGATCATTGCCGCGCGCAACTTCTCGTCCAAGACCGCGGTCATCGGCGTCTCAATATATCCCGGCGCAACCGCATTCACCGTGATGCCCCGCGACGCTACCTCCCGTGCCAGCGATCGCGTCAATCCGATCAGGCCTGCCTTCGACGCCGCATAGTTCGCCTGGCCTTCCTGTCCCGTACGTCCCACCACGCTGGTGATGTTGATAATTCGTCCCCAGCGGTTCTTCAGCATGGGCCGAAGCAGCGCCTGCGTCAGGAGAAATGCGCCGGTCAGGTTTGTCTGCAGCACATCATCCCAATCCGCGCGCTTCATCCGCATCATCAGGTCGTCGCGCGTAATGCCAGCGTTGTTCACGAGAATCTCCACTTTGCCGAATCGCTCCAGCACCGCCTTCGCGCCGGCCTTGATCGATTCCTCGCTGGCAACGTCGAGCTCGAAGACTGCCGCCTGTCCGTTTTGTCCCGCCGCGGTTGGCGCCGCCTGAATCTCCGCTGCCGCTTCGGCGAGCTTGGCTCCGTTCCGTGCTGCCAGAGCCACCACCGCTCCAGCCCTCGCCAGTTCCAGCGCGCACGCCCGTCCAATCCCCTGCGACGCACCTGTCACCAGGGCAATTCTTCCCTGCAAACTTGCCATGTCCGTTTCCGTATCCTCAATCGCGCATCGCGTGATTCACGACTGATTATAGGGCGATACACGACCGCCTGTGCCTGACATCACCCGCGCGTCACGCTCCCCGAAATTTTCTCGAGATCTCTTACACCGGAAGGCAGTATTATCCCGACGGCGCAACCACCACCGGCGTCCGCCGCGTCGACAGCAAGGGATGTGCCAGTTCTGCTGGCCACAAATACACCGCGAGCCGCCGTGAGTAATGCAGGACGGGCTCCTGATCCGGCAGTTCGATTCCAATTGCTTCTGCCAAGTCGTTGCGCTCAATCTCCGCATGTGCGTCTTCAAGAGGCCAGGGAATATGGTGCACGCAGGCCCGCACCACCGCGCCGGAGCGATTCTGCGCGAAAAGATAATACCGTTCTGTCAGAAAATACTCCAACGAACCGACTCGGCTCTCCGCCAATCTGCGCGTCGGACCCAGTCCCCGGTACCGCGCCTGGAAGATGACCGGTTTGCTCGAAAACCGTCTGCGGCTGTAAAAGGAAAACTCCCTCTCCGATTGCTGCTCATGCCGCATCTCCGCCCAGTAGTAGGGCAGATGGTACATCGCGCGCGCAGCAGCCACCGCCAGCAGGCTGGCCCCGTCCAGCGAGAAGAAATACACTCCCTGCGCGCCGGTTTGCTGGTCACGAACGTAAGTCCTGAGGTTCAATTCTGGAAAGCTCTGCGCTCCCGGGATTGCAGGAAGACCGCGCACCTTAATGCGGTCCATCCAGAATGGAACCGCTCCAATCCACGCCGAGCCCTGAAACGTCTCCGCTTGCAGCCCATCCGGCAGCAGCCGCGACACCTGCGCCGCCGGAGCCTGCCAATGAGCAAAAAGGAGATCGTTCCACCGCTGGGTCATCGCCCAGCGGCCGGGCGGCAAAGGCCGTGGACGCTGCGATGTCCGGACCTTGATCTCCCGCATAGAATACTATCTCCCGATCTTTTGACGTCTGCGGCGGGGCCAAGGGAATCAACAAGGCCGGAGGCCCCGATGACGTATTCTGTTCGCGAGCCCAAGCGAATGTCCAGTGAATCTTTTGCCCCTGCCAACGCCCGCAACCAGACTGAAGTCTACGCCGTCCACGGCGCCGATCCCGAAGTTCTTGCCTACGCCATGGCCAAGTACTCCCGTTCGGCGCTCTCCATGCGCGATTCGCTCTCTGAAATCAGCGCGCAACGTGCTGAACAGTTCCTCAACACCTTTTATTTTCAATACGGTCACCGCTCCATCGCCGACCTGGCCCACATCGCCTTCGCCATCGAGCGCCTCAGCCTCCTCGCCGCCATCGTCCTAGTCGACGAGCAGCGGTGGGACGGTCAGGAACGCTCGACTCGCTATCAAAATTTCCTCAAATCCGGCTGGTATTTCCCTGATTTCGCATCCGATTCGGCCTCCGCGCGCCTCTATGCGGAAACTGTAGAGAATCTCTTCGCCGCCTACCAACGCATCACCGCAGCCGTCCTTGAGGCTCTTCGCCGGCTTGTCGCTTGCCCTGACGGAATGAAACCTGAAGCTTACGAGCGGACTCTCAAGGCTCGCGCCTTCGACGTCGCCCGCTACCTGCTGCCGCTGGCCACCAACACCTCTCTCGGAGAGATCGTCAATGCCCGCACGCTCGAGACGCAAGTCTCCCGCTTGCTTTCTCATCCCATTGCTGAAGTCCGCGATCTCGGGCAGAAACTCCGCGAAGCCGCCACTGGTCCCGCATGGAATGTGAATGCCAAGCTTGGTGCCGCCTTCGTTGAAAAACTCGCGAAATCCGAAGCTTTGTGTCGAGAAGCAAGCTCAGTCGTATCGAATCCGACTGAGCTGACGCCAGGGGCTTCAGCCCGAGAGGGATCGCTCACCGCCGAGGCAGCCAACCTGCTCACCCGCGAAATCCGCACCGCTCCCACGCTGGTCAAATACGCCGAGCCCAATCCTTACCTCATTCAGACTCGTACCCTGCTCGAACAGGTGGCGAAGGAACTGCTAAACAATGTTCACATCGCCCCGGCTCCCCTGGTCGATCTTGTCGAGCGCACCGAAACATTGGAAGTGGAACTGGCCGCGACACTCATCTACTGGGCCAGCCACCACCCCTACCGCCAGGTGCGCGATATCGTTGCCGGGCTCTCCGCCTCCCGCGTTTCTGAACTCATTGAGCTGGGGCTTCAGCATCGCGGTCGCCACGACGAAGCTCTTCGTGCCTTTCACGCCGGAGCGGCTCTCCGCTTCGACATCCTGATGGACATTGGCGGTTTCCGCGACATGCATCGCCATCGCCGCGTCACGCAGATCAGGCAGGGATTCACTGCCATACACGGCTATGAAACCCCAGTCGTCGGCGACCTCGGGCCCAACGTCAACCTACTCGCCGAAGCTGACGTGCTTGCCGATTACCAGGCCGCCATCGAAGCCGCTCACGCTGCGAGCCAGAAAATCGCCGCCGAGTGCGCCAATCCTTCCGCGGCATCTGCGGAAAGCACGGACAAGCAGAAACCTAGGTCTGCTCTCTATCTCTTGCCGCTTGCTACGCGCATTCGCTGCCTTTTCAAAATGGATTTCGCAGAAGCGCAGTACATCTCAGAACTTCGCTCTGCGCCGGCCGGCCATTTCAGCTATCGCCGTGTGGCCTGGGAAATGTTCCTCGCCCTCCAACGCCAGCACCCCGCCCTCGCCAAACATATCCGCGTCACCGACTTCACGAAACCGATCGACCTGCTGCAGCGTTAGGTCGCAGCGGGTCAAGTTTGCTCTTATTTTGACGTGGGTCCTTCCAGGCACCGAGAATTGCGGTCCAGAGGTAGATTGAATTATGCGATCGGACCATTTCGATGAACCCAGCAAAGCCGCAAGCGCGTGTTGCGCCGTTCGGAAAGAGGGGGACATCGCGTAAGTTATCGATGGAATCTGGGGCGGCTAGTGGGGATCGAACCCACGACATCCTGAGCCACAGTCAGGCGTTCTGCCGCTGAACTATAGCCGCCGTCTATGCCCTTTCGATTGTAGCATCCAAAAAGATGTCTGTGCCGACCCGTGAGGCGCTCAAAACCGATGCAAGGAGTGCGTGATTTGCCTTCTTCTGCCGACAATCGAGTACCTGCGCCGTCACCCGACCAACCCTCGAAAGAACGCCTTTCGAAAGGTGCATGGATCTTTCGGGATCAAACCTTGCGGCGCCTCGAAATCCTACTCGACGAAGCCTTTCGCATTCCCGGTACCCGCATTCGTTTCGGCCTTGACGGCATCATTGGACTGGTACCCGGACTCGGCGACGTGATCGCGGGCTTACTGTCGCTGATCATTCCGCTTGCGGCATGGATCCGAGGTGTCCCCTACATCACACTGGTCCGCATGGCGGTTAATCTTGGCATCGGTGTTCTCGTTGGAACGATTCCTCTGCTGGGAGACGCGTTCGACATTGCCTGGAAAGCAAACCGGAGAAACTATCTTCTGCTCCAGCGTCATCTCGAAGAGCCGCATCGCCACACTTGGCGGGACTGGACTTTTCTCCTGCTGCTTTCGGCGGCAGTGGCAGTGATCTTCGCTCTTCCCATCGTGCTGGTGGTCTGGCTGTTGGCGTGGCTGATCGGGCACTGAAACTTGCGCTTCAGGATCACGCCAATTCTCTTCCGCGATACAATCGAATCAGTCGTCGGGGCGTAGCGCAGTCTGGTAGCGCATCTGCTTTGGGAGCAGAGGGTCGGGGGTTCGAATCCCTCCGCCCCGACCAAAATCAACTTATTGAAACTGAGCCTCTTAGGCCGTATTCTTTTTGAAATCAGCAAGTTCCATGTCTCCATACAATTCCTTGGCGTCTATGGAATCTATACTGTAGAACCAATTCTATACAAAAACGGTACCAGTGGTACCACCCCTCAATTCTCTTAGAAATGGTCCTTTTCTGCGCTGGACGGACGCGCGCCTGATCGCAGGAACGCGAAATAGCACACCGGTTAATCAACGCCCAGCAACAGAATCACCTCATGCTTCACCAAGCGCCGCGTCTCTGTCGCAACCGACTGCGGGCCGAGATTCCACTCAACTATTGGATGGATTTGGTCTGCATGTTTCCCCGGCGCATTTCGGCTCGCACGGGTTCGGTCAGGTCGCTCCGAATCTTGGCATCTCAATCGAACACAGTCGAGTCAATCGGAGTACCGTCCGAAAAGCAAGGTATCTCGTCGGATGCTTTCTTGTGTCCGGCTTCGATGCGCCAGATTGGTGAAGTCTACTCCATCGGTTAATCTCAATGAGAGTTCTCAGCTCCCGGGCCAGTTCCTTCTATCGTGGCCCGGCTCCCGGTGAATGCCTGTCATTTCCCGATCGAAAACGGAAAAGCGCCAGTCCGACAAGCCGACTCTTCGGTCATGTGGTTGTTGACCTCTGCCGTGACAGCCGATTGGAAGCCCGTAACTTACAGAAATCAGGAGAACGGATGGCTACTTTCGAGGCCCTGAGACACTCTGCGGAATCGCAACAAGCCTGATTCAGTTGGTCATGTCGGGGAGCGCTCAATTCATTCTGCGGATGGAATAGCAGTCATCGGCTGTTCACTCGAAACGGCGGGTTCAGGTGTCAGCAGTTTCTCGATTGCCCGCCCCATCGTTCCGTTCATCGCCGCAACCACCGCCGGCACATCGCGCTTTTCCACCTTCCCCACCACGTCTACAGAGTTCGTCCAGACTGCGGAACCGGT
>DATKPJ010000057.1:0-19016 GCA_035524195.1 Occallatibacter sp.
GCGGAAGCGTTCGGCGCTGAAGAGCAGGGCTAGCGGCAGCCCGACATACCCCATTCCAACGACACCGACGCGGGCCTCCCGGGTTTCAATCTTCTGTTTCAGGGATGCGAGAGAACTGGGCGCAAGCGTGGTCGTCATACCTCTCATTGTACGGCGAAGGCGCTTTCCTGCCAGATCAGACGACCTTTGCAGATGAAACGGGAGTACCAGAAACGGAAGCCGCAGCGGGTCGTTTGAGCAATCGAGAGAAGAGCCGCGAGGTCGCGGAATGTATCCTTGCCAGTGGGGGCGGACGGTACCCGGCGGAAGCGGGCTGCACCCCGAAAGAGAGAGGATTGACTATGTTCCTTGTGACCGGGGCGGCGGGATTTATAGGGCGCTCGATTGCCGCAGAACTGCTGGCGCGTGGGGAAAGTGTTCGCGGAATCGACAACTTTATTACAGGGAAGCGGAGCAACCTGGTCGGCCTGGAAAAGATGGAGTTCATTGAAGGAGACCTGACCGATCCCGGGACCTGCGCTCGCGCCTGCGAAGGGGTGGAGATCATTTTTCATGAAGCCGCATTGGCCTCGGTACCGCGGTCGGTTGCCGACCCGGCAGGCACAAATCTGCACTGCGTAACGGCAACCGTCAACCTGCTTGTAGCGGCGCGGGGTGCGGGCGTGAGGCGCGTTGTGTACGCCGGATCGTCGTCGGCGTATGGCGACACTCCGACACTGCCAAAGACAGAGACGATGTTGCCGAATCCGATCTCTCCTTATGCGGTAGCGAAGCTGGCCGGGGAGCAATACATGCGCGCCTTTGCGCGGGTATATGGCTTGGAAACTGTTACGCTGCGCTATTTCAACGTATTCGGACCACACCAGGATCCGACATCTCACTACTCCGGGGTGCTGGCCATTTTCTGCCGGAAGATGCTGGCCGGAGAGCAGCCGACGATGCATGGCGATGGCGAGCAGAGCCGGGATTTCACGTTTATCGAGAACGTTGTGCACGGCAACCTCCTTGCGGCATCCGCGCCTGCGGAAAAAGTCGCGGGGCAGATGATGAATCTGGCGACTGGGAAGCGGATTACGCTGAACGAGACGTTCAGGATCCTTTGCGATCTGACCGGCTATAAAGGCAAGCCGGCATACGAGGCTCCCAGACCGGGGGATATTCGCGACTCGCTGGCGGATATCGGGCTGGCCGGAGAGCTGCTGGGTTACAAGCCGATCGTTGATTTTCGTGACGGGCTGCGCAGAACGGTCGATTGGTATCGTATGAGCGCGGGAAGCCTCTGAATTCAAGGGGCATTGGAGTGGCGCGGCTTCCTACTGTGATGCACCTCACTAACAAGGTCGCTCAGATTGGTCACACTAGAAGGAAATACTTTCAAAGTGACCTTTGGCACACGGGCTGATTCGGGGCCTTCGGGAGAGGTCATGAAACCGAGGGTCCTGACCTTTGCCGAATGTTCCCGCCATTGAACGTGAACCGCCCATTGAATCAATTGCCAGGGCAACCACCATGGGAACACGCCCGGGTGCTCAAGTTTCCTTTGGCGAAATCGGTGGGCTGGTCGTGCGCCGAGGGCGATTCATGGCGTGGGTCGTGGGCGTTCCCCTGCTGGCATGCATCGTGTATTGCCTGGTAGCTCCCAGGCAATACGAAGCGAAGGCACGCATTGCGCTGCGGGCTGTTCCTGCAACTTCATTGCGCCTGGATGGAACGGGAGAGACGATCTCTGGCTCGTTCGCGTCGGGAGAGACGCAGTTGGAGACTCTCGCCAACGTTTTTCGCAGCGATCAGCTGGCGTGGGACGTGATTTCGAGCCAGAAGCTCTACCAGGCCCCCGGATTCACGGGAAGTTTTAGCCGCCGGTTTCCGCGATTCCATGCCGATGCGCCCGATCCTGAAGCAGAGGCATATCTGCTGGAGCGATTCAGAAGGCGTCTCACGGTGCAGACCCTGCCGCGAACACTCATTGTCCAGATTCGATTCCGGTCCAACGATCCTGCTTTGTCGGCTGCGGTTGTGAATGATCTGATTCGCGCCGATGCACGGCTGGATACGGAAACGCGGATACAGACCACCGCCGAGGCGTCGGGTTGGCTCGACGGCCAGTTGCAAGCTCTGAAAGCGAAGATTGACAGCGACGAGAAGCGACTTGCCGAGTTTCAAAAGGCACACGGGCTCCTGGAAACGCCGGAGTCAGAGGCTGACGGCAGGCCGGAAACCCCGGAGACAACGGCGTCGCTTGAGATGGACGAACTTGGCCGCGATCTGGCATCGGCCAGCGCCGACCGGATGATGCGCGAAGCGGAGTATCGCGCGGCACTGAATGGCGATCCGGAGTTAGTCGCGGCCACCGACCCGCGGCTTGAATCGGACAATGGGAGTTCCACCTCGGCGGTGCTGCAGAAGCTTCATGCGCGTTCCAGCGATCTTGCGCAGGAGCAGGCGGGTCTCAGCCTCGAGCACGGCCCCAATTTTCCGAGGGCGGTGGAGATCCGGCGCCAGTTGCAGGATATAGACCGCCAGATCAAAACGCAGGACGCGAAGCTCGTGGATCGATTCCACGATGCCTGGATGATCGCGGCGGATCGGGAAAAGCTGGACAGAGAAAACCTCGACCGGATGACGAAACAAGGGATGGATCTGGACGAAGCCGCCACCCAGGCCGCGATGATGCGCCGCGAGATTGATAGCACCCACGAGTTGTACACCAGGGTGATGGAGAAAAAGGAAGAAGCTGGCCTGAGCGCGGGAGTTGGCGGTACGGATTTTTCAGTGATTGATGTTGCCCGGATCCCTGTGAAGGCAGCAAGTCCTGATCTTGCGGTATACGCGGCGATCACTCTGTTTGTGAGCCTGTGGCTGGCACTCGGTGGAGCTTTCCTGCTGGATTCGTTGCGGCCGCAGGCAATTCAAGCGGCGGGGATGGTTCTGCTCGTGGCGGCGGCCTTGAGCACTACGATGGCGCACGCCCAGGCTCCCACACCCAGCACCTCGGGTCTTCCGACGGGAGTGGCCCACATTCCTCAATCGGAAGAGACGAAGAGTCAGCCAAACGCGAAGGAAGCTCCGGAAGTCTGGGCCAATCCCGAGGGCGCGCCTCATCCCGGCACGGTGTGGAATGCAAAAGCCAGTGCGACCGTCATGCCTGCCGAGATCGGCGCCGCAGACCTGCTCGACATCAGCGAATTCCACACACCGGAATTTCATTCCGTGGTTCGCGTTTCCGATGAGGGAACGGTTACGCTACCGCTCGCGGGCGAGGTGCGGATAGGCGGGATGAACGAGCGATCGGCGGCCCGGGCGATCGAGGCCGCGTTGGTTGCGCGAGGAATGCTGCTGCACCCGCAAGTAAATGTTCTGGTGACGGCCTATGCAGGTCGGGATGTGAGCGTGCTCGGCGAGGTTGCGCGGCCCGGGGTGTATCCCTACACGCAGCACCACCGCTTGCTCGATCTCATCTCCGCCGCATCAGGGCTTACTCCGGCGGCTGGAAGCCTGGTGACCATTGTTCACCGGAACCAGCCAAACACGCCGCAGGCTGTGGTTCTCGACCCGGGCGCTTCGGACACAGGAACCGATCGCAACCCGGAACTGGAAGTGGGCGATACCGTGCAGGTGAATCGAGCCGGGCTGGTTTATGTGATCGGCGATGTGATTCGCCCGGGAGGATTCCCCGTCGATCCGGTACAGCGGATGACGGTTGTGAAGGCGCTTTCTCTCGCATGGGGACCCAGCCAGAATGCAGCTTTGACGAGGGGAATTCTGATCCGAGAGCAAAAAGATGGACGGACCCTGACCTCGCTTAATCTGAAACGGCTTCTTCGCGGTCAGGACCCGGACCTGCCCATCCAGGATCACGACATTCTGTTCATTCCCGACTCGACAGCCAGGAATCTATGGAACCGGACGATGGAATCGGTGATTCAATCGGCAGCCGGAGTGAGCATTTATGCGGGCCTGGTGTACTCGCAGAGGTTTTAGGAATGCGGCGGCCCGCGTGGTTTTTGCTGTTGCTCTACGCATTCGCAATTCCTTGGGAATATTCTCTCGACCTGGGTGAACCGCTGGGGAACATAGCCCGCGTTCTCGGTCTGGTTGTGCTGCTTGCAGCGATTCCCGCGATTCTGCAACAAGGTGAGCTCCGGCGGCCGGGAGCGATGCAATGGATGGTGCTTGCGCTTTTCCTGTGGCTTTGCTGCACCTATTTCTGGACGATTGATCCCGCGACGACTCTGGAAAAGTTCCCCGGCTATTTCCAGGAGATGATGATTGTCTGGATCGTCTGGGAGTTTGCCGAGAAGGAGCATGATCTACGCGCTCTTGCTCGGGCCGTGGTTGCAGGCTCATGGGTGCTGGGGATTCTGACACTTTTGAGCGCCGCCTCGCCGGCTGCTCTCGCCGCAGGAGCGGTTCGCTTTGCGGCAGCGGGACAGGATCCGAACGATGTGGCGCGCTTCCTCGATCTTGGATTCCCCCTTGCAGCTCTGCTGCTGGATTGGGAGACGAGGCTGACCTGCCGCTTGCTCGCCGTTGGCTATCTTCCTCTGGGATTCGTGGCTGTGCTGCTCACGGCATCACGCGGTGGCTTTGTTGCAGCGTTGCTGGCGATGATCGGATGCTGCGTTCTGCTTTTCAGGAAGCATCGAATGGGCTTGCTCGCAGCGTTGGCCACTACGCCGCTGGCTGGAGCGGCGATCTGGGCGGCCATTCCGCACAGAACCCTTGGAAGGCTGGCAACGATTCCAAGCCAGCTGCAGGGCGGCGATTTAAACCAGAGAATCAATATCTGGGCCGCGGGATGGCAGGCATTCAAGGAATCTCCTTTCTTCGGGCATGGCGCGGGAACATTTGTGGGCGCGGCGCGGATGGCGCCGATTGATACGGCGCACAATACGGTGCTATCGCTTGGCGTGGAGGGGGGCACCGTCGCACTCGTCTTTGCAGTTGCGATTTTTGTTCTGGCTGCGCGATCGGCACTGATGGCTCGCGGGCAGTTGAGAATCGCCCTGCTGACGGCATTGCTGGTGTGGACTGCCTCGTCGCTGGTGGGCACGGTTGCAGAAAGCCGGACCACGTGGCTGCTTTTTGCGATCATCGCGTTGGCGGGGAGGTTTGCGGCAAAAGAGGAGGCTGGTGCGACCACTCTCGGCTGTAACGGGGAGCAGGGAAGTCGCAGCCCCTGGTTGCGCGCGGCTGACGCGGAGCCGGCAAAATGATTCCGAAACCGGCGCAGTATCTTTTGAGATTTGACGATCTTTGCCCGACCTTCTCCATTTCGCAGTGGCAGCGATTTGTCCCGCTGCTCGACGAATTCCACATTCAGCCGGTGCTTGCGGTTGTGCCCGAAAACCGTGATCCGGAGCTCATGGTGGCAGACTCCGATGCGGAATTCTGGGAACGAATGCGGCGCTTAGAGCGAAAAGGAGCAACGATCGCGCTCCACGGGTGGCACCATCAGTGCCGGAACCGAGGCCGAAGTTTATTGCCGTTCAATGCGTTGACCGAGTTTGCCGGACAGGACGAAGAAGATCAGTTTGAATGGATCAGGAAGGGGCTCGAGGCGCTTGTGAGCCAGGGCTTGCGTCCGCGGCTATGGGTTGCTCCGCGGCACGGTTTTGATGCTGCGACGCTGCGTGCGCTGAAGCGGGCTGGGATTGTGTATCTTTCCGATGGATTGACGCGGGTTCCATTCCTGCGAGGCGAAGTGACATGGATTCCGCAGCAGCTCTGGGGCCCAGAGGAACATTCGCGCGGTCTATGGACGATCTGCATTCACAGCAATTCCGCAACCGATCGTTCGGTTGAACAGCTGCGTGCATTCCTGGGAAGCCACGCTTCGCAATTCACTTCGTTCGAGCGGGTCTTGCGGGAATATCGGCCTGGGAATCTCAATCTTTGGGAGAAAATCAGTGCGGCCTTTCGCATGAGGAGAATTCTGGCCCGGAGGCATCAGAAGGCCAGCGGCAGCCGCGGCAAGGCGAGTGAATCAGCCGACGCTAGGAGTCTCGGGCCCAACGCATCGGATATTGATTCCGCATGAGCAGGGTCTGATACAAGGCTTCCCACCGGCCAAGGATGTGCTCGAGATCGAAGCGCTCCATCACCATCTGTTGCGCTCGTTCGCCCATGGCGCGGCGTTCCCTTGGTGGTGTTTGCATGAGACGTGTCATGGCGGCGGCGAGCCCCGGCACGTCGCCTGCGCCAGCCAGCAGGCCGGAGTAGCCGTGGACGACAATTTCCCAACTGCCGGGCACGTTAGTAGCCACGACGGGCAGCGCGCATGCAGAGGCTTCGAGCAGTCCCATGGGAAGCCCTTCCCAGCGGGAAGACAGGACAAAACCGTCGGCGGCCCGCATCCAGCGCCGAATGTCCGGTTCAAATCCGAGAAAGCGAACTCTTTTCTCCAATCCGAGCTGTTCGGCGAGAAGGCGAAGCTCCGCTTCAAGAGGTCCGCTCCCGGCAATGACCAGATGCGCTGAAGGTGGGGTCGAGGAAAACGCTTGAAGGAGTGCCGGGTAATCCTTGACAGGCTCCAGCCTGCCTGCGGCGAGCCACAAGAATTCGTCTGTCAGGGAGAGTTTGCGCCGGATGATCTTACGTAAAAATGGGTCGGGTCTCCACGCCGTCACGTCCACTCCATTCGGTAGAACAGTGAGCGTGCGGTCTGAGACCATGTTTTCGGAGAGGTAAGCGTTGGCCACTGATTCGCTGACTGCGGTTACATGATCGGGGAGCCAATGGCTGCGGCGGTAACCGACTTTGCGCCCAAGCGACCCAGTTGCAGAGGTGTGAATGGTGTCGAGCGCGACGCGGACCGGCACAAGAAGCCTTGACCAGCGCATGAGCCAGGCAGCATGCGGCAAATGCGCATGAACGACGTCGGGGCGAGCTTGGCGCAACCAGCGGTGAAAGCGAATCCACCCTCGCGGATCAGCGAGCCCTCTTTTCATTTCCAGGCTCACGAATCCTGCGCCGGCCGCGGAAATCTCGCGAGCGTGGCTCCCTCCGGAGCCAGAGAGCGCGACGTTGGTAACTCTCCAACCGCGTCTTGCCAGCCCCTTGGCGAGGAGAAGCACCTGCCGCTCCGCGCCCCCGATGCGGTCAATGGTTGGGATGAGGAGCGCGACGTGGTTCATGCGAACTCCTCTTTGAGGGTTGCGTCGATGAGGCCCTCATACACGCCGATGGCATGGTCGAGGTGAAATTCATCGATCCAGCTATGCTGAAACCGCTCGCCGGGTTGAACCGAATGCAACGCGTGGATGATGGCGTCTGCGAGCGCCCGCGCGGAGATCTCGCACGCCAGGAAAACTCCCGGCTTCGCGGTGAGAAGATCAACGATTCCTCCGGAGGAGGGAAGCGCCGCGATTGGAAGGCCCGCCGCCGCAGCTTCGAGCAGGACATTCGGCATTCCTTCGTACCGCGAGGAAACGACGAAAAGAGTGGCATGGCGAAAGAGCGCCGCTGGGTTATCGAGCTGGCCGGTGAATCGAAGAGACCTGTCAACTTTCAGCCTGCGGCCCTTCGCCCGTAGAAGGGACTCCTCGGGACCTTGTCCGGCAATGGTCAGATCGGCGAGTGGAAAGCGGGGCTTGATGAGGGCCAGGGCTTCGAGAAGAAGATCAAATCCTTTCTCGGCTGAGAGACGTCCGATGGCGAGCAGGTGAGGACCCGGGCCCGTGAATGGATGCCGGCTTCTCCGAATGCGCGCGCGGATGGTGTCGATATCCACGGGATTGGGCAGGACTGCCAGCTTTGCCGGCGAGATTCCGACTTCGCCAAAGATGTCCTGCGCCATGGCGCGCGACTGGCAGATGACGCAGTCGGCGCGGGGATAGAGGATGCGATAGAGAAGTTTTGTGAGAATCGGCTGCTCTCCGGATGCCAGCATCGACGACACAGTGCCGTTCTGCCGAACCAGCACGCGGGTGCGCGGCGGAAAAAAGAGGCGCAGCAACAAGACCAGAAAATTGAGGTGCGCCATGCCCGAGAGGATAACCGCAGGGCGCAACTGCCAGACCAGGCGAATGAGAGGGATCGCCGCGGTCCGAACCCGCCGGGCGCCCAATCGGTATACCTGGACAGAAGAAGGGATCGCCCCAGAATGCACGCTGTCCTGGGTAATCAGGCAGAGATGAACCTCGTATTTCTCAGGGGATAGCTTCTCTGCAAGCAGAGCGGTTACCCGTTCTGCGCCGCCTCCTCCAAGGTGTGGGATGAGAAGTAAGATTTTGGCCCGATGCATCATTTCTCTATCTATGTTTCAAAACAGTACAGTACGCACGCTTAGGGCAGAAGTGACCTGACGCACATTGCTAATGCCACAGAAGTAGTACCTTTTTTATTGATTCATTCAAAATTTTAGGAATCCGACGGCCGAAGGAAACTCAGCGGTTGTTGTCGAACCGCTTTGTGCACGTAACTTTGAAGATGGAGCGGGAGCTTCGGCGTCGCTGGAGAGTTTTGCTGAAGGTGTCATGGGCCCTATCGTCGACGTTCATTTGATGCCGAACGCAGGGATGCCGGTTGCGGACCAGCCTCGTTGCGATGTCTCCCAGGTTGCGAAGAGTTCTGTGAAGCTTGTGGTTGGGATCACTCATCCGCAAACGTGCCTCGTGCTGCGTGGAAGGCTCCTTGCATTGCGCGAGGCAGGATTTTGCGTGACCCTTGTGTGCTCGCCCGGCGCGCTCTTCGAAATGATAGGCGAGAGTGAGGGCGTGGAGACAATCGCTGTTCCAATTCAACGGGGCATGGCTCCGCTGGGCGACATCGTTTCCCTGTTTCGACTGTGGGCAATTCTGAGGAGAATCAAGCCCGAGATTGTCGAGTTCAGCACCCCGAAAGCGGGTTTGCTTGGGATGATGGCGGCAAAGATGGCGGGAGTGCCGAGGCGGGTATACCACCTGCGCGGATTGAAACTTGAGTCCGCGGCTGGGTTGAAGCGAAGGATATTGGCAATGGCCGAACGTATTGCCGCGGCTTGCTCGGATGTTGTGCTGTGCAATAGCGAAAGCCTGCGAGTGACGGTGAGATCGCTTCGCCTGGTTCCTTCTCGAAAGCTACAGGTGCTCGGGTCCGGGAGCAGCAACGGGGTGGATACCGTCAAGTTTTCGCCGGGCGATTCCGATGTGAGGCAACGATTGCGCTGGCCGAAGAATGAGCCGGTTCTTGGGTTCGTGGGTCGGCTCACACAGGACAAGGGATTACCCGAACTAATCGATGCATTCGAATTGATCCTGGAGGAATACCCAACCGCGCATCTTTTGCTCGCGGGCTGGTTTGACCAGTCAGACGATGCGCTCACGGCGGAAATGCGCGACCGGATCGAAAGGCATCCGCGCGTTGCTTGCACGGGATACGTGGACGACGCATCGCCCTATTATCGGGCAATGGACCTCTTTGTTCTGCCGACTCGCCGAGAGGGATTTCCGAACGTGGTGCTTGAAGCGTCGGCCACGGGAATCCCGGTGATCACGACGTTGGCCACCGGCGCGCGAGATTCAGTGTTGCACGGTGTGACAGGAGTGCTGATTCTGCCGGGCGATAAAGAGGCGATCTGCGCGGCGTCGCTGGAGCTTTTGAGAGATCCGGAAAGACGACAGCGCATGGGTGCGGCAGGTCGAGCATGGGTTACCGGCTCATTTGAGAAGCGACGCGCGCTCAGCCAGTTGGTTCGCTTCTATGAGGGATTGATTCCGCAGCAGGAAGAACGGACGCTGATTAGTGACGGTGCAGAAGCGTGATTGCGACCCGTGCTATGGATTCGGTTTTGCGGTTGCGTTGAGAGGCTGGGAATCCGCAGCAGCCTCGGGCAGAACCTGCAAAGTGTGCGCCCCTTCCTGAGCTGAGCGCAATATCTCGTTGGGAACGATGCCCAGGGCAAGCGTGCTGGCAACAGCGAACAGCAAAGCTGCAATCACGGCGACTCCTACGTGCGGCAATGCGCTGCCCAGGCGTTTGTCGTCGTCGACCGGGCGTTGCGCCGCAGCAAATGCGAGGCGCAGGTAGTAAGCTGCCGCCAATCCGGAGTTAAGCAAACCGATGATGGCGAGCCATATGGCGCCTCCTCCGACCGCCGCCGAGAATGAATAGAATTTCCCAAAAAATCCGCCGGTAAACGGGATGCCCACCAGGGAGATCAGGAAAAAAATGAGGAGCGTTCCGAGGAACGGAGAACGGTACATGAGCCCGCGATAATCCTGAATGAGAGGCAGTTCGTCGCCGTATCCGCCAACCAGTGTAACGACGGCGAAGATTCCGACATTCATGGCCGCGTACGCCGCGATGTAGAAACTGGCCGCGGCAATTCCGCTGGTACCCAAACCGGCAAATGCTGCCAGCAGATAGCCGGCGTGAGCTATGGAGGAATAAGCAAGCATGCGCTTGACGTTCTGCTGACGAAGCGCGGCCAGGTTTCCGACCGTCATGGAGAGCGCGGCGACGATCCAGAGAAGCGGCGCCCAGATGCTGCGCAGGGTGGGAAACATCTCAAACACCATGCGCAAAAGGAACGCAAATGCAGCGGCTTTGGGCGCTGTTGAAAGCAGCGCTACGACAGGGGATGGAGAACCTTCATAAACATCGGGAGTCCAGACATGGAAGGGCGCAGCCGATACCTTGAAGAGGATGCCGACGAGCATGAGCGCGAGAGCGGCGACGACCAGGGGTGGATCCTGGGTGGTGGAAACCTTGCGAGCAATATCGTAAATCTGCGTCGTTCCAGTTGCGCCGAACACCAGAGCGATTCCGTAGAGCAGGAAAGCGGTGGCAAAGGAACCGAGGAGAAAGTACTTTATGGCCGCCTCGGGGCCGCGTCCTGTTTCCTTGCGATATCCGGCGAGAACGTAGGTTGAGATGGAGGAAATCTCGAGGGCGATGAAGAACAGCAGCAACTCAGTGGCGCCCGTCATCAGGCACATGCCCACAGCGCCAAAAACGACGAGAGCGTAGTACTCGCCTTGATGGTGGCTGTCTTCAGGGAGCGTATCGAGCGCAAGTAGAAGCGCGACAAGGACGATGCCGCAAATAAGGACATGGAAAAAGATGGTGAAGGGGCTGGTTTCAACCGTGCCGTAGAAGCCTGTGCCCACAGGCAGTGCAAGCTGGCTGATGCTGCCCCAGACTGCGATCACGGTGCCGATTGCAGCGATCCAGCCAAGCCAGCGGCGCGGCACGCCGGGAGGAAGTGAAGCGTCAACGAGCATGATAAGGACGCCGGTGATGGTGAGGATGACCTCGGGAAAGATACGGAGCATGTCGCCAGGATTCATTACCGTCCCTCCCCGTTTGAAGAAGCTGTATACGACGGGAGATTGAGGACGTTGGTGGGCAATACAGCCTGCACTTTCAGGTGCGGGGGATGCGCGCCGGTTTGAATGGTGGACAACCACAAATTGGGCGCAACGCCCATGACGAACATGATCACAGCGAAAGGCCACACGATGGCCATCTCTCCAATGCGCAGGTCGACGGCCGGTTTCGATGTTCCGAGGGCAGTCTCAGGTCCATAGAAGATGCGCTGAATGAGCCACAGCATATAGGCCGCATTGAGAATGACGCCCACCGTAGCCGCGATGGCCCAGCCTCGGCTTACACCGGCGAAGGTGCTTGAGAGGATGAGAAACTCTCCGACGAAGCCGTTCAGCAAAGGCAGGCCAACCATCGCCAGAGAACTGATGACGAAGAGGGTGGCGGTTTGAGGGATCTTTGCCGCGAGCCCGCCGTAGGAGGCGATCTGGCTCGTCGCATAGCGCATTTCGAGCACGCCGAGAAGGACGAAGAGAGCGGCGTCGATCAGCTCATTGTTCAGGATTTGATAAATTGCGCCATTCCAGCCGGTGAAGGTCAGGCCGTAAATGCCGAGCACGATGAGACTGAGATGGCCCAACGCCGCGAAGGCAAGCAGACGCCAGAAATCACGCTGTACCAGCGCCAGGCAAGCTCCATAAAGGATGCCGATGACGGCGAGGGCGATGAGAACGGGTGCAACCTGTCGAGCCTGCACCGGAAAAAGTCCGACATGGAAGCGGAGCAGGGAATAGAGGCCGAGCTTGCCCGCAACCACCATGGCCATGGCGACGGGCGCTTCGTTGAAGGTGTCGGCGAGCCAGCCATGTAATGGAAAGACGGGGACCTTGACAGCGAAGGCAAACAGGAACGCGAGCGAAGGCCAGAAGAGCAGATTGGCGGGCAGGGTTCCGGTCGCGATGTACAACTGCAATTCACTGAAATTAAAAGTGCCGGTCTTGGCGTAGAGCCACAGAATCGCGACCAGCAGAGGCGCCGAAGGAATGAAGGTATACAGGAAGAACTTTGCTGCGGCCTTGGGCCCGTCTTTGCGGCCATACATGGCGATGAGGATGGCCATGGGCACGAGCGAAAGCTCCCAGAAGCCGTAGTAGACCATGAGGTCAAGCGAAATAAAGACGCCGTACATGGCCGTCTGCTGCACAAGGAAGAGAGAGTAAAAGACTTTGCGGCGTTCCTTAATGACGTTCCAACTGGCGACGATGCCCGCGGGGGCAAGCAGCCCGACGAGAACCACGAGCCACATGCTGAGCCCATCGATACCCACGTGATAATAGATCGCTGGATTTTCGATCCAGGGACGGTTGATCTCGAACTGGAATCCTTGCTGGCCGTGGACGAAATGCGCGGGCAGATGCAGGGTGAAGCCGAAAGTGACGAGGGAGGTGAGGAGCGCGATCCAGGCTGGCAGTTTGCCGCGATCGGGCAGCAGCGCGACGAGGATTGCGCCGGCCAGAGGAACCAGGAGAATGAGAGTGAGAATGGAGTCGTTCATCGATGTCATTTCTCAGCGCCCCCTTACCCAAAGATCGATTCCCGAAGCGCCAAGTGTGTAGGGCAACAGGAAGAACAGGAGGATTGCGGCAGCTCCGAGTGCCAGCCATGCCGCATAGGAGCGAAGGTTGCCGGATTGCCATCGCTGCAGGATGGCGCCGATGAGCGTGGCGATTCCGCCGAGCAGCCAGGCAAGTCCAGTAAGAACGGCGAAGTCGACGACCCATTCGAGGAAAAACTTCGAAAACGCCAGGACCGGCTTGACGATGAGATAGCTGTAGATCTCATCGACATAATACTTGTTGAGCAGTAGTTTGTAGCCAGTGGGAAGGGCGGCGGCGAGACGTGCGGGTCTCTCAGGATGCTGAATATAAAGCCGGTGCGCAATATACCAGCCGAGTGCGGCGACCGCGACGGCCAGAACGCTGAGTCCCAATTCCAGTTGGCTGCTTCCGGCCTCGACCGCTCTCGATCCAACAGCGGGAGCGAGGAAGGCGCCGAAGCGGCCCGCGCCGATCCAGCCTCCGCAAACCGAGAGTGCGCCGAGAATGATGAGCGGCGCGCGCATCGACCAGGGACTTTCGTGGGGGTGAGCGTCAGGACTGCGCGATTCGCCGAAGAAGGTCATGTACCAGAGCCGGAACATGTAGAGCGAAGTGAGCAGGGCCGTGACGAGGCCGACGAACCAGAAGATCTTGCCCGTGTCGCTTTGGACGAAGGCGGCGTAGAGAATCGCATCCTTTGAGAAGAAGCCGGCAAAGGGAAAGAATCCGCCGATGGCGAAGACGGCAGCGGTCATCGTCCAGAATGTGATGGGAAGATGCTTGCGCAGGCCGCCCATCTTGCGCATGTCCTGCTCGCCACCCATGGCGTGAATGACGGAACCTGCGGCAAGGAAGAGCAGCGCCTTGAAGAAGGCGTGCGTCATCAGGTGGAAAATGGCGGCAGAATAGGCGGCCACGCCACAGCCAAGGAACATATACCCGAGCTGCGAAACCGTGGAGTAGGCGAGCACGCGTTTGATGTCGTTCTGAACGAGGCCGATGGTCGCGGCGAAGAATGCGGTGGCTGCACCCACGATGGCAACGACAGTGAGCGCGAAGGGCGAGCGATCAAAGATGAAGTGGGTGCGGGCGATCATGTAAACGCCCGCTGTGACCATGGTGGCCGCGTGGATAAGAGCGGAGACAGGTGTCGGGCCTTCCATCGCATCGGGCAGCCAGACGTAGAGAGGAAGCTGCGCGCTCTTGCCGGTTGCGCCGACGAGCAGACAGAGGGCGATGGCGGTGAGAATGCCGCCGGTCCACGCAGGGTTTGCAGCGAGTTTTGCAGCGACTTCACTGAACGTGAGTGTGCCGAAGTTGGCGAGAATGAGGAAGATTCCGATCAGGAATCCGAAGTCGCCGATGCGATTGACGATGAATGCCTTTTTCCCGGCGTCTGCGGCAGAAGTCTTGTGATACCAGAATCCGATGAGCAGGTAGGAGGCGAGACCGACGCCTTCCCAGCCGACGAACATGAGAAGGATGTTGCCGGCCTGCACCAGCACGGTCATGAAGAACAGGAAGAGATTGAGGTAGGCGAAGTAGCGCCAGTAGCCGGGCTCGTCGTGCATGTAGCCGACGGAGTAAAGATGGATGAGAAAGCCGACACCGGTGACGATGAGGAGCATGACCAGCGAAAGCTGGTCGATCACTGAGCCGAAATCAACGTGGACTGCACCAACCGATATCCACGACGGAGCCCCTTGCTCGTAGAAGGGGAGAGCAAGAGAACCCGACCAGACAAGCAGAGCGATATGAGCGACGAGGATGAAGGAAGCACAAGGCGCGACCAGCGCGATGAAAGAAACAAGCGCTTTGGGCAGACGCCGGCCCAGCAGCCCGTTGAGCAGAAACCCAAGGAAGGGCAGCAACGGAATCAAAGGCAGATACAGCAAAGGTCCGTTCATAGTTTCATCAAATCGATTCGGTCGACGGCCAGCGTAGCGCGGGCCCGGAAAACGGCAATGATGATGGCGAGGCCGACGGCTGCTTCAGCCGCGGCGACCATCATGACAAAAAAGACAAAGATCTGGCCCTTCACAGCGTGCCACTGATGCGCGAACGCTACGAAGGAGAGATTGACACCGTTGAGCATCAGCTCAATGGACATGAACACGGTGATGAGGTTGCGCTTGATGAGGAATCCGACGACGCCGAGCGAAAACAGCGCGGCGCTCAACAGCAGATACCAGGACAAGGGAACGTCATGCTGCAACAGATTAGAGTAAGCGGGGTTCAATTTCCTGCCGTCCTTTCTCCGTCTCCGCGGCGTGCCAGTGCGACCGCGCCAAGGATGGCGATGAGGATCAGGACCGAAGTGACTTCAAAGGGGAGCAGAAGACTGGTGAACAGAACCCTGCTCAAGTCCTGGGTTGAGGTAATGCCCTGGCGCAGAGCAACCGCGCCAAAACCGTGAGTATGCAGGATGATGGTGGCAATCACGGCGAGAATTGCCACGATAGCCGGAAAACCGACGATGGCGTAGGCACGGCTGCCCAGGGTGCGTTCTTCGCGTCCGGCATTCAGAAGCATAACAACGAATGTGAAGAGAACCATAATGGCGCCGGCATAGACAATGACCTGGGCCGCGGCGAGAAACTCGGCCCCCAGCAGCAGGTACAGCACGGCGAGGGATGTCATGACCACGACCAGCGAAAGAGCGCTGCTGATGGGATGACTCTGCAGGAGGAGATTGACGGCCCCGGCAAGACAAAATGCGGCGAAGACTAAAAACAGAATCAGGTGCATCGTTCGGTTACCTATACGCAAGCCAGAAACTGGTGCCAACGATGTTGAGAATCGCCAATGGCATGAGATAGCGCCATCCGAAATTCATCAACTGGTCGTATCGGAAGCGCGGCAATGTGCCCCGCACCCAGACATAAAGAAAAAGAAAGCTGAAGACCTTGAGCACGAACCAGAAGATGGGAATCAAGGCCTGAAGGACGATGTTATTGGGGAGGGGGATGAGGTTGCCGAAAGGGCTGGTCCAGCCGCCCAGAAACATGAGAGTCGCGACGCAACCCACGGTGATCATGTTGCCGTATTCCGACATGAAAAACATGGCGAATTTCATCGAACTGTACTCGGTGTGATAGCCCGCAGTCAGCTCGCTCTCGGCTTCGGGCAGATCGAAAGGAGAGCGGTTGGTTTCGGCGAATGCTGCCATGAGGTAGATGAAAAAGGCAACGAACTGAAAACCGCCGAAGAGATTCCAGGAAAAAATGCCATGTGCGGACTGGTTCTCAACGATTTCGCGAAGATTCAGCGATCCGGCGCGCAACACAACTCCGACGAGCGAGAGTCCCAGGGCCAATTCATAGCTGATGAGCTGGGCCGAAGAACGCAGCGAGCCAAGAAGCGAGTATTTGTTGTTGGACGACCAGCCCGCGAGCGCGATGCCGTAGACGCCAATGGAGGTGATGCCGAGGATGACGAGCAATCCAATGTTGACATCGGCGATTTGAAAGATGTGGAAGCCGCCGGGCCCGGTCACGTTGGTTGAACCGAAAGGAACGACGGCGATGGAAATGAGCGCGCAACCGAGGCTAAGGATGGGGGCCAGCAGGTAAAGCGGCTTATAGACCGCGGTTGGAATGATGTCTTCTTTCAGGAAGGATTTGGCTCCATCGACAAGCGGCTGCAGCAGGCCAAAGGGACCCACGCGGCTCGGCCCCCAGCGATTTTGAATACGGCCTACGAGTTTGCGCTCAAGCAGCACGGTGTAAGCCACGCCCATCAGCATGACCACGGTCACCACGGCAATCTTGAGCAAGCTCCAAAGGAAAAACTGCAAAAGCGTCACGAGATTTCAGCCTCTCCTGCAAAATGGTTCAACTCTGCGTTGCGGTTTCCGCCAGCTCCTGCGCCTGGAATTCGTCGAGTTCTTTCAGCGCTGCGCTATAGCGCCCGAGTGTTCCCGATGTGAACAGCCCATCGTGGGAGGGAACGACAAGATCGGATCCAGCAAGGGCAGCGAGCGGTACGAAGCCCGGTTCGGTAGGGACATCGTTTCCACCGAATAAATTGAGCCGGTCCAGCTTATAACCGGGAACGAGCCGCTCGATTTCATCGAGCAGCGCAAGCGGATCGAAAGGACTCAGCTTCGGTTCGAGACCGTTGGCCGCGAGCCACACGGCATGCCGGTCAGCCTCGCCGGACTGCGCGCCGCGCGATTGGCCCAGGTCGGAGGTGACGCCACCCTTGCCAAACGGGACGAGCTTCTTGATGTCGGCCCCCATGGCTCCGGCAAGGCGAACAAGAATTTCGAAGTCCGGTTTGACACCGGCGTGGTCGGCGGCCTTCTTTGCCAGTTGCAGATCGCCAAACGTGTTGGTGATAGTGCCGGTTTTCTCGTAAAGGCTGGCAGCGGGAAACACAACATCGGCAAGCACTGCGGTTTCGGTGAGGAAAATGTCCTGAACGATGACGAAGGTGTTCTTGAACGGATCGGAGTTCTGAATACCCAGGCTGTGTATAGGATTTGCGCCGACCACAAGCAATGCGCCTAACTGGCCTTTGCCTGCCGCATCGCACATCTCACGCCAATCCATGCCTGGCGTTGCGGGCATTCCCGGATACTCTGTGGCAAAGTCGGCCGGCGCGCTAACCGGAACATAACCGGGAAGCAGATCGGGGAGCAAGCCCATGTCGGCGGCTCCGCGCGAGTTGGCGTGGTCGCCAAGGCAGGCGAACTTTACGTTTTCGCGCTTGAGGCCCCAGTTCACAAGCGCATCAATCTGCGCGCCGCGATACTCCTGGCAGAAAATCACAAGCAGGGAATCTTCGGCGAGCAGGGCTTCGCGGAAGGATGGAGTGCCGAGAGACGTATCGGAACCGGCGAGGTATGCCGGCAGGGCAGAGTAGCCATTGGCGGGCAGCCGGAGGACGGCCTTGGCCTGCCGCTCGAGCTTAATGGATTCGGTGTTGGCAAGATAGAGACGAGCCTTGTTGAGCCGGACATTGGTACGCAGGTTCCAGGCAAGAAGTGGATGTTCTTCAGTCGGGTTGCCGCCGATAAGCAGAATTGCCGGAGAGCTGCCGGCATCGCGGAGGCTCGCTGCGCGGTCGTGATGTCCCGCCAGGGCATGAGCGAATGCGGCATAATCGGCCGTTCGATCATGATCGATGTTGTTAGTTTGGATAACGGTGCGCGCAAACTTCTGAAGCAGATAATTCTCTTCGTTGGTGGTGCGGTTTGAGCCGATCACACCAATGGATGCACCGCTCTTGGTATCGCGGAGTTCTTTGAGTTTTCCGGCGGCAAAGCGTAGCGCGTGTTCCCAGGTAACTGGCTCCAATTTGCCGGCGGCATTGCGCACGAGCGGAGTTGTCAGGCGTTCGCGGCTCTCGACGAAATCGAATCCGAAGCGGCCCTTTGCGCAGAGAAAATCACCATTCATGCCGCTCTTGTCGCGGTTATCGGCGCGCACGATCTCAGAGCCGTCGTTGGACTGGCGGATTCCGAGGGTGACTTTGCAGCCGTCGGCGCAGTGGGTGCAGACGGTGGAAACGTGATTCATCTCCCAGGGGCGCGTCTTGTAGCGGTAGGCGCCGCTGGTCAACGCGCCTACAGGACAAATGTCGATGCACATGCCGCACTGTTCGCAGTCGAGCTGGTTGCCTTCATTGGGCACAATGACGGAATTCGCGCCGCGGTTCTGCACGCCGAGGGCCCACACGTCCATGCCTTCGCCGCAGACGCGGATGCAGCGATAACAAAGGATGCAGCGGGGGCGGTCGTAAAACACGGCGGGAGACCATTGCTGCTCATCGCGATGATGCTTGGCCTCGGTATAGAGGCTTTCTCCGGCCCCGTACTTGAAGGTCATATCCTGCAATTCGCACTCGCCGCCGGCATCGCAGACGGGGCAGTCGAGAGGATGATTCCCAAGCAAGAGTTCGATGGTGGCTTTGCGCGCCTGCGCAATTTCGGGCGATTCGGTGATGAAGACCTGGCCTTCAGCCACGGTTGTGGTGCAGGCGGTCTGCAATTTGGGCACTTTTTCCTGACGCACGACGCACATGCGGCATGCTGCCTGCAGGCTGAGTCCGGGGTAGTAGCAGAATGCCGGGATCTCGATGCCCGCTTTGCGGCAGGCTTCAATGAGCAGCGTCCCTGCGGGGGCCGTCAGTTTTTTCCCATCGACAGTGAAAGTTACGTCAGCCATT
>DATKPJ010000058.1:0-3850 GCA_035524195.1 Occallatibacter sp.
GATCTGGCCAACACCATTGCCTCGGGCAACAGATCGAGAAAGGCCGTTCCGAGAAGCAGGCCTGCCCCCATCGCCAGCAGCAGAGGGAGGTAACGCTGCGCACGCAGCGCCAGCCATCCTCCCGCTAACGTGGAGATAACGGGCAGAACCAACAGCGCAATAGGCATAAGAGTCTTACGTTCTTTCCTTTAACTACTGAGAACGCAACCGCAATAGTAAAGTCTATCACCCGTTGGTCACGTCGCTTTGACAACCGCGAAGGAGATGGGAGCGTTGTCGGACTCTTCCGATCCCACGATTCGCAGGTCCTGCGCTTCCTGCTCTACAATGACGGGGATTCGCCGAAAACTCTTCCCCGAGCGTGCTCATGATCCCGCGTGTCTCTCGCAAGCTGCCCATTCTGCTGTTCGTGTCCGCTCTCGTTGGCCTTCCTGCCGCCGCCCTGCTGGCCGAGCAGCATGAAAAGAAGGTGGTGAAGAGCGAAGCCGATCTGCCGCGCTTCAACTATCCCATCAGCGGCACGGCCACGCAGCTCGTCACCTCTGACGACGCCACCTTCAACGCCTTCGTTGCAAAGGTGCGCGCCGATGTGGATTCCGTCCTGAACAATTACGACATCGAAGATCACGCCACCCTCCGCGACCTGCTGGGCGTGCGCCTCGATCTCGAGATTCTCTCCGGCCAGAACCGGGAAGCTCTCGCCACTCTCGACAAGCTGGGCGCTGTCCAGGACAAGCCCGACGCGAAGCTGCTGAACGGCCTCACCACCCGCGCCATGATCGATGCTCAGCAGCAGACCGGTCAAACCTCCGGCCCCGCCTATGAAGCTGCCTTCCGCAAACAGTACGCCGCGGAAATCCGGCCTCTGCCCTGGTCCGTCGTGGGCGAGCGCCTCAAGTCGACCAAAAGCAGCCTGCAAATCGTCACGCCGGCCCTGGTATTGGGCTCCATCCAGGCCGGCGTCGAGCCTGCGGTTGCCAAATCGCACTCGCTCAGCAACGACCTCGCATGGGGGCTCATCGGCGATCGCGTGGAGCTCAGGCGCATCCTGCCCCTCCAGGCGGCCATGCTCTCAGTGGTCTCAGCGGAAGTAGCCGCCAATGACGTGCAGAAGCCGGATATCTGGGCTGCTCGCGACGTCACCCTGACCGAGGCGGACAACCTCACACCCGTGCGGGTTGCCATCTGGGACTCCGGCTCCGACCTCTCGCTCTTCCCCGGCCGCGTCTACACCGACCCGAACTCCAGGTCGACCGAGGATCCCCACGACATCGCCTTTGACCTGAAGGGATTCCCCGCGCACGGCTACCTGTATCCCCTGGATGCGCAGCAGAAAGCCGAGTTTCCACAAATGGTCGATGAGCTGAAGGGATTTGCCGATCTCCAGCTTGCTATCGACAGCCCCGAGGCCACCGCTCTGCGCAAAAAGATCACTTCTCTCCAGGCAGGGCAAATTCCCGCATTCATCGAGCAGCTGGAGTTCTATTCCATTTACTCGCACGGCACGCACGTTGCGGGCATTGCCGCCCGCGGCAATCCGGCGATTCGCCTCGCCGTCGGCCGCATCACCTTCGACTGGCACAACGTGCCCCTCGCCCCCAGCGAGGAGCTCTCCCGCCGCTCGGCCGCTGACGACCAGGCCTACGTCGACTGGTTCCGCGCGAACGGCATCCGCGTGGTCAACATGAGCTGGGGTGGCGGCCCCCAGGACGATGAAATCGCTCTCGAAAAGAACGGCATGGGCAAGGATGCGGCGGAACGCAAAGCCATCGCCGCAAAACTCTTCGCCATCGAACGCCAGGGACTCTATGACGCCATCAAGAGCGCGCCCGGCATCCTCTTCATCTGCGCAGCCGGCAATGCCGACAGCAACTCCAGTTTCAACCAGATGATTCCCTCGTCCCTGGTCCTGCCCAACCTGCTCGCTGTGGGCGCGGTGGACCAGGCTGGCGACGAGGCCAGCTTCACCAGCTACGGTCCTACCGTCAAAGTGGACGCCGACGGCTACGAGGTGGAATCCACCGTGCCCGGCGGCGCAAAGGTTCGCATGTCCGGCACCTCGATGGCCTCGCCGAACGCGGTGAATCTGGCGGCCAAGCTCATCGCCCTCGACCCAAAGCTCACCCCCGAGCAGACCATCCAACTCATCGTGCAAGGCTCGACGCCCACCGCTGACGGACGCCGCCACAATATCGACGAGAAACGTTCAATGGAGCTACTGCGCCAGACGGATCGGAGAACAAATCAATGATTGCGATATAATGGTATTGGGCACTCATTATCGCTCGAACTACACAAATCACCGGGCCCTTTGAGTTTGGAAGAATCAATTATCGTGTCATCTCAGTGGTGACGAGCGTCTATCTCGCATTCGGGGCCTCAGGCAGGCTGTGTCCACGTGTGGCGTGTGCGTCTGAAGTTCTTGCCTCGGTCAAGCGAAAACCACAGGGACGACCCAACCTGTGCCGATCAGGGTGAGAAATCTTCTCGCCATGTTCGCCATCTTGGCTGGATTGCTGGCGCAGGCTCTTCACACGCACCCGTTTTATCAGACAGGTTCCGCAGGCGTTCACTACAAGTCTCCCTCGTCTGGTGAGCACAACTCTGACATTTGTCCCCTGTGCGTGGCCATGCACTCCTCCCGGCCCGCGCAAACCCATGTGCTTGCAACTCCCCTGGGACAGCCGCCATTGCCGCTGCTCTCCGCGAAGTCGGCGGGTACATCTCGAAGGATGCGCGATCCGAGTTCATTGGCCTGGGCGCGCAAAGGTGATGCGCCAGCCTGCCGCTCGTGCGGCGCGCTTATGACCCCCAACGGAAGCTGCTATGTGTGCAGGAACTGCGGCAGGACGAGTGGCTGCTCCTAGTTGGAATGCTTCCGCGAGTCTTGGCTGATGAGGAACACAGTCTATTCAAAACGCAATGCCACAAGTGGATCGATTTTCGTGGCGCGCCGCGCGGGAATCCAGCAGGCAACCAATACGACGAAGATCATGACAAAAGGGACACTGAGCAGGATGACGGGATCGTTTCTGCTCAGCCCGTAAAGAAGGTTCGCCATGATTCTCCGGAGGAAAAATGCTCCGATGACTCCAAGGATGGACCCCGCCACCGCGAGCCCGACGCCCTGACGAAGAACGAGGCGCAGAATATCGCGCGAATGTGCGCCGAGAGCAATTCGGACCCCAATCTCCTGCGTACGCTGCGTGACCGAATACGCCATGACCGCATATACCCCTCCCGCAGCCAGGCTTAGAGCCAACGCGGAGAATGCAATTAGCAGAGTTAGATCGAAACTGCGCAGCGACCCGGAATCGGCAACCATTGCATCCATACTCTCGACGCCGTAAATAGGAAGGTTCGGATCGACTTTCGCGACGGCGGCTTGGATCGAGCGGATAAGATCGCTCGGAGCCGCTCCGCTGCGAACGGCAATGCTCATATTCGCCTCAACCAGGGAGAGGAAGCTTGCGGGAACCTGGGTGAATGGGTAATAGGCAGTTGGCTCGACGCCCGCGTCGGCTCCATGGTGGCGGACATCCGCCGCGACTCCGACCACGGTACACCATGAACTGCCGGGAAGCCGTGGCTTGATCCGTTTCCCAATCGGACTTTCGCCGGGCCAGTATTCCCGCGCAAGGCTCTCGCTCACCACGGCCACTGCTGGCGAGCTGGCTTTATCGCGCTCGTCAAACCCCCGTCCCTGAAGCAACGGGATTTCTAGGGTGCGGAAATAGTCTTTACCCACCGCTCGATACCGCGTGACAATTTCTCCCTGGATCGTTGCCGGTGCTTTTTCTTCGGTTTGGATGGGCATCGACGGGTCGGTGCCGCTCAGAGGAAGATCGCG
>DATKPJ010000059.1:0-41011 GCA_035524195.1 Occallatibacter sp.
GCGGAAGCGTTCGGCGCTGAAGAGCAGGGCTAGCGGCAGCCCGACATACCCCATTCCAACGACACCGACGCGGGCCTCCCGGGTTTCAATCTTCTGTTTCAGGGATGCGAGAGAACTGGGCGCAAGCGTGGTCGTCATACCCCTCATTGTACTGAGGAAGGGGGTTCCGCGAAATCGCTGTCACAAGACAACAGCAATTGCTGAGACGACCGTTGACGCTCATTCTGAACCACATATGGCTGCCGTCGATTATGCGATGGTATGCCCTGCAGTGGACGGCGCTCACCGCGCGCATGTTGCGCGCGACCAGTGCTTAGGGTTGTTAATGTAATTTGGCTTGCATTGCGCGGTTACCTCCGAGAAAGGAGAAGCCGCAATCGAAACGCAGCGGTCCGTGGGAAGTACGTTCGCACATGATGTGCATCAGATTCCGCTGCCAAGGGAAAGCGAAACAACACGACCAGAGCGGTTAAACGATGTGCAAATTTGGCAAGTTTCGAAACATCCCTAGTGAATGCACGATGAATGGTGATATCCACAGCTTTTGTCTCTACATCCACAGACTGGGCCGTCCCAATGTCTCTTTCAGTTGATGCCCCAGACACAATGGTCGCGTCGAACTGACTCACAATTTGGCCATGCCGCAGCGGGTTCCAAAGCTTCTGTGCGAGTCACGGCGATAACGCTGATGTCGTTGTTTTGTCCAAAGTGCTGCGCAGCCTGCGCGCGGGCCTCTGCGGACTGGGCAGCTATACCGGCATTGCACTCGTATCCGAAGAGTTTGCCGTCCTTACCGCGCTTCGACTACGCCATCGGGAACGAGTGTGAGCCGTTCGCCTACGGCCAGCGTAAACGTTGCTTCTGGATCGGTTGACTGCGCCGAAACGCCAAGCGCCAGGTCGCGTTCGATTTCTCTCTCCAGGCAGTCGATCTGGAGCGCCAGATGTTGGGGGGTGGCCGTTGTGATCATGCCTTCGGGTGCAGATGCAGCGCCGGGCGGGTGGTAAGGCCGCCGCTGGAGCCCTCCAGCATGCGCTGGTTCATGGCGGCGAAGAACTCGCCCGGGCTGCGGGTACAATTTGCCAGCGTACGCAATGTCCCCTTCGACAGCGAGACAGTCATCGCGGCGGGCATGCCTTTCCCGCTGAGATCGCCGATAACGATTGGGGGGCGGGAAGGACCTGGAAGAAGTCGCCGCCGACTGTCCGGCGCATGTAGACACATTCGAGGGAAAGGCCGGCGATCGCGGGGATCTGTCCGGGATGAGGAGCTCCCAGTTGGTGCGGGCGGCTTCAGGTTCAGAAAGATCAATGCGCGCTCTCCCGAGCGCACAACGGGATCAGTTCAATTCTATCCACGCGGGTTTCTCTCCGCCTTCCAGCAGCCAACGATAACCCATCCACAGTTGCGATCCCACGCGCTCCCAGGAATAGTCTCGTATCATCCAGTCGCGTCCGGCACGGCCAATCTCAGCCAGACGAATTGACGGCAACCCTAGCGCGTGCTCGAGACCTTTTACGAGCGGTTCGACACCCAGATCGATCCACCAGCCCGCTCCATGCTCTTCCAGACCACTCCATGGCGCGCCCCTGCTCACGATTGCTGGCGTTCCAGCAGCCAGTGATTCCGCCACTGTCATGCCGAAATTCTCCGAGTGCGTCGGTAACACGAACAGACTGGCGGACCGAAAGGCCTGCCATTTTTCTTCCCCGTACAATGGTCCGCGAAATATGACTCGATCCAGCCGTAATTGCGATGCCAGAGCCTGCATTTCAGCCAGATATCCTCCGTGATCCGGACCCGCTATCTGCAGTTCCCAGTTGGGGAATCGAGCAGCCAGGGATTGCCAGGACCTGAGCAAGAGATCGACGCCCTTCTTAGGGTGGACACGGCCCAGAAATAACAGGATCCGACGATCACCCTCCATCTTTTGCGCGTTCGGGGGCACATCGACTCCGTTGGGAAGAATGCAGACAGGCTGTTTCAATCCGAGACGGCGGATATCTTCGTATTCGTTATGCGTTGTCGCGTGAAAGCAAGCGGCTGCACGCAGCACCGATCCTTGAAGAAGATGCCAAAATATTCTCTTTTGCAGGGCCTTCCGGCTCAGAGCCTCGGTCGACAGCATCCCCCGCGGAGAAACGACAAGGGGACGGTGCCCGCGCCTGCATGCTCGAGCCGGGTAAATATTCGGCATCGTCCACAGGCCATGCGCGTGAATGAGGTCGACCTTCCCCGAAGTCGCTTCCGCCTCAAGCCAGTTTCGCATGCTCGGAGACAGACCCAACCGGCGTGGACCGAGACTGCGGGGAAACGTCTTTAGATACGGCAACCTGCCCCGATTCGGCGCCCAGTCCACGACGGCAAGCTTGACGCGCACACCCGTTCCGATGAGCGACTCGCACATACGCGGCAGGGAATAAGAGGACCCAAAGGCTTCATCCGTAATCGGAGGCGCAACATGGATAATTCGCATCTATTGTCCGCCTGACAAAACACTCCGCTAGGGCGCAGAAAACTGCGCAGCTACACTCTCAGCCTGGAATCACGCTTACATTTTCGCATCCCTGGGCAATAAGTTGTTTGCGGTATTCTTCCCCGTTGATCACACGCAGTATGCCCCCCGAATGGAAGAACTGCTGGTTACAATCGAATGCCCCACCCGATACAAGGTTATGCCCCAGCGACCTGCTGGATACACTCAGATGCCGCCACTCATCAACTCCCACGCTCCCCTTTCAACGTTCACTCAAGGAGTTTTCCATCCTGGAGAGCGGTCACCCACCCACAATGCACTCTTTCGCGGGATTTTTTGTTAATTTGGTTTGCTGGTTCTATTCCGCGCCGCTGCTCATACGAAGCAGAAACTCTTCAGTCTCTCTGCGGTAAACACCCTGAACCTGGGAATCCACACCGGAAGCAGAGGCGTTTCGCGAATCCTTCTCGTCTTTGAGAACAAACTGAAAACCAACGCCGTCCTCTGCCGAGCGAACAACTTTGGCATTGATGGTGAGCGAGCGCTCCGAGCTCGGGTTGCGCTTGTCGGTCAGAGTAATCCGGATGACGGTCCCCGGATACCAGCGGTCTTCTGTAAAGACATAGACTCCCGTCGCGCTGATATCGCGAATTCCGTGCGCCACGGGTCGTCCACCGGTGAAGAAATAGGCAACGAGCCATGGCAGCGCAGACCGCGGCGCCTTGCGAGGATCGGAGGGTTCGGACGAGAGCAGTCGCTGCAACCAGCTCTTTGAGGTGGTGGCTCTCCAACGAGGAGCCGGGATCAGATCGGGCGGCGCGGCATCGGCGGGAGCGGGACCTATTGGAACGATCTCGGGCAAAGGAGGCGTGGCCGGGGCGGGAACCTCCGGAGCTTGAACAGTTGATGCTGTGTTGGCCGGAGCGGAGGCAGTAGGAGCAATTTCGCCGGAGACTGTTTGATCGGATCGATCCATCCAGGGTAATAAATTCCCAACTGCCCCGTGGTTGAGCCGGCAGTCAACCGAAGGGATACTTTGGCTGCAGGCCGGCCCTCGTTCGGACCTGGTTTCGGCAATTGGGTCGGAAATCTGTTGCAAGCGCAGCTTCATTTCCTCCGCGCCGCAGAGGAGCAATCGATCTCCGGGCTGCGTTCCGGTAGAACCAATGGTCTCAGCGGGCAGGGCGAGAATACTCGTGGCAGACGTGATCGAAAGTGTGGTCTGGAAGATCGGAAACGACTCGACCGCGTCAAGCACCACCGAGTTGCAGTCGAGGTAAATGAGATCAAGAGGAACACGAACGCTCGTGGGAGAGATGGGTTGGAGGGGGGCGATCCAGAGACCTGCACCGCTCCTCGGTGTGATGCCGAACAAACGAGCATCAAGACGGGTCGCTGAGAAATCCTCGGCTTCGACGTTGGCGCAGAGGAAGCGTTGGCGATCCTGGTTGTAGGCACAGTATTTGCCTGTTTCCGCCTTGGCCCCGTCCTCGGGCGGGAATGCGGACCCAGGGGCCTTCGCCTTAACTTTCCGGGCTACGGATGTTCGAAAATACGGAAACTCTTCCATTGGCACTACTGTCCTATTGTCGGCCCATTCTGCATTCGTTCCCAGTCCCGAAGGGGATTAATGGGAATTGGTAATGGGCGCGACCGTGTTGGAACGATGCTGCGGAAATCCCGTTGTTGCGCAGGAATCAGCGTCCGCCTGCAGGTCGACTGGAATGGACAGCCATCTTGGCCTTCCAATCATTTCGGAAACCCTACCCGGCTGCTGTGATTTAAATCACTCTAAGCGCCGTTCGGATGGGGGTTTCGCAAGCGGAAATGCGCTTTGCCTGTGGGTTCGTCGCTCCGCAGATTCGGACAAGTCGTCGATGCATCGAGAAGGATCCAAAAGACTTAATGGAAGAGATGCTTCTCCCAGCCGTGTCTTCGCTCACCTGCGATCGCGTAAGAGCAAAAAGGCTTTCGTCTACAAATTGGGACTTATCTCAATCCTGGTCACAGTGCGCCGTGCAGGTTTCGCCTGGTTAAACTGCTTGGAATTGGTGCGAAGGATCCAGACGGCTTCTCGCGGCCTGTTGGGCAGAAGCGGAAATGCGGCATCTCTGCAGGCGTTTCCAAGTGGTCACGCAAACGCAATCTGACCCATATCTTGTGCAAAGCGGGCGCGTTTCGAAACATCTCTTTGTGAATGCACCATGAATGGTGATATCCACAGTTTTACTTGAGATTTGCACTTGCATCCACAGATTCGGTCGTCCTAATGTCTCTTTTCAGTTGGTGAACCTGTGGTTAGTCGGACAGCTTATCCAACCTGGGAGGAAGCGCAGGATTGGTCGCTTGCAGCAGTTCATCGTCGGGCAACCGGTGGTGGAAGGCGGAGAGATCGTGAGAGCGTGGAGAATCAGGCGAGAGAAGCCGGACCTGATTGAACGCGAAGATTCATCCGCGGCGCAAGCCGAGGATGCAAAGTTCGGGGTCAGCCAGGGATTCATCACCGAACCAGCCGTACAAGCGGAAACGGGGAAACCCGCGGAAGCTTGGACGGTATGCCGAAGGGCAAAGAAGCGAGGTGACTCGCGGATCGGCCAGTCGGCAGCGCTGACGGAATTGAGATTCGAGGCGACTTGGAAATTGACAAGTCAGCGCCGCCAGAGAAATGAAGAGCCGGGGCAACCCGGAAGTTCAATTCGCTGGTGAAGCCGGAGGGGAAAGATCCGGGGAGACCCGGAGCGGAAGCCGCTGGCAAACCGGATGGTGCGAACCCCGGGGTAACTCGGGAGAACATCAGCCGAAGCCGGAAGATTCGGGAATCGGGGCAACCTGAGGAACGGATCATCGGCGATACCGAGAGACCGAAATTCGGGGCAACCTGGAGATCGGTCAGTCGGCACCGCCGAAGGATGCGAGATTCGAGGCAACTCGGGGCTCCATCGCTGGCAAAGCCGGAGGTGCAGGACAAGGGGCAACCCGAGGAATGCATCAGAACCGCAGTGGAGGCGTGAGGAATCGGGGAAACCCGGGGAATCACTTAAACCGCGAGCGCGGAAGACATTGGCGAGTCGGGGCAACCCGAGGATCCAAAGCCGGCACGGCCGAAGGACAGAAGGGAAGGGGCAACCCCGAACTTCGTCGCCGACGCGGCTCAACCATGCGAGGTACGGGGCAACCCGGAATCGCACGACTGGCTCAGGCGGAAGATGAGGCGAAGAGGCAACTCGGAGCCGCATCAACAGGCTGACGGAATGGTGGATGATTCGATGAGCTGCAAGGGCACCCGGAAAGCGCCAGAGGCCGAAAGGTTTCTGGCGCTTTCGTTTCTGCGCTCTTCATCGTTTTTTCTAACCCATCCTTTGCAGTTTGTCTCAGAGAGCCGGACAGTCGTTCGCCCGAGAGGGGAATCTCTCAACAGAGAATCGGTCGCATTGCGGCCGATCATCAGGATCCTTTGCCGTTGTTCGTGGTGTGTGCGCCGCTCCCCCAAAGAGTAATCTGCTAGTTTGCACAACAATCCAAGGCTGGGCAGGGTCGCCGCCTAGCCGTCTCTCCGAGATCGACGCATTCTCAAGTGGATCGTCCACTCCGCAGTTCATCATGAGCGCCTGATTCCATGAGCTGGTATTTCACCTTCTTTTTTCTTTCAGGATTCTGCAGCGTTCTCTATGAACTGGTGTGGCTGCGCCTGTCGATGGCTCAGTTCGGCGTGACCACTCCGCAGGTCTCCATTGTTCTATCCATGTTCATGGCCGGGATGGGACCACCACCGCTGTGGAACTTGTGCCAAGCGTGCCGAAGCTCTTCTCCTATTACCACGAGAAGGCGCGCAGCTTCTCAGGTCGCCACTTTCGCATGTTGTGATTGACGACGGTCGCCGCTACATGGAGCGTTCACGCGACAAATTCGACGCCATCATTATTGATCCACCTCCGCCGGTTCAGGCGGCAGCATCAAGCCTGCTTTACTCTGAGCAGTTTTACGCAATTGCGAGACAGCGATTGCAGCCGGACGGAATTCTGGCCCAGTGGCTGCCGGATGGCGACAAGGCTGTGCGGGCTTCGGTGGCGAAAGCTCTAAAAGACTCGTTTCCGTACGTCAAGGTGTACAGATCGGTGGAGGGATGGGGATGGCATTTCTTTGCAAGCATGCACCCAATCCCAGACCGCAGCGGCGCAGAATTGGTGGCGCGCATGCCGGCGCAGGCAGTGACTGACATGATGGAGTGGGGTCCGGCCAGAACTCTGGTGGAACAGTTCGAACGGCTGCTTTCGACCCAGACGTCGACCGGCCAACTGATCGCTTTCGCGCCGCAGACTCCGGGCATGCAGGATGACCGGCCGATCAATGAATACTTTCTCTTGCGATATCTGCGGCGCCGGGAGTTGCAGTCTCAGACGGCTCAATTGACTTTGTCGAGCCATTGACGGCGCGAAGATTGTGAGTTGAGCTGAAGAAGGCATCCGCAAAACCGAGACTAGAACTTGCGCGACCACTCGCGCGGCCAGCGCTCGACGATCACCTTCTTATCGGTGAAGAACTCGACAGCATCGCGGCCCTGCGCGTGCATCACCCCGAAAAAGCTGCTCTTCCACCCGGAAAACGGGAAGTAGGCCATGGGCGCAGGCACCCCGATATTTACTCCCACGTTGCCGGTCGATACCGCGTTGCGAAACTTGCGAGCAGAAGCACCGGAGGTGGTGAAGATGGAACTGGCATTGCCGTAGGCTGATCGGTCGATCATCTGAACGGCTTCGTCGATCGAATCCGCGTGGACAACAGAGAGCACCGGGCCAAAGATCTCGGTTTCCATCAGCGGACTTGCGGCCGGCAAGCCATCGAGAACGGTTGGGCCGACGAAAGTACCTTTACCATCGATGGGAAGGTTTCGGCCATCGATGATCGGCATTGCCCCGTCCTTGGCGCCTTGACCGATGAGTGACACAATTCGATCGCGACTGGCAGCCGTGATAACCGGCCCCATGTGCGTAGCAGGGTCGAGTCCGTTGCCTACCTGAAGGGTCGACGCGGCGGCTGCGATGGATTCACGAAACCAGTTTTTTGCGTCGCCGACAGCCACGGTGACACTGACCGCAAGGCAACGCTGGCCGGCGCATCCAAAGGCGGAATCAGCAATGATCCTGGTGGTGGTTTCGGGCTCGGCATCGGGCAATACAACAACATGATTCTTTGCGCCGCCTTGGCATTGCACACGCTTCCCACTGGAGGAGCCGCGCGCGTACACATATTTGGCTACCGGTGTGGATCCGACAAAACTGATCGCGCGAACAAGCGGGTGATCGAGCAGCGCATCAACGGCGGGCTTCCCTCCGTTCACCAGGTTGACAACTCCGGCGGGCAGGCCGGTTTCATTGAGCAGTTCGACGAGACGGGCAGCTGAAAACGGAACACGGTCGCTCGGCTTGAGGACCACGGTGTTGCCGGTCGCGATGGCATAGGGAAGGAACCAAAGCGGAATCATCACCGGGAAGTTGAACGGCGTGATGACAGCGCAGACGCCGAGCGGCTGGCGCACCATGATTTCGTCGATTCCCGGAGCAATGTCTTCAAGCGAGTAGCCCTGCATCAGGACAGGAATTCCGCAGGCGACTTCGACGTTCTCGATGCCGCGACGCAGTTCGCCTTTGGATTCCGCGAGGGTTTTGCCGTTCTCGGTTGTGATGAGAGCCGCGAGTTCATCGAAATGGATTTCAAGAAGCGACTTGAGCTTGAAAAGATACTGCACGCGATCGCCGGCCGCAGTTGCGCGCCAGGCGGGAAAGGCCGCATGCGCCGCATCCACGGCGGCTTCGACTTCGGCGGGCGAACCGGCAGGAGACTGGCCAAGCGGTTGGCCAGTGGCGGGATTGAGAAGCTCAATGCCAGGTGTGCTGGTGGGCGCCGTCCACTGGCCGGCGACAAAATTACGAACTTCCTGCAGTGTGGGAGGAAGGGAAGCGAGAGTCGTCATAGGAATCTCACTGTACCCCAATCAGCAGAGAGAAGGCAGCAGGAATCTGGCGAGGAGGATCAGCCTGCGAGTCCGACCAGCCCGGCAATGGATTCGATCTCGTAATGCAGCGACACAGCATCGTAACGGGCGAGGTACTTGAGGCGATTTTCGGGGATGATGGCCGCCTCGTAATGAGGACCCGCCACGGCGCGAAGAGCATCGATGGAATCCCAGAGCATGATGGTGAGGAATTCTACTTCCGATTCGAGTACTCTTCGCAGCAGAAAACTCCCCCGATAGCCTGGAACTTTGTTGATCCCGGGAAGCAGTTCCGGCTTCAACGTGGCTTCGTAGGCGTCGGCGTCTTCAGGCTTCGTGTATCCATGCCAGATTCTCGCAATCATCTCATCCTCCGATTCAAGGCGCCTCCTATCTTAACGGGATTTGGATGGCAATGGCTGGAAAGGGCAACGACAGGAATCATTGTTCGTTGAATGAACGAGCCGATGTTCTCTGGTATTGTGAACGAGTTCGGCGAGAGCGCGCCAGGCCGCGCTCAAATCAAATCTTTTCCGGAGGTCGTTTTTATGGCGTCGATCCCTCGCTCTGCCTTACTTCTTTTCGTACTTTCCACTGCTGCCCTAATCGCACAACAACCCGCGAAGTCCTCTGCGGGCAGGCTGCAGCCGACAACCGCGGCCGAGGCGCCGAACCGCGACACAAGTTACATCGACCCGCAAGGGACGGCTCATGTGACACGGGTGATCCCGGTGCCGCAGGATCTTAGTCCGCAAGCGCAATTGTTTCTTGGGAGGCCTGAGCCGGACCAGGGTCCGCCCGAATCGCTCGCAGATCGGCGCAAAATGACCGATGAATACACGGCCAGGGCGCGTGTGGCGTGGAGCCGGCTCTGTCCGAACACCCTCGTCGAATCCACGATGGCCGGAGTCCCCGTACGCATTGTGACGCCGGAGGACATGCCGGAGAGCAATCGGAACAAGGTGCTGCTGAACTTGCATGGTGGGGGCTTTAATTCGGATTCGGGTTCGTATACCGAATCGATCCCGATCGCGAGCTACACGGGCGTCAAGGTAGTAGCCGTGTTGTACCGGCTTGCGCCAGAGTATCCGTTTCCAGCAGCGGTGGATGACTCGGTAGCTGTTTATAGGGAACTCCTGAAGACATACAAGCCGGAGCACGTCGTGATTTACGGGACTTCGGCGGGTGCCATCCTTACCGCCGAGGTGGCCGTGAAGCTTAAACAGCTTGGTCTGCCGATGCCGGCGGCGCTGGGCATCTTCAGCGGCATGGGTGACTTTGCTCGTGCCGGGGATTCCCAGGCCATGTACGCGCTGCGCGGACTGTCAGGCCATCTGGATCCACCGGTGCCGGGTGCGCACGACACGTATTACGCGGGCAAAACAGATCCCAGGGATCCAGTGCTTTCGCCGATTTATGCTGACCTGCACGGGCTGCCGCCCACGCTTTTCATAACCAGTGGGCGCGATCTGCTGCTGAGCGGCACCGCGAATCTCGAACGCGCATTCCTTCACGCAGGGGTGGATGCGCGGCTAGTGATGTTCGACGCGCTGCCGCATGCTTTCTGGTACGATCCGCGGCTGCCCGAGGCGATCGAAGCGAACCACATGATGGCGGATTTCATTGTGAAGGAACTGGGGAAGTAAAGAATCACGCCTAATGGGATTCCGGTATTGGCGTAACCGGGATGCGCAGCGACGAGTTGATGCGCGAAAACATTTCGAAAGCTGCAGCCACGGCGGTGAGCTCGACGATTTCCTGCGCTACAAAGTGGGCGCGGACCGCGTCAAAGGCGGATTCGTTGACCGCGTGGCCGGAGGAGTGCAGGAGACTGGCAAAGCGGAACCCGGTCTTCTCCTTTTCGGTGAAAGGGCCGTTTTCGAAGTTGTCAAAGCTGGCGATCTGGCCGAAGGTGGCGCCGCGCTTTTCGGCTAGCAGGCGATGGGCGCTCACGCAATAATCGCAGTGGTTGAGAGAGGCGACGCGGGTGGCAATCAGCTCCTTATACCAGCCGCGCAGCGCGCCTTCGGCCATCAGCGGCTTGAGAAACGCGGTAATGCCGAGCGCTAGTTCGGGGACATTGGCGAGGGCCTTGAACATGTTCGGAACAACGCCGCGGTCTTCGTAGAGCTTGTCATAGAGGGCGGCGATCTCGTCCGGCACATGCGCGCGCTCCAACAGTGGAACGCGAGGCTCCAAGACTGAGGTCATAGCAGGAAAGGTGGTCATCACGCCCCCAAAGTCCAACCCCGCCAGTGTAAATTCGCAACGTCGTATTTCCATGGTGACGCAAACCGGCGATCGGATCCGGAATCCTCTATAAAGGGAAAACGAAGTTGATGTCGATTTTCCTTCCCCTCGAAGCCTGTGCCATCTTGCAAAGAGGACCCGAGCGCCTGAACACCCCGGAAATGGCCCGAACGAGTTTTTCGAGTCCGCATGCCCCAACCCGGGTCCCTGGTGATAGGCTTCCGACTGGTAGTCAACCCAGGGGGCACCAGTGCACAATTTTCTGTATCACTTTGCCGCAGTCACAGCTGTAGCCGGTTCAACGCTCGCAATCTTGGTGTCAGCGCCAGCCCAAGCCCGAGCAGGAAAGCATCCGGAGGGACCTGTTGCTTCAGAATCGAGGGTATCGGTTGAAGAGAACGTCACCAACCCCGTCGCCGACCCGAGAGCCATCGTCATCCTGGACAAGGCGCGTTTTACGGTACTCACGCCCCAATTGATTCGCATGGAATGGGCTGCGGACCGCAAATTTGAAGATCATGCTTCATTCGTCTTCATTAATCGCCGTCTGCCCGTACCGCCCTACACCAAGGATGTCACTGATGGCGGGCGCAAACTCACCATCAAAACGAGCGCACTGACGCTCACCTACACCGATGAGGGCAATGGCAGCTTTTCGGCGACGGACCTGTCCGTCTCTCTCATGGTCGACGGAAAACTGACCGTCTGGAAGCCTGGCGCCATTGACCTGCAGAACCTGAGGGGAACAACGCGCACGCTCGACGGGGCGCTGGGCGACAAAACCAGGGAGCCGATCGGAAACGGGTTCGTGTCCCGGTCCGGCTGGGCTGTTGAAGAGGACTCGACACGGCCGCTTTTCGACTTTGACGATTTCAGCTTCAAGGAGGGGGAAAACAGCCCCTGGCCGTGGGTGATGGAGCGGCCGGCAGGCGAGCGCCAGGACCTGTATTTCTTTGGCTATGGCCACGACTACCGCAAGGCGCTGGGGGATTATGTTCGGGTTGCGGGCCGGATTCCGCTTCCGCCCCGGTTTGCTTTCGGTTCCTGGTGGTCGCGCTACTGGGCTTATAGCGATCAGGAGATCCAGGACATCGTGCGCGGATTTCATCAGAACAGTACTCCCCTCGACGTCTTCGTGATCGACATGGACTGGCACATCAATCGCGAACAGTTGCAGGCAATGGGCGAAAAGGACCAGTCCGGGGAATCTCTCGGGTGGACCGGCTATACATGGAACAAGCTTCTCTTTCCAGATCCCACACAGTTTCTTGACAAGCTGCACGCCGATGGATTGAAGGTGACGCTCAACCTGCATCCCGCATCGGGAATTCAGCCATGGGAAGAGCATTACCCCGAGATGGCGAAGGCCATGGGGATCGACCCTGCGACGAAAAAGTATGTGCCGTTCGATATCACAAGCAAGAAGTGGACGATCAACTATTTCAAGTACATTCTTCACCCGCTGGAAAAGCAGGGAATTGATTTCTGGTGGCTCGATTGGCAGCAGGAGCCCAACACGAAGCTGCCGGGAGTCAATCCGACATGGTGGCTGAACTACGTTCATTTCACCGATCAACAGCGGGAAGGCAAGCGACCGCTTCTCTTCCATCGCTGGGGAGGGCTGGGAAATCATCGCTATCAAATTGGTTTTTCCGGAGACACAATCTCCCAATGGCCGTCTTTGGCGTTCCAGCCGTGGTTCACAGCGACCGCGGCCAATGTAGGCTACGCGTACTGGAGCCACGACATCGGCGGTCACATGCCCGGAGCTGTTGATCCGGAATTGTTTACGCGATGGGTTCAGTTCGGGACGTTCAGCCCCATTCTGCGCACTCACACCACAAAGAATCCCGACGCGGAGCGCCGCATCTGGGCTTATCCGGAACCATACTCGACCATCCTTCGTTCGGCCTTCCAGCTCCGCTATGCGCTGGTGCCTTACCTTTACACGGAAGGGCGCCGCACCTACGACACCGGAGTTGCATTCTTTCGGCCGTTGTATTACGACTGGCCCGAAGACAGCGAAGCCTACACGAGCAAGGACGAGTACCAGTTCGGCGACCAAATGATTGTTGCTCCCGTTGTGGCGCCGGCGGATAAGGCGTCGGGTCTGGCGACGGAACAGGTGTGGCTACCCCAGGGGGATTGGATCGAGTGGCCGACCGGTAAGCACTTTACCGGACCAATTTCGGTATCGCGGAGTTTTTCCATTGACCAGATACCGGTGTACGTCAAGTCAGGGGCCATCATACCGATGGCGCCGCCAATGAGTTATACCGGCGAGAAGCCGGTTAATCCGCTCATTGTGAACATCTGGCCCCTGAAGCCCGGGCAGAGCTCAAGCTACTCGCTGTACGAGGACTCGGGTGTCGCGGTCGAGTACCAGCATGGAGTCTTCGACCGGACACCGATCAAAGCCACACAAACCGGAGACGCATTGAAGGTGGAGATTGGACCCGTAGAAGGCGGTTTTCCCGGCATGCTGAAAGCGCGGAGCTATGAGGTTCGTCTGCCCGCCGACTGGCCACCGGAGTCGGTAACCGTGAATGGAGCGCCGGTGAAGCAGGCCGGTCCATTAGGCAAGAATGGATGGAGCTTTGAGGGCAATACGCTGACGACAATCATTCCGGTGCCGAGCGAGAGCGTTGCGTCGAAGGTGACCATCGAAGTTCGCCGTTCGCCGGGCCTGATGGAGCGGCGCAGTGAACTGGACGGTTTTGCCGGAAACATGACAAGGCTGCGTGGAGCCTATGACGCCGTCAATCAGACATTGCCGGTGGCCACTCCGCCGGATGAACTGATTGACGCCATGCAGGCAGGCGATCGACTCGGGTATCACCCGGAACGCGCCGGAGAGGAACTGAAACACTTTCACGAGGTGCTCCCAAAGGCTCAGGCAGCAGTGATACAAGCGGCCAACGGATTTCAGGCGCGCATCGATGAAATGGAGAAACACATGAGCCGCCAGAACATGCATTCTGAGAACCTGGAAGCAGAAAAGCAAAAGCGCGTGGATGCCATGACGAGAGCGGAAAGGCTGATGGGGCAAACCGGCAATCAGCCCTGAATCTTTCGAGAGGAATCCGCCGTGAAGAGCTATCTTTGCGGCGAACCGTATTGATTCGGGCACATGGGTCGGGAAGACGGTACGCACCAAACCAGCGCTTACTGCGATGCATCCGTGACTAAGATCCTGTTGCCTGTCCCTCGCGCTTCTTGCTGCAAATTGTCCGTTACCGCGAAGCGATGCAGATCGTGAATTTCGAGTTGCTCGATTCAAAGGGCGAAAGGACAAGAACCCCGAAGAAAACCGCTTGAAGTGCCGTCGTTGCCAGAGCGGTCTGATTTTCTAAGTGCTGAAACTCACCTTCCCCGCGAGTAAACGCCTTACATTTCGGCAGCATCCAATTGCACGCGCGTTCCTCGGGTTTCGCGGAACGTGTGTTGCCCATGGCCTGACCTTAAGGTACGTTGCCATGGTTTATTCCAAGATTATTGAGGTGATTGGATGCTTCGTAGGCTTTTCCCCGTTTTCGCTCTTGTGCTTCCGCTGGCGATGCCCTCCAGCTTGTTGGCACAAGCTACTTTTCCCTCAAACCCGCCACTACCGAATTTCGATTTGTATGGCGGCTTCTCGTATGTGTTTACGCAATACGGTGGCACGCTCAATCACGTGGGTACGTATGGTATGAACGGCTGGGACGCGTCACTCAAACTTCCGCTCTTCACCTCCTGGCTTGGAATCAAGGGAGATGTGTCGGGGCGCTACAACAACGAGAGCGAGCCGGATTTTAATCCGCATTCGTACACATTTCTTCTCGGCCCGGAAGTCTCCATTCCGCTCGGGCGGTCTACGATCTTTGTGCACGGGTTGGTGGGCAGTTCGCGCGTCAGCGACAACGTGCTTCCCGCTCTGAGAACGACCGACACCCTTGCTGTCGCGGTGGGCGGCGGCCTCGATGCCGGTATCTCCCGCCACTGGGCTTGGCGTGTGACAGGAGATTATTTCAATACTCATTACGACCAAACGAACAATAACGTACGCGAAATCCTGAACTCGAATGGGCGAATTTCGACTGGTCCGGTATTCCGGTTCTAAGTCCGATGGGGAGGAGCTGCAGTTCCACGGGTTCAAGTTGATTCGAAGTCCACGCAATGGGAAAATTGGAGTTCAATGACGACGCCGGAGCAGGACTCGGGGCAGTTTTGGCAGTCATCTGCTTCGCCTGGCGCGTTATAGTTGCGAGGAATGAGGATCCATCGCATGGGGCACGACCGTCGAAGTTTTTTGAAGAGGCTTGGCTGTGGAACAGCCGCTCAGCTTTTGCTGAACAAAGATACTCGGCTCTGGTGTCTGGCGGCGGATGAAATCGCGCAAGGCCCATTTGGCGATCCTGACCGTGACCCTTCCCGGCCCGAGTATCATTTGCTTCCTCCTCATAACTGGATGAACGATCCCAATGGGCCGATCTGGTGGAAGGGGAAGTATCATCTCTTCTATCAACTCAACCCCAACGCTGCCGTGTGGGGCGATATGCATTGGGGGCATGCCGTCAGCACCGATATGGTGCACTGGCGCCACGAACCCATTGCGCTTGCTCCCACGCCCGGTGGACTGGACAGCGAAGGCTGCTTCAGCGGATCGGCAGCTGTGGTGGATGGCGTGCCTACGGTCGTCTATACGGGTGTCGAGAACGCGCCTCCGAATCAGGTCACGCTCCATGACGGCAACAATAAACTGCGCGAGACGCAGTTGCTGGCAATCGCTGAAGACGACCTGTTGCTGCACTGGAAGAAACAGGCGGAGCCGGCGATTGCTACGCCGCCCGCTGGCATGAAGGTGACGGGCTTCCGCGATCCTTGTCCCTGGCGTGAGGCAGACGGCTGGTACATGGGAGTTGGTTCGGGGGAGCGCGACAAAGGCGGATGCGTGCTGCTATATGGATCGCAGGATTTCTACCACTGGGATTATCTGCATAAGCTGGCAGAAGGGAAGCCGAACGGAAAGCAGTCCGTAAATCCCTGCGACAGCGGAGAGATGTGGGAGTGTCCGGACTTTTTCGAACTGGACGGGCAGCATTGCTTGTTATATTCGACCGAAGGAAAGGCAATCTGGACGACAGGTGATTACGACCCAAAGAAGCATCGCTACACGGTGTCACGAACCGGCGTGCTGGATCATGGCGCCTACTACGCGCCCAAGAGCTTTCTGGCTCCCGATGATCGGCGGATTCTGTGGGGATGGATACAGGAGACGCGGCAGGAGGTTGAGTTTGTTGCAGCCGGATGGGCTGGCGTTATGTCGTTACCGAGGGTGCTTCGGATCGGCGCGCGGGGACAACTGGAGATGCGACCCGCTCGCGAAGTTCAAGCATTGCGGGGAGCCGTGGAGAAAGCGACGCTTTACCCTGATGTGCCTTACCGGAAGCTGTTGGAAACTATACGGCAGGAACTGGTGATCCCGGTCGGGTTTTCGAGCGGGACGGTGTCGGTACGGCTGGTGAACGACAATGCAAAGCTCTGGGAGTTGACGGTGGATGTGAAAGGCGACGCGATTCGATGTGGCGAGGTCAATATTCCACTGCCTGCGTTGCCGTGGCCGAAGCCAGAAGTTCACATATTTCTTGACGCGTCAGTGATTGAAACATTCATCGGCGAACAGGAGGCGATCACGAGCCGGGTCTACTCATTGAATCCGGGAGAGACCGAACTTGAAATCGCAATCATCGGCGTAAAAAGCCTCGAGGTTTCACGCTGGCCGCTTGAAGCGATCTCTCCGGACCGACTGACGACGTAGCGCGGGTCGCGCGGACAGTTCATTCCGTTATAGTGTGCGAGTGGGCAATCCCCTGCTTAAGGACTTCGCATGATGACACTGGATCGTAGGGTGTTCTTGGCTGCGTGCAGCCGTGTGGGCATCGTTTCGCCGTTCATGCCGGGTGTTCTGTACACGCTGGCGGTGCAGGCGCAGGAAACCGCGAATACCGACCAGTCGAAGCCACCAATGATCACGGCAGAGATGATTGACCAGGCGGCAATGCTGGCAGGTGTGGGGCCATTTACGGCCGATCAGAAGCAAATGATGATCGACGGGCTGGTCGATCAGAACGGATCGTGCAAGGCGATTCGCAAACTGCATCTTCCGAACTCGGTGGCTCCGGCGTTTGTCTTTCATCCGCGGCCGGCGACGAAGACGGAAGACACAGCAGCAACAGAAAAGTGCGCTGAATCAACCCGTCCAGATCTCACAAACTCGATCTCCGGCAGCGGGCTCTATAACATTCGCTCCGCGCCCGCGCGCATCGAAGACCTGGCCTTTGCAACCGTGGGCGAGCTAGGAGCGCAACTGCGGGCGCGGAACGTAACTTCGCTGGCTCTAACGCAGATGTACATTGCCCGTCTTAAGCGCTACGATCCGCGATTGCATTTCGTCATCAACCTTACCGAAGAACGCGCGCTCCGCCAGGCGAAGGCTGCCGACGCAGATATCGTTGCGGGAAAATATCGTGGGCCATTGCATGGAATTCCATGGGGCGCAAAGGATCTGCTTGCCGTAAAAGGGTATCCGACGACGTGGGGCGCGGGTGGATTTGAGCACCAGGTGATTGACGAAGACGCAACCGTCGTGCAGCGACTGGATGCGGCAGGCGCTGTGCTGGTCGCGAAGCTGACACTGGGCGCACTGGCCATGGGCGACGTGTGGTTTGGCGGACGCACACGCAATCCCTGGAACCCGGAACAGGGATCGAGCGGATCGTCGGCCGGGCCAGCCAGTGCTGTTTCTGCGGGATGCGTCGGCTTCGCGATTGGCTCAGAGACGCTGGGATCGATCTCGTCGCCCTGCACGCGCTGCGGAGTTACCGGATTGCGGCCCACCTTCGGGTTTGTTCCGCGCACGGGTGCGATGGCTTTGAGCTGGACGATGGACAAGCTCGGGCCGATTGCTCGCTCGTCAGAGGACTGTGCGCTGGTACTGGGCACAGTCATCGGGCCAGATGGGAAGGACACGTCGGTTGTGCGTGCACTGTTCGAATGGACCGATGCACAGGATTGGCACACTTTGCGGGTTGGATACTTGAAAAGCGAGTTTGAGCCAGTCAAGCCATTCAAGCCGCGGGAAGGCGCTGCCGGCGAGACGCCCGACAAGAAAAAGGAGCGCGAGAAGGAAAACCTCGAGCGAGAAGCCGCGCATGCGCGACGAGCGTACGACCAGCGGTACGACAAGGCTGCTCTCGACAAGTTGCGTGCAATGGGCGTGAGCCTTATCCCGGTGGAACTGCCAAAACTGCACTATGGCGCGATGACGCCGCTGCTCGCTGCGGAGGCGGCAGCGGCTTTCGATGAACTGACGATGACGGGCCGCGACAAGTTGCTGACTGCTCAGGGGCCTGAGGACTGGCCCAACGCGTTTCGGGTCTCGCGATTCTACCCGGCGGTCGAGTACATCCAGGCGAACCGTGCACGGACGCTCGCTGTCGAACAGGTCTCTGCGCTCTTCAACCAAGTGGACATCATCGTGACGCCGACGGCAGGTGAGCAACTGGTGGCGACGAACCTGACCGGGCATCCTGCCCTGATTGTGCCCAACGGATTACGCGGCGACGATGCGCCGCGGCCGCCGAAGATTGACGATGGTGACAGCGATGACGTCGGTGGACCGGGAACGCCAGTTTCGCTTACATTTCTGGCCGGTCATTACCAGGATGCAAAGCTAGCCGCGTTTGGAAAGGCGTACCAGGCCGCCACAGGCTTTCAGAAGGTGCATCCGAAGTTGGATTGAATCTCATCATTCATAGCAATGCATTTTCGGTGCTTACTTTTTGGCGGCGTGCCTGCTGACGGTGTGGCCTATAGCCTTTTTCCCAGCGCCGGCTCTGCTCCTGACTGCGCTGGCTGTCGAAACAGTGTGCCTGGTGAGATCGACGATGCAGCGATCGACAACGGTGGGCGGCGGGATGGGCGTTGTGGTTGAGGTGGTGATGTTGGTGCTGGTCACAGCCAGCGCTTCAATCACAATGCTCGTCGAATTTACTGTAAGGCGGAGAAAGCCGAAATTGGTATCGTTGAACTGCTCGAGCGTAATGGAATTGCCTTGACCATCAGGCTCCGTCTGTCCCCCGGGCGCAGGCTTATCTCCCGCGGTGTTCGTTTTGAGTTTCGATAAATTGTAATAGCCGCCATTGCCGGCAACCAGGTAGGGAATCTGCCGGCCATCGGATTTCATGGTTCTCGTATACCGCTCGTAGAGATGTGCGTGGCCTGATAGCACGAGATCTGGCCAAATACCGGCCTGTTGGCAGCTGATGTCAATCTGCTGCAGCATGGAGGCACTGGGGAAGTGGTCGCTGGCGCCGGTGAAAGGCGGATGATGAACTGCGACGATGAGCGCCTCGGGATTCTGGCTCTTTGGGTCAGAGTTTCTGGCGGCCAACGCTGCGGCAAGCTGCTGTTCAAGGAATGTGACCTGGTCGTTGCCGATGGTTGCGTCACCCAGCACTCCGACGCTCTCGCCGGCATTTGAATAGAGTCCGATGAAGCGGACAAATGGCGCGGTCAGCACGAAGTAGGCGCCGGGCTGCACCATCGTGGTGCGCGAGAATCCCGAAATGCCGATCGTTGGCGAAGCGGCGCAGAAGTTATTCATGAAAGCCTCGAGGGAATAACTTACGGGCTCGTCTTTGTACATCACACCGTCGTGGTTGCCTGGGATGGCGAAGATGGGTGCGTCATAGTTGCGGTAGGGATCGTAAAACTGCTCGGGATAGTACTGCTCCTGTCCGAAGTAGTAGACAACGTCTCCAAGGTGAAAGAAGAAAGCGGGAAGAGCAGTGGCGTAGGTTTTGTTCGCGAGATCGGCCGCCATGGCATCGGCGACGGCGAGCTGCGGTTCAGCTTTGACCACGCCTCCTGTGTCACCCACCGAGTGAAAAACGAGCTGGCCGGCGGCCCTGATCTGGCTCAGCACGGAAGCCGGCAGAACCGCACCAATGTCGAATACGGGGGGCAGGAGGCGCGGAGCCGGAATTGGCTCAATTGCCTGGATCTCTTTCAGTTTTGCGTCGGCTTCAATATCCCCGGCGCTGTAGGTGATGAAGTCGTCTGCTGTGTAGGTGGGATTAGCGAATGCAAAACTGGAGTTGGACATCGGGGAAGTCCTCGCATCGATTGTGGTTAAGGTGATGAAGTTCGATCCGGCCGCATGCATCCAGACTCGTGGCCGAAGTCTTGGAATTATAGCCCGCGAATCATGAACCTGGAATGACAGCGGGCGCGATCGGCCCATGTACCATCAATTCATGGCGCTGGTCGAGGTCGAAGGTGTCTCGAAATGGTATGCGCGGCGAACCGGGCTGACGACCCAACGGCAGACGGTGGTGGAAGATGTTTCACTCGAGATCGCAGTCGGCGAGACGCTCGGCCTGGTGGGTGAATCCGGCTCGGGCAAGACGACACTGGCGCGCATGATTCTGGGTCTCGCGACACCAAGTAGTGGCCGGGTACGAGTTGATAGGATCGACCCGGCGCGGGCTTCGCGGAGCGAGTTGAAGCGCCTGCGCCGGCAGATGCAGCCTGTTTTCCAGGATCCCTATGCGGCACTGAATCCGCGCATGAAGGTGCTGGAGATAGTGACCGAGCCATGGGCGATCCACGGATTCGATGCGATGAGAGAGACGCCTTCCCCTGAGCCCAGGGGCGAAAATAAGCGAGCTGTCCTGAAATCGCGCGCCGCCGCGCTACTGGCCCAGGTTGGGATGGATGAGTCGGCGCTGGACAGGCATCCTCACGAATTCTCGGGCGGACAACGCCAGCGCATCAATATTGCCCGCGCGCTGGCGCTTCGACCCCAGTTGCTGATTCTGGATGAACCGGTTTCCGCTCTCGACGTAAGCGTCGGAGCACAGATCGTAAATCTGCTCCGCCGTTTGCAGCGCGAGCACGGGCTGACCTACCTCTTCATCTCGCACTCCCTGCCGCTGGTGCGTTACCTCAGCACACGCATCGCTGTCATGGAGCATGGCCGGCTGGTGGAGACAGGCGACGCCGACGATGTTTGTGGGCATCCGCAGAAGACGTATACCCGCCAGTTGCTGGCAGCCACCCCCGAACTTCCGGTTTAAAGAGCCGTGGAACCGCCTGACGGAAAATGCGCCCCCGATACACTCTCGGGTGCATTGACGCCGGCCCTTCCCGCAAGGACCGGGTGAGCCCATCGATTCGGCAAAGCTTTATGAGTCTTTATGCGTTTAGCCGTTAGAGTGAAGCATGGCCCTGATCTTGGTCGTTCTTCACATTGTGTGGCTTCCTGTGGCTTCGTGCTTTGCCGGGGTTCTGAACGCGATCGCAGGCGGGGGCTCGTTCCTTTCGCTCCCCGCCCTTCTTTCCAGCACTGCAGCGTTAGGAGTGGGCGCCGTCACCGCGCAGGCTACGAATACGGTGGCACTTTGGCCGGGGCAGCTCACGTCGCTTGTCGCTTTTCGGCAGCTTCTGCGGGATTACGGCTGGAAGCTCTTACCCCTCGCGATTGCCTCCGGAGTGGGAGGTGAACTTGGCGGCTGGCTCCTGCTGCACACCGGCAACCGCAGGTTCAGGGAACTGCTGCCGTGGCTTCTGCTGTTCGCGGCGATTATGTTCGTGCTCAGCTTTCCGCTGGGAAAATGGCTGCAAACCTTGTCTGGTGGGAAGCGTTACAACACCTGGTTACTGATTGGCATGGTGGTGGTGAGCGTATACGTCGGATATTTTGGCGCAGGTGGAGGATTTCTGGTGATGGCGCTGTTCGGCTTTTGCGGTGTTCACGACATTCACGAGATGAACGCGCTTAAGGTTGTAACGGCCGCCGTTTCCATCGGGATTCCGGCTGTGACGTTCATCCTTGCGAAGCGGGTGGAGTGGCGATTCTGCCTGGTGATGGCAATCCTGGCATCCGTCGGCGGATACCTGGGCGCACACTACAGCCGCAAAGTGAACCAGCGCGCCATGCGCTGGTCCGTGGCGATTATCGGATTTGTGACGGCGGCTTATTTTTTCGCGGATAACTACATGCGGCATCCGTGACGGGAATCCGCACTACACGAGGAGCATTCGGGCGAGAAGCGCGGTTCGTGGCGCCAGGTGCTCAATCAAGATGGATTCGTGGGTGGCGTGCGCGCCCTCGCCGACGGCTCCCATGCCATCGAGCGTGGGGATGCCGAGAGCAGAAGTGAAATTGCCGTCGGAGGCGCCGCCAGTAGCCGCTTCAGCAAGGTCAAATCCCAGTTCCGAAGCGAATGCCTTTGCTTGTTCATAGAGCCTCACGGTACCTCTTGTGCGCTCCATAGGAGGGCGGTTGATGCCCCCGCTGACAGCCAGCGTGCATCGATTGTCTTCCGGCCGGAGCCTGGCGAACTTCCGTTCCATCCGCGGCCCGTCGGCCTTGCGGGCGATGCGCACATCCGCTTCGGCCCAGGCCTCGGCTGGAATCACGTTGGTCTTGGTGCCGCCACCGGCCAGGCCCACGCTGACCGTGGTGCCGCGTTTGAGATCTGTCCATCCACTCAGGGTTTGCACAATGCGGGCCAACTCAACAATCGCACTCGCTCCTTTTTGGAAATCAACCCCGGCGTGGGCGGCCACGCCCTTGATGTCGATTCGCCAGTTTCCTGTGCCTTTGCGGGCTGTCTTGTAGGCGAGACCCTGGGCCGGCTCGAGTACAAATACAGCGTTGCACTGGCTTGCCAGGCTTTCTGTGATGCGGCGCGAGATGGGGCTGCCAACTTCTTCGTCACTGGTGAGCAGCAGCACGATCTCCCGGTCCAATGCGGCCGTCTCGCAGAGCATCTCAATGGCGGTCAGGGCCATGGCGATACCCGCCTTCATGTCCAACGTTCCCGGTCCCCAAAGCCGGCCATCGGCGATGCGGCAAGGAATCGCTTTCAGCGTACCGAGGGGCCACACCGTATCGAGGTGTCCAAGGAGAAGAATCCTGCCGGACTTCGACTTCGGACCGAAGCGCGCCTCCAGGACATTGCCGAAGCTGCGCTGTCGATGCAACTTAGCCTTGCCTTCAAGGCTGCGTACGCGCTCGACGACATGGACACAGCACGCGTCGACACCGGCTTTGGAGTCGGAAGGCGATTCTGCCATCACCAGTTTCCTGGTCAACTCGATCATCGCCGATTGCTTTTGTCGTGCCCCGGCCAGGAGCGCTCTCATGGAGAGTCGCGGATCGGAATGGTTGGGAAATCCTGTGCGGGTCATTGAAACTTTCGAACGACTCAACGATTTTACGATGCCGGGTCTCGTGGAAAGGGAATGACGTTCCCGTTACATTGGCTCCTTGATCCCGGCGCGGATGAGCCAGCCATTCACCGGATATGCTGTGACGAACCCACAGATCATCGCAATCTGCATCATGAGCCAGTAACGCGGATCAAATGCCGTCAGATGAGGGTCGGGAAAGAGCACAAAGAACGTCATCGCCATCCAGGCGTACATGCCGACCTGGAAAGCGGCAATGGAAAGAGTGTCAGCCTGGATCGACGCGATGATTGCCTGCGAGACCGAGAGATCTCGCATAGGCTTGATGGCAAAATACTGGAACACGACTCCGAGAGACCAAGCCGCTCCAAGGTCGATAGCATACTCCGCCCAAAGTACGGACCCGAGCAGGGTGAATCCAGACGCTGCGATAACGAATTCGCAGACCAGATCGGCCAGCATGCAACCCGCGCCGCAATGACTGGTTCCGATGGCGATCTGAGAGGGACTCGGCTCCTGATTCTGAGTGCGGGAACCTTCATGCTGATGTGACATGCGCCGAGGAAATGCGTTCGTTGCCTTCTTCGGGCCGAATCGGTAGTAGGCCCAAAGTGCAGCTACGCTAAGATATAGGGCCGAAACAGGCCAGACGACGTTCATAATCCCCATGGCTTGGGGATTCCGGGTTTCGTCCAGGGCGATCAGAATTCCGCATACGGTTGCAATTCCGATAGAAAGCCAGGCAAAGATGCTCAGCAAAGTCACCCCCTGCTGCAGTGGGGGATGCAGTCAGCGCGGTTTCAGGTGTCTTATTTGAGACTTCCCGCCCCAAAGTACTGGGCAATATCTTCTGCATCAGCGCTGATTTATGGTAATCCAGGGTTTTCTAGCGCAAAGTGTGGCAAAAATGACACACTCGGATTTTCGATTTCCCGTCTAATCTACCGGTTGCGTAGTTTTCCACAGCAGGAGTTTGCTTGTCGCCTTCGGCGCATTTGGAACAGACAATTTCCGAGACACTGGAATTCAACGGGGTCGGTCTCCATTCAGGTGCGCCGGTTACGATGCGGCTGCTGCCAGCTCCGGCCGGGTCGGGTATTGTTTTTCGGCGGACGGACCTCGATAACTTCGAAATTCCCGCGATTGGCCGGAACGTAGCGAAGGTCAGCTACGCCACTAGCCTGATGCGGCAGGGCGTGCTGATTTCCACTACCGAGCACCTGCTCTCTGCGTTGATCGGCATGGGCGTGGACAATGTCATCGTTGAACTCGACAACCTGGAATTGCCGATCCTTGATGGGAGCGCGCTGCCTTACGTAGAGGCATTTCTCAGTGTGGGAATTCGTACGCAGCGTCGTCACCGCGAGTCGATTCGAGTGCTGCAACCGGTCGAGGTTCGCGAGGGCAACAAGTTTATCGGCGTTTATCCCGGACCAGGCTATCGAATCGACTACACCATTGATTTTCCTGCTCCAATTGGCCAGCAGCACGCCAGCGTGGATCTGGCGGCAGAGACCTACGGTGCGACGATCGCCGCCGCGCGTACCTTTGGCTATAAAGCCGACGAGCAGCAACTGCGCAACATGGGCCTGATTCGCGGTGCGAGCACCCAAAATGCCATCGTGCTTGGACCGAAAGGACCCGAGAACGGGCCGCTACGGTTTGTCGACGAGTATGTTCGACACAAAGTGCTGGACTTGATTGGCGATCTGGCGCTTGCGGGCCGCCGTATCGAAGGGCACGTGGTGGCCGAACGCGCTGGGCACGCAATGCACACCGCTCTCGTCTCACGGCTTTTGAAGGATCGATCAGCATGGGAGCTTGCCCGCGTTCCGCGCATGGAAGAGAATCCCGAGGAAGAACAAGCCGATAGGATTCAAGCGGGAATGCGTCGTCCGGCACTGATGGGCGCATAGAATAAGCATGACCGCCGCGCGATGTCATCAGTGAAGTCCCCAAATAATCTCTTTCCTACGCGAACAAAATGCACATCGGTGCGGGGGCGTCGAAGCTCTTGCCTTCGTCTGCCAATTTTCCCGTTGTCACGTCGCGCGCAAACACGCTGATGAGGTTGGAGTCCTGATTTGCGACCAGCATCCAGCGCTCAGTCGGGTCCAGCGTGACATTGCGAGGCGTTTTGCCGCCGCAGTTTGACCGCACCATGGGCGTCAGGGCTCCAGTTTTCGGATCGGCATTGAAGCTGTAGAGAAAGTTGTTATCGCGATTGGCAAAATAAACAAACCTGCCGTCACGCGTAATGACGGTGTCGCAGCCACGCGTGGGGCCGCGGTAATCGGACGGAAGCAAATCAATGCGGGCCATCAGGGTGAAGCTCCCATCTGCTTTGTGCCACTTCAGTACGTCGACGGTGGAGGCAATCTCGTTCATGCAATACGCCGTGGTGCCATTGGGGTGGAAATGCAGGGTCCGTGGTCCGGAGGCCGGAGCGCCATCGTAGGCACCGGCATTGGTGAGCCTGGCGGTAGCCGGATCGAGTCGATAAATATGGATCATGTCCCCGCCGAGGTCGTTGACATAGGCAAAACGGTTATCGGGTGAGAACGAGCAAAAATGGGCGTGCGCGGATTCCTGACGGTTGGGGTTAGGTCCGTGCACCGTGTAGTGTTCGCTCCACACCAGCTGGCTGATTTTGCCGTTGGTGACGAGGTAGCTTGCCGCACTGCCTCCGCCGTAGTCGGCGGAGAGCAACGTGCGTCCGGTGTGGTCGAGCGCGACGTGGCAGGTGCCCTTCGAGGCGGAGTTTTGAGCCGACAGCGGTTCCAACTGACCGTTCATACGGCTCAGACTGGCCACTTCTCCGGTCGGCTTTCCGTTGAAGCTGTCGAGTTCGCATGCAGCGAAGAGATAGTCGCGACGTGGCGAAAACGTGATCCAATCTACGGTTGAAAGGTTGGCGGCGACGCCGGCGGACGTCAATTCGCCTTTTGCCGAGTCCCAATCGTAGGAGAGAATGCCGGTCTTGGATCCGGAGGCGATGTAGACCCGCTTCTGCTTGCCGGCAGCGGCGCGGGGTTTTGCAGCAGCGGCGATGGTGGCGGCTGAAGTGGTAACCATAAACTTTCGGCGAGTGAGAGTTTTCATGTCAGGAGGCATTGTCGCTCACGAAGCGACGTCTGCGCCAGTTCTGCTCCTCTACACTGAGATGCAGGGAGCAAGCGGCGTGTCCCACTTCATCAGTTTTGTCCGTATCCCGGCGCTTGCCATGCGCCAGCATGTGAGGCCATTGCCACGACTCGGCCTTCTTGACGAAGATCGGCTCCGCATGCACGTCTGGCCGAATGATATCGACTTGAATATGCACATGAACAACGCTCGCTACCTGAGCGTGATGGATTTTGCGCGTACCCATCTTCTGGCACGGATGCGACTCCTTGAACACATTCTGCGCGCGAGATGGCAACCGCTGGTGGGCGCGGTCTGGATGACTTACCGGCGGCCCTTGCCGTTGTTCTCCGCATTCACAACCACATCGCGACTGGTTTGCTGGGATGAACGGTGGTTCTACATTGAACAAACCTTCACTGGCGCGGGTGGACTTGCGGCTATTGGCTGGGTGAAGGGAGCTTTGCGTGATACGAACAGCCGAGTGGATCCCAACAGCGTGATCGCGCGAGTTGCCCCCGGTGTGGTCAGCCCGCCGATGCCTGAAGCTATTGCAGAATGGAACGAACTGACCCGCGAAAAGCTGCAGAGCGGGAACACCTGAAGCCACACCGGCAGGCATTCCGGCCGGAGTCATTCTCTCATCTTGAAGACGACGTTGATGGCTGTCTCCACCTCAACCGGCGCGCCGTTGAGAAGGTAGGGGCGATAGCGCCAGGTCTGCACAGCGTCAAACGCGGCTTGTTGCAACATGGACGGGCCGCTGACGACGCGCAGATTCTCTATGGTTCCGGTTTTCGAGATTGTGGCCTGCAGAACAACGGTGCCTTGAATCCCCGCCGCTTTTGCGATGGGAGGATAGATAGGCAAAGTTTTGTGAATGAGCAATCCATCGACAACCGTGGACGAGACGCGCACCGGGCCTTTGGATTCCGCGTGGACCGCTGTTGACTGCCTGCCGGCGCGAAAAAGATCGTTGCCTCCGTTCGGCATCGCCGGTCCATCATTCATGCTGATGAAGGTGCTCGGCGCTTCGGGACCGGAGAACCTGCCAATAGTGGGCGGAATCCTTGGCGGAGCGAAGATCTGTCCGTTCTGGAACTCCGGTGTGCCATGAAATGCGTGCGCAGCCTGGATCGGTTGCGGTTGAAGGTGTGCGGTCAAATCCGGAGCGACCAGGAGATAGGCGAAGCCTTGCCGCGAAAGCGCCTCCGGGTAGATGAGCGGGATCAGGATGAGCGCAAGCAGGATGGATGCGTTGAATGCGAAAGCGGCAACCATCCAGTTGCGGCTTCGCGTTCGGATTCTGCCGGTGGATTCAAACGTAGCGTCCTCAAACATAGCCTGCCTCCCTTGGCGTTGCCTGCTCTTATTGCGCAGGATGCGGATTCAGTCGCACCGCCGGGGAGGCAGAGAGCGCACGGGGAGCACAACGCTCGACGTGCGGCGGCGCGGCGAGCGGGTCTATGGACCCCGATTCATCCTCTGCGGTACCACTGTGCTTCTGTAGACACCGCGTAGTCCCAAAGTGTTCCCGGTCGCTTTGATTCTGCGCGAACAAGACGGCGTGGATGCGTTACACTCCAGAACATTCACGGTTTGTATAGCCGGAGTCGACATGAAACTGCTTCCCCTGTTTTTCCTTGCTTTGGCCGCCGTCGAAATTCCCAACTTGCGGGCGCAATCTTCAACTTCTCCGCCTGCGAAACCCGATTCCGCCGCGACACTCAACTACATTCACGGGGCATGGGACACGCTGACGCGATCCATGACCGACTGCCATTCGCTGGTGGATGTGAAGGTGACAGCGAATCCAGTGCTCTACATGCCTGCCGAAGAACCTGCTCCTACCGAAGTGAGGGCGCTCGAAGAGAAATGTCATGTCAAGGTTATGACGCTACCTCGCCCGATCGAGAAGATCGGGGATATCAATCCGTCGGAATTGCCGGCGCAGGGGTTGCTTTATCTGCCGGACCCGTATGTGGTGCCCGGCGGCCGCTTCAACGAGATGTACGGTTGGGATAGCTATTTCATTATCCTTGGTTTGGAGGCGGACCACCGAGAGAAACTCGCCAAGGACATGGTGGATAACTTCTTTTATGAAATTCAGCACTATGGCGGCGTGCTGAACGCGAATCGAACGTATTATCTGACGCGCTCGCAACCGCCATTTCTAACATCGATGATCCGGGCTGTCTATGAAGATCCTGCCAGCTTTCCGGCCACATCGGAAGGGCGCGAGTCATCGCACGAATGGCTCGAACACGCCTATGCATTGGCTGAGAAGGACTACTCCACATGGACTCGGCCTGAGCAGCTCGCGGGAACGACGGGTCTGGACCGCTACTTCGATTACGGACACGGTCCCGTGCCCGAGATGGCCGATGACGACACATATTATATCGACGTCATTCGCTGGATCGTGGCGCACCCGCATCAAGGCGCCGATGGTTTTCTTCTCAAAGGACCTGAACGCCCTGACGGAGCCGAAGCGACCCGTCTCAAGCGAACAAGCTGCGATGTGCACGCAAGCGTGGTGTGCATGCGGGCCTGGTTTGACGGTTACCGTCTCACTGCCGATTTCTACCTTGGCGATCGCGCCATGCGTGAATCCGGTTTCGATCCCAGCTTCAGGTGGAAACCGTTCGATGGCGCCACGCATCACTACGCACCGGTTGGTCTCAACTGCCTGCTCTATCGATACGAACGAGACCTCGAGCATTTTGCATTGCTACTGGGCAAACCTACAGACGCGCAACGCTGGGGACGACGTGCGCAGGCGCGAAGCTTCGCGATCCAGCGCTATCTATGGCAGCCCAAAGAAAGTGTTTTCAGCGATTTCGATTTTATGAGCCATAAGCCCTCGAGTTATGCCTACATCACTTCGCTCTATCCCTTGTGGGCCGGAATCGCGACGCGAGAACAAGCCGGGGAAGTCGAGACCAAGCTGAACCTGTTTGAACGACTCGGTGGCTTGTCGATGAGCAACTTCAACAGCGGAATGCAATGGGACGAGCCTTTTGGGTGGGCTCCGACGAACTGGATCGCAGTAGACGGGCTGGACGAAAGCGGTTTTCGCGCGGATGCACAACGCCTTGCGCGCAAATGGAATGACACCGTCGATACCGGTTTTGCGAGGAATGGAACGATCCGCGAGAAGTATAACGTGGTGGAAGGCAACGCCAATGTCCATGTGAGCGCGGGCTATACAACCAATGAGATTGGATTCGGCTGGACCAATGCGGTTTATCTGAAGATGCTTCAGATCTTGGCGGAACCCGCCGCACAGCCCTCCCAATAATATCGAGGACTAAATGAGTGCCTTCCTTACGAAATCGTCCAGTCGATGAATTCACTGATCATCTGACTACTCAGGGAGAGTTTTCATCCCATCCACGTGAAACTTCTTGGTAACGACCCGCACGGAAGTGCCCGGCTGGCCGCCGCCGACGGACACTGTGTAGTCGCCTTCGGGGATGATGGGTTCGCCGGCTTCGCTCACCATACTGAGGTCACGCGGTTTCAATTCGAACTGGATTCTCTTCGAAGCTCCAGGATCGAGATGGACACGTTGAAATGCTCGTAGAGCGCGCAGCGGTGCACCGGCCACGTTCGGGAAGCTGAGGTAGAGTTCGGCGACCTCATCTCCTGCTACTTTCCCGGTATTTGTCACGGTCACTTCAACCTGAGCGGGGTCGCCAGCGTTGACTGCTTCGACCGGCACGGTCAAGCCGCTGAAGGAGAAGGTTGTATAGCTCAACCCATACCCGAATGGATATAGCGGAGTTCCTTCGAAGTAGCGATACGTGCGACCTTTCATGGAGTAGTCGGCGAAGGGCGGAAGCTGGCTTATGTCCGTGTAAAAGGTAACGGGCAGCTTCCCGCCCGGATCGTTGCGGCCGGAGAGCGTCTCCGCGATTGCATCTCCACCTTCTTCGCCCGCATACCACGAATCAAGGATGGCATTCACGTGGTGATTTGCCCAAACGACACCCAGCGCGCTTCCATTCGTCAAGACAAGCACAATCGGCTTGCCGGCAGTTGCCAACGCTTCGAGCAGATCTTCCTCAGGCTTGGGCAGAGAAATCAGCGTGCGGTCGCCACCCAAGAAGCCGGGGACGTTCACTTTCATCTCCTCGCCTTCGAGCTGACTCGTTATGCCCAGCACCGCGACCACTACATCGGCCCTTTTTGCAGCTTCAATGGCATCGGGCTGCGGAGAAAGGTCGACCTTGTTCCACACCAGGCGAGCAATTGGCTTGGGCTGGTCGTTTTGCGAATAGTCGACGCGCACCTGCACGGGCTTGCCTGCTTCAAGATGCACGCGGCCCAACTTTGTCTCGACACCCTGCGAGTTCCAGGAGGAGGTCACTTCTTTTCCGTCGACAGTGAGACGGAAGAATCCAGCACCTTCGACGCCGAGGTTAAAATCTCCAGATTCCTTCGGAGTGAGGGTCGTCTCCCAGCGAATAAACAGCGGCGTTGTTTTCATCAACTCCGGCGGAACCGGGGTTGCGGAGGCGTCAATGTCCGGTTCAACCTGCGTGGCGAGCACGGCTGGAGAGCGGTAGCCACCCGCGCTTCGATCAACGCGTGCAAAGCTGACTCTGACACCGGGCTTGCCGTCGGTGGTCAACAGAGAGTTGGGAACCGGCGAAGCCTTGTTGCTGAGGAATTGCGTTCCTTCGACATAGTCAATTGAGTCGCCCGCAAATTCGCTTTTCATCCCGTCAAGGACGGAGACCGTGTGGAGTGGGATACCGGTGTAGTTGCCGAGCAAGAACCGGGTCTGGCTGGCCAGAGGACCGATGAGTGCGATTTTGATGCCGGAGGTTTTTATCGGTAACGTGCCGTCATTCTTCAACAGCACCATGGATTCATTCGCCAGCTTCAACGCAAGCTCTCGATGCGCGGGGCTATTCAATTCGTCTTCGTTGATCTTTGTATAGGGCACCATCTCTGGCGGGTCAAACATACCCAGTTTCATGCGCGCCGTGTAGAGCCGGATGACGGCGCGGTCGATGTCGCTCTCCTTGAGATATCCCTCCTTCACGGCATCGAGGTAAGGTTTGTAATCGTGGTCATTGGTCACCTTTGCAAGACCGTCAACGCATTCGTTGTCCATGCCGCGCTGCAGACTGATCGCCGAAGCCTGCGCCTGGGTTGGCTCGTAGTGATGTCCTTCATAGATGTCGCGCACCGCCCCGCAATCTGAGACCACGTACCCGCCGAACTTCCATTTGCCTCGCAGTTGATCGTCAAGAAGAAACTGATTCGCGCAGGCAGGTTCACCGTTGATGCTGTTGTAGGCGCACATCACCGAATCGGCCTTTCCTTCAGTGACCGCGGCTCGAAAAGCAGGCAGATATGTGTCCATCTCATCGTGTTTGCTCACGACGACGTTGGCTGTGTGCCGTGTGGGTTCTGGCCCGCTATGCACGTCGAAGTGCTTGGGAGTGGAAATGACTCGATAGTAGTGCGGGTCCGTACCCTGCATTCCCGTGACAAAAGCGACCGCCATGCGCCCGGTAAGATACGGGTCTTCGCCGTAGGTCTCCTGGCCGCGGCCCCACCGGGGATCGCGAAAGATGTTGATATTGGGTGCCCAAAAATCCAGTCCCTGAAAGATCTTGCTGTATCCCCCATTCTCTTTGACCGCCTGCTCGTGCTTGATGCGCGCTTCGATGCTGATGTCGATCGCCATCTGGTGAATGCTCGCTGGATCAAATGTCGCACCCAGGCCAATCGGCTCAGGAAATTCGGTGGTACCGTTGACGGCCACCCCGTGGAGCGCCTCGCTCCACCAGTCATAAGCGGGTACGCCGAGTCGTGGAATGGCACGCGCCTGGTTGACGAGTTGACTGGCCTTTTCCTCGAGAGTCATGCGGTGAACCAAGTCGGCTGCGCGCTGTTCCGGCGGAAGGCTCGTGTCAAGATAAGCGGGCTTTTGTGAATTTTGCCCATATACCCACGCGATTCCACAGCACATCATTCCAGCCGCCGCAATCCGTGTCCCAAAGCTCTTCATTGCATTCTCCCATCAAGCATTCGCGTTGTAGAATCTTGCGCCCACCCCTCGGCTGCCAACGCTAACGGCACGGGCGAGGGTATGTCAAGCAAGGCAGCAATATGACGTGAGCAAAAGAAAATCGGTTTATCTCGACAATCGCAGGGCACGGGATTCATCTTGCAGGATTCTCCGCTGGCGCGCGAAACATCTTTCCCAATAGGCTTTGAATTTGCGTGTAACCTTTCTGCCGGGGCAGGAGTAAGTAAGGGTTAGAAGGAGAAGAGCCGATGCGGGACGGTGCCAGTTGCGTCCTGGAAGATTTCCGGCGGGACAAGGCCGAAATCTCCGATGCGGCCTTCGAAGCTCTTTTTCGGCTCCATCAGCGAGCTGTGTTTGGCTGGATGCTACGAATTGTGCGTGACCCGGAGGTAGCGGAAGACCTAACGATTGAGACATTCTGGCGCATTTATCGTGCCCGGGCACGATTCGATCCGGATCGAGGATTTGAAGGATGGGCACGGACGATCGCGTCGCGCGTAGCTCTCGACTGGTTGCGCTCCCATCGAACGATGTATGAATTGCCAGCCGATTTACCTGCTCCGGTCCCACCAGATCCGGAAATCTCGGCTGAGATTCGCCGCAAAGTGGGGATTGCGCTTGGACGATTGCCGCCTAAGTTGAGAATTGCGGCACTGCTGGCCGTGGTTGAGGAGCAGCCGCACAAGGAAGTCGCCGCGGCGATTGGGATTTCAGTGGCGGCCGTGAAGGTGAGGGTATTTCGCGCACTGCGCATCCTTCGAAAAGATCTGCAAGAACAGGGGATTAAACCATGAATGAACTGGGCGAGGACCGCATCAAAAAGTTGCTTAAGCAGGCGCTGCCGCCTATGGGTGAAGCTGAATTGGAACGTGATTTGTGGCCAGACATGCTGCGCCGGATGGATGCCGCGCATGAAGCACCGCCATGGTTTGACTGGGCGTTGGCGGCTGCGCTTGCAGGCTTCGTCGCTTTCGTCCCGATGTCGATACCAGTGCTTCTTTATTACCTGTGACTGCGCGGACGACGGTCCGCAGAAAGTGAGGTTTCTATGAACACGCATCCTTACTTGCGCGCTTTTCTGGCGGGAGCCTTTGTACCTACAGTTGTTCTCCCTCTCATGTTGACCGGATTCATCATCTTCAGGCTGGTTCTACAGGTTCCAATCCCCATCGAGCGCGCCATCATCTTTCCCATGGCACTGGTGCCGTCGCTGTTTGGCCTGTGGAATATGCTGTGGGTAGGATCGCACGAGCGCACACATTTGCCTATCGGTATGCACGGTGCAGTGCTTCCGATTCTCGGAGCGCCAACCGGGGCACTCGTAGCGAGTTCTCTTGGCATCCTTGCGCTCGGCGCCAGCGGAGTCACCTGGTTTGATACATTTCACGTGCCGTACACATTGATCGCACCGCTCTTTCTGTGCGTTCTGGGGGGATATTACCTGGTGTGGAAGTACGTTGTCGGTTTTGTGAATCAGGTGCTCGGGATCGCCTGAAGTATGTCGGTAGTTATGCGCTGGGCTCGAAGAAATCCCGCAGCCCAGCGCGCACCGCATGCGAGGCCATCGACGAGTGAATTTCAAGGGCTAGAGCGAGAGCTTCTCGTCCCTGCCAAGCCGTAACGCGAGGTTCTTGCCGCGAACGAACCGAATCAAGGAATGACTCGATCTCAAGTCTCAATGGTTCACCTGGCGTGACAGTCGGCTTGACGAAATTGAGGCCTGGCGCGGGGCCAGCCTCTGATTTCGCCGATGCAAGGTGGGCGAGGGCCGCCGCATCCACTCTGCCCTCCGCGATGGCCGCTGCAATCGCTGCGGGCACGGCTTGGTCGAGACGAATGATGAGCAGGTCACGCCGGGCGTAATCAATCGAAATATATTGGCGGGGCTCAAAGAAGCGCAATTTTCGAACCCGCTCAGTGGAGACGCGCGAAGCTGTGAAATTGGCCACGCAGCCAGACTCGAATTCGACGCGCACATTGGCGATGTCGACGCGCGGAGAGAGAATCGGCAATCCCACAGCCCTCATCTCACGTACAGGCGAGTTGGCAAAGGTGAGCACGATGTCGAGGTCGTGGATCATCAGGTCGAGCACCACGTCTACGTCGAAAGCGCGTGGCGAGAAGACTGAGAGGCGGTGCGCCTCGAAAAACATGGGCCGGCGCAGCTTGGCTTGCACGGCCAGCACTGCGGGGTTGAAGCGCTCAAGATGCCCTGGTTGGAGAATGCGGCTCCGTCGCCCGGCCAGAGCAGTCAAGTCGTCTGCCTCAGGCAATGAGGCTGCCAGCGGCTTTTCCAGAAGCACATCGATGCCCGCGTCGAGCAGTGCGGAAGCAACAGCATGGTGGTGGATTGTGGGAACGGCCACACTGGCGGCATCGAGTCGCAGGTCGGCGCGCAGCAGCTCTTCTACGGTTTGAAATACCGGGATCGCGAATCTTTGTTCGGCGTCGGCAGCGCGCGCTGCATCCGGTTCGACAGCCCCGACGAGCGCGACTCCCGAGTCCGCAGCTTCCAGCTCGCGATACACGCGGAGGTGATTCCGGCCGAAGGCGCCTGCCCCCGCAACAGCGACGCGCACTATGGTCTTCCCCGCGATCTCTATACCTCTTTGCCTTCCACGGCCTTCAGGCAGCGGCTGTAGAGAGCCAGCAGCTCCGTTACGTGCTCTTCCGGCTTGCCGCCAGAGGCGCCGCTGAAACCAGTGGATCCGGCCGCAGGCCTTCCCACGCCGGTGGTTCCCGCGATGAATTTGAGCAGATCAAGTGCGATGTCTTCATTACGGCGGGCGCCGAGTCCCGCATTGTTGAGTGCGTCCATCCTTGAAATGTTCTCCGAAGAGGATGCTACCAGAACCCGCCCTTACTGCGCAGAGCCGCGTGCCCGATGTTCGACGGATGGCTGCGGGAGTTGAATCCCAGACCTATCATTTCGCCGTTCCCCGCGAGGATAATAGTTCCCTCGACGATGATTAGCGATATAAATGCCGCGATACCCATGCAAAATCGTCCGGGCGGGCTTATCGGCGCTTCGTCCTGCGGGTATCGAGCCCATGCAAACATTGCGCGAGGAGTGAACTACGACAGGCGTGTTCGCAGCTCGTTGCTGGCCCTTCAGGATAAGCTGAGAAGCGATGCACACGGCATACATCGGAATGGGCGCCAATCTTCCCAGCCTTGCGGGACCGCCAGAATCGACGCTAGCCGCCGCGGCTATACGCTTCGCATCGCTCGGCCATATCACGGCCCGATCATCGCTCTACTCGACCGAGCCCGTCGGCTACCGTGACCAGCCCAAGTTCGTGAATGCCGTGGTTGCGGTCGGGACGGAACTGGCGCCGCACGAGTTGCTCAAGCGCCTGCTCGCCATCGAGTTCGCATTCGGGCGCGATCGATCCGCTGGCATTCAATACGGCCCACGAACGCTGGATTTGGATATTCTCGTGATAGGAGACCTGGAGGTCAGCGAGGCGGGTTTGGAGATTCCGCATCCGCGGCTGGCCGACCGGGCATTTGTCCTCATCCCTCTCAACGAGGTTGCACCTCAGGCCGTCATTCCCCGCCACAACAAGACCGTGGCTCAGCTGCTCCATGATCTGTTTGAATCGAGCAAAGGCGAGACTCATGCCGTGGTACAGATCCAAAGCGATAGTTGGCGCGCTGGCGCTGGCCGGAACGATTGCGGCGCCGGTCCGGGCTAGCTCGCAATCCGCAACGATTCTGATCACTGTGGAGGACAGTCAGGCTGCGGCGCTCCCGGACGCGGTAATCAGTGACTCCGCCGGACGGATACTGGGACGGACCAACGCTTCTGGTACAGCGTCGATTCCATGCGCGGTCCCCTGCAAAATACGAGTTGCCGCTCCCGGTTTCGGCGAACAGGACGTCCTGGCGACCAATGGCACGACGCTTCATCTGGAGCCTGCGGCAGGCAGCGAGCAAGTGACGGTCACCGCATACCGTACACCCTTAAGCTCGATGGAGAGTCCGGTTACCACGAGACTGCTTTCCCAGACGGCCTTAAATACCACCGCGGCTATCACGCTCGACGAGAAAATGCGCCAACTCCCGGGCGTACAACTCTACCGCCGTTCGACATCCCTTGCAGCCAATCCCTCCTCTCAGGGAATCAGCCTGCGCGGACTTGGTTCGACCGCGGCCAGCCGGACGCTGATCACGGAAGATGACGTACCGATGAATGATCCGTTTGCAGGCTGGATTCGATGGCAGGAGCAGCCCGAGCTTTCAATCAAGAGCGTTGAACTGGTGCGCGGCGGCGCCAGCGATCTCTATGGATCGAGCGCTATCGGCGGTGTCATTAACATCATTCCCGCACGGCCGACTTCGGATTTCGCTGAATTCAAGAGCAGCTATGGCTCGGAAGAAACGTATGACGAAAGCCTTAGACTGCAGGCAAGGCGCGGCCCCTGGGGAGTGCTCGCGGCTGGCGGCGTTCTCGGCACCGACGGGTACATTCAGGAAGCTCCATGGCAGCGAGGGCCAGTTGACATTGCCAGCAACGTGCATAGCAAGAATGGCCTTGCGCTGGCAGAGCACGACCGTGGATCGCTTCGCCTGCTTGCGCACATCAGCGGGTTCAACGATGCGCGCAGCAATGGCACTCCCGACCAGACCAACGGAAGCCGATTGTGGCGCTACGCTGCCGGAGCCGATTGGCAGGGTCCGCACAGCGGCACACTGGTTGCGCGGCTGTATGGCTCAACGGAGCATTTCCGCCAGGTCTTCTCCAGCATTACAAACACGCCGACCTCTGCGATTCCCGATTGCTCTTACCGTTGTGGCGAGTCGCCGACTCGCTTTTCATTGACTCCTGAAAACGAATATGGCGCAGTTGCTCATTGGAGCCAGCCTGTCGGGGCCGGATTGCTCTTCGTCGCTGGCGCAGACACGCACGATGTGCGCGTTTGGGATCGCGAACAGACATTTGGTTCCTCGGCCGCGTTGACCCTCCTGCGCGACAACCAGCGGGACTCCGGTCTTTATGGCGAAGCGATGTGGCTCCATCGGCAATGGACCGTCACGGCTTCTGCCCGCATCGACTGGTTCCGCAACTTCAACAGCAGTCTGGGGCAATGGAACGGGATCGAATGGACTTCGGTTGTAAACCAGCCAACTCAGTTCAGCCAACAGGTCTTCGATCCCCGCATGGGAGTTTCGCGCACATTCCTGACCCATTGGGCAGTCTCAGCATCGGGATTCCGCGCGTTTCGTGCACCCTCGCCAAACGAGCTCTATCGCACCACGCAGGTGGGCAACATGCTGACTAAGCCGAATTTCAATTTGCTGAGCGAACGAGCAACCGGATGGGAGACCGGACTGGCGAGCGAATGGCGCTGGGGCAGCGTGCGCTCCAGCTATTTTCTCACTCAGGTCAACAGGCCAATCGCCGCGCTCACCCTCGATCCGAGTTCTTCCCCAATCCTGCTGATGCGCGAAAACCTCGGGCAGATTGAAAGCCGCGGTGTAGCACTCGATTTTGAACTTGCGCCGCGACATTGGCTTGCAGCCGACGGTGGCTATCAATACGCCCACGCTACCGTGACGCGCGGCAGGCAAGATCTCGGGAATTGGATTCCGGAGGTAGCTCGCAATATGGCGACTCTCAATCTGAGGGCTTTCCGGCCACGGCTTGGCACGTTGAGCCTGCAATCGCGGATCAGTGGCCGACAATACGACGACGATGCGAACGCGTATTTGCTGCACGGATTTTTCCGATTCGATGCGTACGCGTCGCATGATCTCGGCAGGCGAATCCAGCTCTTCGCCGCCGGGGAGAATCTCTTCGACCGCGATATCGAGGTCGGAAAAACGCCGACCACGACGCTTGCGCAGCCGCGCGTTGCTCGAGCGGGATTCCTGATCGAACTTGGAGAGCGGGGAAGGTGAAATTGCGCCATCCTCGACGGAACTGCGCGATGGCAATGGGAAAGGGGATATGCTCAGGCGATGCAGATTCCAGCTGACCAACGCATCCAACGTGCGCGCACATTTGACGAAATCGCGGAACTGTACGATCGCGGCCGACGCGAGCCACCTGGCTGGCTCTACGATGTGCTCTTCTCATCTTCCGGGCTCGACCCCAGCGCGCGCATTCTTGAGATCGGCTGCGCCACAGCCAAATCAACCCTGCCGCTCGCACGACGCGGGTGCCACGTCGTTGCGCTTGAGATGGGTGCAAACCTCGCGCGCCTTGCACAGCAGCACCTGGCGTCTTTTCCCCGCGTGCGGGTTATCAACACTCGCTTCGAAGACTGGGAAGCGGAGGAGCCATTCGATCTTATCCTTGCAGTTACCGCGTGGCACTGGCTTGATCCGAAGGTGCGCTATGCGCGGGCCGCGGCCGCGCTCAAAACCGGCGGTATCCTCGCCTTCTCCTCGAGTGAGCAGGCCTTTCCCCCCGATTACGATCTCTTCTTCGAGCAGATACAGGATGCGTACGAAGCCGTCGGTGCCGGCAGACTGCCGCAGCCATTTCCGCCGCACGAAACCATCGCAGATTCGGGTACAGAGATCGAGCAGAGCGGTTTCTTTGACAACGTGCGTGTGCTTCGTCGCCTGTGGACCGAGGAGTTTACGGCGGATGAACATGTCGCCATGATGCAGACCGCTTCAGATCATCGCCTGATTGATTCCACGAAGCGGGAGTGGCTGTTTGCCGAGATGCGGCGCCTTATCGAAAGTCGCCCCGGCGGTCGTATTCGCAAGCACAATCTCACCCTGCTGCATTTAGCCCGCAAGCGCATTCAATAGCCCCGTTGTTCGTGGCCTCGCGCCGAATTTTCGGCCAAACACAACCGACTCAGGTGTTCCGTTACTTCGCGGGAGTTCCTTCGAAACGCCCAGCCTCGCCCGATAGAATCGACTGGTGCCTCTCGATTTCAAGATACTCAGAACGACCCAGGCTGGTGGCCGTCGCGCCCAGCTCGGGCTGCCTCACCAGGCCGTTGAAACTCCGGTATTCATGCCTGTCGGAACAGCCGGATCTGTAAAGGCCGTTCCGCAGGACATCGTTGAATCACTCGGCGCACAGATCATTCTGGGCAATACCTACCACCTTTATCTGCGACCCGGCCACGAAGCCATCCGCCGCATGGGCGGTCTGCACAGGTTCATTAGCTGGCCGGGCGCCATGCTTACTGACTCCGGCGGATTCCAGGTATACAGCCTGACCCGGCTGCGCAAGGTGAGCGACGAGGGTGTGCAATTCCGCTCACATCTCGACGGGAGTAGCCATGTTTTCACTCCTGAGCATTCAATGGATGTGCAGATCGCGCTCGGCGCCGATATCGCGATGGCTTTCGACGAGTGCACGGAGTACCCGGCAGATCGCGACCGCGCTCGCGAGAGTCTACGGCTCACCATGGCCTGGGCGCAGAGATCGCTTGCGCATTTTCGCGCCCACAAGAACGAGGTAGTTTGGCTCGACGAACTCAATGGCCGAACGCAGAGGCTCTTCGGCATCGTCCAGGGAGGCGTCTACGCCGATTTGCGGCGCGAAAGCGCCCAGCGTCTCGTTGAGATGGACTTTGACGGCTATGCTATCGGCGGCCTGAGCGTCGGAGAACCGCGTCACCTGACCCTGGAAATGATCGCGGAAGTCTTGCCTCAGCTCCCCGCAGACAAGCCCCGCTACGTCATGGGCGTCGGCTATCCCGATGAGATCGAACAGTATGCTCGTCTGGGAGTTGACATGATGGATTGCGTGTTGCCGACGCGCGCGGCACGTCATGGTCTGCTATTCACCAGCGAGGGACGCATGAACATCAAGAACAGAAAGTATGCCGAGGACCAGGCCCCGCCCGACCCTGCCTGCGACTGCATGGTTTGCCGGCGTTACTCTCGCGCCTACCTTCGCCACTTGATTCAATGCGGCGAGCCTCTCGCGGGTACGCTCAACTCAATTCACAATCTCGCCTATTATTTGGAAATCATGCGGAGGGTACGCGAGAGCCTTGAAACAGCGCAATGAGCCCCGCCAACGGCATTGAAATGAATGCTGCCGATCGATGGCTCTGCTACGTCTCAATCGCCGCACCCAGCAGCTGCTTGAGCGCTTGCACGTACTCGGTCAGCGCCTCGCGGCCTGCATTTGTCATGCGGTAGAGCGTCTGCGGTTTGCGCATGACAAACTTTTTTTCGACGGCAACGTATCCGGCTTCTTCCAGCTTCATCAGTTGTGCGCCAAGGTTTCCATCGGTTGATCCCGTCTTGGCACGCAGCCAGGTAAACTCCGCCTCTTCCACCCCGGAAAGCAAGGAAAGCAACGCCAGTCTCAGTTTCCCGTGAATCACGGGATTTAACTCAGGCAAATCAGGCATGAGCCGCATCCTGGTTGCGACTGGTGAGTCTGCGTTTCCGCGATTCGCCGATCATGCAATAAATCCCGAACAAAATCTGGCAGACGAAAATTGCCACAAGAAACGCGATCCCTCCGGCGGCCTCCGACCCGAAGGCCCCAATGATTGCAGACGTCCACCACACCAGCGCACATGCAAACTGGATCTTCCACCGCAGAATCATGCTGCAGGTCGCGTTTGCGCCGCCCAACATGGCTCCGATGATGGCGATAAACACGTGGGTTTCGTATCGCCCACTGGCCCCGAGCGAGCAGAGAAGCACAAAGATCGAGATACCAAACGCAATCCAGACAGCGCCAATGGCCCTGCCTATGGTTGTGCCGGGATGCTTGCTCGCCTTCCGCGAAACGAGAATTCCGGCAAGCAGAGAAGCGACGATCATGGTCACCGGCCACGCCCATTCGCTCTTGCCCAAGGTGGACCATGCAATGGCAAGGTAGTACGCCACTCCCCAGAACACAAAGGCCCAGCCCCATCGCTGTGTCGTTTGCTGGCCCTCGATGATCATG
>DATKPJ010000060.1:0-20195 GCA_035524195.1 Occallatibacter sp.
CGTTGTCCAGCAACGCGTAGATCGAGCCCTGGCTCAGACCCGGAGCGTGATCGACGATGCAATCGACACATTGCGACAAATCGCGAAGGAGATGGGGCGTTCGGAAATGCCATCACACGAAGATGCTCAAATGTTGCTTCGTGATGCGCCACGCTTCGAAATCGGCGTGATTCCAAGGAAGATCAGCCTCGCGCAGTGGAAATGGCTCGGCGCCTGGGTGATTCGACTCCTCGCCAAAGGCGCTCTGCGCGACAACCTTGGTGCATCGCTTCAACAGGAGCTACACCAGTATGGCCGGGCCATCAGCCAATGGAGTGAGCAGATGACTCGGAAAATGCAGGCGTTGATGAGCTCTTATGCCGATGCTTACCGCGCTCAGGTTAACAGGGTCAGCGGTGCGTCTCCCGAGGTAATAGCATCCCCGGAAATGGAACGAGACCTCGCACTACTTTTGCGGAACGGCATGACTGAAGCTGGAGAAGCGGAACCAAGGCGAGCATAACGAAAACAGGAGGTAAGAGTTGCAGAAATACTTCTACATCGCGGTGGGAGGTTCGCTCGGAGCCATTGCGCGATATTGGGTTGGCTCCGAGGTCGCCAGTCGGATGGGGACGAAATTCCCCTATGGAACATTTGTCATTAATATCAGTGCCTGCATCATTATCGGGTTTTCTTTGACATATCTTGGTAAGCGCGCTGAGCTGAATCCAGCCTGGCGCTATCTGATTCCAACCGGATTCGTGGGCGCGTACAGCACGTTTTCAACCTACGAATGGGAAACCCTTTCCTCCCTTCGAGATGGGGCTTTTTCCCTCGCTGCTCTATATGCGATCGGGAGTCTAATCTTGGGGCTTTTGGCCGCGTGGGGAGGCGCTGTCCTCGCGGAGGTGATTTTGTGAGAGCACATCGGCAAATCGTACTTCATGAATCGATCGAAGAACTCCTGCATGAGCCTGGATGTCCGTTCTGCCGGTTCTTGAAGGATTTCCAAGCGATTCATTTGCAGGGAGATTCGGCAAAGGACATCCGGCGCCTATGCAACTTTCATGCATGGGGCGTGGCTGCGGTACAAGACGCACAGGCCGCAGCAGAAGTCTTCCTGACCCTGGTGAATGAAAATGGATCGATGGCAGACCAAGGGACTGACTGCGACGTTTGCCGGAAGGTAATCGAGGAGGAGGACCGGAGGATTCGTGAGCTGGTCACTTTGCTTGGGAAGCCGGATATTGTGAGATGGCTGCGGATGGAAGCAGTCTTTTGTATTCCGCATGCCATCAAATTGCGTCAGAAAGCCCCGCTGACACTGACGGCGAGAATCGACATGATCATCCGGGATTATCGAGAGCAATTGAAAGACGATTTGATCCAATTGCGCAACGAGCCCGGTTCTGATCGCTCAGGCTGGGGCGCACTTGGTCGCGCCGCGGAATTCTTGGTTTCACAACGTGGTCTCAGAGCATAAGGAGGGAAAATGCTAAACGCCGGAAAGGCTCTTAAGGTCTCAATATACGTCAGCGAAGGATCGACCCATCACGGGATCGCAACGTACTCGAGCATCCTTGATTTTCTATTCTATCGGGGCGTGTCTGGAGCGACCGTGACGAAGGGCATCGCCGGTTTTGGCGCTGACCATCATATTCATACGTCGCGATCGGTCGAGATCTCCGATCATCTTCCTTTGAAGATCGAGTTCATCGAGTCGCGAGAGAAGGTGAACGAATTACTTGGCAAACTCGAGGAACTCGTCGGGACGGGGATGATCGAGGTGCAGGAGACCACAGTCGCTAAACCCGCCCAAAAATCGAAACCAAAATTCGACATTCCGCCCGCGCACCTCAGAATCGAGGGTAAGGCCAAAATGATGCGGATCTACATTGGCGAGTCGGACCGGTGGAGAGACAAGCCGCTCCATACAGCTCTTATGGAGGCTATGCGCGCGAATGATATTGCCGGTGTAACGGTCTATCGAGGCATCCTGGGCTATGGAGCACATCGCCGGCTTCATAAGGATCGGGCCTTTCACCTATCGCACGATTCGTCCATCATGCTCTCGACCGTCGATTCCGAGGAAAAGCTCCAGTCGTTCATGCCCATTGCCGAGCAGATGGTAGAAGAGGGCCTGATTGTTCTTTCCGACGTCGACATCATCAAGTACGCCTATCGTGCTGAAGGGCTCGATCAGAGAGAAGCGGTTTCTTCCTCCCCCGATATACACGAGCAAGGAGAGCAAAAGCCATGAAGGAACAATATGAGGCCCGCATGCTGCGCATCCATCTTGGTGAGGGCGACGAATGGAAGGGCAAGCCCCTGCACGAAGCGATTGTTGCCAAGTGTCAGGAGTTAGGGTTGGCTGGCGCAATTGTCTACCGCGGGATTGAAGGCTATGGAACGAGCACAAGAATTCACCATGCGAGTCATTGGAGGTTTTCGAGAGATGCTCCCATCATGGTGAGCGTCATCGACAGAGAGGAGCAGATCAGCAAACTGCTCCCGTACCTGGACACCATGGTCGAAGAAGGGCTAATCGCCATGTCGCGCGTGGAAGTGATTCGCTATTCACGGGCGCCGGCGAAATGACGGAAACACCTTCAGGAAGAGAGCAAGAATGATGCAGGAATACGATGCCAGTTCGACAGTGCAAGATTACTGTAGTCTTCCAGCTGAGACGCCCGAGTCCATGGACGGCGCCTCGCGTCTGTTGCGATTAGGTGATTTGGCTCAGGAACTTGGATCCGAACCCGTCACCGAGGAAGCGCGGGAACTCGCGGCGCGGGTTGCCGAAGGGCGTTTCTACGTGGCTTGCGTCGGCCAGTTTAAGCGCGGCAAGTCGACCCTGCTTAACGCTCTGGTCGGCCACGACGTTGTTCCGACCGGGTTTATTCCGGTTACGGCAGTGCCCACCGTGATTCGCTTTGGCGAGAAGCTTCACGCGCGAGTGCGCATGCATGACGGCTTCTGGTTGGACGTTGCTGTGCTCGACTTGAAGGAGTATGTGACGGAAGAACTGAATCCCGAAAACAAAAAGGGCGTGGACGGTGCAGAGGTATTTGTGCCAAGCCCTTTGTTGTCCTCTGGCATGTGTTTTGTGGACACGCCGGGCCTGGGATCGGTCTTCACTGGGAATTCGGCAACCACGCAGGCGTTCATCCCTCACATTGACGCGGCATTGGTTGTGGTCGGAGCCGACCCACCGATTGCAGGTGAGGAGTTGGCGCTGGTGGAAGCAGTCGGCAAGCAAGTCCAGGATTTAATTCTGGTGATCAATAAAGCAGACCGTACCAGCGATCCGGAGCGCGCCGCAGCGGTTAAGTTCACGCGCGAGATTCTAGAAAAGCGGTTGCGTCGCCCGATGGGTGAGGTTTTCGAGGTTAGTGCGATCGAACGCATGGAAAACCGCGGTCCTTTGCGGGATTGGGAAAGACTGCTGACGAGCTTCCATCACCTCGTTGAGGACTCGGGCAGAAATCTCGTTCGCGCCGCCTGCGAACGAGGCCTCCAGCGCTTAAGCGAACAACTGCTGGCTATTATCAGTGAGGATCGTGAGGCGCTTCTGCGGCCAATCGAAGAATCCGAGCGGCGCATCGGGGTCATGAAGCAAACCATCAATGAAGCCGAGCGCTCCATGCGCGAATTGGGCTTCCTGTTTATGGCCGAGCAGCACCGGATTTCGGACCTGTTCGGCGACAGACACAAGCAGTTTTTCAGCTCCGCGTGGATGGAGTCCGAGAAGGAGTTTGGCGAGGAGTTGCGATTTGTCCACCGCGGCTTTGGTCCGAGTTATCGGCGCAACGCGATGCACCTTGCCCAAGAGATCTCACGCCGCAAAGTCCTGCCTTGGCTCAAACCCGAGCAGGAAGAGGGCGAACGTCAATATCGAGCCGTGGCTATTCGGTTTGTGGAGATGGGAAACAACTTTCTGAAAAAGCTCGCGGATGCGGGCTTGAGCGAACTGACGCGCATGCCCCATGCGCTCGATCCGGAAAAAGGTTTTCGCGTGCGCTCGAGGTTTACTTTTGAAGACTTCATCGGCACTGCGGAACCTCCCTCACCCCTGCGGTGGCTCGCCGACGTCTTTTTGCCATTGGTGGGTGGACGCAGAGTGATCACGAACGAAGCCCGGGAATTTCTGCGGCATCTTCTGGAGGTCAACTGCGCGCGCGTCCAAAACGATATTCTCAATCGCATCGAGGAAAGCAGAGATCGCTTTGAAGTCGAGATTCGTAAATTGCTGCACGAGATCAGCCGCATTGCAGCACAGGCGCTTGATCGGGCGCGAAAGGTCAAAGAAGAAGGAACTCCGGCGGTGCAGTCGGCGGTTGAACGGCTCAACCGATTAGAACTGAGCATTTCTGCACTCGTCTGACCTCGTTCAGCGGAGTCTTTTAAGAAAGTAATTGTACGGAAAGGACGTAGCAATGAACGATCGCAATCACTCAAGCCGGGTTCCTGCTTCGGGGTGACCTGATGATTGCCTTTTGCACCCATTGCTGGACTGAGATCGATGCGCGAGATACTTCGTGTTTCCATTGCGGGACGAACTTGAATGCGGACCGGCGATCGTATGAGGAAAAGCTCGTATGCGCTCTCGAACATCCACTCCCTGCAGCACGAGCGAGAGTCTGCTGGCTTATTGGAGAGAACAAAGTCAGGATGGCAGTTCCGCATTTGATGCGCATGGTCACAGACGATCCCGATCTCTATGTGCAACGGGCAGCCTTGGAAGCATTAGGGGCTTTACGAGATCGGCGGGCGTTTCCTTTGCTCATTGAAATCGGCGAAAGCAAAAACAGATTTCTTGCGAGTGCGGCACGGAAAAGCCTCAAGAGTGCCAACGTTGGATAAACAGGTAAATTCCAATGCCGTATGTCCAAAAGAATTATGCGCGGGAAGACGCTCAGCGGCTCGCCAGATTTGGCAATCTCTCAAGGCGAGGCACACAAGCTCATCCTTGGTGGCCGGAGGAGATTTGCGAAAAGATCGACCGGATCACCTGGCGAGTGTACTGCTTGGGAGAGGCCGGCGACGAATATAACGAATTCACAGCGTACGACAACCATGGGAGAGTGCTCGCAGTTCATCGTGTCGAGGGTTACTGACATGATGGCGAACTTCTTACTGCCAATGAACTACCCGAATTGGCCTTCCGCAGAACATCCCGAGGGCTTTTGAAGGCAAAATCTTCTCCATGCTTCTGAACCCAGAGTTGAGTGGGTCATATCGCTCAGAGTTAGCAAGCCTCTAGGTCTTTTTATAGAGGAACGTTCAATGCCTGACATGCAGAGCCCCATTGTAGGAGACCAAGCGCGTCGTCTCGCGCGAAATGGAAGCCTATCTTCGCGACCCGTTCATTCTCACCCGTGGTGGCCGGAAGAAGTCTGTGCAAAGATCGACAGGCTTGTGTGGGTCGTTTCCAGCCTCGATGACTCTGGTGACTGCTGGCAGGAATTCACTGCGTATGACAACAGTGGAAGGGTGTTAGGTACTCATCGCGTGGAGGGTTATTGAGCCTGAGCCGGCAAACGCTGCTTGGAAGGAAACTCCGGGACCGTTCGGTCGGAGCGAGTGTTCAAGGAATTTCATGGCTGCGGGCGCAAATTTGCTTTGAGGTTTTGGATGTATCGCGCAAAACTCTATGAACCCGAGGCGCGCTCCTCTCGCATCCGCTACGCAATCGCGACCATTCTGCGCGACCGGATCGTGAACGAAGGCGCGTTCCGTGTCTGCTTTGAAATGCTGGATGAGGAAGAAGTGATTCGCGCGATCCTTTCCCGCGGTCTGAAAAGCCGAAGGCTACGCGCTGCACTTGAACGAAGCCATATCGTTGATCTCACACACTGGCTTCTCCGTTTTCCTGACCTCGCCGAAGCGTATTTGGCAACTTACAGACCGCCCCTTGAAGAGCGGGGCGGGCATCAGTAGACGAAGGCTCAATGCACAGATTTCGTGCGGCCGTAGGTTGGTTCGGCGGTCGGCAGACATTCGCTCCGGGCGCGTGATGTCGGTCTCTCGTTTGATATACTGAGTGCGGTGAAGGAATCCACCTTTATGCGCCCCTGATAAGAGAGGCTGATGACTCCTGCTTCAAGCGCAGGAGCATTGTGTCTTGCTCCTGCGTCGCAAGGATCTGAAGGAGCGAAATGACAGATTATCTGGCCTTGCCTATCGGGGAACGCTGCCCTGAGATTGTCACTGCCGTCATCGAGACCTCGCAGCGCAAGATTACGAAGTATGACAGGCGTCTGCACGTCTTTCATCCAGTTAAACCAGTTGATTCTCCCGTTCATTATCCAGGCAGCTATGGATTTATACCCCAAACTGCGGGCGCAGACGGAGATCCGCTGAGTATTTTTCTGTTAGGTGACGGGGCCTCTTTTTTCCCTGGTTGCGTCTCTCAAGTGCGCCCCATTGGCCTTTTGGAATTGCTGGACGAAGGCGTTCATCACCGAAAGATTTTGGCGTGTGCTACGCGCAACTCACGCTTAGCTCCTCTGCGGAATTACACGGATGCTCAACCAAATACTCTCCGGGAGATCGAGCATTTTCTTTCCATTTACAGAACTCCGAGGGGCAAAAGAGCAAGAGTACTGGGCTGGAGAGACCGCGCAGCTGCCTGCGAAAACATTCGTTCCAGTCATGCCCGCTTCGTTGCGGGAGCCGCCTAGACCATGTGTGCACCTTGAAAACGCCTCATACCCACTTCAAGCGAGGTACGCCGCTACGTATTATTTTGAGAGATGGCGAACGTATCTTTGATCGCTATGAGGGGCATGGATCCGGTCATATCGTCTTGCGAGACCGCGGCAAACTGCAGCTCAGCATGGTAAAGGCAGTCACAATTTGGAAAGGAAGGACAGGCTCCCAGTAGTGTGCGATACTCCGCAGTAAATGAAGTTACTCAGATCGGCTCTACGCCGCTCGGAACATAAGAAGCATCAGCAAGAGGAAGGCAAGCGCATACGTTACATAGGCATTCAGGCGGCCATGGTGCATGCCTGCCAAGAATCCCGCGATTCCTCGCATCGCCTGGTTCACTGGCTTTAGAAAGATACGATCCACGACGTGCGTCTCCTCGCGTTGCCGGCGGATGGCTGTCCGGAAATGGACGGCTACCGTTTGACGTGTATCTTCTGTGACATTGGGCTGAAAGATCGCCTGAAACACGACCCGTACCGGATTGGAGAAACCGGTCGCCGTGTATGTCATTTGTGGCAGAAGCCTCGGGATTCCGCCTGCCCAGAGCGAACGGCGCAGGACAGTGCGCCGGCGTGTAAGCCACCTTACAATCAATCCGGCCGCCAGTAATAGGATGATCAAAGCCACCAAGCCATAAGAAGTCGACATGGCGAAAACCACCGGATTCTGTTCGTGTCCGCGCAGCAGTACGACCAGCCCGCGGCCTGGCAGCCAACCCTTGCCTGATTGTGCACCGATATTATGGAAGTCCTGGAGAAACGGCCCCGGGAGTTGGCCATTTTGCGCATTTGCAGTAAAGAATGGCGGCACCAACGTTTCGGAGGCGCCCGGACTGATCAAGGGTTGCAGTTCGCTGTTCAATGCCGGTATAACGTAGGTCGGTAGAACTCCCAACGCGAAGCATAGGATTGCCAGCAGCAGCATCGGTACGATCGCAGCGCCGTGCGCCTCAGTGGCCTTTGCCGCGCTTTCAGAGCGAGGCAATCCAAGAAAGGCCATAGCAAACGCCTTTACAAAACATGTGACGGCCAGAGCCGCAGTCAGGGCCAATGCCGCCCCGCAGAGGGCAAAGACCAGGCGCAACGGAATCGATGGAATCGCAACGCCGCGCAGAAGAGTTTGCAATGTCAGCCATTCACTAACAAAACCATTGAACGGCGGAACGGCCGAGATGGCAAGGGCACCGACCAGGAACGCGGCGGCTGTCCACGGCATCACCCGCATCAGCCCTCCCAATCGATCGAGATCGCGTGTGCCGGCATGCTCGTCCACGGACCCGGCGCCCAGGAACAGGAGTGCTTTGTACAAGGAGTGATTCACCATATGGTAGAAGGCGGCAATCAGGGCCATACCCGACAACATCGGGAGACCCAAAGCCGCAAAAATGACACCCACGCCTAGGCCTAGAGTCACGATTCCCATGTTTTCAATGGAACTATGAGCAAGCACGCCTTTCAGGTCTGCTTCAGTTGTTGCATAGAGAATACCAACCAACGCCGAAACGGTTCCCGTGAGCAATATAACCAATCCCGCGCCGACAGTGTCGACGGGCACAAGCTGAAAATCTACTCGGATGATTCCATAAAGCCCCAGATTCAGAATCACGCCGGACAGAATCGCGGATACATTAGCAGGAGCAGCGGGATGGGCCTTGGGCAACCACGCATTCACAGGAACGAGGCCCGCCTTGACGCCGAAGCCGAAGAAGCTCAGCAGAAAGGCGATCCAACGAATACTAGGAGGTAATCCAATTGCAGCCACCTTGAGGCCTGAAAACTGCCACGATCCGGCTCGGACCGCAAGAAAGAGCAGAACAAGCTCGACCGCGATGAAGCCCGCCTCCCCCATGGCCAACATGAGATACCCTGCTTGGCTCGTTCCCTTCCGTTGGTGCTCAAAGTTGACCAAAAGATAACTTGAAACGGACATCGCTTCCCACGCGACCAAGAAACCGAAAACGTCATTTTCGATCAGGATCCATACAATTGAAGCGCACAGGACCAGATACCATCCGTTGAAGGCGGCAAGACTGTAGTGACCCACATACCGCTTCATATAGCTGGCGGAGAAGATGGAGCTGGCGAGAACCACAATCGCCGCTATGAGCAGGAAGAATGCAGACACACGATCAAGCAGGATGGTAAGAGCGCCGATAGAGGGAATTGTCCACAGGCAATGGCGGAATTCGTTTCCCGACGCGAGGACTGTCCCGGAGGCCCAAAGCGCCAGCGCCGCGGCGAGCGAGCCGATCCATGCCGTTACTGCCGGAACTCGCTTTTCGGGAACAATCGTTCCCAGCAGAACCCCTGCACCACACACCAGAAAAAGCAAAGCTAACGCCAGCCCGACATTATTCATGGAACCTCCTTCAGTTCAGGAGCCTCCGCCTGTGTTCAACCCCTCCTCTTACGGGCAAGTTGCCGCAAACTACCATGAACAGCGGTGTGGGGGCGTTCCGTTTATGTTCCTCGATAGAGAAAGAGCACAAGCAAGAAAAAGACGAGCACATAAGTCACATACGCATTCAGCCGGCCGTGATGCATGCCGGCCAGAAACTCGGCGATCCATCGCATGGCAGCGCCGATCGGCTGCAGAAACAGGCGGTCCACAACATGCGTTTCCTCGCGCTGCCGGTGGATGGCAGTGCGAAAATGCACCGCGACCGTCTGACGGGTATCTTCCGTGATATTGGGTTGGAAGATCGCCTGGAAGACCACGCGCACCGGGTTGGAGAAGCCCGTGGCTGTGTAGGTCATCTGCGGCAGAAGTTGCGGGATCCCGCCTGCCCAAAGAGGACGGCGCACGACGGCACGGCGGCGGATCAGTCGCGTGATCACAAACCACGTTACCAAGAGCAAGATCGCAAGAGCCGCGAGGCTGTAGGAAGGCGACATGGCGAAGACGACCGGATTCGCTTTCGACCCGCGCAATAGCACGACCAGGCCGCGGCCAGGGAGCCAACCCTTGCCTGATTGCGCCCCGATGTTATGGAAGTCCTGGAGAAATGCCGGTGGAAGCTGTCCGTTCTCCGCGGTTGCTGTAAAGAAGGGCTGCACCAAAGAGGCGGTGACGCTGGAGCCGGCCAGCGGCTCTACGGACTGATTAAGCACCGGAAGGATATACGTTGGGAGGGTTCCAAGAAGCAAGCAGACCACTGCCAGGAACGCTAGAGGAAAGTGGGCACCTTTGTGGACATGTAATTGCGGTTCCCACTTCCCCCTGCGTACACCGAGAAAATTCATGGCATATGTCTTTACGAAACAGGTCACCGCCAGCGCGGCGGTCAGCGCCAGCGCTGCGCCGCAGAGAGCAAAGACAATCCTGATCGACGTGGAGGATAGGACAGCGCTGCGCAAGAGGGCTTGCAGCGTCAACCATTCGCTTACAAAGCCGTTGAATGGCGGCACGGCGGAAATTGCCAGACAGCCGACAAGAAAGATGATCGATAACCCTGGCAGCACGCGAGAGAGTCCCCCGAGCTGATCCATGTCGCGCGTGCCGGTCGCAGCTTCCACATAGGCTGTTCCCTGAAAAAGCAGCGTCTTGTAGACGGAGTGATTCAACATGTGATAGAGCGCCGCCGACAGGGCAATGGCCGCGGCAACGGGTTGTTCCGATGCGCGATAAATTAAGAAAGCCCCCAGAGCAGCCACGATAATGCCGGCATTCTCGATGGAGCTGTGTGCCAGCATCGTCTTCATGTCGCTATCCGTGGTGGCGTAAAGGATTCCGACTAGAGCCGTGATGCTCCCCGTGATAAGCGCGAGCACGCCCGTTCCGTAGCCGGCGTGAACCAGATCGGCATTCAGCCGCAGTATTCCGTAGAAGCCGAGATTGAGCGTCACTCCTGCAAAAACCGGGATGAATACGGATGGAGCAGCTGTATAGGATCGCGGAAGCCAGAAGTTAACCGGGACCAGACCGGCCTTGACCCCGAACCCGAAAAAGCCGAGCAGGAACACGGCCCAGAGTGCTTGCGGCGAGAGTCCCGCGGACGCGGCGCTCAAAGCGGCGAACGACAGATTGGTCGCTGTGCGTCCCAGAGTCAGGAAAGCGATCACCACGGCCAGAAAGCCTGCTTCGCTCATCGCTAGCATGATGTAGCCTGCTGTCTTGTCGGCCTGGCGGCGTAAATCGTAATTGATCAGCAGAAAACATAAGATCGACATGCACTCCCAGCTAATCAGGAAGAGCGGAGCGTCATTGGCGATGAGGATCAGCGCAACGAAAGCCATGAGTGCAAAGTACATAACGCCGTAGCGATGAGTGGGGTGATTCGTGGCCAGTTGCTGATTTAGAAAGTTCCTCACAAAGAGCGAAATTGAAAAGTAGACGATGCCCGCGGTAAGTAGAAAGATGGACGACAATGCGTCCAGGCGCAATGTAAATTGGCCGAACCCGTCGAGCGTCCAAAAGGAAGACTCGTAGCTTTGGCCCGTGATCAGCACCGTCGCGGAGGCAAGCACCATAAGCCCAGAGGCAAGCGCCCCCGCGACGGAGATAACCCACGAGGTGAGTCTCCTACCAGCCAGCGCGGAAAGGAGAATCCCTCCTGCGCAAGTCAGGAAGAATAAGATGAGCGATGTGCCGGTTACCCAAAGCATAAGCTACGATTTCCCTTCGAACGCAGGTTCGGATTTCTTGAGAGATTTTCGGCCCGTGGCGACCAGCATGCCATGCAATACGGCCAGAGGCGGAGGTGGATTTCCGGGAACCTCAAAATCTACCGGCAGTACAGAGCCCACACCACCTGCGCACATGAAGCTACGGCCAAACACGCCGCCTGAAATAGCGCAACCGCCTACGGCCATTACTCGTTTTGTCGCAGGCATTGCTTCCCAAGTCTTAAGCAGCGCGCCACGCATGTTTTCACTAACCGGTCCCACAACCAGAAGAAGGTCTGCAGTGCGTGGCGTGGCTGTAAAGAAGAAGCCTAGCCGGTGCATGTTGTAGAGGGGGTTATTGAGTTGCTTGACTTCATGAAGGCAAGCGCCGCAATCCCCGGCATCCACCACCATCACGTGCATGGATCTCGAAAATGACGGAGGTAATGAAGCGCACTCGCTTTGCCCGGCTGGCAGTCGGGTCCATTCGTAGCCGTCATCCCAATTCATGGGCGCAGGAATACACAAGCGGCAACGCTGGCAATGCACGCATTTCCCCGGATCGACGAATGCCGATCTGCCGTGCGAGATGATGGCGTCGACAGGGCAGATGGCCGCTGCAACCTGAGCCTGGTCGGGAGAGGCGAATTCGGTGTTAATCGGACGCCCTGGAGAGACTCCCGGGGTTGTCTCCGCACTTCGTGGATAGCGGGTCGATTGAATACCCCGACGCAAGCCGTGCCAAAACCAGAAGCTCATGCCATTTCCCCTCTACCGGTCACACTCAGTTGCCGACAGCCCCCAAGTTGCGAGAATGATCGGGAAATCCTGAAACGCAAAGTTCTCGGCCGCAACGTGAAATCCGAGCCAGTTGTTGAAGGAGGGGGTAATCGCGTGGTAGCGCTCGATCAAACCGTTGTCGCCAATGCTCACCCAATGCAAGGTTGCGCCTCTGGGCGCTTCTGTCCATCCGAGCGCCGCACCGGAATGATCACCCTCGCAGGAAACGCAAACAGGGCCCGGTTCCAGAGCGTCGAATACCTGACGCATCAGCTTCACTGACTGGTTCGCTTCTGCAAAGAGGACGCGCAGACGCGCATACCCGTCTCCTTCGAACTCACAAGGCACATCAAACGTAAGCCGCTCATAGCCGGAATAGGGGCAAGCCTTGCGAAGATCGCAGTATTGGCCCGAGGCGCGGCCGATAGGGCCTACGAGATTCAGGTCCCGCGCACTCTCGCCGTTGACCACGCCTACGTCTTCGAGACGATCGAGGAAGCTGCTGCTGTAGCGGAGGCGCTTCTCCAAAATCCTCAGCTCCCCTTCCGCTTTACCGATCGATGTGATGAGCTTCCTGCACTGCTCCACCTCGAAATCGCGGCTTAGTCCGCCCGGAACATTCAGCCCAAACAGATACCGGTGCCCGGCGAGAACGCCAGAGGCGCGCAATAGCTCTTCCGTAATGATGGAGGTCTGGGCCGCAGGAACCGCCAATGCGGTGGAGTCGCAAATGGCCGAAATCGCGGCCACATGTTGCCTGAGCCGTTCCAGTTCACAAAACAGAATTCGCAGGAGCGCGGCTCTTGCGGGCACTTCGACCGCATAGATTCTCTCTACAGCCTGGCAGAACGCGAGTGAATGCGCGAACGCAGATGTTGCTACGAACCGCTCCGCGAGCAACAAAGCGTCTGAAGCGCTTTTGCCTTCCGCAATCTTTTCCACGGCGCGGTAGTTGTAAAATAGCCGCGGAACGGCACGGATGACGTCTTCTCCGACTGTCTCGAGCAGAAAATGCAGGGATTCGCCAATGCCTCCCGTGTATACCGGCCCGACCGGCATAGCGAATGAGCCCGGGTCTCCGACAACCAACAAAGGCTGCCATTCCAAGTCACCTCGGCGTTCCAGTTGCGGCCGGCGCGCAGAGAAATTCTTCCGCATGGGATCTATGCCTTCGCGCCACACCTGGTCGTGAAGGATGAAGTCGCCTAGCCGGGGATGCTTCTCGAAGTGAATTCCAAAAAGATCTTCGATCTCGCGCTCGTGCCAATCGGCGGCGTGAACTTCGGCAACAATGCTGGGCACACTTGCCGTTGCAATGGGCAGGGTAAGCACGATATCGATCCATCCCGAAGCGGGAAGAAGGAAAACATAGTGCATCTGCCAATGACTGGATTGGTCCTCGGCGATGAGACCGCCCAGCACACAGCCGCGGTCCCAAAACAGGAAACTGCAGAGCGCGGGCAACGGGTCCGGCTTCGCCAGCGAAAATGAGAGGGCAAAGCCGTGGTTTGCTGCGATCCGAAAGACTTCGTCGCCGAAGCGCTCTCCGACCGCCGCAGCCAGATCGCTCAAGCCCGTCGTTCCGCCGCCATCCATGAACGAGGAGTGGGCTCCCATATCAATGTCCTCCTAACTGTTGCGCCGCAAGCGTCAAGAGGGAATGCAAGGGACCGGGAATGTACACGCCCAGAACCACGACAGGAATCGCGCCCAATACAACTGCCGTGCGGCAGCTTGCAGGCACTGCTACCGCCGGCGACGATGGCTCCGGCTTGCCAAACAACATGCTGTTCACTTGCAACAGGATCGCGACGAATGCAATGACAATGAAGATAGCCAGGATCGCGACGGCAACATTGTGTCCCGCACGAAGGCCCGCCGAAAGGATCGAGAATTCACTCAGGAATATTGGAAACGGCGGAGCTCCGGCGATGGCCAGAGAGCACAACAGCAATGCGCTTCCGGTGAATGGTGAAAGCCGGAATAGCCCGCGCACCTCGCTGATCTGGCGTGTTCCGAGCGCCATTAATACCATGCCCGCTGTGTAGAAGCAAAGAGACTTGGTGATGGAATGATTCAGCATCTGCGCGACAGCTCCGTAGGCCCCTGCATGCGTGGCGAAACCAGCTGCGGTCAGAATGATACCCATATGTTCCACCGTGGAGAAGGCAAACATGCGCTTGTAGTCGCGGACCTGCAGAAGGAGGAATGCGGCGATCCCCACCGAGAAAAGACCTATGACTACCATCCATTGGCCTATACGTGCTTCCGGCGACGCCAGAATGATGGAAAGGAAACGCAAGATCACGTAGAGCGGAACTGTGGTCTTGATCCCGGACAACACGGCGCATACCGGCGTCGGCGCCTGGCTGTGGGCATCCGGTAGCCAGGTGTGCATTGGAGCAAGGCCCGCCTTGGCGCCGAATCCTACAAATACCAGCAGGAATGAGAACTTCAGGAGATTGGGCGACATCGTTGACGACATCGCGTAGAGGCCGGCCCAAGTCTCCGCTGTTCCGCCACCGCTGCCGCGAAAGGCCCAATAGAGAACGAGAAATCCAAATAGAGCGATCGGCGCTCCCATGATCGTGAGGATCGCCATCTTCCAGGCGGCTTCGAGCGTGCCGGCGGTACTTTCGTAGGCGACCAGCAGGGTTGCGAACAAGGTAACCAGTTCCACCGCAACCCACACCAGATTCGTACGTTCGATCGCGGGTACGGCGGCCAGAGCAAACGTTAACAGGTTGTAATTCGAGTAAAACCACCACAGCCGCTCCTTTGATCCGCTACCGTGACGCATGTAACCGCCGGCGAAGATCGCTGCAAGCGTACAGACAAAGCCAACCAGCAGAAGCACCAAAGAGCCCAGGCCGTCCACTTCGATCCAGCCCGGAATGGCCACAACGCGGCCGTGCTGAAGAACCTGCGCCGCAGCCACAAGGGCACCGGCAAAGCTGATCGCCAGGCAGGATACGGTTGTAATCCAGGCAATCGAACGCAACGGCTTCAACCAGCAGAGCAACGCAGCCAGGAGGGGGAGAAAGACAGCAACAATCAGCGCCATGATGGAGGCTCCTCTCTCAGTTCGCTCATGGTTGCCGCTTCGGTCGTTCCGATGGTTTCAGTTATGTTCCGCGTGAGCAGGCCGACGACGACGGCGATCAAAACTACGTCGATCGCAATGGCCAGTTCAGCAATCAGGGGAAGATCCGGCGCAATTGCGATGCCCGCAAAAAAGGCGCCATTCTCCATGGCGAGAAGACCGATCAACTGCGGAATTGCCTCGCGTCTGGCAATCAGGGAATACGCGCCAATCAGCAGGCCAGCCAGCCCGATCGGCAAATTTACATGGATAACGGGATCCGAGGTAGTAGCAACCAAGGGGCTGACCAAGAACTCCGCTGCGATGGCAAGCAGTAGGGCCAGCAATAGAGATGCGGGGATGTTGATGGCTTGATTGATCTCACGCCGCTCATAAACCTCTCCCGGGAGGGTACGTCTGAGAACCCATGGAATGGTGATCACTTTTGACGCAATCAAGATCACGCCCAAAGCGAATAGGTCGATTGATCTGCGGTTGAATCCAATCAGAAACGCCGATGCCGCCACAAAGAGGGACTGCACGACAAGAAAACGTATCACACCCTGGACCTGACGAGTTGTCACCATCCCGAATGCGGTCAATAAGACCAGCCCCGCGGTCAAGGCGTTGAGTCCTTCGATCAACTGCGTTTGTGCGCTGGCCAACGCTGCCTCCTTTTCTAGACACCCGGAGTTGAGAAGATGCTGGCAATCATGGCCGCAACTGAGATGATGAACGCGGCTCCAAGAAACTCGCTGATGCGGAAAAGGCGCAGTTTAGCGAGAGAGGTTTCAATCACAACCAGAACCACGGTGAACAACAGAATCTTAAAGAGAATGAAAGGAATCGCCATTAAAACATGGCCGACTTGTAAGTCATCCGCCAGACCCCAGGGTGAAAACAATACATTCAGGAAAATGCAGGTGAGCACCAGGAATTTCATCTGCCCACCCCACTTCATCAGGGCAGCTCCGCGTCCGGAGTATTCCAATCCCTTGGACTCATCGATCATGGCCAACTCGAAATGTCCCGTAGGATTGTCGACTGGGATCTTGCCGCCCTCAGCCAGAATGATCATGAGGAACGCGATGAGCAGAAGGATGTGCGCCGGAGAGAAGAAGGCGGCGGGGCTGGCGACCCATTTTTGCTGCACGATGTATGGGATGGTGGATTGCGCTACAAACGATACGGTGAAGAACACGATCATGAAGACCGGTTCCGCCAAGAAGCCCACCATGCGTGTGCGGCTTGCCCCCATGGGGCCGTAAGGGTTTCCCGTATCGACTGCGGCGAGCGCGGCGAAGAAGCCGCCGAGACCGAGGAAGAAACCACCTGCGAGCATGTCTCCCATGAACGCGAATGCGAGCGGATAGTCGGTCAGTACCGGAATCAGGCTCGCGACGAACAGGGGCACGATAAAGACCAGGTACGGCGTGATGCGAAAGATCCACGTCGTCTCCGACGAGATCACCTCGTCCTTATGGAAGAGCTTCCAGAGATCCCAATACGGCTGGAATATGCTGGGACCGCGCCTGCTCTGGACGATTTCCTTGAGCCGGGAAAGCACGCCAGCATAGAGGGGGGCCAAGCCGATCACGAACAGGAGCTGAATGAGGTTGTACAAGACAGTCCGTATCATCTGAATCCTCAGTAGAGTCAGGCTGTGTGCGTTTCTACTCCAGCGGCGGGGCCCGGAAGAATCACGCTATAGCGGTAGAGACAGCAGAACAGAGAAGGCACGGCGCACCAAGCCTCGCGCACAACTCTTGAAAGAATGTCTAGAGCGGAACCCTTTGGGGGGGAGGGCAGGATTTTCCCTTTAAGCCCTTGCACAATCTTCTTCACGGCATGACTCCTTTCAGAAGTAGGAATCATTAGCCGTAAAGGCGGTTATGGGTGGAGTTCCATCACCCTATCCGAAATTATGCTGCCAATATATTGAACCCTCAGGCTTTCTCTGTCAAGGAACCGAGCCTGAATCGGCGTCCTTTTGCTCGCACAGCGCACCATTGCCGCAAAGCAATGACGCCGGAGCCGACGGTATTGGCCCTTGACCGCGGTTTCCGACCGCAAATCACGCCGCGGTCCCGCCCAGGATTGACACAACCCCGACTTTCCCGGAATACTTTTAATAAGCGGGTGTTGGAGTCCACTCAGACGCGCCCTTTCCCGAAGGGCAGATGACTCCTACGAGTTTTGAACTCGGAGGAGTTCTTTGTGCCTGCTGAACCCACGGACCACCGACCGCAGCATTCCAAGCTGCAGAGCCAAGACGCATCAGGACCGAATCTTGCGTTAAAGCAGAAGCCTGAAGAGTCTTTCCGCAGCATTTTGTTCGATGAGTACGAGACCTGGACAGAAGAGGGCGAACACGATGCGGCTGAATTCTTTGCCGATCTGAATCTCGACCAGATTGTCCGATCCGTCACGGCCGGCCACGAAGAATATAAACTGACGCCTTTCCTCCACTTCTCACTGAGACACTCTGAGACGGTGCGCTATCGCCAGAGCGTTTTCCGCGATCTTGAAGATCCCGAACTCTTGCAGCTCGCACGATCATTTGCCGAAGGCATGCGAGCTATGCGCGCTCATCTGGCGCTCTCCGAAAAGCGTTACTACAAGCGCCAGAAGCAAGCCTCCTTCCTTGATGCGGTTGAGACCTATTGCAACGCAATCGTCGGACTCACGCAGGGCTTGACCTCTGCGCATCCGAACTCGAGCGGCTTCCGGGGACTTCGTGATTTTCTGGTTCGCTATTCCGGTTCAGAAGACTTCACGACTCTGATGAAAGAAACAGAAAATGTCCAAGAAGGCCTCAAGCAGGTCCGCTACTCGGTGCACATCCAGTCCGCCCGCGTCACCGTCGACCGAAACGACATTGGAGGCGACTACAGCCAGGAGGTTCTTGCGACTTTCGAAAAATTCCGGCAAGCCGATCCCCGGAGCCATCGCTTCAAGTTGCCTGCGTCCATCGAGATGAATCACATCGAAGCGCAAATCCTCGATCTGGTCGCCAGGCTTCACGAAAGCATCTTCGCTCACCTCGATGAATACTGCAGCCGGTTTCGCGGCTATTGCCACGAAGTCGTTGCCAGGTTCGATCGGGAGGTCCAGTTTTATCTCGCTTATCTTGGGCAGATGGAACAGGCCGAAAAGGTTGGGCTCTCGTTCTGTTATCCAGAAGTGACATGCGAATCGAAAGAGGTTTACGCGATCGGCACCTATGACCTCGCGCTGGCCAATCAATTGGTTTGTTCCCGCAAAGAGGTGGTCACGAATGACTTTTACCTAAACGAACCGGAACGAATCATCGTCGTCTCCGGCCCGAACCAGGGCGGGAAAACCACGTTTGCCCGGACCTTTGGGCAGCTTCACTTCCTCGGTGCTCTCGGCTGTCCGGTGCCGGGAACTTCGGCAAGATTGTTTCTCTTTGACAAGATACTGACGCACTTCGAGAAAGAGGAGGACCTTCAGAATCTGCGAGGAAAGCTCGAGGACGAGCTGGTCCGCATTCACGAGATTCTTGATGAGGCGACGGCGAACAGCATCCTCATCATGAACGAGAGCTTCCTTTCCACGACGCTGAACGATGCACTCTTTCTCAGCCGTGAAGTGATGAAGCGGATTACGGCTCTGAACATGCTGTGTGTCACGGTCACATTTCTCGACGAGCTATCCTCCTTCAACGAAACGACCGTAAGCATGATCAGCACGGTGAATCCCGACGATCCGCAACAGCGAACATTCAGGGTGATCCGGAAGCCGGCCGATGGGCTTGCCTACGCTGCAGCTATCGCCGAGAAATACCACCTCACCTACGACGCAGTGAAAGCGCGTGTCGGTGCGAGGCATAACGAAAGGAGCCGGCCATGAAGGTCCTTCTCATGTTCCGTGACCGCGACTTCGGCCTGGAGGAGGGCGTGCCGGCAAACGCGGATGAATTGATCCAGGACCTCGAACTGAATACCCTCTTTCATGCCATGGCGGGCGGGGACCAATTCCTGCTTGGGGTGGCTAAGAGCGCGGTACTCGCAAGCCTTAAAGATCAGGGGACGATCCTCTACAGGCAGGAGGTTCTGGCAGATTGCCTGGAGTCGCCCGAGATTGCCAGAGACCTCTATGCGATTGCCGTAGAGGCGATCGAGCACGAAAAGCATATTTGGGGCTGGTTCTCGTTGACCTCTCCGGATTCTCTGTTGTACCGGTCCATTGAGGCCCTTGGATTGTTCCTCGCTTCCCTTGAGAGGTTACGAAAGTTGTCCGACGAGCATGGCCTGAAATTTCACTCGGAAGGATTAAGATGGCTCTTCGCAATGATCACGCAGGAACTGGATGATGCCTACCTGCAGGTCGTGAAGGATCATCTTAAGAGGCTTCACTTTCCCAATGGCATCCTGATGAGCGCTGATCTTGGAGCCGATCTCCGAGGAAACAATTACACCCTTCATAAGCTGGCAGTAAAGAAGCGCCGGTGGTTCGAACAGGTTCAGGACTGGGTCGGCCAGATCACGAACAAGAGCGGACCGGGATTCTCATTTGAAGTCGATCCGCGCGACGAAGCCGGTTTCCGGGCATTGGACGCTCTGAGAACGGAAGGGATCATCCACGTAGCAGCGGCAATGGCCCAATCGAGCGATCACATCCTGAGTTTCTTCAAGGCGTTGCGGCTAGAACTCGGATTCTACATCAGCTGCCTAAACCTCAAGGATAGGCTTGCTGCTAAGAACGAGCCAATCTGCCAGCCAGTTCCTTCGGCGGGGCAGGAAGAAATGCTTCGATGCCAGGGGCTTTATGACGTATGTCTGAGCCTGAATACGGCCGACCGGGTCGTTGGCAATGACATCGCCGGAGAGAACAAGGAGCTGGTGGTGATCACGGGCGCCAACCGGGGCGGTAAGTCAACACTGTTGCGAAGCATAGGCGTCGCTCAAATCATGATGCAGTGCGGGATGTTCGCGCCTGCTCAGGCATTCGAAGCGAGCGTCTGCCAAGGCGTGTTTACGCACTTCAAGCGCGAAGAGGACGCCGGCATGAAG
>DATKPJ010000061.1:0-4579 GCA_035524195.1 Occallatibacter sp.
GCAGCAGCACAGGATGGAGCTCATGCGATAAATGACGGACCTCCGTTCCGATCTTGATGAGTTTTTCCTGCAAGCCAATGACCGTTGCCTTAACTGGCGAATCGGGTGGCACCTGATACTTTACCGTGCCCAGTTCCAGAGTCAGTGAAGTGATCTGCTGCAGAAAACCATCGTGCAGTTCACCGGCGATGCGCATTCGCTCGGCCTCCTGCGCCCTGATCAACTGTTCGTTCAGCGCGCCGATCTCGGCCTGGCGCCGGTTCAAGGCTTGGACGCGAAGCTGATATACGGCAAAGAGCATCGCCAGAGCTGTAAGTACGCATAGCATTCGAAACCAGTTGTTTTGGTAGTACGCAGGAGTGATGGCAAAATCGAGTTCGTCTCCCCGCTCATTCCATACCCCGCTGTTATTGCAGGCAATCACGTGGAATCGATAATTTCCCGGTGGCAGATTTGAATACTCAACAGTGCGTTGGTTGCCAACTTCTCTCCATGCAGGGTCCTGCCCGTCCAGCTTGAAACGGAAGCGGGTTTTCTCCGGAGCGACGAAGCTGAGCGCCGTGTAATCGATCGCCAAATCGCGGGTATGAGGCGGCAGGCGTAATCCCGGTGAGGCATCATATCTTGCGCCATCGGCGGTGATCTGCTCGATGTGTACCGGCGGGGGAAGTTTGTTAATGGCAACGCTATGCGGATCGAGAACGCTGAGGCCGTCGAGCGAAGCAAACCAGAGTTTTCCATCCGGCGACTGAGTCACCTTTGGGTGATAGTGGCCGCCACGGCTATTAACTCCGTCATAGGTGTCAAAAATCGTGGTCCGGACGCGCCGCGTGGAATCCGTCGCCCATGCCTCCCAATCAGAACGCGAAATCCGAGCAAGGCCACACCTCATGGCCAACCAGAATGCATGATCTTGATCTTCCATTGACCAATAAACGTCATCGCAGGGCAGACCGTTCTTGCTCGTAAGTGTCGCGACGTGCTGGTTCTTTACGCGGCTCAGACCGCCCTCGGTCGCGACCCACACCGCACCATCCGAAGCGGATTGAATATCCCGCACCAGTCCATTGCCCAGACCGTCAACGCTGTTGTAGGAGGCGCGCACCTCACCGTCCTTCAGGTAAGCAATTCCTCCATTGAAAAATCCGAGCCACAGGCCGCCCCCCAACCGATCAGGGAGCAATGCTACGGCCGGATCGCTGTGTCCAAGCCGGGCCCAGGGAATGCGTTGAATGGCATTCTGTGGCGTCGAATGAAAAAGGCCCTCGATGTTGTTACTGATCCACATCCCTCCCTGGCCATCGCCGGTTAGTGCGTAAATGTCTCCACCGGGAACGCCCGGAACTCGGCTGAACTGGCCGTTTTCGTAGAAGAAGACTCCTTCACGAGTCGAAACCAGCAGTCGTTCCCGATCATCCTGTCCGAGGGAGCGGGGAGTGCCAGGAAGGCCGCTATTAGGCTCCTTCCTGACGGCCGAGTTGATTGAGATTTCTCGGTCGTCTGTCCGGCTGTTAAGGTCCTGCACATTTTGCCGGCCGAAAACGGTGATTTTTCCATTCTGCCATCGGTCCAATCCATCCGCCGTTCCGACCCAGATACTTCCATCCGGTGTCGCCTCCACCAGGTGAACCGAGGAACTTGAAAGACCTTGCTTCGCTGAAATTGTTGACACCGCATATTCGCGAAACAGATCGAGCCCTTCCTCCGTACTGACCCAGACATTGCCTTCGCGATCTTCAAGAATACTCGTTACGACATCTCCGGAGAGACCTTCGGCAACTGAGAATCTATCGATCTTGCCCTGATGAAAGTGCAATAAACCCTGCACGGTGCCAATCCACAAACTGCCATCCCTGCTCCGGAAGAGGCATTTTGGCCTGAAGTGTCCGACGAAGTTCGGAAGAGCATAACTCCGTATCTTCCCGTTCGCAAGTTGTTTGAGCCCTTCGATCGAGCCCGTAGTTGTGGCTGCACCCGGCAAGGAGGTGGCGATCAACAGCTCGCCATGATCGCCGTCGATTAGCGCGCTCGCCTCAACTGTGCCGCCGGCAAGTATGTAGTGGTCTGGCCGGCCGGGAGACCACCGCCACAACCCAGATCGGGCGGACACCCACAGATTGCGTTTGTGGTCTTCGTACAGAGCGCTTATTGACCCGCCGAAACTGCCTGGTTCATAGCAGTGTATCTTGCCATCCTTAATCGAGCAGAGTCTGCCCCTATCGTAAAACCCAACCCAGACTGTACCTGCGCTATCTTGAATGAGCGAACTAACACTCAGCCCGGCCATTTCGGGATACTGGCTGAACTTGCCGTCCTTCCAACTCGCAAGCCCCTTCCCGGTCGCAATCCAAAGGGTTCCGTCGCGCGCAACCAGAAGTTTAGAAATGCCTGGAAAGAGTTGTTTGCCATTTGGCGGCAACCATGGACGAGATTGGTTGCCATCGAAGCGCAACAGACCGGATGCGGTGCCCAGCCAAAGATAGCCATCAGGGGCCTGCACAATCGAGGTGACCGGGCCGCGGACGAAGCTTTCGCGATTTTTCCACGCCGTGTGCCCGTACTGACTGATATCGAGCGATGGATCTAAAGCAAGAGCGCAAGTGTGGGATGCAAGCAAAATAGCTAGCCAGATGCCCGATTTTATTTGCATTGCCCCCATACGTGAAAATATACTAACCCCTCATTCTGCGCCTTGGCATCATTTCCCACCAGAGTGGAAAGCCGCAGTTGCCGCGTTGATGTCCTCGGTGCTTCATCTTTGCGGTTAGTGACCCGCGATGACGTCTTGTTCGCGTGGTCCAATGGTTTGACTTCCTTGCTTCGCGCTCATACCCCCGGCTGATCAGGAAGGTAGCTACGTGGATCGCACAACGACCCTTGAATCGAGGCTATCGTCATCCGCGAGTCTCACTCTTCTTTCCGCATTAGTGTTCGGCGCGATGGCAATTCACCTGAATGCACAGGTTGCTGGTGCTCGCATTGCGGGCACCGTTTCGGACAGCACGGGCGCAGTCATCACCGGGGCGCATCTAACAATCAAAAACATCGCGAACGGCCTCGAGAGAGAGTTGGTTACGAATCAATCAGGTTTTTACAGCGCGCCGAATCTTTCTTCCGGCCCTTACACCGTCACTGCGGTAGCAAAGGGCTTCAAATCGGAAGTCCGCACTGGTCTCACACTTTCAGTTGGCGCAGACGCCGAAGTGAATCTCACCATGGCGGTTGGCAGCGCCGGCGAGACCATTCAGGTGCAAGGCTCGACTCCGGCGCTAGAAACGAACGACGCGACTCTTGGCAGTCTAGTCAACGGTCAGACCATTCGCGATTTACCACTCAACGCCCGCGACTGGACGCAGATGGCGGCTCTGGAACCTGGCGTTGCACAAATCCGTACGCAAGATGTCGCTACGAATCTCCTCAACCGAGGAAATCGCGGTCTGGAAACACAAATGACGGTGTCTGGAGGGCGCCCTGAACAGAACAATTACCGAATTGACGGCGTCAGCATCAGCGACTACTCCAACGGTGGTGGAGGGGGTGCGCTTGGAATCGACTTGGGAGTGGATGCCATCCAGGAGTTCTCAGTCATTACAGCAAACGCTCCGGCGGATTACGGCAAAACCTCAGGTGGGGTGATTAATGCCGTCACGCGGCAGGGAACAAATGCGCTGCACGGATCCGTCTACGAATTTCTGCGCAACAGCGTGCTCGACGCACGCAATTACTTCGATCCCGCCACGATTCCACCATTTCGGCGCAACCAATTCGGAGCTTCCCTGGGCGGTCCAATTAGAAGAGATCACACCTTCTTCTTCGGAGACTACGAAGGACTTCGGCAAGACCAGAGCGTCACTCAGCTGGCAATCGTTCCCACTCAGGCGGCGCGCCAAGGCGAGCTCGTCGCGGGAACTGTGACTGTCAGCCCGCTCGTGGAACCGTATCTGCCCCTTTTTCCGTTGCCGATGAGCAACATCAAGGGAGATACCGGGACATTCACTTCGATCACTCAACAAATCGGGAACGAGAACTTTTTCACTACCCGAATCGATCACGAGTTTTCTCCGGTTGATGTGGTGCACGGAACGTTCATGTTCGATGACGCCACACTCTCGTCGCCCGACGTCTTCCATACCGTTGTGTCGGGCACGCTCACTCGCCGACAGCTCGCAACCGCCGAATTCACCAAAACCTTCACTCCTGCTTTCGTGAACACATTTCGGTTCGGCTTCAGCCGCGCGCGCGCCAACGTTATGAAGCCCACAAAGACGCTACTTCCATTTGCCGGTGATATAAGCAATGGCTTTGTGCCTGGCAGCCCACTCGGGTCGATTAATATAACCGGCACTAGCGGTTACTCGGGTGGACCCGGTGCAGGCGGTGAAATCGATTACGCGTTCAATTCATTCCAGTTCTACGACGATCTGTTCCGGACCATCGGAGTTCACTCCCTGAAATTCGGCGCCAATGTCGAACGGCTGCAGGACAATGAGATCGGTACCTCGATGCCCAATGGGCAATTTTCCTTTACCTCGCTTGCGAATTTTCTGACAGATCTGCCTACCTCATTCACCGCTGCGCT
>DATKPJ010000062.1:0-10173 GCA_035524195.1 Occallatibacter sp.
AGCATTGGAGAGGCTCCAGATCGTACGGGGCCGGAATTCCTCGTACTTGGGCTCGAAATACAGATCATGGACGGTTCGGGCGAGGTGCTTGGGGGCTTCCAGTCTGCCCTCGACGAATGCCTCGTAGATGACAACTTTCGCCGTGACGTCGGTGAGTTCGCTTTTCTGCCACGCTTCCACCTGCTTTCGCATCGGCTCGAAATTCCTCTGCATTCGGTCAACCCCAACCGAGATGCAGTCGATGAGTGAGAACGACTTCGAGTGTTTCGCTAGGACCGGTGTAAAGTCTCCGGCAAACGCCATGTTCGAGCACACGAATACGCGATACCCACAGGTCATCGCCAATCGCATGCTTTTATCGTGGGAGTTGCGCAACCCGATGGAGAACCGGCACCCCTCCATCTCCGTGGCGAGGTCGAGAACCCCAAAGGCCTTCATGCCGTCCGGCGAGACTGCGTATTCGTCGTGAACGACTCCGATGTGGCGAAAGCCAAGCGTTTCGATCAGGGCTTGCACAATTTCGTGATGCGGCACAGGGCGGTGGGTTTCGGTTGCTGGTGGTGTGGGCACCAGGGCTAGTTCTTCGCGGCCAATCGTCCGGCCACTGTAGCCAATGAGCGTACTGGTTTCTGACATACTGTTTTCTCCTTTGTGATTTGAAATACGATCTTGAACTCGAGGAATTCCGGCAGTCGATCAATTTGGGTGGGGATAGCGGAACCTGCTTTAGCTTCCGTCAATACTCGTCCGGCAACAGTAGGGTGGTCGACGACCGGTCTGCTTCCGTGATAATCCAGAGTTTTTCGCCAGCTGATGTGGTGTAGCTGCTCAACAGCCGAAAACCGTGCGCCACGCTGTACTCGTTTTCTCGGACATCCTCCCGATCGAGTTCGCCCCAATCTCCTACCGCATGCCGTCCCAGGAAGGACTCCGCGGACTGGTTCGCGCGTTCGAGTGCTCGAAGTGCACCAGGAGTCGCTACAATTCGCCCAAGCGGAAACATTGCAATCACGGGAGTGCCTCCTCTCTGCAACGTAAGTAGGTCCGAAACTTAGTAGCCTCGGAACTCTTCCTAAACCCAACTCAAATGTCCTTTTTGGAGAGAGTCGTGGAAGCCGCTGTCATTTACTGGAGTCCGAACAAGGAAGCCTGTTCTGGGACTGCGGCTTTTGCGCGGCGCCTTCTACCAGAGGACAATTCCGGACGCTGCCCAAAGACGAGAATGGGCGCCGTGTCGAAGATTCCTTCAACCACACCCGCCGGATCATCCTGGGCATCGGCAAAAATGCTCTCCTCGGAGAAGGGGGCATCAGCTGTGCCGACAGAAGTTGCTGGGAACAACTTTTGATGTTCCAGGTTCAGCGCTTTCCAGACAGCATCCGCTGTTTCGCCGATGCCATTCCTCTCGACCAGTTCCCGCGCCATTGCCGACAGCATGTCATCGTCTTCGTCGATCGACTGCAAGCCCTCGCCGGCAAACTTACCTTCCATGGTGAGAGCCACGAGCAGCTTCTTCCCCATGAGGCGCAGACAGGAGGTCTGCATCGTCCCTTCGTAGCACAGAAACTTCACCCGCACTGGTCGCCTTTGGCCGATACGCCAGGATCTCCGACTCGCCTGCCGCAAAGTATGAAGCGAGTATCCCGACTCGTAGAAGAGGATCGTCGGGAAATCCAACAGGTCTATGTTACGTGGAATATGACTTTGCCTTTGGGGATGGGGGTGCGGGGGAAGGGGCTCAGTCTGTTCTATGGGCGAAGATTGACCGACTAGCCCCTTCCCCCGCATCAGCAATGTAGAAGCCTTCCTTCTGTTCAGACTAATCTGTCTCCATCAGAACAACGGCAGCTGCTCAGCGATCGCACTTCGTTGGAAATCAACGATGTCTGGGAGTCGCTGGATCGCTTGCGGAAGAGAAGTTGGCAGATGCGAGCCGTCACGGACGTCCACAACCGTTGCCTCTGAAGCCGCTGAGAGCTTGCAGTTTTGTTCCTGCACTTTACGCCACACCAGGTCAGCGGACTCTCCGATTCGCGCTTCGGTGACCAACTCCTTGGCCATTGCCGTAAGTATGTCAGCACCGTCGTCGTTCATCTCCTGGAGACCGCCCGCCCCGAACTTTCCTTCCATCGCAAGCGAGACCAGCATTTTCTTACCCATCAAGCGAAGACAGGTCGCTTGCAAAGTGTCGGCGTAATGCAGATAAATCACCCGCACTGGTTTACGCTGCCCGATGCGCCACGAGCGGCGACTGGCTTGGCGTAGGGTGTGCAGCGAGTATCCTGTTTCATAGAAGATCAGGCATGTGTGCGTGATCAGATCGATCCCAGTTTCGATGACTTTGGGGTGGCTGATTGTGACCTGAACGCCCTCTTGCAGCCGACGCTCGAACCACGCTTCGCGCTTATCGGTCGGGACGTCCGCACTCAGCACTGCCACGCTGATTCCTTCGTTGCACAAGATGCGTTCCAATCGTCGCGTGACATCACGTTTTCGCGTATATACGGCATAGATGTGACACCGATTCCCACGCCCGAGTTCGGCTTTGACTTCGTATAGAAGCCGTTGTTCCTTTGCTTGCAGGATGTTTTCGTCGAGGTCTTCTGTCGATGCAATCAGGAACCGCTCTCGCCTTTGAGTCTCCGGATCGTATTCATAACCGATCAGATCTCCAAGACCAAACGGACGATCAGGATAGAGCAGGAGCGCATTGAGGCCTGTGCTGAGCACCGATTGATTCCCGCGGTGCTCTTTAAGCGCTACCTTAATGTCGTCTTCCAGCTTCCGGTATGCTATCTTCAGAGGCTGGTCCATTGCCACGCTAATCACCTGTTCATCGAAAGGCGGAAGCTCGCTGGACACATCCTCCAGAGACACGAACGCCGCGAGTTCCATCAAAAAGTCTCCGAAGAGCCTGGGAGATGCACCCGGACGACGCTTCACTTGCGTCGTGACGCGAGCTTTGGAGCATGCATTGTCGGAAGGCTGAACAGTCGTGATCGTCTCTAAGACTCCATACGTTTCGGCAAACGATTTGACACCAGCCTCGCCCCAAGAGTACCCGCGGCGGACCATCTCGGCTGGATCGAGACGGAACAAGAGGTAATAAACGTCATCGGCGAAGCCGCCCAACAGCGTTCCGGTAAGAATCGCAATGCGATCGGCACAGGAAGCAAGTGTCCCTAAACTGTTGCCCTGAGCAGTATCCCCGCCGGCAAGTTGGTGGGCCTCATCGCACAAAGCGTAATCGAACCAGCCGGGCATGTAACGCCCGATGAAGTCCAGTGGAGCCACTCGCCGGATTCGCGTTCCGTCCGCTTGCCAGAGCGGACTGAACATGGCACGCCTTCTCTTTCTGGGAACACTCGCAATGCCGTCTTCCTCCTCGCCGCCGATGATTTCACTCAGGCGCACTTTCTGGAAGTCGGCGCGACAGAGGCGACTATCGTGCACGTATACTGGTGCGCCTGTGTCCGGGTTTACAACGCAGCCACGGAACTGGCCGGACTGCGGCACTTGATAAGCGTGCTTCCAGAAGTAACCCAGCTTGGCACGATCGCGGCCTGCGACGAACAGCGTCGGTCGGTGACCTACTACATCCTGCCATCGGGAGCGCGCGCTGGCGTGGCTTCTTCGCAATCGAAGCTCAGGAAGGCTGGTTTGAAGGCCCTCACGCACGACCCTCCCACGCCGAAGCCGAACCTCGTTTACGCCGTAGCGGTAATCTTTTGACGCATCGCGGAGGCCATCGATCATAAACACGCGCAGGCCGGGGATCGTGAGCAGAGCTTCCCGCGCCCACTTTTCGGTGAGATGCGGAGGCACCATCGCAATCGCCGTGTACGGCTTGCCCTCGCTGTGCACATGGGCAGATCCCAAGGAGATGAGCGTTTTTCCCGTTCCACACTCCGCCACAACGGCGGCACTCCGTGCCTGTTGCCATCTTTTCACCACGCCCATGATGGCCAGGGCCTGTGCAGGAAACGGCTTTCGCAGGAGACTATCGAGACGCGGCGATATGGCATCGTCCACATTCTGGAGTGGCGGAAAGGATTGAAGAATCCTGCTACCCAACTCCGAGGCGAACATGGTCAGGTAGTCCGAGATGCTTTGCGGAGCAGACACAGAGAATCACCTTCCTTTTCCACAGATTTCGGCTCACACCCTGACAAGGGTCTTTCGTCTAATCAGAGAACCGCTGCAAACTCTGTATGGTCGAAGTTCGCTGGAAACGCTACCCGAGACTGGCTGCTATCGGGTCGGCGCACACGTGGCTGCAGATTCGGGCCAACTTGGGTTTGGCGCGCAACACGATCGAAGCCTACGGGCGCGCGCTGGAAGATTACCTGGCGTTCACTTGCCTGTCTGATGCTGACGTCATCACAGCGGGCCGGGAACAAGTTTCGGCTTATGTTCGTGATCTGAGCCTGCGGCGTAATCCGAAGCGATGCAAGGTAGTCGTGATTGACTCCGGTACAGGTCTCGCGAATGCCACTCTTCAACAGCGTTTAACCGCGATTCGCCTTTTCTATGACTACCTGATTGAAGAGGGCCTGAGGACCACGAATCCCGTCGGTCGCGGGCACTACACACGAGGCAAGGGATTTGGCGGGATACGCGAGCGAGGTCTGATTCCTCGTTATTCGAAGTTGCCCTGGATTCCGAACGATACCCAATGGTGTGCAGTACTTGAAGCAACTCGCTTTGAATCTCTACGGAACCGCTTGATGCTGGCCCTGTCCTATGACTCAGCCTTGCGAAGAGAAGAACTCTGCAGTCTGCACACCGGTGATATTGACCCGGCACATTCCACGGTCACGATTCGCGCTGAGAACACCAAGTCGCGGAAAGAGCGAGTTGTGCCCTACTCGCGAACAACAGCGGAGTTGTTGGCCGCCTACTTGCCGAGACGTCGCGAACTGACACGGGACCGGGGACCGCTCTTCATTTCAGAATCACGCCGTAACCGTGGCAGACCCCTTTCGATTTGGACATGGTCGAAGATTGTGGAGAACATTTCTGAGCGCAGCGGCGTCGCTGAGTTCACCACGCATACGCCACGCCATCTCTGTTTGACAGATCTCGCGCGAGCCAACTGGGATATCCATGAGATCGCCGAGTTCGCCGGCCATAAGAGCATTCAGACCACTCTTCTTTATATACATCTCAGCGGTCGGGACCTGGCGAGGAAGCTGGTGCAAGGCATGGCGCAGATCCACGCCTGGCGAGCGCAGATGATGAAGGAGATTTTCTCTGCATAAGCTCTACGTCAATGCTACGCGGCAGGTCGTGACATCCGAAGAAGAATCGCGTTGGAAGTGGCCTCTTGATCCGCAACGATATGATCGCCGCCCAGCTCTTCGCGCCAGCGAGGTCGCGGCTCTCGGTTACCTTGTAGCCCGAGAAAGGCCTTACGGCCACTTTCCGGAATGGGTCACACGAGACCTTTGCCGCCTCACTCAACCACTGAACGATGTGAAGCAGATCGTCAATCCGCCGAAGCAATCGTGGGGCGGTGTCGTGAGCGTCCTCATTGTCGAGATGCATCGGCGCCGAACCTCCTACTGGGCCTGGTCAGAGGACGACTGGATTGAGATCCTCCGCTTGTCCACGAAGGATTTTCTCAAGCACTATCCCCAAACGAACGGTCACAATCGGCACCTGCTTGTTGCGAGCACGTATCTGTTGGGCACTTTCGGCGGTTTCCGAAAGCTCGGAATCATTGATAGAACAGCACTGGCCTCGAGGATCTTCGGGCGCTCGCGAGTCGAGAACGCAGTAAGACGCGTTGTCGATCTGGCGCAGTCCTGGGGGTATGCGCGCTGGGCCGCGAAAGACCTTCAGTTCGCGGTTTGTACGATGCTGTTGGCGAACAAGAGCCCGCTTCTAGAAGAACTTACCCGCGATCGGTTGGAAGCCGAACGCACGATGACTCCCGTATATAACCGACGCGCAGCCATCAGTGTTTTGTCTCGCGTGCTCGTGGGGCTGAAAATCATTTCCACTCCATTGCCCAAGTACCACGTCTGTTCAGCCATGGGAGGTGCCCGCAACGGTATCTCTCCTGAATGGTTACGATGGGCTGAGCGATGGCGATCGACAGCAACGCTCCAGGAGAACAGTCGCAAGCGACACTACTTTTGTTTGCTCAAGCTGGGGCGGTGGGTGACTCAAGTCCATCCTGCATACGCCTCACCTGAGCGCTGGACCCGCGAGATCGCCGCCGAGTGGGTTGCTGCCGTGTGTCGAATGAGGATCGGAGACTGGACTCAGATCGAAGAGAACCGACAGAAAAGGCGTGGCCAGCCTCTTTCTGCCAAAGCCAAGGCTCACTATTTGGCATCGCCAGCCGCATTCTTTCGCGATCTTCAAGAATGGGGATTTATTCCCCGACGGTTCGATCCACGGCGCTGTTTCGCAGCTCCGCGCAGCCTTCGTGCTCTGATCGGGCCGAAGCCTCGGGTCATTGCCGATGATATCTGGGCGAAACTGCTGTGGGCAGGTTTGAACCTTCAACAAGAGGACCTGCCTACCTCGAATGAATGCCCGAACCACTATTACCCGTTGAGTATGGTCCGTGCCCTCACGCTGGTTTGGTTGTTCTGCGGACTGCGCACGGATGAGATTCGTCGTCTGCGTCTCGGCTGCACCCGCGAAGACTGGAATCCCGCATCTGGCGATACCGGTGCGAAGATTTGTCACCTCAATGTTCCCGTGAACAAGACGAGCCAAAGTTTCACGAAACCCGTGGACTCTCTCGTCGGCGAAGCCGTACGCACTTGGGAAACTGAACGTCCAACGCAGCCGCCAGCAGTAGACGAAAAGACCGGGGAGTTGGTCCACTTCCTCTTCATGTACCGCTGCAACCGCGTATCGACGACCTATATCAATGACACTCTGATCCCGATCCTGGGTAAGAAAGCGGGTGCTCCGCTGGAAGATGCTTTGGGCAGGCTGACCAGCCACCGGGCCCGATCCACGATCGCGTCACAACTCTTCACAGCCAAGGATCCGATGTCGCTTTTCGAGCTGCAGAACTGGTTGGGGCATAAATGGGCGAACTCCACCCAGCACTATCTTGCCCTCAGCCCTACGAAGCTCGTGAAGTCCTACCGCAATGCCGGCTATTTTGCTCGCAACTTGAGAGCCGTCGAAGTGCTGATCGATCGCGAAACCGTAATGAGCGGCAAGGCCGCTCAGGAGCCGTGGAAGTTCTACGATCTCGGGCACGGCTACTGCACCTACGATTTCTTCGATCAGTGCCCACATCGCATGGCATGCGCGAAGTGTAACTTCTATCTGCCCAAGAACTCATCGCACGCGCAGCTGGTTGAGGGCAAGGCCAACCTGTTGCAGTTGCGGCAAGAGATACCCTTGAACGATGCGGAACTAGCTGCGGTTGATGATGGCGTCGCGGCGATGCAAAAACTGATGGATCAACTGGTTGACGTCCCTACACCTGCAGGCCCAACCCCACGTGAGCTTGGGCTCGGACTCGACACTGCAGGAAGCTAACGCAGAAAATGTTACGCTATATCGATCCATTGCTGGTCGGTCATATTTCGTTTGCGGCTTGTTCGGGAAATGGAACTTAATCGCTCAGCATTTTACAATTTACGGAAACACGAAGCGGCATAACACTGTGCCTCGCGATCTCGATAATGTAGTAACTTTCCAAGCCGTCCACTTCGCGTCTACAGGGTAAGGAGGTTACCCTATGAAACTGAGACAAATGTTAGCGACCGCCGTGATCGCCTTGGCTTTCGGAATTGCTCCGAACTCAGCTTTGGCGCAGTGCTGTGATTGCGAGGGATGCTGGTGCGACTATGTGGAGTGCTATCTCCCGAACTACTGCGACAACGGAACTTGCTCTGCCAACGCAGCATATCTCTGGTGTGAGGGTCAGTTCGAAGGGACGTATTTCGCGGGCTGCTGCTCATGTACATAGCGCAAGCCCGGCGAAATCAACGCGTAAGGAGGTAAAAAGATGTTGATTCGAACTCTCGTGCGAAACGTTAGTGTGTTCCTGTTCCTGAGCGGCGCATATCTGTGTGCGCAGTTTACTCCGGTGATGGCCCGGGTGAATCAGGAGGTCCACATTCTGAAGGACGGGAAACAAATTCAAAGCCACAATCGCTCAGGATATTTCTACAGATCCACCGACGGATCGGAGCTGTATCACTGGGACACGGAAGACGGCAAAGCGATAGCTAGAGGAACACTAAAGGACAACATCACGGGCATGCATTACCAGCTTGACTTCGTGAACCACAAAGCAGTTGAGGCCCACAAAGGACGGCCAACACCCCCCGGTCTGCTGCAAGAAGCCAAGGCCGGCGACCGTCCAAGAGATTCAGTCGAGGGAATTTCTTGCGTGGTTTATTCGCCTAAGACCGAGAAAGCGTGTTGGTCTATCGAGTACTTTCTCCCCCTATGGGACGACTTAACTTTGCAAAACAAGCAAAACCAGACGACGTACCACACTGTGTCGCGGATGTCTGGCATCAAGCTCAACGCACAGGTTGACCCTAACCTGTTCGACGTGCATAAAAACTTCCAAGTTTACGCACCGGAGACGACCCAACCCTAAAAGCTTTACGGCGGGCCCGCCATCGAGGCGGCGCCCGCCAATTCTTAGCCGATTGGCCCATCTCTTCTCCTTCTTCACAAGACTTGCGATTCGGTCAAACTGCAGACGTTGACTTCTAATTCCACATAATCCAGACCCGTTTCCACAAGTTTCGGATGGCAGATCACGACTTGTGTGCCGTCCTTGACTTGCCTTGCGTACCAAGCTTCCCGCTTCGACGTGTCCACACTCGCGCGTAAGACCGCCGTGCGGATTCCTTCGTTGTCGAGGATTCGTCGAAGGCGCGCGGTCACATCATGCTTGGTGGTGTATACGACAAAGACCTGGCAGCGGCGTCCTTCGGCCAGTTCTTTCTTGATCTCTTCGACCAGCTTGCGCTCTTTCGAGTACACTCGGTCTTCGGCAAGGTCACGGGGTTCGGCAATGACGAACCGGACTGTGCGTTTGAGTTCCGAATCGAATTCTTTGCCGTAGAGGGTTCCGAGTCCATACGGGTGATCCGGATAAACCAGCAATGTATTCAGCATGATGCTCAATACCGAACGGTTACCCCGGTGAGCTTTCAACGCTTTCCGAATCTCATCTTCCAACTCTCGGTAGGCCTCCCGCATCGGGGGATCCATCGGAACGCTAAGATAAGTTTCCTCGTAGGGCGGCAGTTCCGCGGAGATGTCTTCGAGGAATACAAAAGCGCACAACTGCATGAGGAATTCGCCAAACAGCAGCGGTGACGCTCCCGGCTTGCGGCGGACCGTGCTTGTCGATTTCGCCTTCGAGCAGGCGTTGTTGGCGGGTTCTACCTTGGTGACGGTCTCCAGGACTCCGTAGTCCTGAATGAAGGAACTTCGTCCTGTCGTACCCCACTCGTAGCCATGCTCCTTCATTCGTCCCGCTTCGAGACGGAAGAGCGTGTTGAAGAGATCGTCCGCATAGCCACCCAGTAGGGTGCCGGTCAGCCCAACGATCCGGTCAGTGCAGGAAGCTAACGTGCCGAGGGCGTTGCCCTGAGCGGTGTCGCCCGCAAGCTGGTGGATTTCGTCGCAAATCGCATAGTCGAACCATTCCGGCATGTAGCGTCCGATGAATTCAAGCGGAGCCATGCGGCAAATCTTGTCTGCATCCGCCTGCCAGAGCGGGCTATGCAGCGAGTGGCATGACTTCTCGCCCCTCGATTCGATGGTTTCGGAGATTTTGATCTTCTCAAAGTCACATGCCATCAATCGGCTGTCGTTCACGATTACGGGTTTGCCCGTATCCGAATTCACGACGCAGCCAACGTATGGGCCAGAACGTGGCACAAGGTATGCGTGCCGCCAGAAATAGCCGAGCTTCGCCCGCTCACGACCCACGATAAACAGCGATGGCGTCCCGCAGAGCGATAGCCAGCGCTTACGGGCACTTGCTGAATCCTTTCGCATCCGCAGCTCACTTAACGTCGTGCGGAGCCCCTCCCGCACAATGCGGCCGTGCCTCAACCGGACTTCGTTCACTCCGTGGGCTTTGTTATCGTCACCACCATTGCGCAAATCATCAATCAGGAAGACGCGTAACCGCGGTATGGTCAGAAAAGCTTCTCGCGCCCA
>DATKPJ010000063.1:0-3885 GCA_035524195.1 Occallatibacter sp.
GAGGCGCGGGAGAGTTTCGATGTGTGCCGGATGTTCGGCCTGATCGTTCAGGGCGAGCCTTATCTTGCGAATGCAGAAATTCAGACCCTGCTCAAAGTCGACGAAAGTATCCTGGCCCCAGATTGCGAGGCGAATCTGCTCGCGCGTGACCAGCGAGCCGCGATGGCTGAGCAGAAACGCAAGCACCCGCGCCGGCTGCTGCTGGATGTGAATCAGCGCGCCGTTCCCGCGCAGCTCAAGCGTCTGCTCGTCGAGCTCAAAGTCTCCAAATCGAATTACTGACATGATGACGAATCAAGGGAAGCCGAGCCGAGGACGCACTCATTATAGCAACGGCGTAACAGCAAGGGCATAAACGACAGCGACACCATGAATATGCTCTACTGCCGGGAGAATGGTAGATCACACACCGGCCCTGCCGGCACATTATCGTCAAAGCACCGATCGCGCTCAACAGAGAGCACTCGCCGGTTGGTCTGCGACTCGTACCTCGGCGTGAGCGGGATCACTTCCTCCGATCAATGCCCAGAATATTGGGCGCTTGCACAAGAATGCAAAGTCAGCCTAGCCTCAGCGCCAAATCAAGCTCTGCAAACTCGATCCGACTTGTGGTTCACCTAACGTACGCTATCGAGTTCAGTTATGTTGTGACCAAAATGCCACCAGACCAATAGGAGAGCGTGTGATCGCCTTCTACACAACATAACCTCAAACGCAACATAACTCCGCATGTTCCACGCCGAAGCGGACGAACTCCGGCGTGTGGGTAATGGCCCGATCACGGGCGGCTGCATCGCGCATCGCCAGCACGCGCATTTCGGTCGGCATCCGGTCGAGATACCTGATCCCTTTCGGAATCGAATGGTCGGTCAGTGCGCGGCCGAGAGCCGTGGCAATCGCAATCCGTGCCGACGGCTCATCGGGGAGAGGCGCCGCATCGGGATTGAGCAGGATCTCGTCGATCGACGGCAACTGCCGGAAGAGGCGCAGGAAGGCGACCAACTCAGTGGTTGCCGCTTCTCCGATCGTTCCCTCCAGCAGCTGCGCCTCAATCTCGGTGGTGCCCGAGAAGAAGCCGCTCTGCTGCCGGCGCGCAAAGCCGTTGAGGACGTTCGAGGCCATCTCCCAGGAGCGCGGCGTCGGCCAGGCATTCACGTCGGACGTCACGTCCGGATCGTGCAGAAGCGCCGGCTTGAAGCGCAGGAAGGCGATGATTTCGGGGCGAATCCCCGCCTTTACCGCCCATTTGCACCAGTCCATGAAGTCCGGTTCAAGTTCAAGATGGACGAAACGGTTTCGCAGCGGTCGCGGCATCGAGAAATGGACGCCTCTCTCCGAGGCTGGATTGCCCGCGGCGATTACCAACCAACCATCGGGAAGGTGATATTCGCCAAGCCTGCGATCAAGGACGAGTTGGTAGCAGCCGGCCTGGGTCATCTGTGGCGCCGAGGTCAGTTCGTCGAGGAACAGAATGCCCTCCCCATCGAGCGGTAGGAACTTGGGCGGTACCCATTCCGCGCGGTCCGCGGCAATCCGCGGCAAGCCGCGCAGGTCGACGGGATCGAGTTGCACCGCCCGAATGTCGAGGAATTCGCACTTCCGGTCGGCCGCTACCTGGGCGACGATCTGCGACTTGCCGACGCCGCACGCGCCCCAGACATGCAGGGGCACACGCTCACTGATCAGCGCATGAAGCGCTTCGTAGAGTTCTGAAGGTTTCATGATTTGGGGTCCTTTTTCAAAAAAGGGATCGGAAGGAAACGCTCTTTAGAGGAGGCGGCAAAACGGGTGGACAGCTTCAGCTGAGGCCGTCTAAGATGGCCCATAAACCATGAGGAATGTGCGTTTTCCGTCGATAAAGAAGCTGGCCCAGAAGATCCTGACAAAGAAGGTACGGCAATCGATTTACTACATTCACTCCCACTGTGCCGAAATCGCGCCTTTTGGAGATGTCGAGGAATTCATTTACGAGTTTGTGGAGCACCCGACTCCCGCCCTGTCAGGCATTGCTCATCACCTTCCAATCATTAGCAGCCGACTTACCCGATCGCTGTGGCAGGCGGGAATCTACATTGGGAGCTCGGTCGTGGATCAAGTCATTTTCGTACGGCTTAAGGCCGGTTCCGGCGAATGCTCGGTAGAAGAGGCGCTTGCATTTCTTCGCGACACGGGACTCCATAAGGGGGGCATGGTTGTTTATCCCCTCCACTCGTTTGGCATTTATTCAGCCGGGATTTTGAAGTGGATCGGAAAGTTGAGCGTTTCGCTCGAGCTTCTCGATGCCGGATTGGTGGCGCGACCACAGACGAATAGCTTGGATGAAACGATTGAATTCATGAACTCGGCAGCACAAGCCCTCGGCCTCGGCTGCTCAGTACCGCAAGACTTGGTACATCACTATTCACGAAGCCGCCCGACGAAATGGTTGACTCACAATCCTCTTCTCATCGTCCGGTGTCACACATTCTCCGGGACATACTACGAGAATCAAGAATTCCTGGTTCTCAAATTGCAATTCGCGACAGCGTTGCTCTTCATGATGGCGGCGTTTCAGCACGGCATTGTAAAGAAGTCGGCCGGCGCTCTTTTCAGCAGCAGAACGGTCAATAACTTTCAAACTCTGGACATCCATCACTACTTTTTGCTCGAGAGAAAGCCGGGGCGCAAAAAGCATTTCGACTTGCGATGCGTTCCTATGCATGTCGCGCCCGCTGATCTTGCGGAACTCTCAGATGTAAATATCGAAATCGTTCCACAGTTGTGGCTGCGCCGCCAGCCAATCGTGAAACGCATTGCCTTAGCCCTTCGAGCAGTTGAAGACGGCTACGTCAAACATTCGCTTCTCGCGAAGAGAAGCTCAGTACGCTCGCGCATATATCAAAAGTTGTACAACGCGTTGGCGTATTTCCGGCGGTCTTTCCATGTGTCGGCTGATAAGGGCGCTGCCATCGTCAATCTGGCGGTGGCGTTCGAGGTGTTACTCGTAGACTTCTATGCTCCTGGAATTTCGGAGCGAGTTCCGCAGCACCTCTCGCTCGCTCTGCGGAACGTTAAGGGGCAAGGCTCTTTTACGGCTGAAGTACAGAAGTTGTATATCGCCCGTAGCGAAGCGGTTCACACAGCCGAAATTGAGCAGGAAGTTGACATGGGTATCGCTCGTCAAGCGTTCGTTCACGCATTTATTGCGATCACACAACGGCTGCCACGGCTGAACACATCGGCGCAAGAGCCCATCAAGGAACTGCTTCAGTCTTAGCAGATCGATGTTGATTCTTGTTACTCGCGATGGCCTAATCCCCATGGCAGTCGCTGGACGGATGACGGGCAATCCGGAAACTGATCGTCAGATCTGTAACGCTATACGGGGCGGTGACCAGTGTACGGACGCGATCAGCAAGCGGCATTCACAACAATCGGGCTTTCCAGTGCGGCGTGGCGGTTCAGTGGATATTCTTCACTTTCTCAGGCACCTTGCGGAAAACCAGGTTATAGACCTCGTGAGCCAGGTCAACAGACTCTTCGATTGCCTGTCTGGTGGGTACCACCCGCACATTGACCTGCCGCTCCCGGGCGAGCCGCATTCCGGCAATCAGGCAGGCTCCCAGATAGATCATCCCGCGATTGATTCGTGGCAGGTGCGCGTCGGGATCGAACATCAGACAGCCCCCGCGCGCTTCTGACGATTCACCAGCTGATCGACCCGTCCGAGGAAGACCTCGGATGGCAGATAACGGCGCTTCTCCCCGCACAGCGGGCACTCGACGACAATCGACTGGAACGGAAACTTGGCCGCCCCGGTTGGGAGGTCCCGGCGGCATTTCTTGCAGGCGACGACAAAATTCTTGCGGGCTGGCGGTCCCTGAAACATGGATAAAAGCATAGGCG
>DATKPJ010000064.1:0-21733 GCA_035524195.1 Occallatibacter sp.
ATCTTCCGCTCTTCAAGGATCGCAAGCGCCTTGGCCGCCAACTCATCCGCGCCAATCGTTCGTGGATTGCGATGCATTGCCTCCCCCGCCAATCTACTCAGCGCCGCACCCCCCTCGCGCTCCAATAACCTTCGCAGATCACCGTCGCTGATCACGCCGCGCAGGCTGCCACTCTCCTGCACCGTGGTAATGCCCAGCTTCTTTGACGACATCTCGAAGATCACGTCGGCCATTGGCGTTGTCATCGAGACCACCGGCACATCCTCGCCCGTGTGCATCAGGTCGCGGACCTTTGCCAGCTGCTTGCCAAGCTTGCCGCCGGGGTGCAACTCCGCAAAATCCTCAGCCTTGAAACCCTTGCGCAGGCTCACCGCGATCGCCAGCGCATCACCCAGTGCCAGCATCGCCGTGGTGGAAGCGGTCGGCGCCAGATTCAGCCCGCATGCTTCGCGCTCCACGCCGCAATCGAGCGCCACATCGCTTGCCTGAGCCAGCGTTGAATTCAGGTTGCAGCAGAAACTCACCAGCGCGTCGCCCTTGCGCTTCAGCGTGGCCAGCATGCGCAGAATCTCCTCGGTTTCTCCGCTTGCCGAGAGCGCGATTACCACGTCGCCGGGCATTAGTACACCCAGGTCGCCATGCACGGCTTCGGCCGGATGAAGAAACAGTGCGGGCGACCCCGTCGAGCTAAGCGTGGCTGCAATTTTCTGCGCGATAATGCCGCTCTTGCCCATGCCGGTAACCACCACGCGGCCGTTTCCTTCGCCGCAGTGCAGAATCAACTCCACAGCCCGGGCGAACGGTTGAGCCATTACACTTTCCAGCCGCACGGCAAGGGCCACAAGCGCGGCGGCCTCGGTGCGCACCAGGTCCGCGGGCGTTAATTCCTCCGGCTCATTGCGTGGATTCATCGGTTTCTGATGGTAACAGCTTCCAGAGATCGAGGGGGAAGCTGATCCGGGATCAGTTTCAATCGCATCAGGCACTCATCTGCCTTACCGCGAACGCCGAGACGCAAGAGCCCGAAGGGCCTCGTACAATAGATTTAAGAGGTCTAATCCCCGTGAAGCGCAACAGCATTGTTCTCGGCATCACATTATTTCTTCTGGCCACCTTTGCGTGGGCGGGCTGGGCTAACTGGGAGTACCGCCGACAGGCGGCGGAGAAGCGGCTTGCCATGGAGGCCGTTAGAGCGGAGCTTGTGCCCGCCTCCGGTGCGGGCGATGTGCCGCGCTTCATTTCGCCCCTCATGCAAAAACCGGCTCCCAACTTCACGCTCCCCGATGTTACCGGTAAGAAAATCTCCCTATCGAACTACAGGGGAAAGGCCGTGCTCATCAATTTCTGGGCAACATGGTGCGCTCCCTGCAAAATTGAAACGCCGTGGCTTGTTGACCTGCGCAATCAGTATGCGCCCCAGGGATTCGAAATCCTCGGCGTCTCGACGGAAGGCGACGATCTTACGATGGACGACAAGGCCGGTTGGGCTCGCGACCGAGAGGCGATCCGGGAATTCATGCAGAAGGAGCACATCGACTACCCCTTGCTCATGGACGGCGACAGCATCAGCAAACCCTACGGCGGCCTGGACGAACTGCCCACCTCGTTCTTTGTCGATCGCAAGGGCAATGTCGTCGCGACGCAACTGGGCCTCACCTCCAAAGATGACATCGAGTCCAACATCAAAAAGGCGCTCGCGTCGGACAACTAGAGGAAGCAAGTGAAAGCGAAGATGAAAGGGACCAACTGGAAAACCGCGATTTCTCTTGCCTTACTGCTGAGGGTGACAGTTCTCCCTCTGTATGGGCAGTCGTCCATGGCCGATTCGCCTGATCGCTCCATCCTGAAAGGCGCTGCGGTCGAATATCTTTTTCCCGAGCAGGTCAACGTGACCGCGGGTCAGCCCAGCGCGGTCGAGATGCACTTCCGCGTTGGCGAGGGCCTGCATGTCAACTCACACACGCCCAGCCAGGACTTCCTGATTCCCACAACCCTCTCGTTTCCCGAGTCGTCAGGGGTACGTCTCGAGGCAGCTACGTATCCTGAGGGCGAAGAGTTCGCGCTGCCGGTCGATCCCACCACCAGGCTCAGTGTCTATACCGGCGAGTTCACGATTCACACCAGCATCGTGGCCACACGCGGCAATCATCTGGTTGAGGCCAAACTCCATTACCAGGCCTGCGACAAAGAGGCCTGCTTTCCACCCAAAACGATCACGGTCCCCATCGACGTAATCGGGAAGTGAAAAGACAGCGAACCACTGACAGCACCAAGGCGTCGGATTTTTCACAACCGGCATGTCGGAATGGCAGCTCCGCTGACCCTCTAGCCTGCCTTCTTCTCGATCTTGGCCCACGTATCCTTCAAGGGCAGCGTCCGATTAAACACCGGCTTCCCCTCGGTCGAGTCGGGATCGACGCAGAAGTACCCGACGCGCTCGAACTGAAAATGATCTCCAGCTTTGCCGCTCGCGAGCGAAGGTTCCAGCTTCGCGTCGCTGAGGATTTCGAGCGAGTTAGGGTTGAGATTGCTGAGGACGTCCTGGCCCTCTTCGAAGTCATATGGATCAGGTTTTGTGAAAAGTTTGTCGTAGAGCCGGATTTCCGCGGAGATGGCGTGAGCGGCTGAGACCCAATGCATGGTCGACTTAACCTTGCGGCCGTCGGGCGAGTTGCCGCCGCGGCTCGCCGGATCATATGTACAGTGGACCTCAACGATGTCCCCCCCCGCGTCCTTCACCACGCTCTTCGCCGTCACGAAATAGGCGTTTCGAAGGCGGACCTCTTTGCCAGGCGACAGTCGGTAGTACTTGGGCGGAGGAACCTCGCGGAAGTCGTCCTGCTCGATGTAGATCTCCCGTGAGAAGGGTACCTGGCGCGTTCCGGCTGCAGGGTCTTCAGGATTGTTAGCGACCTCGACAAATTCTTCCCGTCCCTCAGGGTAGTTGTCGATCACCAGCTTGAGCGGATGAAGAACGGCCATGGCCCGCGAGGCGCTGCGGTTCAGGTGGTCGCGCTGGAAATGCTCGAGCATCTCGACGTCTGTTGAACCATTCGTCCGCGACACGCCGCTGGCGGCGACGAACGCGCGGATGGCCTCAGGGGTAAATCCACGGCGGCGGAACCCGGAAAGGGTCGGCATGCGCGGATCGTCCCAGCCGCTGACACGCTTTTCCTGCACGAGTTGCAATAGCTTGCGCTTGCTGAGCATGGTGTAGGTAATGTTGAGCCTGTCAAATTCAATCTGCTGCGAAGGGAAGATGCCGAGTTGCTCGATATACCAGCGGTAAAGGGGCTGGTGGTCGGCGAACTCGAGCGTGCACATCGAGTGCGTCACGTGCTCAATCGAATCCGACTGGCCGTGCGCGTAGTCGTACATCGGGTAGATGCACCATTCGTCGCCGGTCCGGTGGTGCGTGGCATGAAGGATGCGGTACATCACCGGATCGCGCAGATTCAGGTTTGGCGACGCCATGTCGATCTTCGCTCTCAGTACGCGCGAGCCGTCGGCAAATTCGCCGTTTTTCATGCGGACGAAAAGGTCGAGATTCTCCTCGACCGAACGATTTCGATAAGGACTGTCCTTGCCCGGCTCAGTCAGCGTTCCGCGGTGCTGCCGGATCTCATCGGCCGTGAGGTCATCCACATAGGCCTTGCCGGTTTTGATGAGCTTCAGCGCCCATTCGTAGAGCTGGGGAAAGTAGTCCGAGGCGTAGCAGAGGCGTTCCCAGTCAAAGCCGAGCCAGCGGACGTCCTTCTGGATGGAATCGACGTATTCCTGCTCTTCTTTTTCGGGGTTGGTGTCGTCGAAGCGCAGGTTGGTTCTTCCCCCGAACTCGTCCGCGATCCCAAAATCAAGAAGAATGGCCTTGGCGTGGCCGATGTGGAGATAGCCATTGGGCTCGGGAGGAAAGCGCGTCTGAACGACGGCATCGCCATACCTCCTGGTGCGCACGTCCTCAGCGATGAGGTCGTGGAGAAAGTTGGAGGATGCGGGAGCGGCCGAGGTTTCAGGTTTCGCGTCGATCATACTGCCCTTATTCTAGTCTTTACGCGGACGAAACCCATCTTTAACCGGGCAGGATGGCGCTACTGTAATCTGAGCGTTACGCGGATGAAGCCATTCTTCGCTCTAGCATTTCTAATCTTTTCGGCTGTGGCTCGGTGCCAGCATCCTCCCTCTCTCGACGTTCTTCACGATCTACGCGGAGCCCTCAATCGGGCGATTGCAGCTTCGCCTCCGCCTGCTTGATCCGTTCCAAACATACATCCCGCCCCAGCACCACCAAGGTTTCGAACAGCGGCGGCGCATTCTTGCGCCCGCATACGGCCACCCGAATGGGTTGGAACATCGGCCCGGCTTTCAGGCCCAGTTCGGCGGCGGCATCACGAAGACTCCGGTCGAGTGAATCGTGATCGAACGGCGTATTGGCCAGCACTTCCCGCGCCTTCCCCAGCACACGCCGCACCATCGCCGCATCGCCACCCTTAGGCGGAATCAACTCCGCCAAATCGTACGGCGGCAGCTGGTCGATAAAGAAAAAATCAGCAGCCGCGACCGCATCGCGCATCAGCTTGATGCGCTCCCGAATCAGCGGTGTCACTGCGAGCATCTTTTCCGGCGACGCCTTCAGGCTGGCCTGCTCGAAGAAAGGTTCCAGGCGCCGGCTCAACTCCTCGACAGGCAGCGCACGGATATGCTCGGCGTTCAGCCAGACCGCCTTGGGATCAAATGGATCTTCTTCCGTAAAATTCACCACAGCGTTGGAGCGGTTCACGTTCTCCAGTGTGAAAGCTTCGGCTATCTCCTCGATCGTCATGAACTCGCGATCGTTTTTGGGCGACCAGCCCAGCAGGCAAAGGAAGTTGATGAAAGCCTGCGGCAGGAAACCTGCATCACGGTAGGTCGTCACGCTCACCACTGGCCCATGTTTTCGCTTCGACAACTTTGTCCCATCAGGCGCAACCAGCAACGGTAGATGCGCAAACCGGGGCGGCTCTGCTCCGAGACCTTCAAAGATGAGCAGGTGCTTGAAGGTATTCGTCAGGTGATCCTGTCCTCGGATGATGTGGCTGATGCGCAAGTCGGCATCGTCGACGCACGAGGCCAGGTGATAGGTGGGCATGCCATCAGACCGCAACAGGGCGAAGTCTTCTACCTCGTCGACGAGCTTCGACTGCGCGCCGTAGACGCCGTCTGCGAATTGCAGAACCCGGCCATCGCCCCGGGGCACGCGATAGCGCAGCGCAAACGATTCGCCGGCGCTGGCGCGGCGGTCGCTTTCTTCGCGAGACAGTTCGCGCATTCCGGGGTTGAACAGCCATGCTCCCTGCGAAGACGACTGCAAGTCATCCCCCGAGTGCGCGGGAGTAAAGTCCCGATAGGCGAGATCCCTGGCGAAGATTTCTTCAGCGGCCTCGCGGTGCAGAGCGAGCCGTTCAGATTGCTTGTACTCTTCGTCCCAGTTCAGGCCCAGCCAGCGGAGTCCCTCAAAAATCGATTGCACACTGGCGTCCGTGTTGCGTTCTACATCGGTGTCGTCCAGGCGCAGCACCAACGTTCCGTGGTTATGCCGGGCATAGAGCCAATTAAAAATAAAGGTGCGGGCGCTGCCGACGTGCAGAAAACCGGTGGGCGAGGGTGCAAATCGGACCCGAGGGGTTTCAGGCTGGGAGAGCATTTCTTCAGGCATCGTTGAGGAGCGTTCCTCTTTGATGCTAAAGCATTTTGCTCTAAAGCGCTTTGTCGGCAGCTCACTAGGTGATGTCTTCCGTGTCGTACACCGGCGCCGCAACGCGCCTCTTCTGCGTTCCGTGCACCGAACTCAGTACGTCTTCCACCACGGCTTCCATTTCCTGCTGGCTTTCGATCTCGCCGCTCATGTGCTTCTGATCGTCCAACTCGCCAATGCGCTGCACCAGCACCACAGCATGGCACTGCGCAACATGGTCCAGGTTCATTCCTTCAGGAGTCTTTGCCTTGATGCTCACTTTGTCGATCTCCACGCCAAGCAGGTCGGCGACCCGTGAGCGCATTTCGCCGGCAACCGGTCCGATCTTGGGCGCGGCCAGCACCAGCGTCGTGTCCACATTCAAAATGCGATAACCTGCGTGGCGCAGTTCTTCGAGCGCAAGGTTGATGAAGATTGCCGAATCGGCATCCTTCCAGCGCGGATCGCCCGGCGGAAAGAAAGTCCCAATATCCCCTGCCGCGATCGACCCCAGAAGGGCATCGGTAACCGCGTGCAGCAGCACATCGCCATCTGAGTGCCCAGCGAGTCCTTCGGGGTGATCCAGGGCCATCCCGCCGATCTTGAGCGGCACTCCGGCCTTGAATGCGTGCGAGTCCCAGCCGATCCCGATCCGTGTATCCATGGTCTCCGTGCTAATTCTAGAAGCTTTGCGGCGCTCCGAGAGAACGATTGTCTATATTTTTGTATGAGGATCCCGCCGCATGCTCAATTGAGTGGATTCCATTCGGCAACATCCCTTGAACGTTTCCTTGGATGAGCGCATTCGCCCATCAAATCTCGAGTTCCCGGGCGACCAGTCAGTGGCTGCGCTGGTGGTGCAGGTAGAACTCGGCCAGTTCCAGGTCTCCCGGCTGAGTGATCTTCAGATTCACCTGCGATCCTGGTACCACGGCCACCGCCATTCCCGCACGTTCCACTACTGAAGCTTCATCAGTGCCCACGAATCCGTCTGCCGTAGCCTCGGCAAACGCCTTTTGAAGCAGCCCATATCGGAATCCCTGCGGCGTCTGTGCCTGCACAATGAACTCCCGTGGGATGGTCGCTGTTACCACCGCGCCGTGGGCGGTGCGCTCGACCTGCTTGATGGTGTCCACCGCCGGCAGTCCCACAATAGCAGCTCCGTACTCCAGCACCGCATGAATGGTACGCTCGATCGTCGCCGTGTCGATCAAGGGCCGAACGGCGTCGTGTACCAGGACGATATCGTCGGGCCCAGCGGGAAGTGCATTGAGCGCATGGGTGACCGATTCCTGGCGATTATCGCCTCCTTCAACAACATGGACGCGATGAGCGAAGCCGTAATCAGCAATCTCAGCCCTCACGCGCTCCATCTCCGACGGTCGAACCGCCACGTAGATGGCCGTCATACCCTCCACCGCGTCGAATGCGCGCAACGAATGAATCAGGATCGGAACTCCATCGAGGGCAAGAAACTGCTTAGGCGGGGTCCCCGACGACGGGTCTTTGTCGTTGGGGTGCTTAGGCGGGGTCCCCGACGACGGGTCTTTGTCGTTGGGGTGTTTCGGTTGTGGCCCGGCCATCCGGGTGCCCAGCCCCGCTGCGGGAAGAATGGCGAACACTTGCATAACTTCGGGAGTATACATCGGCGCTCCGGCTGCTTGGGAGCCGGGGGCGTCGAGATGAACTATCCGTCCGTTCCGTCAACGAAATACATTTCACTTGTGGCGCGGAATCCCAGGCCTTCGTACACTGGCCGGCCTGCGCTTGAGGCATGCAGCGCCACTACGCGAATCTTTCTGCTGCGAGCCTCGTCAAGGCAAAGCTGCACCAGCGCGCGAGCTAAACCGCGCCTTCTGTAATCCGGAATGACATATACATTGAGCACATAACCCCGGTATTCGCCGGCAGGATCGAGAAAGTGAGGTGCCCAGTCCAGAATCATGAATCCCGCTGAAGCTACCGGCCGGTCACCGTCCGTCGTGATCCAGCCGGTATACCTGCCGTTGGCCAGCATCCGCTTCAACCACGGTTCGAAGTGGCGGCTCATCTCGGCCAATACCGGCTCACCGGCATCGTGGGCATCGGAGAACATTGCCTTCCGATGTGTGGTGACCAAAGCTGCATCGTCAACGGTAGCCCGGCGTGTTTCCAGCATGACCAAAGTATAGGAGAGCGGGGGCCACAGGTCTGCTCCTGTTGTGGCCGCCGCTCCAAGCCGCCTCCGGCGCTATCATCCTCTGGTGCGAGCTCCCGTCAATCTCGACACTTCTGAATTGACGCCTGGACTCCGTCTCGCCGTCGGCCTCTCTGGCGGCGCCGATTCCGTCGCGCTCTTGCGTGTTCTCGTTGGCCGGAGCAGGGAACTGGGCCTCGTCCTGCACGTTGCTCATTTGCATCATGGCCTGCGCGGCGCTGAGGCTGACGCGGATCTCGAATTTTGCCGCGACCTGGCAGCCTCTCTGGCGCTGCCCTTTTACGAAGCGCGGGTGGATACGGCTTCCGAAGCCTGCGCCAACCCGGCCGCCGCCAAGTCCGCCGAAACCATTGAAGAGGCTGCACGGCGTTTACGCTATGCGTGGTTCCGGCAATTGATGCGGGAAAACCAGCTTGATGCCGTCGCGACCGCTCACACTCTCGACGATCAGGCCGAGACTGTTCTCGCCAGGTTTCTTCGCGGCGCTTGGACAGAGGGTCTTTCAGGCATTCATCCGGTACTCCTGTTTTCCGAGGGTCGCGTTCTTCGACCGCTTCTCGCCACAACCCGTGCGGAAGTCGAGGCCTATCTGCATGAATTGGGCCAGCCGTGGCGCGAAGATTCGTCCAATCGCCACCTCACATTCACACGCAACCGGATCCGCCACGAACTGCTGCCCCTGCTCGAATCCTGGAACCCCCAACTGCGGCAGCATCTTGCCCAGATGGCAGAACTGGCGCGCGACGAGGAAGCGTGGTGGCAATCCGAGATCGCCCGTCTCGCCCCGCAATTGATCCTTCCCGGCCGGCCGGTTCGCGGAGGGGGTCGCGCCGCCTCCCAGGACCTGGCGCTCGATATCACCCGCATGGCCGCACTGGCCCCAGCCCTTCAGCGGCGCTTGCTGCGTCTTGCCGCGCAGCAACTGGGCGCCGATCTCGAGTTTGACGCGACCGAATCTCTGCGCAAGCTTGCCCTGCAAGGCCGCGCAGGCCAAAAGCACGAGTCGGCCCATGGGCTGCGCGCTGAACGCACCCATCGCGAACTGCGCCTGACGGCTGTCGCAACGCCGTCCAACGAACCAGTTCCCGAGTACGCGATATCCCTGCCCGGCGAAACGGTGGCGTCGGCCTTTGGCGTCCGCATTCGTCTCGATTTTTCGCCCGGCTCCCAGTTCACGAATGGCAAGGAGCCTTCGGCCCGCCAACAGGCTGTTCTACGCTCCTGGAAGCCCGGCGACCGGGTCTGGCTGCGCCATTCTTCGGGTCCCCGCAAGGTGAAGCAAGTACTGGAGCGTCTGCGCATTAACGGGACCGGCCGGTCCGCCTGGCCGGTCCTCGAATTCGACGGCAAGATCATCTGGATGCGCGGAGTGGAGCTCGAACCGGAGCCGGGGATACTCGTTTTCACCGCTCCTCTCGAAGACACCACGGCATGACTTCGGGGAGCTGCAACTTTCGGGTGTCGAGCCGCTCTTTTCGCCCAATTGCTGCTTGGGAGTTTTCCTCGTTCGCGATACAATGTGTACCTACTGCTCATTCAGCGGCGGACGAAAAGTGTCGGTCGCGGAGGCGCTTTGTACTTTCTGTGACCCCAGTTGAGTCACGAGCGTCTAAAGGGATGTAGGCGGAGTTGGAGGTCCCTGGAGCGGCTTCTCCCCCGCCGGGAAAGAGGAATCCTGGTGAATTCGACCGTCAAGACGATCATGTTCTGGGTCTTTATCCTGATCTGTCTCATGCTGCTATGGGGCGTCGTGCAGCGCGGTACAAATATGGGAAAGGAGCCGGACGTCTCCTACTCTGAACTTCTGGACAAGATCGACGCCGGGCAGGTGCAGGATGTCACCATCCAGGGCACCGAACTGCACGGCCACATGAAGGCGAATCCCAAGGAACAGTTCCACACCACGATTCCGCAAAACTCCGACATGTTGATTGACAAGCTGCACGCAGCCAAGGTCAATTTCTCGCTCAAGGATCAGCAGAGCAACATCCTGATTCCCCTGCTCATCAATATCGGCCCGTTCGTGCTTTTGGGAGCCATCTGGTTCTTCATGCTCAGGCAGATGCAGTCGGGAGGCAACAAGGCTTTGTCGTTCGGCAAGAGCCGTGCGCGCCTGCTCTCGATGCAGCAGAAGAAGATTACCTTCAAAGACGTTGCCGGTGTGGATGAAGCCAAGGAAGAGCTCAAAGAGATTATCGAGTATCTGCGCGAGCCGCAGAAATTCCAGAAACTGGGCGGCCGCATTCCCAAGGGTGTTCTGCTCGTTGGCCCTCCGGGCACCGGTAAGACCCTGCTCGCTCGCGCCGTGGCCGGCGAAGCCAATGTTCCGTTCTTTTCCATCTCGGGTTCCGACTTCGTCGAGATGTTTGTCGGCGTGGGCGCAAGCCGCGTCCGCGACTTGTTTGAGCAGGGCAAGAAGAACGCTCCCTGCATCATCTTTATCGATGAAATTGACGCGGTCGGCCGTCACCGCGGCGCTGGTCTCGGCGGCGGACACGACGAGCGCGAGCAAACGCTCAATCAGCTCCTCGTCGAGATGGACGGTTTCGAATCCAACGACGGTGTGATTCTCGTCGCAGCAACCAACCGGCCCGACGTCCTCGATCCCGCGCTTCTGCGCCCCGGCCGTTTCGATCGCCGAGTGGTGGTTGGACTACCCGACGTGCGCGGCCGTGAAGAGATTCTGCGCGTGCATGTGAAAAAGGTTCCCGTTGCCGACGACGTCAATCTCAACGTGCTCGCCCGCGGAACCCCCGGTTTCAGCGGAGCCGACCTGGCCAACATGGTGAATGAGGCCGCTCTCAACGCGGCGCGCGTCAACCGCAAGCAGGTCGTGATGTACGACTTCGAGCTGGCCAAAGACAAGGTTCTGATGGGTGCCGAGCGCAAATCCATGCTGCTCACGGATGAGGAAAAGCGTGTCACCGCTTATCACGAGGCGGGGCATGCCCTGGTTTCGTATTTGCGTGAGCACTCTGACCCCATCCACAAGGTCACCATCATTCCGCGCGGCATGGCTCTCGGCGTCACGATCTATCTTCCCGACGATCGCCACAACTACACGCGCGAATACCTTGAAACCCGTCTCGCTACCGCCTACGGCGGCCGTGTAGCCGAGGAGATTTTCCTCAATCAGATGTCCACCGGCGCCGGCAGCGATATCGAAACGGCTACCGATCTCGCTCGCCGCATGGTGTGCGAATACGGCATGAGCCGCCTTGGTCCGCTCACCTTCGGCAAGAAAGAAGAGCAGATCTTCCTGGGGCGTGAGATCGCACAACATCGCGACTTCAGCGAAGAAACGGCCCGCCAGATCGATCTCGAAGTTCGCCGCCTCATCGACGAAGCCTACCAGTCCGCGCACAACATCCTTGATACCCACAAGGACGCGATGCACCGCATCGCCGCAGCTCTGCTGGAACGCGAAACCATCGATGCGGAAGAAGTCAAGATGCTCATCGAAGGCAAGCAGCTTCCTCCCATCCGTTCTGTTCTGGCATCGCCCAGCGACACCGGCAGCGGCGGTCAGCAGGTTCTCAAGCCCGAGAGCCGCGGCGGTTCCGGACCCTATCCGGAAGGCTCTCCGTCGCCCGCTTAGCTTGATCCCGCTTCGATCCAAAACGGCCGGACCTTTGGGTTCGGCCATTTTTATTTTGTGCAAGCTTTCTTAATTCAATGCTGCAGGACCACCGCTCAAGAATTCACGGCATCCCAGATACTATTGGGCCGGGAAGGGGGGCGATGGCGCTCCGGGCTTATACACGTATGGCCGTTCAAGAACCCAAAATGGACGAGCGGCGCCCGGAAGCCCTTCAGGTTCTTCTGGATGCCTCAACATTGCTGCGCGGAATCTCGAGCCTTGGTAACGTTCTGAGCGGCATCCTCGATCTTGCTGGCAAGACACTCTCCGCCGACGCTTATGCCGTGTGGCGGACCTTGGACGATGGGTGCACGTGGAAGGCGGTTGCGAGTCGTGGTCTGTCATCGGCCTATCGCACCCAGTTCACCGCGTCTCGAGACAAGGCCCTCACGTCACTCCAGGCCGTTGAGGATGTCAAAACCGAGCCTACGCTCGCCCGATTCCGCCAGGCCTACGCGGCCGAGGGCATTCGCAGCTTGCTGGCCGCTCCCGTTGTTCTGAGGAACGAGCAGCGGGCAGCCATCACCTTCTACTGGCGCCAGCCTCATTCGTTCAGCTCTCTCGAATTCGATTATGCTGCGGCGCTGGCAAACGTGTGCACTGCCGCGCTCAATGCGAACGATCTCAACGACCTCAATCAACAGGAGAAGCGCCGCGTTTCGTTTCTCGCTGAGGCCAGCGCCATTCTCGCCAGTTCTTTCGATTACGAGAAAAATCTGCGCGCGGTTGCTCAGCTTGCAGTTCCCGGGATCGCCGATTGGTGCGCGGTTCATCTCTGCGAATCGGGGAAGCCGGTTTGCCTTGCGCTGGCTCACTCTGATCTCGCCGCACACAACGCAGCGGAGCAGGTTTTCACTCGTTTCCCCAATGAAGTGCTTCGTGTCAGCGGCTTGGAAGCCGTACCGCGTCACGGCAAGCCACAACTTCGCACCTACCGCAATGCAGGCCCGATCGAGACTTCGGCGCCCGATGCCGAACATTTGGAGGCGATGCGCACGATGGGCGTTACGTGCAGCCTCACCGTTCCGCTGGTGACCCACGGAGATGTCGTCGGCGCCATCTGCCTGTTTGCCGCAGAGGGAAGGCCCTGCTTCAACGACGACGATATGCAGTTGGCAGACGACCTCGCTCGGCGAGCAGCCAACGCCATCGAAACCGCAAAGCTTCATCGCGACCTTCTTCGCCAGCAGAACGAACTTCAACTGGCTCATTCCGCCGCGCGCCTCGGTCGCTGGAATTGGGACCTTCGGTCCCAGACTATGTTCTGGTCCGACGACTACAGGGAGCTTCTCGGCCTTCCAGCGGAACAGGCGGCTACCGGCTCAAGGCAAATGGAACTGATCCATCCCGATGATCGCGAGCGCATCCAACAGGAACTCGATCAGGCTCTCGCTTCAGGTGCGGACCAGGTCGTTCTCGAATTTCGTCTTCTCAAGCCTGACGGGCAGACCTGCTGGATTCATTCTCGCGGCACCGTCTGTCACGATTCCGAAGGCAATCCTGTTTCAATCATCGGCATCAGCATGGATGTAACCCAATCGCGCCAGGCTGAAGATGCACTTCGCTCCTCCGAGCGCGAGGCGGCCCGCCGAAGCAATGAAGTGGCCGCCATCGTCCAATCCTCTGATGACGCCATCCTCAGCAAAGACCTCACCGGCCGCATCATGAGCTGGAACCCTGCGGCTCAACGCATCTTCGGTTATTCACAGGAAGAGATTCTCGGAAAATCCATCCTTCTTCTGATTCCTGAAGAGCTTCACGCCGAAGAAGAAGAGATTCTCAGAAAGATTCGCTCCGGTCAGACCATCGATCACTACGAGACGGTTCGTGTGACCCGGAGCGGTGAGCGCATCGACGCTTCTCTTAGCATTTCCCCGGTTCGCGACGAAAAGGGAAATATCATCGGCGCGTCCAAGACGTTGCGCGATATTTCGAGCAAGAAGCACCTCGAAGCGACCCTTCTTCAGGCTGAAAAAACTGCTGCGTCCGGCAGAATGGCGGCTGCTGTCGCACACGAGGTGAACAACCCGCTCGAAGCCATCACCAATTTGATCTTTCTGGCCAAGGAAAACGCCGGCGATGCGGCCCAGGTTCGCAACTTTCTCAGCGTTGCCGAAAGCGAGGTAGCGCGGGTCTCCCGCATTGCCCAGCGAACACTTGGCTTTTATCGCGAGAACACTTCAGTGGCCAGCGTATCCCCATCGGAACTCGCTGAACACACGCTTCGCATCTACGAGCCGAAATGCAAAGCTGCGGGTATCACCATCGAGAGAGAGTTCAAATCTACGCAGTCCATCATGCTCCGTTCAGGTGAGATTTTGCAGGTTCTATTCAACATTGTCGCCAATGCCATTCACGCCATGCCTTCAGGGGGTACACTTTCGATTTCGACAGAGGATGCTGAACTACCCGAGGGTCCGGGAGTCAGTATTGCAGTGCGTGACACCGGCGTCGGGATTCCGCCGCATCAACTGCCGAAAATCTTCGACGCCTTTTTCTCCACTCGGCCTGGCAGCGGTACCGGAATCGGGCTGTTTGTAGCCCAGCAGTTTGCCCTCGGCCATGGCGGCAGGATTGTCGTGAAGAGCAGCGTGGAACCCGCCTCGCATGGGACCACGATGTCGATCCACCTTCCCCGTCGCAACCCTTATTCCGCTGACCGCGCAGCATGATCCGAGCAAACCGCGTTGGAGGGGGAAACTCTGCAGAGTCTCAGAAGATTTTGTACCCGATTCCGACGCTCACGCCGTAGGGATTCAGTGAGCCGTTGATCCAGTTGGGCCACTGCTGGTACTCGAAGTCCACCGGCCGCAGGGTCCAGCGGTCGCTCAGCTTCATGTCTACGCCGCCGCCGTAGGCTATGTCAGTGAACCGGCCGTAGGCATAGTTGTATTGGAAGTTCATCTTCGAGAATCCAAAAAGCACCTTGCCGTACGGGGTAAATCGTCCAAAGTTGTGGATTGGCACCTTGGGTCCGATAAGGTAGTTGTCCTGGTAGATGTTGGCAAACTGGTTGAACCGTAGCCAGCGTCCTTCGGCCTCAGCCTGAACCCAGCGGCTGAAGCGTACGTCAACATACGCACCGGGTCCGATTAGCCAGTTCGACGCTGACTCCGCTACCCCGTTGCCCGCGTAGTCGGGCTGAAAGCCCGAACCAAGTACGCCTGCGGTTATCGTCATTCGGTTGAGTGTTGCGGAAGGTGCCACCTGCGCCCGGGCACTGATGCCGCAGGCGTCCACGATACATGCGAGCAAAAAAACAAAAAATGCAGATCGTCTCATGAGGAAATTTGGTTTCAGCTCAAATCGTTCTTGCACTTCTGTGCACTGGTTTATGTTCGTTCAAGAATTCAGGCCGATCGCGTGTGCGCTCTCGCGTATCGGCCTGTGGTTTTTGATAGACCTTACTTCTGCGTGGGCCCGGTAGCCGTGGATTGTGGCGTCGGATCGCCTCCGTTTGCCGGTGCTGCCGCCGGTTGTCCTGATGAAGGCTGGCCCGGGGCTGCCGGGGGATTGGCGTTCGCATCTTCATACCGCTGAAGCTTGAAATAGACTGGCGTCACTTCAAGCGGCATCTTGTCACGCGCATTCATTGGCGCATATCGCTTTGCATTCAGCATGTGCACCCGGTCGTCCCAGGGATCAGTCTTAAGCCAGCTTCCCAGTGGAAGAGCCGGTATCTGGTTCAGGTCGTCCCAATTGATCTTCGGAGCTTGCTGCGCCAGCGCCTCCATCCACGGTTGGCCATCGGGCTGCAGCATTGAGTCGCCCAGCTTTGGCGTATTCAGTGCTTTCAGCTCCTTTCCGCGTGCCGCCAACTGCTCCCAGAAGAGCCCGGCATCGGCGAGCTTGTCCTTGTACATGGACGCCTGCAGGTAGATCATCGCCTGCTTCGCAGCGGAGGCGTCGTCTGCGTCGGAGTGATTCATGTCGATGCGCTGGAAGGTCGCCTCGTCAGGGAAGAGCAGGCGATCGTTAAATGCATAGCGGGTGTCAATATGGTGACCCAGCGCGATATGCGCCAGTTCCAGCGCAACCACCGAGGCAATTGAGGGCTCATCGGGGAGGGTGTCGAGAAGTCCCTTGCTGATGAGGATCGTGTTGCCGACTGTCGTTGCTTCAATGGTGTCGGTCAACAGAACCCGGCAGTGCACAGGGTAAGAGAACGCCAGGTTATTCGGGACCGCAAGGTTGGTCACAATCTGGTCCAGTACTTGCGTCTCGTAGCCATTCGGCGTCAGCGGCGCCACCAGTCCGGAGATTTCCAGCCGGTCGATCACGTTGTCCTGGGCCTGCATCAGCCAGTCGCGCGTGGCCTGCAAAGGACTCACATCCTGTGAGTCGTCGCTCTTGTCAACCGCGTCTTCCACCTTCATTGTAACGTTCTCGCTGTCTCGCGTCGGGAGCTTTAGTGAATAGCCCCAGAAGTGAGTCTGCGCCTTCAGGCCCAGCCCCTTGCCGTTGTCGCCGCGATTCGATTCCTCAACGTAGATCGCCACCGGCAGCCAGACACCCGGCTGAACGTTCATGCGCCAGCTGTCAAAGTGGAAGTAATACTTTGAAGCTTCATCCGACTTCGGCCCGGTGTACGTGCCGTTGAAGCGAACCACGTTCCCGCCTTCATCCTCGATCCAGATTCGGCCATAAAAGCGTCCCATCCCGGCCACTTTGGGATGGACGTCGAATACCCAGGTTCGCACCTGACCCAGAAATTCCCGCCGAACATAGCTGAAAACATAGTGCTGCTCGTCAAAGCCGGTCGGGTCAAGAAACATCATCTGCATAAAGCCGGTTGGATTGTACGTGAAGTGCTTGTCCAGACCCAGCGCCTTGCTCAATTCGCTGATCGCAGAGAACGAACCCTTGAAAAATGCGTGCCTTGACATGGACCGCGGCGCATAGGACTTGTCAAAGAACCCCTTGCCGAAATCCACCCGGCTCAACGTGTACTGGTCGTCAACCGGAACTTCGTACAGCAACTGGTCGGGACGCGTGTCCTGAATATACGTTTCAACCAGAGGCGTGCGCTCCTGGATGTTCTTGATCAGCACCTTTTCCTGCGCGATCGCCTTCTGCACCAGCGCTTCCTGATCGGGAGTGAGTTGATGTGCTTGCTCGTACTTCGGCGCCTTCTTTGCAAACGCATAGGATACAGTCAGGGCGACCATGACCAAGGTGAGCGTGATCTTCCGAAACTTCATTGAATAAACTCCTGGTTGCCGTTCTTCTCGTCGTTATTTGGCCCGGCGCCGCGAGTCGATATCGAGGTCTGCCATGACCATTCTCTGTCCAAATCTGCTGCTTATGCCAGTTGAAACGTGATCGTGATGTTAGTAGTTAGGTCCACTGCCTGACCGTTCCGGGTTGCCGGACGGAAGCGGATCTCCGCCGCGACTCGACGTGCTTCCTCATCGAGTCCGTGTCCCAAGCCATGAACAACGCCATCCACAATGACACGGCCGCCTGCCGTAAACGTGACGCGCAGGATGACGTCTCCTTGCACCTTTAGCTGCCTCGCTTCTGCGGTGTACCGCACTGGCGGCTTCGAAAGCACCTCGAGATTTGTCGACGCCGGCTGAACCGTGCGCTGTTCCGGTGTTGTTGCTACCCGCGTCATTTGCGGAATACCGGCGGCTTCCACCTTACCGCCCGAATACGAGCCGCCCGTCCCTGTCGCTCCCGGAATCCCTGCAGACGCCACCCGTCCGACTGATCCGGCATTCGATCCTGAATGGATCCCGTTTCCGATTCCCGTCGAGCCAACCACACCGTGCGGTGCAACCGCGGGCCCGTTCATGCCGCCGTACGGATTTCCGATTGCGGCAACCGTCGCCGGCCTGGTCGCGTTGGGATTCGGGGTCACTCCGAAGGTCTCGCCAAGATGCACCGGGGCCGTCGATGGTTTCACCTGCTTGACTTGCGCAGGCATCGCTGCAGTCAGCGCTGCTTTCGGCTGTGGCTGAAGTACAATCGCCGGCTTCGGCGACTTCATCACCGGAACGGTCAGCTTCGCTTCCATCTGGATAGGCTTGAGCGCCGGCTTGGGTTCTACCTTGGGCAGATTGAACTTCGGCGCCTGCAGTTTCACAGGCGTCGGCAGTGGCTTCGGTGCAGGCAGCTTCGGAGTTGGAATCGGCTTCACTTTCACCTTCGGCTGCGGAGGCGGTGTCGTGGGAAAGATCAGTTCCGTCTGTTCAAACTGATGTTGCTCGATCACATGCTTGGCCATCATTCCTACGTAGAGGGCAATGGCCAGAATGGTGAGGTTGATCGCCGTGCTCGTAATAAACGATGCCGACCTGCCCTCCGGCTCGGGGAGCAAGCCAAAGTTCGTGCGTCCTGGATAATAATTTACCGGCATGGTTTTGATTCCTCGGTGCTCTTTGAAACTGCGGATTTTCGCCGCAATGGGGAATAAATGGCTCTGGCTGGATTCACAAGGAAAAACGCGACGAATTGTATACCCGGTGGGGTTCCCGGGAACACCAGACTCGCAAGGAACTCTACGAATTGCCGGTCACGCTGTTGTTCATGAGTCGGGACTTTCGGCACGCATGGAATTGCTGATGGTTGGATGCGTCTGGGCGCCACCGCAGCACAGGCTTTTTTCCTCCGTCGGCTAACCGCCCTGTTTGTCTCGTCCGGTCTGAGGTCCTCGCCTCCGCCGAACCGGCACGGAAGGATCCTTTGGCCACGGGAATCCCACATTAGAGGACACGCGTCCCGTTGGAAAGTCGCGCAGCTTTCTTCGACGGGTTTCTTTTTCCCGGTGGCGGGAACCATGGGCATTGAGCCGCTCCACATTCAATTTCAAGGCTTGAAACAACGATTCGATTCTTCCTCTCTCATCGAGAAAGAAAAGGGAAAAAGTGCCCATCGATTCCGCCAGTGCGCTAAAGCGTGACCTGTCATTTCGCGCAAACGGGCATCATTGGGGCAAGCAAGACCATGCCGCCTTTTGGCGGTCTATATGCGGAAAGCAACCGGCCATTCCAACCCTTGCTTGCTGTAATAGACTTAACGTAACCCAAAGTGTTCCGGGAAGGACAACTTTTTTGTGAGGATATTAGTTACCGGCGGTGCGGGATATATCGGTGGCACAGTTGCCGCACTGCTCGCTTCCCAGGGACACAACTTGATTGTATTCGATAATTTGGGCCATGCAAAGCGCGAGATGGTCCCTGCAGGCGTTGCCTTTGTCAAGGGAGATCTCGCCGATCGCGCCGTCATTGAAGAGATTTTCATCCAAGCGAAAACAAGGAACAATCCAATTGACGCAGTTCTGCACTTCGCCGCTCTCATAGAAGCCGGCGAATCGATGGTTCACCCCGAATTTTTTTTCCGCAACAATACCGCCTCGACGCTCACCTTGCTCGAAGCCATGCTTGCCCACGGGCCCCGCCGCCTCGTCTTCTCCTCCACCGCCGCCGTTTACGGGGAACCAGACTCAACACCCATTTCAGAAGAGGCGCCTCTTCGCCCGACCAATGCTTACGGGGAATCGAAACTCCTCTCCGAGCACATAATGGACTGGTTCAATCGAATCCATGGCCTGCGTTACGCGTCGCTCCGCTATTTCAATGTTGCGGGGGCATCCGAGGGCCCCGGCGGAGTGACCCGAGGAGAAGCGCACGATCCTGAAACCCACCTCATCCCCCTGGTCCTTGACGTGGCACTGGGCCGGCGTGCGTCTATCCGAATCTACGGCAATGACTATCCCACGCCAGATGGAACCTGCGTACGCGATTTCATCCACGTCTCCGACCTTGCCGATGCCCATGTCCTTGCGCTCGGCGCCCTGGAAACGCGCGACAAGCTCGTTTTCAACCTCGGTATAGGCCACGGCTTCAGCGTGCTTGAGGTGGTGGAATCCGCCCGCCGTATCACCGGTCATCCCATCCCGGTCGAAGTGCATCCCCGTCGCACAGGAGACCCATCCGTCCTCGTCGCCGGTTCCCAAAAGGCGATCCGCGAACTCGGCTGGAACCCCCGCTATACCCGGCTGGATGATATTGTGCGCACTGCCTGGCTCTGGCACCAGAAACGATATCGCGCCTAGCATCTCCGGCTCATATCATCACGTTTCCGATCAGATTACGAAGTTACCCGTAAGTCACCATCTGAGAACACGATCGGTCCTTTTCCCTCCCCTGAAAGTGGCATGGCGATCACCGAAAAGTCATTTTAAGCTTTTGGTTAGTTTAGACAGGAATAACTAGTGGCCCAATTTCAGCAAGGGACCAAAGACCCGAAAAGACACGCGTTCAACGCCCTGCCCTTGCTTTCTTCTGAAAGGCCAAAGCTCCCATCAAAATTCCGCGTCTATAACCGCGCCCGCGAAGATTATCTCAGCCTGGAAGTGACAGTCGTCGATACCACCGCCATGTCGCTCAGGCGGCTCATCGAGGATCTCACGAACAAAGTCGATTGCGCCCTTTGGTTTACACCGTATCGAGGCATTCCCGTGGCGCCCGGGCTTCCACCTTTCGACCTGATTTACCTCGACGAGCGTCACCGCGTCCTTCAAGCCGTTGAAACCTACCCGAGTCCAACCATCCGTCCCTTGGACTTTGAGCCTGCCGGCGCCCTCGTGTTGCCCGTTCACACGATGTTTGCCTCACGCGTACTTCCCGGAGACCAGCTCGAATTTCGCGATGCAACGGAACCAGTCGACCACGGATTCCGGGTTGTCCCCTCGCCTTCTCCGTCAGCTGACGACAGGAATGCAGAACAAGCCTCTCAATCCAATTCGAGCAGTGGAGCCTCCGGCTTGCCTTCGCGGCAGTCTGGCAGCCCGAAGTTGCAGATTGCCTCCAATCGTCTCGATTCCGCCCCCGACCTGAAGTCCGCGAGAAAAGACCCCTGGAAACGCTTCATGGGATGGCTGATCTCCGATCCTTCTGATCGCCGCACGGCGAGCCGCCGTCCTTTGCCAAGCCTGGTTGCCTATCACTGGACGGGCGGTAGTCCGCAGGCATACCAAATCGGCAACATCAGCGAAACCGGGTTTTTCCTGATTACAGAAGAGCGGCCGTTTCCAGGAACCATTATTCTCATGACTCTGCAGCGCACCGGCAGTTCGGGCGATGATCCCTCTGATTCAATCGCAGTGCATGCTCGGGTGATTCGCTGGGGACCCGACGGCGTCGGCCTTGAGTTGCTGGCACGCAACTCTGCCGATCACGACGGAGTCGAAGAAGAGCGCGAGGCGTTCGCCGACTTCTTTAAGCATCTCGACAACTGACGCGGAAGAAGGGCCGACCGAGGGCCTGACTTCGCATTCAGAGCGCATCTTCCGAACAAGGTTGTGACGAGTTTCGCGATAGCGGATTCTTCTGCCTGCGTCACCCATTCAAATGAGTCTGTGAATGCCTTTGGAGGTATCATCATTTGGTGCGCCAATGGTCTTAAGGTTCGTCACTGCCGCGCTCAAGTTCGTGGCCTTTGTCGCGTACCTTGCAGGCTTGCCACTTCTCATGTTGTGGCTCTCCGGCAATTGGCACTGGATTCAGGGCTGGATCTTTGGCAGTTGGTTCTTCGTTTTGTTCGGAATCTGCCTCTTCTGGATGTATTTCAAAGACCCCGCGCTGTTGGACGAGCGTCTCCGCGTGCCTGGCACCGGTGGCGAATCGCGCTTCGACCTTGTGATCCTCACCGCTGTCAAGGTGGGCTTCATCGGCTGGTTCTTCCTGCCTTCACTCGATGTGCGCTACGGTTGGACGTCCAGGCAGCCAATGTGGGGCGAAATGTTGGGAGGCATCGCCCTTCTCAGCGGAAGCTTCTTTCTCTTTCGCTCAATTACCGACAATACTTTTCTCTCGCAGGTGGTGCGCATTCAGACTGACCGCGGCCATCGCGTCGTTGATACTGGCGTGTACGGTTTCGTTCGCCATCCCATGTATCTGGGTGTGTGCCTCATCCTCGTGGGGGGCCCACTGCTGTTAGGCTCTGCAACCGGCCTTATCCCCGGAGTTGCGGTCATTCTCTTGCTCATCCTGCGCATCATGGGTGAGGAAAAACTCCTCATACACGACCTTCTGGGATACCAGGCTTATCGCCAAAAGGTGCGCTATCGCCTTGTTCCGCATGTCTGGTGAAGCGCCCCTCATTTCGTCATCTCACGCAGCCGCCGCTCAAGAAACCGTCTCGACGGTTCCTGGCGCGCCAGGCTCAAAGCCCGCCGGTA
>DATKPJ010000065.1:0-13961 GCA_035524195.1 Occallatibacter sp.
ACGGGCGAACTCGATATGGACGCCAGCCAGAAGGCGGACATGATGTCGGCCATCCACGATGACGGCAAGGGATTTGTGGGCATTCACGCGGCGCTCGACACGAACTACACCTGGCCTGAGTACGGCGAGATGATTGGCGGCTGGTTCGATCAGCATCCGTGGTTTACGTTCAATGCGCCGATTATCAACGAGCAGCCGGATTTTCCGGCGGTAAGGCATTTTCCCCACGAGTTTGTGAAGTACGACGAGATTTATCAGCCGAAGGACTGGTCACGCGACAAGGTGAACGTGCTGCTGAGCCTCGATCCCACGAAGCTGAACTACGCGGACAATCCGCGCATTCATCGCACCGATCATGACTTTGCCGTGGCATGGTGCAAGATGTATGGCAAGGGTCGCGTCTTTTATTCGACGCTCGGCCACACTGAGGAATCGTGGCAGGACCCCGACATACGCAAGATGTACTTTGAGGCAATCAAATGGGCGCTGGGCATGACGGAGGGGAGTACGGCGAGTCACCCACGTCCTGCGATGGCTGAACAGAAACCCTGAGAGTCGAATTTTGAAATGGAACTGCTGCGGGCCGGCCGCGAGGGCGCAGTATTCTGTCCGCGCGGGAGACGGACACACAGACGGCGGGAATATAGAACGGCGTGAGTTGGGCGGAATGAATCGAAGAAAGTTTCTTGCATCGGCAGGGATGGTGGTTGCGGCGCAGTCCTTCAATGGGCTGCTGCCCGCGGGAGCCGAGGCATCGGGCGCACCGGCGGGCAAGGCCGATCACGATTTGCGCATCGAACCCTGCACGCTTGAAATCGGGCCGGGTATCAGCGTGAAGACCCTCGCATTCAACGGACAGGTGCCGGGGCCGCTGCTGCGCATGCGTGAAGGCGCTCCGGTGACGATCGATGTGACCAACGCAACCACGGACGCCGACATTGTGCATTGGCACGGCCTGGCGATCGATTCGCTGAACGACGGCGCGATGGAAGAAGGCTCGCCGATGATCGCCGCTGGCACGACGCACCGCTACACTTTCACGCCCAGGCCGAGCGGGACGCGATGGTATCACACGCATGCGGCGGCCTACGGCAATCTTTCCATTGGCACGTATACGGGACAGTTTGGATTTCTGCTGATTGAAGGCAAGGAACAGCCCGGACACTATGACAGAGAGGTGAACCTCGCTGTTCACCACTGGGAGCCGGGATTTGTACCCATGGTGGAAACCATGCGAGCGGAATCCGCAAATCAGCCGCTGACGAGCGGATCGGACGTGGGCTACAAGTACGCGACCATCAACGACCATATGCTGGGCGCAGGCGAGCCGATCCGCGTGAAGCAGGGAGAGCGCGTGCTGATGCGCCTGCTGAACGCGAGCGCGACCGAAAACGTGGTGCTGGCGCTGCCGGGCCATCAATTCAAAGTCATTGCGATGGACGGAAATTCGGTGCCCAATCCGCGGAGCGTTGAGGTGCTTTCGCTGGCGGTTGCCGAGCGCGTCGACGCGATTGTGGAAATGAATTCGCCCGGAGTGTGGGTTCTGGGATCAACGCTTGAAAAGGCGCGCCAGATGGGCCTGGGGATCGTGCTGGAGTATGCGGGACAGAACGGAAAGCCGGTGTGGAAGGATCCTTCGCCGTCGAATTGGGACTATACGCAGTTTGCGAATGCGAGCGGGGCACCCGCGCCGGATGAGAGTTTCACGCTGACGTTTCGCGATATCGGGCCTCAGCACGGATCGCGGTTTGACACATGGACCATCAATAACAAGTCGTGGCCCGACACTGATCCGCTAATGGTGCAGGCGGGGAAGCGCTATCGGCTGGTTTTCCGCAACGGCAGCGGCGACCAGCATCCGCTGCACCTGCATCGGCACACGTTCGAGGTGACGCGCATCGGCTCGAAGCATCTGAGCGGGCTGATGAAGGATGTGGTGAACGTGATGCCGCTGGATACGGTGGAAGTGGACTTTGTGGCCAACAATCCCGGGGATACACTTTGGCACTGTCACCAGCAGTTGCACATGGATTATGGGTTCATGCAGCTAATCAAGTATTCCGCGTGATCTTTTGATGAATTGGAACCTATTTGATCGAAATAATGAAGAGTCAGAGGTTATCCATTTGACAGGTTTTCGAATTGCAGTTTTGCTGGTTGGGGTTGCCGCAGGTTCTTTTGCTCTTGAGTTTGTCCAAGAGCCGATTTACGCGGCGCGGCAGGAAGCCGCACCGGCGGCAGCCGATCCAGGCAGGCAGTCGTATGCCGATCACTGTGCGATCTGTCATGGAGACAATCTCGAGGGCAACCTGCCCGCGTTTCCTCCGCTCGTCGGGATTGGCCACCAGATGACAAATGAGAAGCTCACACAGGTGATCCACGCAGGAGTGGGGCGGATGCCCGGGTTTCCGGATATTCAAAGCGGCGAGATGACGGCGCTGGTTCATTTTCTGACAAGCTCGGGCCAGAAGGAGACGAAAGGCGCAGGAGCGGAGACCGGCGAAGCGACGGACGTCGTCCAAGCGGGCAGGGCGCTGTTTCATCAAAACTGCGCTTTCTGCCATGGCCGCGATGCGATGGGTGGGGAGAGCGGTCCTGACCTGACGCAGTCGAAGCTCGTGCTCTCTGACAAGAACGGGGACAAGATCGCCGAGGTAGTGCGCACGGGGCGGCCGGGAAACAAGATGCCTGCATTCAACTTTTCGAGTCAGGAGATCCACAGCATTGTGGCGTTCATTCACTGGCGCGTCGAGGAGGCCGCGGCTCATCCGGGCGGACGGCGCGGCGTTGCGGTTGCCGATCTGCAGACGGGCAACGCTGCAACCGGAAAACAGTATTTTGATGGCGCGGGTGGTTGCGTGAAGTGCCACTCGGCAACCGGGGATCTCGCCGGAATTGCGACGCGCTTTGAAGGGCTGCAACTGGAACGGCGGATGCTCTATCCGGAGGGCGCCGAAAGCAAAGTCACGGTGACGCTTCCATCGGGAAAGAGCTATGAAGGAACGCTTGCCTATCTCGACGAATTCACGGTTGCGCTGCGTGATGCGGGCGGCGTGTATCGCTCCTGGACGACAAGTCGAGTGCGCTACAAGGTCGATTCGCCAGTGGATGCGCACGTTGCGCTCTTCAGCAAATACTCTGATAACGACATCCATAACCTGATGGCTTATCTGCAAACGCTGAAATGAGAGGCAGCCATTTGCTTTTCGCCCCAAGCTAAAGGCGAAAGGCTGCGATGCGAGAGTTAGCTCAGGTTCTCACAGCCAAGCTGGCGGACGAACAAGGAAGTAATTGGAAATGAGAGTTTCGATCAAGGAAATGATTCCGGCGGTTGCGATGTTCGCGATATGGATGTGCGCATCGGCAGCGAGGGCGCAGGACCTCGAGAGCGAGCAACTTCTACATCCGTCGGCGGATTCGTGGCCGATGTATCACGGTGATTATTCCGGCCGCCGCCACGTTCACCTGACGCAGATTACACCGCAGAACGTGGGGGACCTTACGCTGGCATGGGCATTCCAGACCGACCAGGGGGCGGAGATCAAATCGTCGCCACTGCTGGTGGATGGAATTCTCTACTTCACTGTGCCCGACAACATCTGGGCGGTGGACGCGCGCTCGGGACACATGATCTGGCACTACGACCGGCCGTCGACACAGGGTGATCATATTGGGCATCGGGGCGTGGCGATGTACAAGGGATGGCTCTACTTCACCACGCCGGATTGCCACCTGATTTCACTCGATGCGAAGGACGGCAAGGTGCGCTGGGACAAAACATTCGCCGACGTGACCAAGGGCTACTGGGCCACCATGGCTCCGCTGGTGGTGAAGAATCACGTAATCGTGGGCGTCTCAGGCGACTTCGACAATTTGCCGGGCTTCCTGCACTCGTTCGATCCGGAGACGGGCGCGACGCAGTGGCAATGGGACGCAACGCCCCCCGCGGGAACTCCAAACGCGCCTACGGGCGGCATGACGTGGATGACCGGAACGTATGATCCTGAACTGAACCTTGTGTATTGGGGTACGGGCAATCCGACGCCGGTACTCAACGGCAAGACGCGTCCCGGCGTGGACGAGTACACGTGCAGTATCGTCGCAATTGATCCCGATACCGGCAAGCTGAAGTGGGGATTCTCGGTTTCTCCGCATGACACGCATGACTGGGACGCGGTGGAAACGCCAGTGCTGGTGGACGGGGTGTTTCACGGGCAGAAGCGCAAGATGCTGATGCAGAGTTCGCGGAATGGCTATTTCTTTGTGCTCGACCGGACCGATGGAAAGGATCTGCTGACGGTTCCGTATGGGCCAGTCAACTGGTCACTGGGGGTGGACAAGCTGGGGCGTCCGATTCCGAATCCCGAGAAAGAGCCGTCACCGGATGGACGGCTGGTCGCGCCCGACGAGGGCGGGCTGACGAATTACCGCGCGCCGAGCTTTGATCCGAAGACCGGCTTGTTCATTGTCGATGCGCACCCCAGCTATAGCCTCTATTTTGCGAAGCCGGCGGACGGTGCGTACGGGTGGGCCGGCGCGGATTACGGTTTGTGGGGTAAGGGCGTGATCGAGGCGATCGACTACCAGACAGGAAAGATTCGCTGGAGCCACTTTGTGGGCGAGGGCGGATCGGGCGCGGGCGTGATGACGACCGACTCGGGGGTGACGTTTACGGGCGATGGGGAAGACAACATGCTGGCTCTCGAAACCAGCAACGGCAAAACGCTTTGGCATGCAGGGCTGGGAGCAGGCATGCAGACTTCGCCTATCTCGTATGAATTAGACGGGCGGCAATACATCGTCGCCGGCAGCGGAAGCGTGCTGTTTGCGTGGGCTTTGCCGGAAAGGATGACGGCTGCTCACGCGGCACACCCAGAAAGCGCCCGTTAAACAGGCACGACCGGTGTGAGATGCGAGCCGCTGGGCGCGATCTATTTTTTCGCGTCCGCGAGGAGTGCATTCACCTTCGACATCACCTGGAATGCATCGGCAATATAGACGACGTCCGCCTTGCCGCGTGTCCACCCGCAGTTGGGGTCAAGGGAGATGGCGCGTCGCTCGCCGATGAAACGCCAACCGACGACGTGGGGTTCTTCTCCGTGGCAACAGGTTGACAGGCCTCTTGGATGGCGAGGCGTGGAACCCGTCTGGCCCACCTGGTTCATGTGGGTGAGGAACGGGAGGACCGGTTGCCCATCGCTTCCCTGATCGACGAGAGACTTGCTGCTGCCCAAGGAAGGTTGGGCAAGGCGCAGAAAATTGAGAATCAGGTCGCCGGCTTCGGCGATATGAACATGTCCGTCGGATTGTTTTTTGGTCCATCCGGCGCCGGCGACAAAGAGAAGCCCGGCATCAGGGCGAATGGTTTGGGCATCTTTTGCGGGCGATTCGATTCCAATGACGGTGGTGCGAAGTTCGGGCAGTTGAACATGAATCTGTTCCAGATTCGCTGCGCCGCGGGCGCCGGCAAAGGCTGGATAGGCGCCAGTTTCGAGCAGCAGGAACCATGGGCGTGCTGTGCGGCTGAAAACACCCTCGATGCGCTGGCGGTAAAACCAGCGGGTAACTGCGAGCGAAGTGGTTCCGGAGAGCGCCGTGATGTGCGTGTCGATCACTCCGGCAAGGCGATGCGAGACTCCCGCAAGACAGCGGGAGAACCTGGAACCGGCGGACGCCAGAACGATGGTTGCCTGCGCCGCACGGCAAAGGGCCTCGCAGGCTGCGGCGCCACTGGCATAACGCGGCTGCGCAAATGCTTCGCCTGAGACGGCAAGAAGGCGCGCACCGGCGGATGCGAGTTCATCTGCTGCAGGTTGCGGGTCAGCGGCGACGATGCCAATGGCAAGAGTCATGCCGAGCCGCGACGCGAGTTGCTGCCCGGCAGTTACGGCTTCGAGGGAACTGCGAGTCAATGCTGCGCCGGATTCATTCACATGGGTGAGAACGAGAATCGATTCCATTTCTTTCACTCCGCCCCAATCCACTTCACCAGTTCGGCGGCAATATCATCCGCGGACATGTCTTTGACAACACGCGTCGCGCGCTGCTGTGCGGGCAGGCTGACTTGCGCATATTGCAGGCCATTCAGTTCGAGCTTTCCCGGCTTCGCTTTTTGTAGCGCAGGCATCAGAGTGCGCATATTGGTCATGCCGATCTGGGGATTGTTGCGCGGTTCGGGAAGGTTGCCGGTAGCCCAGCCGAGCACGGCAGGTGGTCCCACACACGCTGAAACCTGGTGGCGGCCTCCTTCAATGCGTTCCAGTATTTCGAAGGAACCATCTTCGCGGATGGAGACCTGATCCACACCCTGAAACTGATCGGTAATGCCGAGACGCTCGCCCACAAGCTGCAGCGTGACGCCGGCACCGCGGGTCGCCGATTCCCATCCACCGAAGAGCAGAAGCGAACTGAGATCGAGGCCAGGGAGTGCGGCGATGGTTTCTGCCAGAATGGCGGCGGTTGCGTGCGCATCGGTAAAGCCGCCGGCGGGGCCATCGACGGGCACGAGTTCAAAGCTGACTTTTTGCGCAATCGTCATCATCACCTGCTGCAGTTTCGCTTTTGGGCCGAGCGAGACCAGCCACAGCCTGCTGCCGGCGTGTTTCGACGCAAGATGCGCGGCTTCATACAGGGCGCTCGCAGCCCAGGGATCGAGAATCGCGGGAAGAAGCATCTCGTTCTTGAGCGCAGGGCCATTGGGAGTTGTCGCAGGCTCGAGTGTCTGCAAGGGATCGGGTGCAATGCCTGCACAAACGACGATGTGGAAAGAGTGACGCATGATGGAAAACCTCTCAGGCTGTTAGCTTTTGGCTATTAGCTGTTAGCTCGTTGGTGCGGCGCATGCAAGCTGGCCGGTTAACCTGATTCCGGGATTGGAGAGCCAGTCTTTGAATAAAGGTTGTTAGCATCCTTGATACTTCATTACTGAGAACTTTCGCTTGAGTCAACACTTCACCGGCAGCGAAACCTAGACTCTTAGCAACCAGAATCTGGGTCCGCAGCTCAAATACAGATCCTTGTGCAATTCCGACAAATTGACGGAACTCTGCCGTGTTTAGCGTTCCACGGCCTTCAGCAATGTTGCTGGCGACGGAAATGCTGGCCCTTCGCATTTGCGACGTCAACCCATATAGTTCACTCTTAGGAAATGCCTGAGTAAGTGTGTAGATGCACACCGTCAATTCGATTGCCTTCTGCCATACGATTAGATTCTGGTAGTTCTGCGCCATGTTCTTCCTGGTACCGTCCCGTTATCCTCCGCGTGGGAGCAAATAAGCTTGAACTAAGAGCTAAGAGCTGAAAGCTAATCGTTGTCTTTTCAGTTCTCCGCTGAATGCAGGCCTCCTGCGCCGGCACGAAATTCAATGTTGCCGTGCATTCCGTCGGGTGTATGGGCGCAGTTCCAAAGGCAGGCCCCGCAGTGAACACATTTTTCGCGTTCGAAAAGTGGAACGCCGTCGGCGCCGAGCGTCAGGGCCTGGCCGGAGCACATGGCGATGCAGGTCTTCTGCCGGCAAGCCATGCAGAGCCACGAGTTATAGATCCGCACATGATCGGCAAAGCCGGGCATGGCCTGCACTTTGCCTCCCAGGAGCAGCGCATCCTGCTGGGTAACCAACAGATGACCATCGAAGGGAATCTCGGGCCAGCCACGTTCTGAGAGAAGCGCGTCGTGCAGCGGGCGTCCACCGGCCTGCTCGGCTTGTGCCAGTTGCTCGATCCGTCCAGATGTTATGCCGGTTGCGCCGACGCGAATCTGCTTATGAGCCGGCGGAATGCGCGCGGCGAGCGAGAGGCGGCCGTGGGTCAATCCGGCGAGCGCCATGCCGATCAGTCCTCTCACGAAACCTTGATGAAAACCATTGCGGGCGTTCTCGGCTTCGCGAGCGCCGCGTTCCACCCAGCTTGCGCGGCGGCAGGTTTCGTAGATTTCAGCGAGATTCTGGCGCGTAAATTGCTTGCCTGCCCGCAGCAGTTCGAGGACAGATTCGCCGAGCTGCACACCGGTGGTCCACGCCTCATCGACGCCGGAGCCGGTGAGCATGTTGGTCGAGCCCGAGCCTTCACCGATGCGCGCGAATCCGTCGCCGGTGAGGAATGGCTCGCCACGGCGGCCCGATTCGTCAAGGGATTTGGCGCCCCAGGAGCGAAGTGTACCGTCCTTGAGATACGGCCAGAGGGCGGGGTGCTGGATGTAGTGCTGCAGATACCGGTAAGCAGTGCGGGAGGGGTCGGCCATCCAGGACGGAATAAAGAGGCCGACGGATACCAGGCGCTCGGGATGTACGTAAAGAAAGCCAAAAATTTCCGGCTCTGGGTATCCGAAGGTATGCCAGACGGTGCCGGGCTTCAGGGGTGAGTCGGCAGGGACCTCAATGAGGAACTTCATCCCGAGGGCCCACTCGCGTCTTTCGCCGTTTCTCATCTTTTCGTTGATGGCCTGGCCCACGGCACCCACGGGGCCGTCGCCGACGACCGTGAGGTGCGCGCGAACATCGATTCCAGGCGTGAAGCTGCTGCTGGGAGAACCGTCTTTCTCGACGCCCTGATCGGCCAGGCGGATGCCGACTACCGCTTTATCCGTGTTATTTGAAGCCGCGGAAAAGAGCGGCTCGGCGACCGGCGTTCCAGGCCAGATCTGGACGAGGCCGGCGGCCATGAGTTTCGATCCGACCCATTGGTTAAACTGACCGATCGAAAACACCATACCGCCGTGCTTATGCAGAAAGGCAGGTGCCCATGGAAGAGAGAAAGCGTGATGGCGCACTCCGAGAATCGAACCGAAAGCGCGAAGTAGCCGATCCGCCATGCGCAAGGTGAATGAGCGCCGGCTCGCTCCGATGGGATCGAGCAGATAAAGCATCCTCTCCTGCGCGACGGTTGCGGACATGGGGATTTCAGCGAGATCTACACCGGGAAAGCTGGCGCGAATGCCTTGCGCGCGGGTCACGACGCCGCTGACACCCGCCGAAATGTCGTCGGCGCGTTCGTAGCAGAGCACCTGCAGCGGCATCCCGGGCGTAACGCGGCTCTCGAAGGCGGGGTCGGCAGGATTTTCGACCCAGGCATTGGTGAGCGTGGTCAAAAACCCGCCCGTTGCGGGACCAAAGCCGACGCAGGCTATGTCAACTTCCATCGACGGGCGATCGGGCACGAACTCGGCGGAGGCTTGTTCCGAAGTCTCCGCCTCAACGCCTGTGACGCGCGCACCCGGGATTTGCGATGACACGCTCATGCAGGATAGTCCAGGGCTTCAGGGATCATGACCTTGCTGACGGTTTCGGCGGCGCGATCTTTGGCGAGACGCGAGCCGCTCAGGCAGGCGCACAGCTTGTTCTGCAGACGGAGAAAATCGCTATTGCCGGTGCAACTCGCGCACGGGCCAGCCTTTTGCGGATGGCTGCCGTTGGAGGCAACCACATCTACCGCGAAGGCGGAGATGCCGGGCATGGTCTCTTCCAGATCTTCGAGTTCCTGCGCCTGGTAGCAGGCGGCACAACCCTCTTCGTCCCAGGCCGGATGGCTGTTATAGCCGAAGACAAGTTCAGCGCAGATACGCGACACCTCGCCGGCCGCGTGGGCAGCCTGTGTGTGGCAAAGGTCGCTCAGGAATTGAACAGTGCCCTCCAGGCCCTCACTGACTGTCGGATCGCTACTGCCCTTCGAATCGAGCTCAAGCACATCGAGAATCTGACAGCGTGACGCGAGAAGCCAGCAGAGCGCGTCGGCCATGGGGAAGGTCACGCCCTGACGCTGGCCGTGGTAGAGCTTGTAGCCTGTCGCGTCGGTTGCCGTCTGCAGATGGTTGAGCGTCCAGAGCCACAACTGCATCGCGGAAGCCAGAGTACAGGCGCCAGTGCCCGGATGAGTGGATGCGATGCGGCGCATTTCGGCAATCCAGGCGCGGAATTCGGCAAGAAAAACTTCAGATGTCATGGTCACGGTGAGTTGGCGGCGCTGCACGGCTTCGGGACCTTCATAGGTGGCCTCAAGCTGCGCGTCCATCCATTTGGTGGCGAGGAATCCGGGACAATCCTCGGTAATGCCATAGCCGCCCATCAAACTGATCGCTTCGCGCATCATGTTGGCGCCATGGCCGGTGTTCCACAGCTTTGTGGCAGGGCAGAGTACGTTGGCTTCGGCATCCTTGAGAACGAAGTCAACCAGTGGATCGGCGAGGAAATCGGCACGACGAGCGTCGTTCGAAGGGAGCGACAGGTATTCGACGGCGCGCTGCTCGGTCTTGCGAAGGGCCTTCAGTTCGGCGCGGCTCCCGGTGATGCCGCGCTCAGCGAGGAGGGCGGTTTTCTGCTTCTCAAGGGGATCAAGTTCGTCGAAGATGCGCGCGGCGGCAAATCCGAGCGACGCTGCTGCTTCGCCGGTAGCCCATACGTCGACGAGGCGGTGCAAGGCGTCTTCACGCTGCTGGATGCCTTGTTCGTAACGGATGGTGCCGGGCTTTGCCCCTTCGGCTCCCCTGAAGCGGCCGCGCTGGTAGCGAATGACAGGTTCGACGGCGGACAGGAGCTTGGCCGCCGTCATCAGGCCGACCGTGACGCGCGTACGGCGGAAGACGGCTTCGATGATCTCGGCGTGGTTGTAGTTGGGAACGATCACGCCGTCCTTCATCGTGTAGCCGCCAACAATGCGGCTTGCAGGGACCTTCACATTGAAGATGGGATCGCCCGTCGAGGAAAGCTGATGGACAAGTTTCTTTGTCGCTGTACCGCGGTCAAAGGTGCCTTCGTCAGTTTCTTCGAGAATGACAACGCAACTTCCCTTGATGCGCGGGTCGCACGAGTTGACGGCGGCGGTAACAAAATTTGCAAAGGCGATATTGGTGATGAAGCGTCCGCGCTTGTCCACCTGGAGCCACGGTTCTCCTCCGAAGTTCCATTCCGCGACGCTCACTTTCCCGCTCAGCATGCCGGTATCGACTCCGACATAGGGGATGGGCTCGGTGAGGACGAAGGATCCGCGCCAGGGTTTGCGGTCGTCACCCGGTTGCGGCGGGGCGGAGAGGCTCATGTAATGGTTCGCCTGTTCCGGGGTGCCGCGTTCGTGGATGGGAGAGAGGGCGAGGAAGCCTGCAAGGCTGGCGGTGGCGGCGCCGCCGTCGACCCAGGCGAGTTCAAAAGCCGAAAGCGACAAGGCCAGATTCTTGGGGCCGGCAATGAAACCACCTTCTTCCGGCTCCATGAAGACGGCGGTGAGGCCGGCGCGGTCGAATGCTTCGAGCATCGCGTTCTTGGCGGGGGTCCACTCATGGTTGTTTCGCTCGCCGCCGGCAACCATATGGGCTACTGTGCCGCGTGCCACGGCACGAGCGGATTGCACGAGCATTTGAAGGTCATATCGGTCAGCGAAACGCCACTGAATCTGGCGGACAGCGTCGCCTGGAAGCGTGAGCATGGTTTTTGTTTCTGAAGCCGCGACGGATGGCATGAAACGTACCTCAAGCAGCGATCCCATTTTCAATGAATGGGAATTCAGCAGCATGTGACCCACATCACGATGAGCGGATGTTGCTGCGTGAACGGCAAAGGCAACCGAAAACTCGTGACGAGGAACACGACATGCTGAGGCGCGCGCGGGAGCACTTGGCGAGAGCGGTGCGCATGGTCACGCCAGCGAAGCGCAAATGAGTTGCGTGAGCGAGTTGCAGTTGTGACTCCTATCACTGAAGGTTTTCTCGAAAAAGACTTTCCTCATAGCTGAGTCCCCGCAGGAAAGTTTCCAAACACAGTGGATAAATCCGCTGCGGGAGGGCCATGCGCGAACCGGATGGGGCTACTTCGCCATGGGGAAAGAAGACGGCAGAATGAACGAAGCCGCACGAATCGTTGCATTCTTCATTTCGATTCCGCTGCATATCGCGGGTCGGATAAAGTGGCTGGCCAAGGCACCTTTTCATTTTCGGCATCATGCTCCCGGATTGCTGGTGCTGCTGGTTGCGCTTGCACCGTACGGGCTGAGAGCGCAGACCGACTGTCTCTCGTGCCATGGCGATAAGACCATGCAGGATGCAGCGGGACACAGCATCGCAGTGGACGGGAAGACGTTTGGCGAGAGCATCCATGGAAGCTTGCAGTGCAATAACTGCCACGCCGACATCAAGGAATATCCGCACCCCGATCACATTGCGCCCGTCGATTGCAAGCAATGTCATGCGGACCAAGCATCGGAACTGGCGGGAAGCGTGCATTCTTCGGCAAAGGACCATCCCTGCACCAGTTGCCACGGGGATGCGCACGCGATCTTTCCCAAGACCGACGCTCGATCGGCTGTGTACCCGCTGAATATTCCCAAGACGTGCGGGAGTTGTCACAGCACGGATGGGATGGCGCAGAAGCACGGACTGCCGAGCGTATATCCCAATTACATCGACTCGATTCACGGATTCGCCCTGAGTAAGGAAGGCCTGCTGGTGGCGGCGAACTGCCAGAGCTGCCACGGATCACATCACATCCTGAGCCACAAAGACCCGCAGAGTCCGACCTACAAGGCGAACATTCCCAAGACGTGCGGCAGTTGCCACGCCAAGATCAACGACGACTACCAGGGCGGCGCGCATGGACACGCAGTGGCGAGCGGCAACTTCAAGGCGCCGGTCTGCACAGACTGCCACACGGCGCACGCGATTCTGCAACCGACTGAAGCAGAATTCCGCACGCAGTCAACGCCGATCTGCGGTTCGTGCCACAAGGACAAGCTCTCGACCTATCGCGACACGTTCCATTCGCAACTGGGGTCGCTGGGTGGATACGTGGAGACGGCACGGTGCTGGGACTGCCACGGAGCGCATGAAATCTATCCTGCATCCGATCCGCGGTCGCCGATCAATAAGGCGAACCTGGTGAAGACCTGCAGCCGATGCCATAACGGGGCGAACGTCAGCTTTGTGCAATATCAGCCGCATGCCAACGCGCACGACAGGAAGCTGAACCCGGCGCTCTATTTTGTGCGGCTGTTCATGAATCTGCTCCTGGTTAGCGTTCTGACGTTCTTTGTGATTCACACCATTTTGTGGCTGATCCGGTCTCGCTACGACCAGGTGAAGAAAGGCTCGGCAGAGGGAGGAAAGAATGCCTGAATTGGAACTTGAAACAGAAAAGCGAGTCGAGCCCCCCAGTGGCAAGGGACGTTACTTCATGCGCTTTACGCGGTCGCAACGGTATCTGCATGCCACGCTGTTCAGCACATTTCTTGGCCTGGCGGCCACGGGGTTGCCGCTGCGCTTTAGCGAGAGCATATGGGCGCGCGGAATGGCCAAGGCCGTGGGGGGATTCGGCGCCATTCTCTTCTTTCACAAGTTTTGCGCCCTGGTGCTGACGCTGGCGTTTTTGATTCACGTGAAAGATCTCTTCACACGTGCGTTCCTTCGTCACGAGAAGGGAATCTTCTGGGGTCCCACCTCGATGGTGGCGAACTGGAAAGACGTGAAGGATATCTTTGGCCACATGCGATGGTTCCTTGGACTGGGCAAGAAGCCGGAGTTCGAGCGCTATGCCTACTGGGAGAAGTTCGATTACTGGGCGGTGTTCTGGGGCATGATCGTCATCGGGTTTTCAGGTTATGCCATGTGGTTCGCGCCGTTCTTCGCGCATTTCCTTCCCGGATGGGCGCTGAATGCAGTGCTCGTGATTCACAGCGAAGAGGGCCTGCTCGCAATTCTGTTTATCTTCTCAATTCACTTTGTGAATACGCATCTCCGGCCCGACAGCTTTCCCATGGACATGGTGGTGTTCACCGGGGTCGAGAGCGAAGAAGAGTTTGCGCACAAGCGTTCGAAGGAATATGAGCGGCTGGTGAAGGAAGGGAAACTCGAAGGAAGGATCGGCGAGGCGCCACAAACCTGGCAGGTGAATTTCTCGAAGGCGATTGGATTTACAGCCATCTTTATCGGGTTGCTGCTTCTGGTGCTAACGCTGACGGCATATTTCGATTGAGGTTGAGCGCAT
>DATKPJ010000066.1:0-6622 GCA_035524195.1 Occallatibacter sp.
TCGCCGGATCAGTGGAACTAGGCAAGTCTCAATGAGCGCTGCTTAACGCTTGAAAAGGGACGACTACGGTCGAGTCACGTTGAGACCGGATCGGGAATGAGAAGTCGGGATGGCGACTGGGATATAGGACCATCCGGTCCGCTGACGACTCCAGTCGCAAATGGCGTTTGCCCGGACCAATCCTGGTGAGATCTCCTAAAAACGCTGGATGAGTGCGTTGCCCTGTTCTCGTCAATTAAGCTTTTGCCGCCACGAGACGCGCCCGGAAAAAGCAAAACCGCCCGCCTGGAGTGTTCCTCATATCGACCACATGTTTGCGCGCATGCTGCGTCTCAATACATACGAAGCAAAGACGAACCCCGCGACGAGAATCGGATCGAATTTATCCCACGTACTGCCGCCGCTATTCAGTTGTGAATATAAATCGAGTAAGAGAGTGAGCGCGAAACCAGCATAGACCCACTCAGTCAATCGAGGCACTTTGGGAATGAGAAGGCCCACGCCGCCGAGGATGTGGGTCACGCCAATCAGAGGGATGATATAAAGCGGGTATCCGAGCAATTGACTGGCAATTCTCCATTCGCCGGGATCGTGGATTAGATATAGCCTTCCGAAGTACATCCACATGCAGGCGACAATGCCGGTTGTTACCATTGCGGCTATTTGAGTTGCTCGACCCGCCTGCGCGGGCTGATCGATTGTGTGTTCAGTTTTCATCAGAGATCCTCTTCTCTCGGTTTGAATCGCTCTGCAAGACGTCGGCTCTTGTACGCGACTAAACAGCATAGGCAGGAACAGCCGCTCGAACACCGAGCCACAGTAGCCACGGCTGGCTGTCCCCGCCCCCACAGGGCGCTGATGCTGCTTGCCCCTCATCTACGCCTTGGCGGCGTTCTGTGCAGCCGCAAACACATCGCGTGCGGACGTCGTACCCGCTACGTGTTCCGTACCTGTGACTCCGAGGACCATCCATCCCGCATTAATGCCATCAAACATTTCTTCGGCAGGTCCAGTGTGACCCTTTGGGACACCGAACTGCTCCAACGCTTCCGCCCACCCTGCACGCGGGACAGCAAAGGCCTTTACGTCAAGTTTCAGGACTTCACCCAATTGTTCGGCCACTTCATCCGCGCTAATCATCGAACCCAGTTCGATGATGCGATTTCCTGACCACGCCGGCCCAGTTAGAAGCGTCGCCACCTCTCGGCCGATGTCGTCTGACGCGACCATGGTCGATTTCCGGTTTGTAGGGTTGTAGAAGACCGGTAGTGTTCCGCCCTGGGCGGCCTGCAAGCCGAAAAGAAAGTTTTCGAAAAAGCCGCCCGCGCGCACAAATGCGACCGGAGATGGCAGGCTGCGAAGACCTTGCTCCATGAGTGACAGGGCGGTGATCATCCCCAGGCCGCTTGTTCTGTTCGCGCCCATCGACGAGAGCGCGACTACCCGCGGAGGCACTACTTTGGTTAGAGCCTCCACATAGTTCGCAATCACGCCCTTTGCTTCTCTGTAATCAGGCGAGGGTGCCCATACTGACGGCAACATGACAAACGCGCCCTCAACACCTTTGAGCGCCACCGCTATTGCAGTCGCATCATTCCAGTCTCCATCCACCAACTCCACGCCCTGGTGTGCCCACTTGGCTGCTTTCTCGCGATCGCGCACAAGTGCTCTCACCTGTTTACCTTGATTCAGCAGATGGCGCGCGGTGGCGCCCCCAACTTTTCCGGTAATTCCCATGACTAAATACATTTTCGTTTTCTCCTTTGGCTCGTATTTGGCTGCCCATCCAAATGAGCGACCTGACCATTAGAGGTTTGTATTAACCATTGGTTGCAAATTAATCGATGGTTTATCACCGATGGTTGTAAATTAACAATTGGTCGCGCAAATAGCCAAAAAAGAATTAAGCTATGGAAGTGACACCAACATCACCAAGTCGCCGGGCAGAGCGGAAGGAGAGGTTGCGAAGCGAAATCCTTGCGGCTGCCAGCAAGATGTTTGCCGATCGCGGTTACGAGGCCGTGACGCTTCGTGAAATCGCCAAAGAGATTGGCTATACGCACGCCGTGATTTACCAGCATTTCCCGGACAAATGGCACATTCTTGCCGAGCTGAGCCGGGAGACGATTGGGCTGCTGATTCAGAACTTCGACGCGATTGCCGCCGAACACTCTTCCCCGAAAGAGCGGCTTTTTGCGACGTCACGCGGCGTGATTCACTTCTGCACGGCCCATCCACAGCAGTTCCGCAATGTGTTCTTCGGGCCGGAGAACCGCAACGGCATCCGCGCGGGACAATATATCGACGACCTCGGCAAGCCTTTGTTCCAACGTTTCGGAAAGCTTTTCTTCGAAGTTGCCAGGGATGAAGGATTACCGGGTAAGGATGACTTGGTGGTATCCCACACCTGGTGGTACACCATCTTCGGCCTCGCCACGCTTATGGTCATCCAGGGGGTTGTCCGCGACCGGCCTGACCAGACCGTCGTGGTCGAGCAAACCATTGCCACGCTTTGGGCGGGCGTTCAGGCAGTTCCGCGATTGCCGAAGAGCGCAATCCCTAAGGGATCCGGCCGATCCCGTGCTCCAAAGCACTAACAGGTTCTAACCCAGCGCGGAACGCGGTGTTTCCTGGTAAACGCGCATGACTCCGGGAGATTTCCCGTTTTACGCCAAATCGCCAACTCGCAAACTGACGTTTCGCCCCGATGGCCTCTCGCTCGATGAGCGGTTTGAGCTGGTGTCGGCAATCCAGATTTAGGGGCGCCCCGATTGATCTATTCAGGTCTTATTCCGATCTGAGTGCTTCAGTCGGATTCACGGACGCGGCGCGGATTGCAGGAATAATCGCTGCCATCGCCGCTGCCAATGCCAGAGACCCGATGGCGATACACACCGAAAGCGGGTCCGTCGTGCCGGTCTTAAAGAGCAGACCTGTGATGATGCGAGCGCTCAGAAGCGCCACACCAAAACCCACAGCAAGACCAAATCCGGTGAATTGAGCAGCCTGCGACAGGACGAGGCGCAAGATATGCGAGCGTGTGGCCCCTACGGCCATCCTTACACCGATCTCGCGAGTACGCTGCGCAACGGAATAGGAAAGCACCCCGTAGATGCCGATCGCCGCCAGCGCCAGTGCTACCAATGAAAAGATGCCGAGCAACATGGCTGTCATCTTCTGCCGGGCCATGGAGTCGGACAAAAGCGCATGAACGGTCTGCACATGGTAAACGGGTTGGTTGGGGTCCAAAGCCTGCACTGCGCGCTTCACAACTGACTCAATGTTCGCGGGATCAGCGATTGTACGAACAAGCAGGACTGCGTGGAGACCGAATCCCGGAAGATAGATCTCCGGTCGCGCATCGCTTTCCACCCCGAGGTCATGCGCATCGGAGACTACCCCAATCACCGGAATCTTCTGCGGATGTGGGCTCAGAACTCCCAGCAGGATATTGGCGCCGAGCGGGTTCCTACCAGACAGATACCGCCTCACAAACGCGGCATTAACGACAAGTAATCTGGTGCCATTTTCGATATCTTTCTGCTCAAAGACTCGCCCGCTAAGGAGAGTGAGACCGAACGTATGAAAGAAGTCCGGGCTCACATAACGGATTTGCGCCGCAGGAAATGTCCCTGGGGCAAGGGGCGGCGCGCCTTCAACCAAGAACCGTGTCATAACCTGGGATGGTTTGAGCGGAACAACGGTTGTGGTGGCGGCGGACGAAACACCCGGAGAGCGCTTCACGTTGTCGAGAAGCTGCTCATAGAAATGATTGGTCAAGGGGCTGTCATCACCGTACTTCGGTTCCGGAAGTGTGATTTCAGCGCTAAGCAGATGATCAGTCCTGAACCCTGGGTCAACCGCCAGCAGCTTCTGAAAACTTCGCAGCACGAGTGTGCTTAAGAAAAGCACGACGACAGCGACTGCGATCTCTCCGGTGATCAATGCGGCCCGGCTTCTGCTTCGGCTTCCGGTGCTGCCGCGCTCTCCTGCACGTAATGTCTCAGCCAGGTGCGGCGATCTGTTCATGAGCGGAATCATACTGAACAGGATTGCTGCTGCGAGGCAAGTAGTTAATGCGAACAGCAGTACAGGAATGTTGAGGCCGATGGATTGAACCATCGATGCATCGAGAGATGCTCTGTGAGCAAGAGCCATGCGCAACAGTGGCAGTACCCCGGCTGCCAGCGCGACTCCGAGTGCGCCTCCCAGCAGACAGAGAACGGCCGCATGCGCCAGAAATTGCGAAAAGAACTGAGTCGGGCCAGCGCCAAGCGCCCGGCGAAGGGCTATTTCGCGCTGTTGTGCCGTGGCTCTGACCATGAGGAGATTGGCAACATTCGCACAGGCAATCATGAGCACCAGCAACACAGCCCCCAGCACGCTCATCATCGCGGGACGCAACGCTCCGACTATGTCATCGCGCAACGGCCTCAACTGCACGGTGACGTTTTGGTTGGTGGCGGGGTACGCAGCAGCCAGCCGCGCCGAAACTGCCTGCATATCGGCTCTTGCTTGGGGCAAGCTAACACCGGGGCGCAACCGGCCGAGCACCTTGACCGAATGCCACACGCGGGATGCCTGTGTCGGTTGATCCAGCAGAGAAAGGGGTAGCCAAACTTCGCCGTCTGAAGGAAAGGCAGCGCCGACGGGCAAAACTCCGATGACGGTGAAGGCGGACCCATTGAGGTTGACGCTACGCCCCAGAACTGCCGGGTCTCTGCCAAAATACCGAGCCCACGCCGATGCGCTCAGTAATGCGACATGGTCGCTTCCGGGCCTGTTATCTTGCTCGTCGATCAGGCGGCCAATCACAGGATTGATACCCAGCAGAGTGAATAGGTTGCCGGATGCAAGCACTCGGCGTACTTGCTGCGCGCGCCCGTCCGCGACCAACGAAACAGTTTCAGGATTCAGTGTGGAGTAAGCGGCGATCTGCGTAAAACTATGTTGTTGTGCCTTCCAGTCCTCATAGTCGGGATAGGTGGCCTCGATCCCACCCGGGATTTGCGGGTGGATCTCAGACAAAGCGACGATGCGCCCCCCATCCGCAAAGGGCAGCGACTTGAGCAGAAGCGCGTAGACGCAACTGAAGATGGCAGCAGTCGCACCGACGCCGAGTGCCAGTGTCATGACCACTGTTGCTGTAAAAGCCGGTGATCTACGCAATGTGCGTGTGGCGTAACGGATATCCCGGAAGAAAGTCTCCATCGCTTGACCTCGCTTAGATGATAAGACGGTGTGCGCACAGGTCCGTTGCTCCCACAGCGTATTCTCAGTGAGCGAATCATCGCCAATGCACTCATTGAGCATTTAGCGGACGCAAATCACAAATCCCCCTCGGGGCACTTTATTGGACGGCTATTGTTGCACGTCCGCGGATTCCCAACTCTGCATCTTAAGCTTTCATGGCAGGTCTTCGCTCAGCGGCAGTGGGTTCGGTCCTGTGCCTCCTGCTCCTGATCTTCCCCACACCTTCCGCTGCCTACTCGCTTCTCACCCACGAGCAACTCATTGACCTGACGTGGGACGACTCCATCGTCCCTCTGCTGCTCAGCCGTTATCCGAATCTCACGCCACAACAGCTTGAGGAAGCGCGCTCCTACGCGTATGGCGGTTGCGTTATCCAGGACCTTGGCTACTATCCATTCGGCCAAAGGTCGTTCTCCAACCGTACGCACTATATCCGCACCGGCGATTTTGTGGTGAACCTCTTTCGTGACGCCCATAATGCCGATGAACTTGCCTTCGCGGTTGGCGCACTTTCGCATTACATCGGCGACACATACGGGCATATGCTGGCGGTGAATCTCGCGGTTCCCGCTGAATATCACCGCCTTCGCCGTAAGTATGGCCGCGTGGTGACCTTCGACGAAGCTGAGCACCGGTATGTGGCGACCGAATTCTCGTTTGACATCGACGAGGTGGCGCATCATCGCATGGCGCCTCTGCACTATCTGCGGCACATCGGATTGCGCGTTTCCATGCAGCAGCTTTCCCTCGCGTTTTACCAGACCTACGGGCTCTCGGAGCATTTCGAAGGAACACGCCGCGAGCGCGTGAACGAGGGGGGCTACCGCTTTGCGGTGCGCGCTTTCATTCCGCGCATCGCATACGCGGTCACGCTGCTGCATCGCCATCACGAACCGCCGGACGTCACCACGCCGGAAGCCATCGAACTCCATCGCGAGATCTCCGAGATGGCGGCATCCGATGACTGGGCTGCGTATCGCCACCACGCGGGGATCGGCACCTGGTCGCTGGCAGTCTTCCTGTTTATCCTGCCGAAGGTGGGGCCGCTGCGGGAGGTCGCCGTCAGGGGACCAACGGAAAAAGCCGAAAGCGAATATGTGCACAGCCTCGCAGTATCAGTCTATGAACTGCGCCAGGTGCTCCGGAGGTTTACGCCTCCGGCTGCGCGCAGGGAGACTATGTTGGAGAGGCGCGCGTATCCCGATGTGCCGGTCGATCCACGCGATCCCAACCACCCGTTGATGAATCGCGATCTGGATACGGGATACGTGGTGCAGCCGGGCGGCTATCGACTCACTGACGAGACCTACGCCAACCTGCTACACGCTCTGGCCAGCCAGCCCAGGGTGCCCATCCCTCTGGGGATCAA
>DATKPJ010000067.1:0-17610 GCA_035524195.1 Occallatibacter sp.
CCTCGGCCAATCCCGCCTTGCGGCACTTAGGCGAGGAACTCGTGCTGATGAGGCTCCCCCAGTTGCCTCCAGCACAGAAAATGACGCTGGCGCGCCGCGGTCCGCCCCGCATCATGGGAGCCTTGCTCACCGAAGGCGGCCCGGAGGTTTTGAAGACCGTGCTCGACAGTCCTCTGTTGAATGAAGGACATGTTTTGAAAGCCCTGGCGCGAGTGGCTTTGTCCGTGCGTATCGTCGCAGCCATCGCGGAGCATGCCAAATGGTCTCGTATCTACAGCGTTCGACTCGCTCTGCTGCGTAACGCGCAGACACTGATGGCCCGGGCACTTAGCTTCCTGCCGAACATATCCACCACCGACCTGAAGATTCTGAGCCAGTCGAACTCCGTTCCATCCCGCCTGGTCCCGCATATCCGCCGTGAGTTGGCCAACCGGATGCAGCATGGCAAAGTGCCCGTTCGAGGAAGCGACAGTCGCTGACTGGCGGATTTGTCTGCCGTTGTTTCCGCCCTCAGAGACGCACTGCACGCAACCGTAACGAATTTGCAATCACCGACAACGAACTGAAGCTCATGGCTGCGGCGGCAATGACCGGACTGAAAACCACTCCGAAGAATGGATATAGAGCACCGGCAGCGATGGGTATGCCGGCCGCGTTGTAAGCGAAGGCCCAAAACAGGTTTTGCCGGATCGTTCGCATCGTGGCACGACTCAAACGCCGGGCGCGAACGATGCCCCGCAGGTCACCCTTCACCAAGGTCACGCCTGCGCTCTCAATCGTGATGTCCGCCCCAGTCCCCATCGCGATTCCTACGTGAGCTTCTGCGAGCGCCGGAGCGTCATTGACGCCGTCTCCCGCCATGGCAACAACATGCCCTTCGGCCTGGAGGCGCTTTACTATGTCGGCTTTCTTCTCAGGCAAAACTTCGGCGACGAATTCGTCCAGGCCCAGCTTTCGCGCGACCGTCTCGGCAGTACTGCTGTTATCCCCGCTCAGCATCAAAATTCGCACGCCCTCTTCGTGCAACATCTGAATCGCCTGGGGGGCCGAAGGCTTGATCGGATCCGCGATTCCAAGCAATCCCGCAGGCCTGCCGCCCACCGCAGCATAGACGACGGTTTGTCCATCCTGACGGAGACTATGGGCGCGGCGGACGAGATCGTCGGGCAGGGTAACCCCGAGTTCTTGGAGCAGTCGTTCATTGCCGATGGCCACAGCCAGATCGTTCACCTCGCCGACAATCCCTTTGCCGGGAATCGACCGGAAGCCGGACGAGAATCGAAGCGCCAATTGTTTGGCTTTTGCCGCCGCGGTAATCGCCGCGGCCAGCGGATGTTCGCTGTTTCGCTCCAGGCTCGCAGCCAGCCGCAGCAGTTCGAGCTGAACAATGGCGGCTGGCGGTTTCTTGTCGCTGTGTTTCGGGTTGGCAATTCCCCCCAGAATTACATCGTCCATGCATGGCACAATGGAAACCAGTTCGGGTTTGCCTTGCGTGAGCGTGCCGGTTTTATCGATCACCAGCACGTCGACTTTCTCCAGAACCTCGAGCATCTCGGCACTTTTGATGAGAACGCCGGCGAGTGCCCCACGGCCGGCTCCAACCATGATCGCCATCGGCGTTGCCAAGCCCAGCGCACATGGACAAGCGATGATCAGTACCGCAACGGCGTTGACCAGTGCATAGACGTATCTTGGCGAGGGACCGAGGACGCCCCATGCTATGGCCGTGATCACGGCGACCACTACGACCAGCGGCACAAACCACGCCGCAACCGTGTCAGCGACTCGTTGGATAGGAGCGTGGCTGCGTTGGGCCTCCCCCACACGCCTCACGATCTGGGCGAGCAGAGTCTCGGACCCAACCCGTTCCGCGCGCATCATCAATGCCCCGGTTGCGTTGATCGTGGCTCCGACGAGGTGACTGCCAGGAATCTTCATCACCGGTAGAGATTCACCGGTAATCATGGATTCGTCCACCGAACTCTGACCGTCCAAGACAACACCATCGGCAGGGACTCTGTCGCCGGGACGTATCCGCAGGACATCGCCGGTTCGCACCTGCTCAAGTGGTACGTCGATTTCGCTGCCATCTTGCCGTACCATGCGCGCCATCTTCGGAGAAAGGTCCATGAGACCGCGAATAGCGCTGCCGGTGCGCCTTCGCGCGCGCAGTTCCATCACCTGTCCCAATAACACCAGCACAGTGATAAACGCTGCTGGCTCGAGGTAGACATCCCTCGGGCGGCTCGAGTTGTGTGTATCCGCGATGAGACTAGGCAAGACTACGATCACAAGGCTGTAGAGGTAAGAGACTCCCACGCCCAGGGCGATCAGAGTAAACATGTTGGCGTTGCGATTCTGAAACGATGCCCATGCGCGTTTCCAGAATGGCCAACCGCCCCAAACGACCACTGGCGTGGCCAGCAACACTTCTCCCCACGTCGTCGACCAAGGTGGAAAAAAATGCTCCAGGGACCCGACCATATGTCCCATGGCGATCACGAGAAGAGGGACGGTGAAGATAAGGCTGCCGAGCAAGCGGCGCGTCATCTCCCTATATTCATCGTCGATTCCACTTGCGTTTCCGGGAAAGCGCAGTTCTAGCGCCATGCCACACTTCGGGCATGCTCCAGGAGCTTTTTCGATGACTTCGGGATCCATCGGGCAGACATAGGTCGGCTCCGTTCCGCTTTCCCGTCTCGCAACTGGAGGCGGCAAGTTGACGGCCGGTACACCACCCAAATATTGCTCAGGATCGCTGCGGAATCTCTGCTCGCAGATGTTGCTGCAGAAATAGAAGATCTGTCCCTTACGAACCGCTGTGCCTGCGGCCGTCACAGGATCGACCGACATCCCACACACCGGATCACGAAAACTTGGGGGCCCATTTTGTTGTTCTTTGCCTATGTCCATGCCACAACAGTTCATATTCCTCGGGTCCTCCCAGCTGCTGCTGATCGCCGTTGAGTGCAACCTTAGTGAAAGGGAGGACGTTTCGTCCTATTTCACGACCAGAACGCTGCAGGGCGCCAAATTCATCAGCCGGTTTGATGGGCTGCCGAAAAGCAATCCTGATAAAGACGGGCGGCTCTCACCGATAACCAGCAAGTCGAAACGGCCTTTGTTCAGAAAGCCGATGATGGCTCGTTCCCGCTTTCCGATTACAACGGCGCACTCCAGAACGACCCCATGTAGGGCCGCACGACGCTTGACCTGTTCGGCAACTTCGCGGTAGCGAGCATCCTCTCCTTGTTTTGCATCTTCTACCTCGGCGATCAGTTCCGCTGAGCGCGGAATGTTCTCTTCCACGCTGACCATGTGAAGCGGCATGTCCAATCGATGTGCCATCTGTACGGCGGCGTCGAACGCTTTCAGGCCTCGATCCGTCCCGTGATACGCGACTAGGATCCTGTCGAACATTGCCCTTCACTTGTAGAAGAGGGACAGAGCCAGAATGAGGACCAGCAGAATCCCAATCAGGGCGTTGTAGGAATTCAGATAACCGGACTGCAACACGCTGACCGCATTCGAAAGCCTGCGCACCATGTGTGTGAAAGGTGCGAATAGATAAGGTCCAAACACTGGAGCAACTTCCTGGTTAAAGATAAGTCTCTTCAGGAAGTAAGGGCTGTCCTGATATTCCCGCTCGACGTTGTGCGTGGGGCCATAAATAAAGCTGTAGAAGGTGCGCAAGGCGTTCGAGAATGCCAGGGAGGTCGTTGCAATCTGGCGGGAGTCTTCGCGACGACCTCCGGACCACACCGGGACTCGGCGCAGTTTGAACTGGGGCCGACTGCCCCAGAATAGCGCCAACGGTACTAAGGCCAGCAACGGTCCGGCAATTACCAGTTTTGTCGGTGAGATGAACGCGAACTTGCCGCTCAGGGGCACAAGAAGCCAACCGTCGCGCATCGATGCGCTGGCATTGACCCCGAACATCGATTGACTGGTCTGCCCTAGGAATTGCATCCACCAGGGCATACCCACCGCCAAGGCCAGAACGCTTAATCCGAGAACAAAGACACAGGCGCTGCGGAAATGGGAAAGATGAGTTGGTCCACTGTGACCGTCGCCGAGCAATCCCACCCCGAACAATTTGACGAACGTGGCCAGAGCAACTGCCGCCACGAGGGCCAATCCGGCCGCTGCCAGTGCGATCGTTAGCCGGGCCACCAGGTTGTTGACTTGTGTTCCTTGAAACAGCGTTTGGAAAATGTACCATTCGGTTGCAAAGCCTGCCTGCGGAGGCAACGCCGCAAGGCTCATGGCGGCGAAAATGGCGCCGATTCCATATAGGATCGGACTGCGCCGCAAGAACCCGGTTTGCCGGATCACGTAATCTCCGCTGACCTCATGAATCCCGTCCGCAGTGAGGAACAATGTGCCTTTGGCGAAACTGTGCGCGGCCAAGTGCAGAAGTGCGACCGTCCAGGCAAGGGATGCGAAGGCTGGCAAGGAACTGGAGGCGAACAAGCTCGACACACCGAGCGCCGCGATCGCTACCGTGGCATTCTCTGCCGACGAAAAACTCAACAAGCGGCGCCAGTCTTCTTCCTGAAACGCGTAGAAAATTGCAAGGATCGCGCTAAGAACTCCCGCAATAACCATAATGCTGGCCGTGCCGATCGCCCAGGTTCCCGTACGCGGAAGCCACTGCAAAGTGGCCCGTCCCAACGCGTAGAAGGCGGCATTCAGAACAATGCCAGAGAAGATGACTCCGGTTGCTCCACTTCCGGAGCCATAGGCCGAGGGGAACCATTCGTAAAATGGGAGCATGCCCAACTTGGCGCCGAAACCGAAAAGAAAAAGGAGGCCAATGAAGAGAGTTCCTGCGGTAGACATTCCATACGCGTTCAGAAAATTCGCGAAGGACTGAGACGACGCGTGATTACCCAACAATAGAAGCGCGAGCAATACCCCCACGGACCCTACTTCGAGCAACGACACCATGAATAAGGTAGGCCCGTCACGATCGGCCGAAATGCGCTCGCCGAGAAGCATGGCGGCTCCCCCGAGACTCATAACTTCCCATGCGATCAAGAAGGACATTGTGTCCTGCATGCCGAATACACCCAGCGCACCGAGAAGCGTAGCCGCTAGACCTGCCAACCAATATCTCTTCGCATCCGAGGCGGGGGCAGCACTGCCCAGGGCAGAGGCAAGCAGTGCCGGCAAGAGACCGAAGAAGAAAAGCCAGAGGGCCGCATTGTCGAGTTGAAATTCTACGGGCGTATTCGCTAGCGAAATGTGCAGCGACAAGGTCGCAGGAGTTTTAACCCATCCCATAACCGCATACGCCAGCCCCAGAATGCATCCTCCAGCAATCCCAACCCGAGCCACCCAGTCGGTGCGAAGAACCAGCGCGAGTACAAAAGAAATGGCCCAGAGCAGCACCACTGCCACTAATAGGTCAGTCTGCAAAGTGCCCTCCTTGAACGCGTTGCCGTGTCCGATTCAGCAACAACAGTAAAGCCTGAATCATCGCCGCAGGATTGGGTGGACATCCCGGTACATAAATGTCGACCGGAAGAAACTCTTCGACCCCTCGCCCGCAGGCATAGCCGCCACCCACCGCACCTCCCGAAACTGCGCAAGTTCCCATCGCCACAACCCACCGCGGTTCCGGCATGGCGTTATAGGTCTCAAGCAGGGCTTCCTTCATCGCGTATGTGACCGTGCCTGTCACCAACAGCAGATCAGCAAACCGGGGAGACGGGGTGAAGAAGATGCCGAGCCGGTGCAGGTTATAGTAAGGATTATTCAAAGCCTGCAACTCGGATTCACACCCGTTGCACGAACCTGCATCTACATGTCGAACGTGCAGACTTCTTCCGAAAGCAGCGTGGATCTTCTGCGTTAGTGCCTGTGCTGGGAGTGACGTTAGAGCTTCATCCCAGAGGAGGTCCGCGCGCTTGCTGACGGCAAAAGCCCAATCCCCCGACTTCTCCATGGCCTCGTCAGGACAAAACTCAGTACACATCTGGCAGGCGACACATTTGCCATAATCGAGCGTAAGGCGCTCACCTCCTGCGTTTTCAAGGATCCGAATCGCACTGGGCAAACACACATCGGCGCAAATGCGACATCCTTCCTTACAACGCTCGGGGTGAAAACGTGGCATGCCCTGCACGCCGCGCTGTGTAACTTCGCGACCCTCGGGCCACGGGTTGGTCGCCACTCCGCGTTTGAGTCCATACAGGGTCCACACCGGCATACGTTCTTCTCCCCGCCTAGCGGTCGCACCCCGCCATCGTAAGCCCAAAGCTGGCTTCGTTGATGGCGTAGTCCATCATGTTGCTGTCATGCACCGTGAAGGGAAATACGCGCCAATTGGAAAACGATGGTGACTTCACCTTCACGCGTGCCAAGTGCCCAACCTCGTCAAAGTGGACACAGTGATAAATCGATCCGCGAGTCGACTCACACCACCCTAAGGCCTCGCTGCCAGGTAGAGCTTGGACTTCCGTCGATACGGGCCCTGGCGGCAATTTCTCCAACGCGGAATAAATGAGCTTGATACTGGCGCGAATCTCCTCCATACGGATCTGCGACCGGGCATGTGCATCTCCCTCGTGGCGAACGGGCACGTCCACGTCGAAGGCGCCGTAGGCCGCATAGGGATGACTCCAGCGAAGGTCGCGCTGGATTCCGGAAGCTCGCTTAATCGGCCCGCTGGCGCCTTGATCGAATGCAACTTGGCGCGGCAACGGACCGGTGGTCAATAGGCGGTCAAGATGGCTGTTTGTCGTCTCGAGTTCGAACATGTAGTTGACGATTTGGGGCTCGAGTCGGCGCAGGCGTTCTTCCAGACCATTGAGACTCAGATCTCGCCTCATCCCACCGGGCACAAGCAGTCCCCGCAGAAACCGGGAGCCTGTGAATTCCCCATTGATCTGCTTGCATTGTTCTTCGAGGAGCTTGCCTTGAGCTTCGCCGACTTTGAGCGTCGTGGTATGACAGAGGTGCCCCAAGTAGTGAAGATGATTGTAGAGACGCTCCATTTCGGCAAGAATTACTCGCAGGTAGGAAGCTCGCTCGGGGATCTTGGTCGAACCGGCGGCCTCAACCGCCTGGCAGAAGGCAAGGGCATGGGCAAAGCTGTCTACCCCCGAGATGCGCTCGGCCAACACCACTCCCAGCAGCGGCGACAATCCTTCGAACTGCTTTTCCAAGCCGCGATGCTTAAAGAACAGCCGAGGATGACAATGAAGAATACCCTCGCCTACGTAGTAGAAAAGGATCTGTGCCGACTCGAGCACATCCGCGCGCACGGGACCGAAGGGCAGTTGCTGAACGTCATCGCCTTCGACTTCCGGTAAGTGCCAGGGCTGAGGCGAATAAGGCATCATCTCTTCTGGCTGATACCGGGGATCAAGTGGCGGCATCGCCGGCCGTGCCCCCTCGTGCAGAACTAACGGGGATGGCTCGGGGTGTCCAACGAATCGGATGCCGCACAGGTCCTGGATCTCTCGTTCATACCAGCCGAGCAGGGGTGTAACGGCAGCAAGCGACGGTAGTTCGCGGCGGCCGTCGAGCAATCGGCAACGCAGCAGCGGAAATGGCTCCAGCCGCTTCCGGTCCGCCAGATAAATCACCTCGGGAATATCAGGTTCAGGAAACCACGCATAGGCCATCTGGAGTCGAGCTCCTTCGGTCATAAGAGCGCGACAGACCTCGACCAATTCGTCCGGAGATAATCGTTGTTCAAGAGCTCCGTTCACGGAGTGCCTCCCGCTAGTCCTGCATAGATCTGCATGAATGCATTCCACAATCCCCGCGGCCACCACAGTCCCAATACCAGCAAGGGAAGGAAGGCAAGCCACATAGGAATAGCACGCCACAGAACTCCGGGCATGCTGCGAACTTCTGGCTCGGGCCCGGTGCCAAAATACATGTCGCGGAAATGCGAGAGAAAACTGATAAAAACAACGATCAGGAAAATGACGAAAACGATCGCCGCCCAGCGGTATCGGCCCGCAATTCCTGCCCTCAGAATTGTGAACTCACTCAGGAACAGCGCGAATGGGGGAGCGCCGGCAATGCCTACTGCACCCAGTAGCCAGAGCGTTCCCGTGACGGGCGATACCTTCAACACATGCCTGATCATCGGTATCTCTTTCGTCTGGTAAGCCCGCATTGCATTGCCGGCGCCAAAAAACATGAGTGACTTATTCAGCGAGTGATTCAACATGTGATAGAGGGCACCGGCAATGCCCAACGCCCCGCCAAAACCTAGGCCCAATGCCTGCACACCAATGTGCTCGACGCTGGAATAGGCCATCAGCCGTTTGATTCCTGTTTGCCGGACGATAAAAAGTGTGGCCAATACGAATGAGAAGATTCCAAATCCGACGACTGCGGAGTGAGCAAACGTACTAACCGACGTGCCATCCACGACGCTGAGGAAGCGCGCGATGCCCAGCATGGAAGCATTAAGCAATGCCCCTGATAGCATCGCGGACACCGGTGCCGGGGATTCGCTGTGTGCATCGGGAAGCCAGGTATGCATCGGTGCAAGTCCGGCTTTGGTGCCATATCCCACAAGCACTAGCAGGAATGAGACGGTCAAGAGCGGCGGATAGACTTGTGCGGCAGATCCATGAAGAGCCGCCCAAGTCATGGCATAGCTTGGGCCAAGGACGTAAGAGCCTCCCCAATAAAACAGGACCGTACCAAGGAGGGCGAGACTGATCCCGGCGGAGACCACGACAATGTACTTCCACGCTGCTTCCGTACTCTCGGCTTCTTGTTCGAATCCAACAAGAAACGTGCTGATGAGAGTCGTTAATTCAATCGCGATCCAGAACACGCCTACATTGTTCATGACGCAGGCGCCAAGCATGGTGAAAGCAAAGCCCGAGAAAAGTGCATAGAACAACGGCAGGCGCTCGTCTTCATCCAACAGGCGCATGTAGCCCACCGCATAAATGGATGCAAGCGTGTACACGATCGAAACGCAAAGGATCACCCAGGCACCGAGGTTGTCGAGCAGGATGTAATTGTGCAAAAAGGTGTGGCGTTGCTCGAGAGCCTCGTGCAGAAGCAAAAAGCTGACGACTAGATCAGTGATCGCGGCAAGAACCGTCACGTACTCGGCAACGCGCGACCGACTTACGATCAGAGACAATGCTCCTGCTGCTAGCGGAGCCAGGAATAGAATCAGCATCAGGCTCTCGGTCATATCAGCCCACCAACCGATTCAATTGACGACTGCTCGTCGTTCCGGCGTGTACCACGAGGTAACGAATCAACATCCCAAAACAAGCGACAATGATGAGAAGGTCAAACAAAATAACAATCTCGATAAGCATCGGCATACCTGGAACCAGAATCTGGGACCCAAGGAATATTCCGTTTTCGAGCACCAGCAGGCCCAGGATCTGGCTGACCGCTTGATCGCGTACTGCGAGCATTAAAAAGCCCAGCAATTTCATCGAGAGCATGATGGTCAGGGCCAGGACAACGACTTCGCCTGCCGTGGAAGTCTGAAAATTCATGTGATTAGCGATCACGAAGGCGAACATTACCAGCAGCGCTCCCACGACAAGACTGGAGCTTGGCTGCAGCACAGCGTGGATCTCGCGCTGCACATTGAGTCTCTGAACGATGCGCATCAAGAGATAAGGAAGTACGAGACCACGGAACACGGCCGTGAGAATCGCAATTATGTAGAGCTCGGTATAACCACCGAAATACGCCACCGCTGCCGACAGGGCCGCAATCAGCCAAGACTCGGCCGCAAAGGCATACACATAATTTCGCAGCCAATGGGATCCCAACATGACGAAGGCGAGCAGCAGGCTAAAGATGGCCAGCAGACTGAAAATCGAAGCCTGTAGCGAACTTACATGGGCTAGGAACATATCTTCCTCAAATCAATTGACTCGACACGATTGCAAGCACGGCAAATAGAAACCCCGCGGCCAGCGGCTCCTGGTAACGGTAAAAACGAAGGCGCGACTGAATGGTCTCGACCACGACAATCGAAATGGCGACAATCAAGAACTTCACAAGCAACGCAGATACCGACCCAAGTTCACCCAAGGCAGTGCCTTTCTGCGCCATTGCCCAGGGCAGCAGGAAGACATTGCAGAAAATCGTGTAGAGAATGAATTGCTTCATCATGGACGCCCATTTCAGAAGCGCAAGGAGCGGGCCCGAATACTCCAGAATTCGCGCCTCGTCGATCATGTAGATCTCAATATGCGTGCTCGAGTGAATGGGCAGCCGGTCGGTTTCGACCAGTAACAAAGAGAAGAATGCGAGCACCAAAAAGACATGTGTGGGGCTCCAATAGACGGATGGTTTGTCGAGCAGGGTGTGGTTCACCACAAAAGGCAACATCGCCTTGGCCAGAAGACTGATGCCCACCAGCACAAGTATGAGGATGGGTTCGGCGAGAATCCCCAACATAACGGCTCGGCTCGATCCGATCCCACCGTAGACATTGCCGCTATCCAGCCCTGCGAGCAGGATCGCGAAGGACCCCAACGTGAGTACCATGCCGCCGCCCAGCATGTCGGCCATGTCGGATTGGGGCAAGGGGCGATCGGTAAGCACTGGAATCAGAATCGGAACGATCAGCATGGCTGTGAAGGCCACGATGGGGGCGGCGAAATAAATCCATGAGGCAGACTCGGGAACAACAGCTTGCTTATGGAAGAGTTTCCAGAGGTCCCGGTAGGGCTGGAACAGGCTCGGCCCCCGGCTGCGTTGCACGCGTTCCTCTGCTTTCAGGATGAAACCTTGAAGCAATGGGGCCAGGAGCAGAACGGCCAGCACCTGGAATACCTGTAGCACGATGTCGTTCAACATGAAGACAGTCTCCACGTCAGGAGAGGACGAGGATTACCGGGAACGACGGTTTCTATGGGAGGAAGCCGTTGAGTACGCTGTGAGAATACGGGTCCGGCTGTCATCACACCACCCCCTCGGGGTAGTGGTCATCAGCCATGGCAGGCGGTTAAACGGTGGACCTCATCACCGTGCGGCAATGTAAAACCACGCAAATCATAACTCAAACCGTGGGCTCGTTGCCAGTGTGAAAGGAAAGCACGGACAAAAGTCCGCTGTGGATGCCCACTGCGCGAAGCCTTCCTGATCGTGGTTTGAGAAGGCCTTTCGGAATCTCTTGACATTCGCCGACATCTAAATAAACTGAATGTCGTTGTTACCGGTGAAGGAGTACCACCGCTAACCGCCATCCTTCCTTCGTAGAACGCGGATGGCTAATGACTCCTGACAAGGGTTCTTGTCTCGGGAGTCGTTGCCACAGGCAATCGATCCGCCGGTTTGTCCGACGAGTAACCCACGATCGCAGACTGGAGGTTTTGCCATGCCACTTCCGTGTGCCTTTTCTGTTCTGTGCGGTCTTGCGCTGTCGGCAATTTTTCTACTGTCGGGGAGGTCTGTCCCGTCGGTGGTTTTCGCGCATTCGTTGAGAGACTCACGGCGCCGGACATCGACGAGATAGGTCCGCTATGTTCGTCATCTGCCCTGAGTGCTGGGGAGGCCTGACGGAGAATCCGGCGGTGTGCAAGAAATGTGGCGCACGCATCGATTTGTATTCTCCCGATTACGAACGCAGGCTTCTCTCGATCCTTCCCAGTGCCGATCCCGAGACCCGAGCGCAGATCTGCTGGATGTTAGGTTCACGCCGCAAAACGAGTGGACTGTCACCGCTGCTCGAATTGCTTCGCGACCCCGAGGTCATGGTACGGATTGCGGCACTACGAGGGCTGGGTGAGATTGGCGATCGCTCTGCAATCGATGCCGTGAGGGAATTAACAGAAAGCGAGAACGTCATTGTCCAGACAGTCGCGAGAAATGTTCTGAAAATACTGACTGCAGCGGAGGACCGAGTTCGATAGGTTTGGCCAAAAAGCCGCAGAACGAAAACCGCACTTTTCCTGACGAAGGAGGTCGCGAGGATACGCAGATGAGTTCGGCTCATAGAGCAGGGAGTCAATCGGGGATAGATCGAGGAGTTGTCATCATCCTCCTGCTATGGATTGCCATCATCATCGGCGTCGTGGTCACGCTCGCTTTGCGGGCCGAAGGTCAAAGTCGACGATTGCCTGTCGGAGGCGAGACAAGCACAGCATTGGAACAATTCTGCAGTTTGATCATGGGATGACGGAGACAAGAATGCCCACTCAGATCCAAACATCAAAAGACTCTTATGTAAGAACCAGCATCCGGTTGCTTGAAGAGCTTACCGCGGACTATCGGGGTCGCAGTTTTGCGGTGTGCTTCTGGGACGGGTCGGAATGGAGTTATCTCGATCAGCCGCAATTCAGGCTTCTCCTCAAGCATCCGGGATCGCTAAGAAGTATGTTTCTTTCTCCCAGCGAACTCACGTTGGGCGAGGCGTTCATCTACGACGATTTTGATGTCGAGGGGGATCTGGAAGCCGCTTTTGAACTCGCCGACTCCTTGCTGAGTCGCGGCTATTCCTTGCTGGACAAATTGAAGTTCGGAGGGATGCTCACTCGATTACCCGCGCAGAGCGGGCATCTTGACGGTGGCTTGGGAGCTGACCTGACCGGTGCGGTTCATTCGAAGGAGCGCGATCGCAAGGCGGTGGCTTATCACTACGACGTGTCCAACGAGTTCTATTCGCTCTGGTTAGATCGCCAGATGGTTTATTCCTGCGCATATTTCAAATCGAGCGAGGACGACATCGACGCTGCTCAGACGCAAAAGCTTGATTACATCTGCCGGAAACTTCGGTTGCGTCCCGGAGAGCGTCTCCTCGATCTGGGGTGCGGGTGGGGTGGACTGCTGATGCACGCAGCGAGAAACTATGGAGTGAAAGGGTTCGGTATCACTCTAAGTATCCCCCAAGCCGAGATGGCGCGCGGACGAATTCGAGAAGAGGGGTTGACCGAGCAATGCAGGGTCGATGTCTGCGACTATCGCGATCTCGACTCTGGTTCAGAGTTCGACAAAATAGTGAGTGTCGGCATGTTCGAGCATGTCGGCGAAGCTCTGTTGCCGGAGTACTTCCGTCAGGCATGGCGTCGTCTTCGTGCGGGTGGAGTGTTTCTAAATCATGGGATCGCTTCTTCCGCGGCTTTCAAGAGAAAGGGGCCGTCGTTTATCGACAAGTATGTGTTCCCGGATGGGGAGCTTGTTCCTATTGACGTGACCCTGCGCGCAGCAGCTTCCGCCGGATTCGAAGTGCGGCACGTGGAGAGCCTGCGTGAGCACTATGCACTCACTTTGCGACATTGGGTGCGTCGACTTGAAAGTGAGACAGAGACGGCGAGAAGCATTGTCGGAGACAGCACGTACCGCGTGTGGCGTTTATATATGTCAGGCTCCGCGCATGCATTCAAGACCGGCCGACTGAATCTGTATCAAGTACTTCTGAGCAAGCCGGACCACGGTGAAACTCACCTGCCCTTGACTCGGGAAGATTGGTATAGCTAACGAGGAGTTAGTTTTTGAGGAATTGTGGTAGGTTCCGGCTATGGAGTTGGAATCCATCGAACTGGGAACTATTGAGGAGCTCTACACATTTGTCGAGTCTTCGATCGAACAGACTGCGCTGGTTCTTGATCACGACGCGCTGTATCGACCGTGGGCGCGACTGGCTTCTTCGAGCAGCTCTCAGGTTCACTGGGTGTATCCGGCAAGGCCGATCTCCGAGATGCTGCTTCAGCACCTGGGCAACTTTGCACACACGGCTTTGAGCGAGAAGACACTTGTTCTCCTGGAGCGCGGGCGCGTGTTAACCGTGATTGACTTGGAGGTCGTGGATGGCCGCAGTCAGCCTCATCGACTGGCGGGCATCGTCGAGAATGCATTTAAGCCGAGGCGCACGAAGGCTTCTATGGGCCGTGGTTTTTCCGGGGATCCCTTTGTGATGCTGGGGGTCAGCGAAATGGATTCCGATGAAGTCATCACCAAAAAATACAAGCAACTCGTAATGGAGTACCACCCAGACCGTGTAGCTCATCTGGGCCAGGAACTGAAGGATCTGGCGGCGAAGAAAACAACAGAAATCAATGCCGCGTTTGCCGCTATCCGACGGGCCCGTAAGCAGTGAACCAAAGCGGTATTGACGTCACCCTATGATCGACTCTAATCTTCAGGTGAGCATCAGGAGTGGCCCGGCGAGAGCCGGGTCCGGCAACCGGGTTGCGGAGACGCCACGGTGCCTGAGCGAATATCGCTCGATGTGCGGAACGTATTTTTCCGAAGCGAATCTCCGCCAAGAATGTCCGCTCGATGCCGGGCGGTTTCTCATTTTTGACCTCCTGATGCATGCCAACTTTAAGGAGCATGCATCGTGACCAATACAGTACTGGAACCAACACCAACCTCCACTTCGCTTTCGCCGAAATCAACCATCTTCACACTGACCTCCGAGTCCGTCTCGGAAGGTCATCCGGACAAGGTGTGCGACTACATCGCAGATTCCATCTTGGATGCTTACGTGGCTCAGGAGCCGCACTCGCGCGTGGCTTGTGAAGTTCTGTGTAAAGAAAACACGGTGGTGCTGGGCGGAGAGATCTCTTCTGGCGCCCGGGTCGGTCACCAGGACGTCGTGCGAGAAGCGATCCGTGAAATTGGATATACCGACCACACCTGTGCCTTCAATGCGGACAAGGTGCAGATCATCGAGATTCTGTCGAAACAGTCCTCTGATATTGCTCGCGGAGTGGACGCCGACAAAAACGTAGACCACGAGCAAGGGGCGGGCGACCAGGGAATCATGTTCGGATACGCAACCGACGAAACGCCAGAGTTGATGCCGCTACCCATTCTGTTGGCCCATCGGCTCACGCGAGGCTTGGCGGAGGACCGAAAAAGCGGCCGGTACTCATGGCTTGGACCCGACGCAAAATCCCAGGTTTCGATTTTGTATGAGGGCAATACTCCACTCTCTGTGACCGATGTGCTTGTGTCCACACAACATTCCACGCACATACCACAGGCTGGCATTCGGAAATACGTCGAGGAAACGCTGGCACCGAATGTGCTCGGCAAATGGTTCCACCACGACATTCGTTTTGCGGTCAATCCCACGGGAAATTTTGTCCACGGGGGCCCGTCAGCAGACTGTGGGGTTACAGGCAGAAAGATTATCGCCGACACATACGGTGGGGCTGCGCATCACGGAGGAGGAGCCTTCAGTGGTAAGGATCCGTCCAAGGTGGACCGCAGCGGGGCCTACTTCGCCCGTCACGTCGCACGTCAGATCGTGAAGAAGGGGCTGGCAAAACGAGCTGAAATTCAAGTAGCTTATGCGATTGGCCTAGCGAAGCCGGTTTCTGTCAAGGTGGACACATTCGGTACGGGTGACAACCCGACAGCAGTCGAGTTTGTACGTACCTTCGACTTTCGACCCGCAGCGATTGTCGAGCAACTGGATTTGTTGCGCCCGATCTATCGCCTTACTACGAACTACGGTCACTTTGGCAAGAGCAATCTGCGATGGGAGCAATAATGAAACGAGCAATTTCGCATCAGATGGAGCGAAGTCCGTTGACTTCGCAGCCTCATCTCTGGTGTACTGAAAAAAATTGCTGACGGTGAAGGAGTTCACCGAAACCGCTGTTCCCATTCTTTGAGCCGGGCACAGCTGATGACTCCTGACAAGCGGGAACTTGTCGAGGAGTCATCTTCCCGGCAAAATCCCGCCCAATACTTGAAGCAATCGCCGGAGCTATGTCGCGCTTCGCTTTCGCGCGACTCCCAAGCGATTTAAATCTCGACCTATGGTCCGTAAAAATATCAACACGAATAAGAAGGACAACAGGGCTGCGGCTGGGGCCGAAAAGCGGAGCACATTGTGGTTCACCCGGGACACGCTCAGTAAAGCCTTTGCGCTGGGCGGCTGTGCGATCTGCAACGCGGTGCTGGCCGCCGAACGCAAATCGATCCACTCCTTTTTGTACGAAGGGATGATGTTTCCCTCGGTGCGGGAGAAATTCTTGGCCGGCGGGGGTTTCTGCCTTCGTCATTTTTGGATGGCGAAAGAGATCGAAGACGAAGCCTGGCAAACCGGCGGTTTCGGACTGGCCATACTTTGTGACGATCTTGCCCGCTCGGCACGCTCAGGCCTAGCAGCTGTGAAGGCTTTGGATCCGACCTCGCGGCCAAGTCTTTTCCGACGGTCGGAGGTAAAGACATTTGTCCCGGGGCAGAACTGTATGTTTTGCCAGGACAACCGGGAGAAAGCGCAATTTCTGGGAGAAGCTCTCGAAGAACTGAGCGACGAGGAAGAGTTTCGAGTCCCGCTGGCAGCCAACGGTCTTTGCATTCCACACGGCCAGGTGACTCTCCAAATGTGGAAGGATCCTGCGAAGCGCGATCAATTATTCACGCAGATGGAAACCCGCATTGCCGAACTCGGCAACGATCTGCGCGAGTTTATTCGCAAACATGATTACCAATATCGCGAAGAACCTCGCGGGCGGGAGCAGGACTCGGTGCTGCGTTCCATGCGATTGTTTGTCGGCCCCAATCCGTGCAGAGCACGTCAGGCGGAAACGGAATGAAGATTGCGATTATTTCTGATCTGCACGGAAACTACGAAGCTTTGCGCTCGTTGCCCGGAGACTATGACGAAGTCTGGGTGTTGGGCGACCTGGTGAATTATGGTCCCGAACCAGGCGCCGTGGTCGATTTCGTGAGAACAAACAGCAAAGTGGTTGTTCAGGGCAATCACGACCACACGATTGGATTTGATGTCGACCCGCGCTGCAGTAATCGGTATCAGAAGATGGCCAATGTCACATGGCGGTACACCGCCTCGGTGCTGGACCAAGAACAAAAGAATTTTCTGCGGCAGTTACCGCTCAAGCTGGAGCTAAAACGGGAAAACACAAGCTTTTTTTTATGTCATGCCAAACCGTCAAATCCTTTGTACGGTTATTGTGCTGAGCAGTCTGAAGAGTGGGTCAGGGAGCTCGATCAGGTCAATGCGGATGTATTGCTGGTCGGACACACCCACACTCCCTTTGTGCGCGAGATCGGAAATAAAGTCGTGGTAAATCCGGGAAGTCTCGGGCAGCCGAAAACCGGAAGCCCTGAAGCTTGTTACGCCACTTGGGAGAACGGAGAGTTTTGCCTGAAGTCGTATCCCTATCCCGTCGAGGCGACAGTCGGGCGTCTCGAAGCGCTCGCATTTCCCCGGGATGTGGAAAGGGACTTGATCACTGTCCTTGAAACAGGTTCTTTGAAACGTACTGATAGCAAGGAGAACTCATGTCAAAAATAAAAAGCGTCGATGCTCTGGAAATTCTCGATTCACGAGGAAATCCAACGATTCAAGTCAACGTAACTCTGGAGAGCGGGGCAACCGGCGTGGCGAAAGTTCCCTCGGGAGCCTCCACCGGGAAGCATGAAGCAGTCGAGCTCCGAGATGGAGATAAGAAACGCTACAACGGAAAAGGAGTGCTGAAAGCAGTCCACAACGTAACCAAACTGATCCAAGGCGCGGTACGGGGAATGGATCCTGGCCACCAAAAGGCTCTTGACGAGGAGATCATCGCTCTCGATGGAACGCCAAACAAGTCCAAGCTCGGAGCCAACGCGATTCTTGGAGTTTCGATTGCTGCCGCCAAGGCCGCGGCCGCGGAAAAGAAGATTCCACTT
>DATKPJ010000068.1:0-6427 GCA_035524195.1 Occallatibacter sp.
TCGCGGTGGCGGGCTTTCTCTTCGTCCGCATGGAACCTCCCACCGTGATCCGCATCGGCGCGAATGGTCAGGCATCGGTCGTCTCGCCCTTCCAGAGTGCGAAGAACCGAATTCTCCCCGCACTCCTGGTTGCAAGATCCACCCGGTCTTCCTGCTTCGCGTCACCCCAACTGCGGATGATCGATTGCAGAGAAGCCGCCTGATCGCGGGCCTGTTCCTGAGCGCGGCGGTAGCGAGCCTTTGCCTTCGCAAATGCCCGTTGCTCCGCGGCGATGCGCTGCCGGTCGCCCAGACGCCTGGCTTCCGCCACGCGCTCGGCCGCCTGCTCATGCGCCTTCTGCTCCACCGTGAGTTTGGCCTGGATCATCCCGTGTCCGGCTGCATACACGGAGTTGATCAGGCGTGATTCCAGAAACATGGGACCCGTCACTTCGTTCCCGGTGATCAGTCCGCGGAATTGCTCGATTGCGAAGGGCTTCTCCATCAGTTCCTCGATGTGTTTGCGAAGTATGTTGTAGAGCCTTCCGATACGATCCGTGGGCAGAACGTCGAGCGAGAGTGGCAGTTCCTTGTCGTTGATGGCCTTGGCTTCCTTGAGGGCAAGCCAGGGCGCCGGAGAAACCTGCTGGCGAATCGCCTGCAGCTTCTTCCGGTCGGCGTTGGTGTTGTGCTTGAGCGAGTCGATCTCCAGCTGCAGTTCCGAAACCAGCTCATAGAGCAGGTCCTCACGGCCACCGGCCACGCAGGAACTCATCAGGTCGGTGATAGCCCCGATTTGATTCCCGCGCGACTTGAGGGCCACGAACTCGAGCGAGAACCACGGAGACTTGGCTCTTCCTGCCTTGGTCTTCGTGACCTCATGTTCGTGCTCCATGCGAAAGCGGCTGTCCACAAAGCGTGGAAACCGCTCCCCATCGATCACACACACCCAGTCGAAGTCGAAATCTCCGCCGTTACGTTTGGCGGTCTCCGAATGCAGTGTGTAGGTCCCTTCAAGAGTCAGCTGATCGGCAACAACCTGGGCGGCGACTTCCTGGTCCAGCCCAAAGCGCGCCATCAGCTCGACGATCAATTGCTCGCCCTGCAGATGTTCGAGTGGAAGCAGGTCCTCTTTCATGCGTACGGGGTAGCGCACGCACAGGCCTCGCTTCGACGGTAGGGTGGTGATGGCTGCGGTGAGCGGCATCCAGTCGGCGCCGCTGAGGACCTTGCCACCATGAGCAACCAGAAAGCCGTCATCCATCTCGTAGAACCTCGGCGTCTCATTGTTCAGTTTCACTCTCGTTTTCACGGGTAGCTCATATGCTTGGCAGAGGTGCAGAACCAGCAAGAATCCTGTCAACGAGTGGGTGGCCCTGAGGTCAACAGTTGAGCCAAGTGCCACATATCCGAGAAGGCGACTATCCGTCAACGTGGATCGCGGAACCGCCTGGATGAGTGGTTTGCCCTGAAGTCAACAGTTGAATTCTGGCGTCGCCCCTGGTCAGTAAACATGACCCGGCTTCGTGCAGATTTGAACCGTCGTCAGCGTTCTTCCAGTGAACGATTCCATCCGCCTATATCTATTCGACCTGCAACAGCATCGGGAATCCAAAATGGGTCTCCGATCTCATGCAGAGAATCGTAGTGCTTACAGTGCGCAGGCAGGTAGGCAAGTTTATTGCTGGGTACCACCGTCTGCAGGTCACCGTCGTATTCCAGGAGCAACGGCGTTGCCTTGCGCATCTCCCAGGGCGTCGTGAGTCGCATGAAGACGCCGACCGCGATGGACGCCAGAGTTCCGTTCGGCCACACGACCTGCGGCCTCCCTCCCGCCGCGCCATACTTGGCAGCCTCTTTGGCTAGGGCTTCGTCGGTGACCAGTCCCATACAACGCATGCAGGGCCTGCCCGGCAGCGACAGCATCACCTGACCGCTGATGGAAAATCCATCGTTCGACTCGTGGACATCCATGCCAATATCGATCAGAGGAATGAGGAACCTGCGCGCGAAGGCTTCGAGTTCATTGCGACATGCGATCGAATCGACGCACGCGAAGATGACATCGACGTCGCGAAGCTCCGCGGTGACCTCCGTCCAACTCGCCTGGCGCTTAATGATCTCGGCGGCGGGATTGACGGCCTTGATGAGGCGCTCGGCGATGTCGACTTTGGGGGTGCCGAGCTTGACGTCTTCCATAGTGCCGCCGACCAACCGGTTGAGGTTCGTGTCTTCCATGGAGTCGGGATCGATGGGCAGGAAGCTCCCTACCCCGATGTGGGCCAGTTGCTGCGCGATATGGGAGCCGCCGCCGCCGAGACCCACGAGGGCGGCTCGAGTGCGGCCCAACACAATCTCGGAGTCTTTCCCAAGGAACGACTGGCGCTCGAGATTCAACGTGTCAGTCACGGGCCACCTTCCAGGTGCAGCGCATGGGACTTCCGACAATCGCAACCTGCACGCCGGCCGGTGCAGCGCCGCCCGGAATCCAGCACTGGCCTACCGCGGAATCGAAACTGAACACTACCGCCCCATGCGGGAGACTGGGCTGAACGTTCCAGAAGTCCGGCACGAACAAGGCACTCTCCCGACGGTCGGTTCGGCTGAAGCCCGGCCGCCCGCGATGTTCGTGCAGATGAACGTGAACCATGGAGACGGCCTCCGTGTAGGCCGTCTGCAACGCTTTGCGGAGCGCGGAGCGGCCGATCGTCGCTCCCGCGGAGGGATCATCCACGTAGTCTCCATCCTCGACGTGATGGACTCCTCCGGCGAGCAGAAGCAGCGACCTAGCCGACAATGCCGGGCGGCACTTCAGAAAGGCAACTCGCTCGGCTGCGAACTCGTGGGGTTCGCGCAGCCGCTGGACCAGATCGTCGTAGAGGGCCGCGGTGAGCTTCAGGATCGTTCTCATCGCAGCCCCCGGAGATGCTCGGCCAGGATCTCGGCGGGACGCAGGCGAGCCGGCACCTGGTTCCAGGACCATGTCCACCACGGTCTGCCCAGCACAACATGCGAGCTCCAGTTCGCGCCCCGGCCAGGCACCGCCTGCTGCAAGAAAAGACGGGTGGTGTAGCCTCCGTGCTGGCCCAGGCAGAGCAGAGCCTGCATTTCCCGGGGTGTGCAGCCGGGGGGAAGCACGAGCCGAGGAAGGAAGACGAAGTCGACTCCGCCTTCCACCTTCGCCGCCACGTCGCCAAAGACCGCCCGCAGTTCGTCGAGGTGCTCCGGGGCGACCATTAGGACGACTGCCCCTGGCGTACATGGCTGACGAAGATCTCGCAGCCCTTGATGTGAACCGTGCCGTTGTCGGGCAGTTCCTTGAACTCGCCGCCGATGACCTCGTCCAGGACGCGGGACGGATCGACACCGAGAACTTCCTTCAGCTTGGTGACGGTGTACGTCCCGGCCTGGATGGTCTTCGGCTTGTTGTCGATGGTTACCTGGACGAGCTCCGGTTCCGTCGTGAATTTCTCGACGCCATGCTTGCGGAGGTTGGCTTCTGCATGGGGGGAGATCAGCTCCGGCTCTCCGTGCCGGAAGTGCTCGAAGACCTCGAACACCAGCGGGCCGGTGCGGCCAGCGAGGTGAAGCAGCTGGTTGCCGGTGATATGAGCCTTGGGCCATTCGTGGTACTGGTTGTCCACTTTGATCCGGTACGCGCGGGCCAGCGGCACCGGCTGCCCATGTAGGCCGCAATTCTCAATATGCGCAAGTTCGACTTCGATCGCAGCCAGTTCCACCGCCTGGGCGGCGACTGCCTGCTCGACAACACCCAGTTCCGGGTTGAGGCCTTCTTGATTCATAGAGTTTTCTCCGTCTGTGCGGCTTGCGTGCCTTTGCTGCCGGTCGCAGCCGCTCACACTGGGTAAAGCGCAGCTCCTCTCTTTTTTCGCCATGGCATGGCAAAAAAATTTGGGCGCGGCGCTTTAATAGATAGTTGGGGTGTCCAACGCCGTTCATGACCGCAGCGGAATATCAAAGGCTGTACAGAATCCTCATCGTGCGCGCCTGCCGCGCCCTCAGGTTCGCTGCCTGGAAGGGGGAGGACCGGGTTCTCGAGGGATCCGGCCAGTCACCCGCCGATTATGTCGCCGAGACGCTGATCCAGTGGGGCACGAATCAGCTTCCGTTCACCGGGCCGCCTGAGGCGGTGCCGGCCTTTCTGACCAGGGTCATGACCAACAAGATCGTCAGCACGCTGCGCAAACCCGCGGTGAAGACCAGCCGGAGCGGCAAGACGACGCTGGCCGACGAGCTCACCGAAGACGCCTCCCCGCAAGCGAAGCCGGAGAGCCTCTTCGACCTCCGTTCGTTGCTGCGCGACGCCGCCTTTCGCGGGGCCCTGGATCTGTGCGTCGCCGACGACGAGGATTTAAAGGAGTACGTCCTCGCGATCGAGACCTTTGAGGACACCATCCCGGCAGCCCGCGACATCGCTTCGCTGCTCGGGGTTCCGGAGACCGAGATTTACAACCGCAGGAGAAAACTAGCCCGGCGACTGGGGAAGCATGGCTTCACCGGATCACGCCGCAGGAGCAACGTATGAAGAAGAGGATCGAGGAGAATCGCAAAAAGAATGAGGAGAATCGCCAGGCGAAAGCGTTCGAGGAGAGTCTCGAAACCCTCTTGGGCAGAGAATCGGACCTCAGCAATGAGGAGCTGGACGAAGAGCTAGAGGCTTGCGGAATGGATGCCGCCGAGCTCAAGGCCAACGTTCATAAGCAGCTCTTCGACTATGCGAATCATCACTACCGGACGTTGGACAAGGAGGTTCCTGAAAAATTGGACAAGACGCTAAAGGCCCTGCGGCCGCCGAGCGCTGCGGAAAAGGCCAAGGCGGTGGTCAAGACGGCAGAGAATCTGGTCGGCAGTTTTCTGGATACTGCCAGAGCGAAGTCGGCGAGAGTGCTGAACACGCCATTGCCCGGCCAGACAAGGCAAACTCAATTCGCTTTCCGCAACAAGAAGGAGTTGTCGGCGGCGGACAAGAAACTGCTTGAGAGCGAGCAAGCCGAGGTTGAATCGAACGACGAGTGACGGGAGAGGCGCGATGAATAAAGAGGTCGCCATCGAGCTGCGCCGAAGATTGGGCATCAAGGGAGCTCTGCGCCTCGAGGACATCACCAAGCCGCTCGGCCTGTCGCTGAAAGAGGTCGACTCGGACGGTTTCGACGGAGCCCTGGTACGCCGAGCCTCAGGCGCAGGCGGTCGCATTCTGGTGAAACGCAACATTCGGGAAAACACGCGCAAACGCTTCACCGCGGCCCATGAGATCGGGCACTACCTCCTCCACAAAGACGCCGACAGCATGTCGTGCGGTGCGAAAGATATTGCGAACTGGACCAATATCGAAGTCAACCCCGAACACGAGGCGGACGAGTTTGCTTCGGAGCTCCTCCTTCCCAGTGCGGAGTTGAGATCGCACATCGGAGCCCAATGGCCGTCGCTGCAACTGGTGAGCGATCTCGCTCGGGAGTTTGACACGAGCCTGATGGCCACGATTCGAAAGTATTGCGACGTGGCGACGCAGAGCTGTGCTGGAGTTTGGGTAGAAGGCGCGCGTGTCCGCTGGTTTTCGCCCTCACCGAGTTTTCCGCACTGGATCAAAGTCAAGGAAGAGGTGGATGCCGGTCTCCTCGAGTGCAAGAGACCTTTGGAGGAGATGGTGGAGGTCAGAGCCGGGGACTGGATTCCTGCCTTGTCCGAAGAGGTGGAGGCAACGCTTCTCCAGGGTTGCGTACGCATGCCGACCTACCAAGGTTTTCTTGTTTTGCTGTGGGCGAATCGCCCGCTTCAACATCGGACCGCAGAAGATGAGCTGCTCGAAGAGCTAGATTCGGACCGATTCGACAGCTATCAACGTGAGAGGTGGCCAGGCAAAAAGTGAGTTCATGCATCTGCGAGCGTGCGCCGTAAACAGGAAGGATCTTGGTTGACGCACAATGGCCGAGTCGCTCACCGACGGGGCTGACCCCGAAGATCAGCCATCGACCAAGCAAACGCGCTTCTCGGACAAGTGATTGCTGCCAATCGACTCGTCGCGGATTCCTTCGCTGAGGGCATTGTCGCCGTGTCACTCGTCCACTGAAGCGCAGGCTCGGCCCCTGTCATCGGCGGTGCTAACTTCGAAAGGCTTTCGCCATTGCCCGGTTGGATCAGCTGGGTCGCCGCGCTCGTATTTCAACAAAAGCCTGGTACGCAGCTTTTCTTCTTTCAAAAGACCTGATCACCGGCTCGGGCACGATCAGGCACGAACCCCTTCAGCGGCTTCCTGCAATCATAGTCCGAGGCAGCCTGTCGCTACGATTGATCGGACTGCAACGCATGCGGATTTTGATCGATCAATCTCTGACGGTTGTGGTCAGACTCGGCAGTCGATCTGCTGCAACTTGGCAGCTCAGGATTCCCGGTTAAGAATATCGAGGTAGCTGCCGTAGAGAAACAGGCG
>DATKPJ010000069.1:0-4751 GCA_035524195.1 Occallatibacter sp.
TGAATTCGATCCGGCCAACCGAAAGATAACCGCGGCGCGTATCTATTTCGAGTTTGCGACTCTACTCAAACAAATTGCGTCCCACCAGCCCAAGGTACTGCAGGAGCTTCTAATGTCTTGGTTCTCGTCTCAGTTCGTGTCCGACCCCAGGAGCGCCTCCGAGCAACTCGCGCGGCGAGACTTTAGTCGCGACCAGATCGAAGAAAGAACTTAGTCTTGCCAATGGCCCTAAACCCCTGATGTCGCGCCTATGAGGCTTCTTGAACCAGAAGGTATGGAAAACGAGAAGGTGGCGCCTGGCCCGTCGTTTGGCTGGGCCCAGAGGCGGCCATGGTGAGCATGGATAATAGAGTAGCTCAGTGAAAGCCCAATGCCCATCCCATCTCTTTTCGTTGTATAGAAAGCTTGAAAGAGTTTTGTGGCCGCTTCAGGGCTGAAACCAACTCCCGCATCTATCACACTAAGCCGCACCCGATCATCTTCGTCCCGTGCTGTTTTGATGAGCAACTCCCGCGGGCGATCGTTTACTGTGTTCATTGCGTCAGAAGCATTTCGCAGCAGGTTCAGGATAACTTGCTGCAGCTGAACACGGTCGCCGATGGCGGGCGGCAGGTTCTCAGCGAGCTCCGGCCGCAGGATTACGTGATTCCGCTTAAGATCACTCAGCGACAACGCAATCGCCTCCTGGGTAGCCTCGTTCAGATCCAACGGCTCTAATGTGAATTCTTTCTTGCTGAACAAGGTACGCAATCGCGTGATCACATCGGATACCCTGTTGGCATCACGAATGGTCCGTTGCAATGTTTCCCGTGCACCGTCGACGTTTGGAGGGTCAGCATTCAATCTCCGAGAAGAAATACTCGCGTTGGTGACGAGGCTCGCGAGCGGCTGGTTGATCTCATGGGCGATGGATGCGGTCAATGCGTTTAGCGTCGTGATCCGTGCCGCATGGGCAAGTTCCGAGCGGGCTCTGTCCAAGGCCTCCTCGGCGAGCTTGTTTTCCGTCACATCCTGAAGAGCGCCGATGAACATCGGGCGCCCCCCACTTTGCGCCATGACACGAGCCATGCCGCGCAAGTGCTTCACGGTGCCCCGAGGGGTCACAATTCGGAATCCAAAGTCGACATCCGTGCCCGTCATGCCGCGCGCGATCACAGCGTCGAACGTGGGCAGATCCTCAGGGTGGATCGCGTCCCGAATCAACCCCACGGTGACCTTGGCTGCGGGATCAAACTCGAAGATGCGGAAGGCCTCCTCCGACCAGTTGTGGTCGTCCGCCAGCAAATCCGTAATGAAGCTGCCCGTTTTGCTCAGCCGCTGCGCTTCGGCCAGACGTAGGTAGGCTTGCTCGACCTGCGCCTCCGCCCGTTTTCGATCATCAACGTCCAAACTGGTTCCGTACCATCGAACAATGTTTCCGTGCTTGTCACGCAGCGGCACTTTGCGGTGGAACATCCAGCGGTATTCACCATCGGCTCTGCGTACGCGCGTTTCGTGTTCGAAGATCTCTCCAGTCGCTAGACAAGCTCGCCACTTGGCTACAATACCATCGACGTCTTCGGGATGAACGAGAGCCGTCCACTTCCACCCGGTCACGTTGTCAAGAGTTGTGCCCAGGTATTCCAACCAAGGTTCGTTAAAGTAATCGAGGTATCCGTCGGCCCGCGCGGTATGAATCATGGCGGGGATGGCATTGATCATTAAGCTCAAATCGCGCTCACTCGCTTGCAGAGCCTCTTCTGCCTTTTTGCGATCATCGATGTCCGTCGCGGCCACATACCATCGATCTACTCTTCCCTGCTCGTCGAGCACAGGATTGTAGCGGCTCAGGATCCAGCGATATCGGCCGTCCTTGCCTAGCACACGTTGCTCACTTTCGAACGGTACAGGCCGTGTAAGCGCCAGCCGGCGCTCCTCTCGCTTCTTTTCATAATCCTCCGGGTGGTACGTGCGAGCGCGATAGTCTCCTTTTGGCATGTCTTCTAGGGTGACACCGGTGTAGTCCGTCGCCGCTTGATTCACATACAGTATGGAGCCATCGGCTCGCAACACGCCGACCATGGCGGGGATGGCGTTGATCATCAAGTTGAGATTGCGTTCGCTCGACAGCTGAGCCTCTTCAGCCTTTTTGCGATCATCGATGTCTGTAAGGAGCAGATACCAGGCGGTTATATTGTTTGCGGCATCTCGCACTGGGAGGCCGCGAACCTGGAACCATCGGTATACGCCATCTGCGCGTCGACAACGATGCTCAATCTCGTAGATCTGCCCCGTTTCAATCGATTTTCTGCGCGCCTCGATTACACGAGGAAGGTCATCAGGATGAACGGCATCCATCAAGGCCCAGTTTTTTAGCTCCTCAGTTCCTTTACCGAAATACTCAAGAGTTTGTCGATTAAGAAACTCCACTTCGCCCAATGCACCCGTCGTCGCCACGAGCCCGGGAATGTTGTCGACGATCTGCCGCCAGGACAGTTCCCGCGTACGTAGGGCTTCCTCTCCCCTCTTGCGATCCTCGATGTCTGCACAGGTTCCGTACCATTTGAGGATGTTGCCCGATTCATCCTTCAGCGGATTGCTGCGAATCAAGAACCATCGATAGGAACTGTCGAAACGGCGAACTCGCGCTTCAGTGTCTATTGGAGTGCCCGAAGCCAGGCAAGATTGCCACTCTTCGACAAGCGTCTTACGGTCGTCCGGGTGAATCGCGTCTGCCCATCCCCACCCCTGTGCTTGTTCAGCAGTCATGCCCGTGTGATCGAGCCATACCTGATTGAGAAAGTCGCAGTAGCCGTCCGGACGAGTAGTCCATGCCGCCGTTGGGATCGTATTGATGATGGCGGTAAGATTGCGCTCGCTCGACCGCAGAGCCTCCTCCGTAGAGGCGTTGGCGATAGCGAGTGCGGCCTGATTCGCAAACAAACCTAACCAAGTGAACTCTTGTTGACCGAGTGTTTGACGGCTGAAAACAGCAATAACGCCGAGCAGTGTCTCTCGAAAGATGAGGGGATGACCGGCAAAGCTGCGTATCTCCTCACGTTTCGCCCATTCTGGTCGCACAATCCAATCGTTTTGAGCGGCGACGTCTTCGACGAGAATCGGATGCCGGCTTGTGGCCACTTGACCAACCTTTCCGGCATTGAACGACACTCGAGCAAAGTGCCCCTGTAGGAAAGACCAATCCTCCTGCGGCGAATTGATCGGAGTTCCGGCACTTGCCACGAGACAAAGACAATCTGGGGGATCCGATGCGACGTTGTAAAAGCTCGGGTGATGGACGGATGGCAGCAGCCAAATCCGAGCCAGCGCCATCCCCGGTTGTGCTGCCAATCCCTGAACAATACTTTGCAGGACAGACTCGACGCGCTGCTTTGACGTAACGGTTACTGCTAAGGAGAGCAGCGATTCTGCCGCCAGTGAGCTCCCCATAAAACCCTCCTGCCGTTTGGCAAAAACCTCCGGGAAAAGAGGCTATTTACAGTATCGTGGTCTAAGGAACTGTTCAATCGTTGCAAATCATTCACTAAATCAGCCGCCATGCGGCAAGTTCAGCCACTCAGAATGCCGCTTCGCGATAGTTTGTATTTAATCCCAGGCTAATCAGCACGACCACCGTCACTCGAACCTGGACCAAAGTCTCGCCGACCATCGTCCAATTGCATCGTTTCCGTGGCTTTGGTGTTATCGCCTTATCGTGTCCGATTCGATCGGGCGTGCTCACGAAAAGTTCTTCAGAAAGGAAGCCACAATGACTGCAATCAAGAAAACGCCTTCTGTTCTCGGTTGGTATCGCATTCTAAGGGCTCACTACGCGTTTACATTTTTTCAAGCCGTTCGATATGCGCTCTGGCTGGCGCGGTAACGGATGGGCCCTACGCATGATGCATTTGGCGCTCGAATCCAATTGTGATCGATTCGCTCGAATCGCTCTTTGACCACGCAATAAGGGCTCTTCGATCCCTCAAAAGGGGGATGTCGAAATACCTCCGGGACCTAGGTCCAATTGTTTCGCCTCCGGACTTCTGATGTTATCGCTCAGTCGGATCCGCACCGGGCTAGGAAAGGCTGATGATTCCGAAAGATCGAGTTTCAAAGCGAGGCCACTGATGTTGGAAATGCCCGGACATGACGATGAGAAATAGGAGCAAAAAATGAGTACAGCATTAAATTCCGTCGTGCGGCCTAGTCCATATCCGGAAACTGTGTCGAGAAATACCGTTCTGTATCGTGGTGACGGACGGACGACGCGCAAACAGGAACGCGCGGAGTCCTCGTTCCTGGACACAATCGTAGGGCGCCGGGGCAGCCTGCGCTCAATTCTCGCCCAAGTGGAAGCCGTCGCGGGTACGAATGCAACGGTCTTGATTACCGGTGAGACCGGCACTGGCAAGGAAGTCATTGCGCGGGCGATTCACGAGCTCAGCTCCCGCCACAATAGCAATCTGGTGAAGGTGAACTGCGCTGCCATGCCTGCGGGCCTTCTCGAAAGCGAACTCTTCGGACACGAACGTGGCGCTTTTACGGGCGCCATCAATTCTCATGTTGGCCGGTTTGCGTTAGCGGATCGCGGCACGCTCTTTCTCGACGAGATAGGAGACATGCCGCTAGAACTTCAGCCTAAGTTGCTGCGCGTGCTTCAAGAGCGTGAATTTGAGGCCGTCGGAAGCACGCGGACTACGCGAGTTGATGTTCGCGTCGTCGCCGCAACCAACCAGGACCTGAAGCAAATGGTTCAGGACGGCGAATTCCGC
>DATKPJ010000070.1:0-4141 GCA_035524195.1 Occallatibacter sp.
ATTCGCAATAACCGCAAGGGCCTCCGAGGAAGCCGACACCGACGCGCTGACCAACCGTCCAGCCCTGCACGCCAGAGCCAAGGGCATCGATGCGCCCTACCACTTCGTGTCCAGGGACACGCGGCCAGTTGATCGGGAACGAGCCTTCCACCGTGCCAGCATCCGAGTGGCAGACACCGGACGCCTCGACGCGAATGCGCACTTGACCAGGGCCAGGATCGACGAGCGGTTTCATTACGGTTGCGAATTCTCCCGGTTTCGTTACCTGGATTGCTCTATACGTTCCGCTCATCTCGCCTCGTTTAAAGCTACGGCCTCGTCGGTCGGTGTCTTCACGCCTTCAGTTCGTCCCGGCCCAGAGTCCTGCCTGCTCGCGAATGTGGCTTTGGCGGTTGTATCCAGCCCTGACTTCGTAACCTCTGAACCATGTTGATTGACGATTAGCCGGTCACCCCTCTGCCCGGTCACATACGTCCACACCCATTGCAGGAACACACTCAAACGGAGGCTTGATGTGGCGAGGAATTGGAGGTGCACGGCGGCCCAAGCGAGCCAAGCCACGAAACCGCTTATTCTGACCTTCCCGCTTTGCAGCACAGCGAAGCCCTTGCCGACGACAGCCATGCTGCCCTTGTCAAAGTAGTTGAACGGGGACGGTGGGGGATTCCCAACAATGCGGTTGTGAATTAGCTTTCCCGCATAACGTCCTTGCTGAATGGCTACCTGAGCAACCCCTGGCAGGGGTTTGCCATTCTGGTCAAGCGACGCCGTATCGCCCACCACAAAAATCTCCGGGTGTCCGGGCACACTAAGATCTTTTTGAATGCGCACCCTCCCGGCGCGATCTGTTTCGGCGTTCAGCCACTTGCCTGCGGGTGAGGGTGCGACGCCCGCAGTCCAGATCACGGTTTTGCTGGCGATGCGCTCGCCCGCGACTACGACGCCTTCCGCGTCGATCAGATCAACGCTGTGACCGAGCCGAACTTCGACGCCCAACGTCTCGAGCCGCTGCTTTGCGGCCTTGGAGAGATCCTCCGTGTACGGTTGCAAGACCCGTGATGCCATATCGACGAGCACAATTCTTGCGGAGGCCGGATCGATTCTCCGAAAGTCTGATTTCAGTGTATTTCGGACGAAAATAGCGAGAGCGGCGGACATTTCCACCCCGGTGGGGCCGGCGCCAACGAGAATGAAAGTCAGCAGGTCCCGATGGCGGCTCGGATCTTCCTCAGCTTCCGCCAATTCAAACGCCTGCAAGATTTTATTTCGGGCTGCCTCAGCATCTGTGAGACTCTTCAAACCCGGCGCGTGCTCCGCAAATTCATCATGACCAAAGTAGCTATGACTAGCGCCAGTCGCCAGGATTAGGTAGTCGTAGGCAATCGGTACGTTCTGCCGGTCGGCGTCGCTAGAAATGACACAGTTCCGATCCTTGTCTACCGCTGCCACTTCCCCCATGATTACTGTCGTGTTCTTCTGATTCCGAAGGATGCTGCGGATTGGCGTCGCAATCTGACCGGGTGTCAAGACCGAGGTCGCCACCTGGTAAAGCAACGGTTGAAACACGTGGTGATTGGTACGGTCGATCAGGGTTACTTTCGCGGGTGTCTTCCTCAGAGCTTTGGCGGCGGCCAATCCTCCGAAACCCGCACCCACGATCACTACATGTGGCGATTGATGTGTCATGTTTTTCAGTCCTCAGGCGTGTGCCTCTGCCGCTAACGCCTTGGCTTGCTGAGCGCGCAACTTGATCAGGTCGACCAGCAACCTGTTCTCTTCCTGCGCGAGTTGTTCGACCGAATGGCCTCCAGCCATTTGCGAAACCCCTTCGGCGATCGTTTTCTTGAGTTCCGGCGTGACATCGGGAGTGCCGAGCGCCTTCATCAGGCCTACCAACGGGTCCATCAGGTGATCCAGGAAGTGCTGGATTCCATTCGTGCCGCCTCCCAGATGCCATTGCAAGGTCGGTCCCATGACTCCCCAGCGAAGCCCAGGGCCATAGCTCACCGCATCGTCCGCGTCGGAGACGCTGAGCACGCCTTGCTGAATCAAGTATGTGACCTCCTTGTACAGCGCAGCCTGCAGTCGGTTGGCAACGTGCCCAGGGAGCTCCTTGTGCAGTTGGATCGGTTTCTTCTCGATCGAGGCATAGAAATCCATCGCGCGCTGGATCGCTTCGGGCGATGTCTTCGCGCCGCCCACGACTTCAACCAACGGGATGATGTGGGGCGGATTGAAGGGATGTCCGACCAGGACACGCTCTGGATGCTTGCAGCTCGACTGCATGACGCTTGGCGTTATCCCCGATGAGCTCGACGCGATGATCGAATCAATAGGGGTGGCTGCATCCATATCCGCGAAGAGCTTGGTTTTGAAGTCCGGTCTCTCGGGGCCGTTCTCCTGAACGAAGTCGGCATTCGCAAGAGCCTCCTTCATGTTCTTGGTGAAGCTCAGGCGGTCGCGCGATGCGCCAGGCGCAAGGCCGAGAGCCGTGAGTTGCTCCCAGGCCCCGTCAATGTACTTGCGCAAGTTTTTTTCGGCGTTCGGTGCCGGGTCGGTAGCAACCACGTCCAAGCCGCGAGCAAGGTACTGTGCGGCCCAGCTAGCGCCGATGACTCCGGTGCCGACAATGGCGATCCGACGAATGGGTTTGTTGTAAGACATTTTGATTTCTCCTTTTGAAGATAATTTCTGTATTTGCGCCTCCGCTCAGACTTCCCTGCGCAGAGGCGTTGATTCTGCTATTTCTCTTCCAACCACTCGGGTTTTGACGAGCCCCGCGGGGCAAGCACGGTCCGGAAGGAGCCTGGGGTCTTGGACAAAACCACTTGGTCCGTCATGCCTTGATACGTGCCCAGCGGAGTTTCAGCAGTGAAAAGATCAGGGGCAATCTGCTTGTGCTCGTCCGTAGAGCCTGCGGTTTCCCGCGCGTATGCCTTATCGAATATGCCCATCGAGAGCAGCCACAGCACGGTTCTTGTTAGGGAGACGACCACGTGATAGCTGCCACCCTCGACAGCGCGACGTCGCAGTGCCTCAAGGATGCCGATTGTGCCAAGCCAACCGACGACGTTGTCGCAAACCGGGATTATCGGCGGCGACGAAGGCTGAGTCGGCGTTCCCTCGTTGGCAAACACGCCAGCTACTGCTGCGCCGATCTCATCGAAGCCAACCCAATTTGACCAGGGACCCCGTTCGCCATGGAGGACCACCTTGGCGTGAATCAATCCCGGCTTTTTTTCCGCCAGTTCTTCCGCCGTGAGGCCATACCTCTCCAAATAACCGGGCCGCCGATTCGAGAAGAACACGTCGGCATTTTTCAGAAGGCGATCGAACTTGGCGCGATCCTCTTTGGAGCCGTCCAGTACCGTGGAACGCATCCCAACCTGCGCGTCCCAGATAAAGCCCTCGACCTCCGTATCATTGGGCCTCCAGATGTTCAGCACATCCGCGCCGTAATACGCCAGGTCTCTTCCCATGCCAGCTCCAGCAATCACGTGCCCCATTCCGAACGCGCGAATGCCTTCCAAGGGGCTCTTTGCGCCGCGCTTGAACGGTACCGGCTCACTTTCTCCGATTTTTTCTAAAGTGATGAGCGGCATGCTGGAAAGCACTTCGGTGTACTGGGGCTCTCTGAGAAACTCCTCGATGGTGCGCACCATGGCGAAGACAAGGCCGGCCTCTTGCCCTGCCGATTCCAACTCCGCCGCGCGCCACTGCAGAATCGCATTGTTTACGGATTCGGGGTTGTCACTGGCCCGCAGAAAATTGAGCGCTCGTGAGTGGAGCCCTGGGTAAATGTTGATAGCCACCACGTGACGCCCATCGCGTGTTTTCCGGAAGAGCGGAATCTCCCAGAATGGGTTATATCGATCTGCATACATGGCTGGGACGCGCCCATTGATCGTTTCCCATTTCCCCTCGAAGAAACCACAGAAACGCCGGAGGGCTTTCCGGACGTCGACATGAATGTCCTGTCCTTCACCAGTCCGGGCTCTCCAGAGCGCTGCCACGGCTATGGTCTTGGCAGCCAGGCCGACCGCGGCCATGGCGCCGAACCGGTGGGGACTGGGAATGATCGGGTCCTGCCCGTAGAAGGTGACTTTGCCACCGCTGTCTGCGGCCGTCAGTCCGACGTCTT
>DATKPJ010000071.1:0-55102 GCA_035524195.1 Occallatibacter sp.
TGAGATTCTCCATCGATTGGGTTGGATTTGGATCGGACTCTAATCGGAGCAGGGCTGCTCGAAGATTCGCCAGCAGGTCAAACGGCGGTAAGTCTTTGGGAGCCCGGAAAAACATAAAACAGAACCCATTCACTTGATAGCCAAGTCTGGCACGATTCCGATGGATCGAACTACAACTTTTGTGATTTAGATCACATTAAATTGGAAAGCACATTTCCTACTTGGGATCATCCCCTGCCGTATGCCGCTCTCTTTGCTCCCGTTCAAGCCGTCGCACGAGGTCCAGGAAGAAGGCCAGAATATCGCCATCCCTGAGTCGCTGATCCCAATCGGCGGCAATCGCAGACTTTTCAGAATCACTCAGATTTGGGTCTTCAAGTTTGTTCGATAGGGTGGCGCAGGCGATTCGGCACAATTCGAGTTTTGCCCGGATCGATTGAACATAGAGCCTGACGGCGATCTCTTCCACTGCTCACCAACCGCTGCGCACCGAACCCGGTATTCCCACCGGGTTGCGCTCCGCCCGGGCCCTTAGACCGCTGCGGAGGGTGCGCAGTGGTGAGAGAGTACCGCGGTTTTTGCCTGCGCGAATGTGATTCAAATCACGAGGTTTTCATCGGGGTTGGCCAGGGGATGTATTGGCGTTTGTTCTCACTCTCTTCGCGCAAGGACGGCGCGAAGGGGCGCGCGTCGTCGTCTTTAGACTCTGGGTGGGGGATAACTGTCTTGATTCTCCGAATTGCGGAGACTGCCAGCCGCGAACTAAACTGTGCGCGAGACATTTCTCCGGGGGTGCAGCATGAAGAGGCTTGCCTCTTTCCTTCTGAAAATGTCCCGATGTGGGTTCGTGCAGGGAGCTAACGGGATCGAAGTTTGTTTTCCCGCGTTGAGCTAGGGAATTTGCTTCCTTGCCACCGGCTATAGACGGTGCATCCATGTACGGCTGAAGTGCGGTAGCTGATGGGGTCACGCCCTGTGCGATGATGTGGGGTTATTGAGGGACTCATCACCCTCACACGAACAGTGGAACGGCAGCACACTTCAGAGGACCGAGCCTGCAAACTCAGCCGTCATGGCGGTTCCAGAGCCATCGCTCCGGAGCGTTGGAAGGAATTTAGCTTGCCGACAAGGGGTTAGTTCGTTAGCCGCAGCAACGGCAACGGGCTGACCCCGAAACATTTGGGCTCCAAAGCGCATCGTGACTGGGCCGGGGCCGCCTTCCACGCGGGGCGGCCTCGCTTTTGCGGTTTCTTATAATCGGGGTTGGTTCCCCGTGCGAAGCGATGTAACCAAGAATGTGCCGCCCGCAGACTTCTTTCCGTCGAACCACTCGCAATAGCATTCGTCTTTGTCTACCCACCGTACTGTCATGTCAGGCCCGCCCGACATCAATACCACTACGTCTCCTGCCTTGATTTGACTAGCCATTGGCTACTCCTGAATCATGTTTCGATGCTCAAAAATATTATCGGACGTCGCTGTGCAAAAGCGCCCGTCCGCTGTTAACTAACTTGGTTCGCGCCGCGTTGGTCTTTGAGGTGAAAGTGGGGGTTTTTGCGGGTCGGCGGGGGAATACAATCAGCACATGCGCAAAGGCAATACATCGAAGAACTAGAGCGCATAATTCGCGGTGAGGGCTGACGGCCTACGGGTCTTGCAAATGATGGACCACCTCGCACCCCTGCTTCAAGCTGCCGCTTCGGTTGGATGGGTCATCTTCGCCTTCGTCGCACTCTTCAAATTCAAGCCCGAGATTACACGCGCCCTGTTGCGCCTCAAGAAAGGAAAAGTCCTCGGACAGGAATTTGAACTAGGCGAGGAACTGACGACGCTGCGGACATCTGTCGCAGCAGTTACCAAAGAAGTCATGGAATTGCCTCCCGGGGCACCCGAGGCGAGTCCAGCGACGATGGCGCGCCAAGAGAAAGAGTTTGACACGAAAATAGGACACATCATCCAACTAGCGGCGTCCTCCCCCAAAGCCGCTCTAATTGCGATGAGAGCTGAGATTGAGAGACAGGCAATTAACGCCCTAGCTATTCGCGGTCTACTTCATGGAAGGCCGGTTGTCACACTACAACAGGCATTAGGCGAACTGCGCCAATGCGGTTTTCCACCGGCTTTGGAAGGGTCCCTAGAGATATTCGATAGCGTAAGGAACAGGATTGTCCACGGACAGGGCACGACGGACGATGATGCTCTGATGGCACTCGACTCCGGTATGACAATACTCCGCGTTCTCAGTGCTCTGCCAAGCGAAGTCCACGAGGTCTATCACCCGGGTGTGGAAGTTTTTTTTGATCCCGAATGCACGCGGGTTATTCCCGGTGTGAAAGGTGTGATTCTGGAGGCCACTTCGCCCGGAGGCGTGATGAAAACGAAGAGAATTTATGCCACCACTAAACCACACTTCAAGAAAGGAAAGAAGGTCGCATGGGAATGGAACATCGGCAAGCAGTGGGCTGCGGCGTGGTATCGTGACCCGGACACGGGAGAAACGAAATCAGCATGGGGCGGTTGCGCAGAGTTTGTAGGTCGGCATTTGGATGACATCCCGCGTTTCTCAAATCCCTAGAGACTCCTTGGGCATCTTGTGCTAATTTGTGCCGCGGACGGTCGCGCCTAGTGCGTCTTTCTTTCCTATGAATAATCAATGAGTAAGACTGGCGAAGACCCGTGGCCCCCCGGGGTCCCGGGGAGGGTGGCCTATAGTCAAGGAAGTATCCGCGTCTGACGGGGCAGTCCCGTCACACAGTCACGCCCGTTTCCGGGGCTCCCGCATTTGGCTTCTTGTTGGTGGATGTTTTCGAAGCCGTACTATTTGACGCTGCAAATGGTAGTCGCCATTACCGACACAATTCGGGCAGAGCGGTTCATTTGGCTGTTCATCCGATGTGTACACTGATTCGTGAATCGGCTTTTTACACTTCGAGCACAACATGCTTTTCTCCCTTTGACGCAACTTGTCGCGCCGTATGGAGCATATCGCTAAATCCAACAATCAAACTGATGTGCCCATAACACTAAGACTCGACCCCTTTGGGTGTTTCTGAAAAGGCGCACAGAACACCGAGGGTGGGGCACCCAGCGCCGCATGGACCTCCGGCGTTGAGTCGAGTTTGTTCCCACCCTTCGCAAAGAACGCGAAGGATGGGCACGCGGCACCCGTCTCATATGGGCGCCTTGGAGCGCGCGGAACCAACAGGTCTGGCGTGTTCTGCATCCCAACCTCTGTCTGTGTTTCAGAGTGGATTGGAGAGAGGATGGGATTTGTGGCGGAGGAGAAATCGAAGCAGAACGGCAAGGGCAACGACAAGGCGGTGAGGGAACTCATCCATGCGCTCAACGAAGACCTTGCGCGGGAGTACCAGGCGATCATCTCGTACACCGTTTACAGCAACGTGCTGAAGGGCGCGCAGTGGATGAATATTGCCGGCGAGCTGAAGCTGCATGCGACCCAGGAGTTGCAGCATGCCATGATCCTTGCGGATCAGATTGACTACCTTGGCGGCATGCCGACGGTTACGCCGAAGCAGGTGAAGGTTTCGGAGAAGCCGGAAGAGATGATCCGCTTCGACCTGGACAACGAGACGGAGACGATCAAGAACTATCGGGAGCGGGTGCGGCAGGCGGAGGCGCTGGGCCACTACGCGCTGGCGGAACAGCTTCGCCAGGTGATTTCGCAGGAGCAGGATCATCAGCATAACCTGGCGACGGCGCTTGGAATCGATGTTCCAAGGGTGTTGCCGCAGGGGGCGTGAGAGATCTCTTTCGCACAGCAACGCGCGGCTGTCCTGGCGCGCCGCTGCGCAGATTTGAGGAGAGGGTTCCGCATGTGCGGCGGGTGCCGCTTGCGGCACTGACGGAAGGAAGCCGGCCTGCAGTAGACTTGTGGGCAGATGCGGGTGTTTGGAATCGACTGCGGGACGGAAGTGACCGGCTACGGCGTGGTGGAATCGGACGGTGAGCCACCCCTGGGACGAAGACCTCTTCCCGGGGAGCCGAGAGCGGGCCGGGCGCCGCGGCTTGTCTGCTGCGGCCTCGGGGCGATCCGCCTGAAGAAGAGCATGGCTTTGCCGGAGCGGCTCGCCCAGGTGTACCGCGAATTGACGGCCGCGCTGGTGTGCTGGCAGCCGGAAGTTGTGGCGATCGAGGAAGTCTTCTATTCGGTCAATGCGAAGTCGGCGCTGAAGCTGGGGCAGGTGCGCGGGGTTGCGCTGCTGGCGGCGGCGGATCAGCATTTGCCGATCGCGGAGTACGCCCCTTTGAAGATCAAATCGAGCGTAGTAGGATACGGCTTGGCGAAGAAGGAGCAGGTGCAGTTCATGGTGGCCAGGTTGCTGGAAATGAGGGAAACACCTGAACCCCCCGACGCCGCCGATGCCCTGGCGATAGCCATCTGCCATATCCACACGGCGCAGACTCTGCGGCACCAGGGGGTGTTGCAGTGAGGGCGCTGTTGTGCGCGGTTGCGGCGGGGCTGCTTGGGATGGCTGTGCCGGCGCAGAACTCCACGGTTTTGAAGGTCGAATTTTCGAACCCCAACATCGATCCATCGCACTGGACGCTGATTCTTCATCCTGACGGGAGCGGGCACTTTCATGCAGAGCGCGGCAGCGGTCCCCCGGCGGATGGTCTGGAAACGATGGAGCCGACGATCGTGAATCGCGATATTCAGCTTTCGCGACCGTTTACGGATCGGGTATTTGAAACGGTGCGGCATCACAAGTTTATGAATGTGAGCTGTGAAAGCCATGCGAAGGTGGCTTTCGAGGGATGGAAGAAGATCACCTATACGGGGCCGGACGGGCAGGGATCGTGCGAGTTCAACTACTCAAAGGACCGCGAGATCGAGAACCTGGGCGAGTCGCTGGTGGGGGTCGCGAACACGGTGACGGAAGGAGCGCGGCTGCAGATGGTGCTGCAGCACGATCCGCTGGGGCTCGACAAGGAGATGCAGTACCTGCTGGAGGCGTCGGGCGACGGGAGGCTGCAGCAGGTGTGCACCATCAGCGGAATTCTGCAGCGGCTGGAAGCCGATCCCGAGGTGATGGAGAGGGTGAGGAAGCGGGCGCGGATGCTGCTGGAGCAGGCGAATAAATAAATACGAGGCGGGGTGGTACCTTGGCGCGACTTTCGCTGCGCGAGGGGTGTCCAATAGATGTTGACCTCCTTTAGGCTGAACGAATATCGAGGCCGAGGAAGGGGGAGGCGCGATGAAACCCATGGGGACGAAAGTATTTAGATCGGGCGCAGGGAGACTTAGACTTACAACCATTCTGATGAGCGCGCTGGCGCTGGGGCCGCTTGCGATGGCCCAGGCGGCGGGGCCGGGCGCGGGACCCGCTTCAGGACCGGATGCAGGGCGGGGAACGCGGGCTGTGCGGCTGAGCTACGTGGATGGCTCGGTGCAGCTGGCGAACGGCAGCACGATTCTGGCGTCGCGAGCGCTGGCTAATACTCCGTTGTTTGAAGGGACGCAGATCACAACGGCGGATGACGGGCGTGCGGAGGTCCAGTTTGAAGACGGCAGCGTGGCGCGTATTTCGCCGAACAGTTCGCTGACGCTCGGGGTGCTGCGGCAGCAGGGAGATTCGACCGAGACGCAGCTGGTTCTGGATAGCGGTCTGGGCTATTTTGAGCTGCAGGGCGACACGCCGAACGATCACACGCAGGTTCGGTTTGGAGGCGCAACGGTTGCAACGAGCGGATTCTCGGTGTTCCGCGTTGATCTGGACGAGCCTCCCGGAGAGCTGGCGGTTTTCTCAGGCAATGCGCATCTGGATGGCGCGGACAATCTCTCATTGGATCTGCATGGCGGAGAAAGCGTGAAGCTGAATGCCGCCGATCCGGGGGACTACACCGTAGCCGAAACGATTGAGCCGGATTCGTGGGATGCATGGAACTCCGACCGCGACCAGGCATTGACTTCAGAGGAAGCGGAGCGGACGCAGGCCACGGCAAGCGAACCGAACAGCAACAATCCTGCGTGGGGCGATCTGGATGCCAACGGCAACTGGTACAACGTTCCGGGGCAGGGGTATGTGTGGTCGCCGTATGACGCGATGAATTCGGGATGGGAGCCTTACGGCTGCGGGAACTGGGTGTGGAGCCCGGGATACGGGTATACATGGGTATCGTGCGAACCGTGGGGCTACATGCCGTATGAATCGGGAATTTGGAATTACTACGATGGATTCGGATGGGGATGGGCGCCCGGCGGCTATCCGTGGTGGGTTGGCGGCGGCTGGGGATTCAATATCGGCAACGCTCCATACCGTTATCGGCCTCCGCTTCGCCCACGCGGCGGACCGGTTCATCCAGGGCCGATTCGCCCAGGGGGACGGTTTGAGCCGCACCCAGTGCTTGCGGTCAATCGGATCAAGGATGGCACGTATGGGCAGCCGGTGCGGATCAAGGGTTCGCCGGTGACGATCGCGGGAAACAGCGTTCAGCCGCTGCGCCCGCTGTCTCCGCGGCCCGCGTACGAACGCGGTCTCGTTTCGGATCCATACTGGACCGGGAAGAACACGGAAACCGTGCGGTCCGGGTTCATCCAGAGCCCGAATTACGGCGCCGGAATGCGGCAGGGATATGCAAGCAGTCCACGGCCGTCTGGTGGCCCGACACGCACGCCGTCCTACTATGGCGGCTACACTCCGCGGTACACGGCTCCCAGCCGAGGCTATGTGGGATCTCCGGCGGGACGGTCCTATAGCGGTGGGGCCGCTGCTCCACGAGCCGGCGGCGGCGGAGTTTCGCGTGGCGGAGGCTTCAGCGGTGGTGGCGGCGCTGCGCATGCCGGCGGCGGTGGCGGAGGCGCCTCCCACGGTGGCGGTGGAGGCGGGCACCACTAAGATCGGGATTGAGTCGGCGAATGGGCTGCTTCGTTTTGCGGAGCGGCCTTTTCGTTTTGGAGCAAGCGCCAGAGCGCGGCGAAGGTTTCGAGGCTGAGTGTTTCGGCCCGGGCGCGGGGATCGATCGCGGCACTCAAGAGAGCGTCGGCGATGGCGTCGGGCGTGCATCCGGCAGCGCGCAGATTGTTGGCGAGTGTTTTGCGTTTCTGCGCAAACGCCTTGCGCAGGAAGGCGAGGAATTGTGCTTCATCGACGTCAAGGTCGCGCACGCGCGATGCGAATCGCCAGCGAAACACGGTGGAGTGAACTTCGGGCGGGGGCGTGAAGGCGCCGGGAGGCAAAGTGAAAAGCTTCTCAACCGATCCATAGAGCTGTGTTGTGACCGAAAGCAGCCCATAATCGCGTGAGCCGGGAGAGGCAGCGACACGATCGGCAACTTCGCGCTGCACCATGAGCACGGCGCGGTCGAGAACCGCATGGTTGGCGGCCAGCTTCAAAAGAATCGGCGAGGTGATGTAGTAAGGGAGATTGCCGACGACGAGGAGGCGTTGCCCGGCGTCGGACGCGGCTTTATTGAAATCGAAACTCAACACATCTTCGTTCACAACGGTGACGCGGGGGGGTGCGAATTCAGATTGCAAGCTGTGGGCCAATTCGGCATCGAGTTCGATGGCCAGCACGCGGGCCGGATGCGCGGCCAGCGCGCGGGTTAATGCGCCCTGACCGGGCCCGATCTCGATCACGGTCCGGTTGGAACAATCGCCGAGCGCCGCAACGATGCGCTCAGTGGCCTGAGGATCGTGGAGGAAATTCTGGCCGAGTTTTGGCCTGGAGGGCATGGCTTCTTCGATGTTAGTTGAGCGATGCGAAGGTACGCGACTGGGCGGGCCGGTTCTCAGGCCTCGTTCTTCAGCACGGCCAGATGGAGAATGCGCCGCTGGACGTATCCGAGGCCTTCGTACACGCGCATCGCGGACTGATTCTCGGCGAAGACGTGCAGAAAAGGAGTTTCGCCGCGACGGCGGATTTCCTTCATCACTTCGGCCATGAGCGCCCGAGCGTATCCGCGCCCTCGTGCATCGGGATGCGTGCAGACAGCGCTAACCTCGACAAATCCCGGAACATGCATGCGCTGTCCGGCCATGGCGACGAGGCGGCCGGCATCGAAGATTCCGTAGAAGACGCCCAGCTCATGAGTCCGATTGCGAAACGGGCCCGGCTCGGTCAATTCGGCCAGGGCGACCATCTCGGAAACGTCATCGGCTGTGAGCCGTCGCATGGAAACACCCGGCGGGAGGGGAGTGGAATCAGCAGCGTCAGCGCTGGTTGAGATCATCTGGCAAAGTTCGCCTCCGCGCACCAGGGTCCAGCCGGGGCGGGGAACCGGAGGCTGTTCAAGAAACAGTCCCACGAGGCCTTCGGGGCCTGCCAGGGTGCGCAGCGACTCGTAGCCGGCCTCGGTTTGAGAAGCCATTCCGCTGAGCGGACCGATCGCCGGCGGGTAGCGTCGAGCGAGCGAGTCGCCCAGCGCCAGCGAAGCGTGTTCGGTGGTGAGCGCACTCCAGATGGGATTGTCGAGCGGATGGGGATCGGGCATTGGCTATCAGATGAATAGGATGCATGGCCTGATTCGTGGGAATATGAGGAAATATTTAGAGACCTAGGAGTCCCGCGACGATGATAAATGAGAAATAATTTGCGTTTCTCATTAAATTGAGTCATAGTTAAAGTGAAATTCAATTCGTCATCAGTTCTTGACGAACCGAAGTGGTTTGCGGAGGACAAAATGGACATAGAAAGCATTGCGTTCTGTCGTTGGAGTTCATCTTGCGCCAGCAAGGTGCGGTTCAGTCACGCCAAACACGCACAAATGCGGATTCGCCAGATTAGCCACTCAGGAGGGTTCGGTGTCGGCCGCTTGGTCAGCTATCGGTGCAGGTTTTGCAGCGGCTTTCACATCGGACACTTCAGGTGTACGGAGGGGATGATTGGGGTTGGAGAGGTGGTTCAATGACGACACAAATGGTTTGGACGGATGTTTCGTGCGCTGTGGAGGTATTTCTCGCAACAGCGCTTCTTCACCGGGAGCAGCCAGCGCGAGCTGACTTCACGATTCAGGAGATTGTGAACCGGGCGGCAAAGGAAAACATGACCGGCGAGATGAGGTCGGGAGTGAACGTGCATGCTTCACAGCACTGCGTGGCGAATCGGCCTCCGAATCCGGCAAAGCACCGCATGCTGTTTGCGACGGGGAAGCACACCCGGCGTCTTTTGCTTCCGAGCGATGAGATTCATCCAGGGCGAACGGGCAAGGTCTTCCCGGACGCGGAGGAGGTCCCTGAGCATTACCGCTCATTATTGGGCTGGGCCAAGAAGCGCTTTGACGAAGGCAATTCAACGGGCAGGGAGAGTTCTCATGGCCAGGGTGGAGCACCTCAGATCGGTGCGGCGGAAACACCGGAGCGCTGGCTCGAATCGTTGTTCGAACTGGAGGGTTTGGGGAAAGCGTATTGGAAAGATGTGGATCCAGACGAGTTCGTGCGCAATTTGCGCGAGGGCTGGGAATGAGCCGCGTCTTTCTCGACACGAACTTTTTCATCTATTTGATCGAAGGCTCCGGCCATAACGGAGCGCGTGCCCGGCAGCTTCTGCGTGCATTTTCGGCGCGGAGAGATGAACTGTTCACTTCAGTGATGAGCCTCGGAGAAGTTCTAGTGGCGCCCTTGCGGAATGGAGATTTCACTTTGGCGCAGCGATACCGGCAAATCTTCAGAGGCAAGGGAATCTCGGTTCTGCCATTCACCGAACCGGCTGCCGAGGTATTCGCTCGCCTCCGAATTGGATCGATCAAGCCTCCGGATGCCATCCAAATGGCTACGGCGGCGACGGCGGGTTGTGATCTGTTTTTGACCAACGATGACCGATTATTGGGCCAGATTATTCCGGGGATTCAGTTCATCACCTCATTTGATCGCGCGCCGATCTGATTACGCCGGGGCTCACAGGAAGTAATCGAAATCGGTTTCGATCTTGAGCCGGCGGCGGATTCTGAGAATGTGGCCCGGCATGCGTGAGGGATTCAACTCGACGTAGTTGCGCGGGCCGTTCCACAAATAGCGCTCGCCGGTGAGCAGGTCCTCGGCCTCATAGCCGCGATCGGCCGGAATCTCGAGCTCACTCAAGGGCAGATTTACGAATCCGCTCTGGGTGTAATGCGGGTCGAGGTTCACGACCACCAGGATCAAATTGGCGCGATCATCCGACTCCTTGCTGTAGCACAGGATCTGGTCGTTCTCAATGGCATGGAACTTGAGCGACCAGTCGTTTTGCAGGGCCGGGTTGGTGTTGCGAATTTCGTTGATGCGCGCAATCAGTGGCCGGAGGCTGTCGGGCCGATCGAGATCCCAATGACGAATTTCGTACTTCTCGGAGTTGAGATACTCCTCGCTGCCTTGCCGGATGGGGCGGTTCTCAAGCAATTCGAAGGCAGGACCGTAGATGCCGTAATTCGCGCCCAGGGTGGCCGCGAGCAGCAGGCGGATGGCGAAGGCCGGGCGGCCGTCGATCTGCAAAAACTCGGTGAGGATGTCCGGCGTGTTGGTCCACTGGTTGGGGCGAAAGAATTCGCGCACCGGGGTCTGTGTCAGCTCAGTGAGATAAGCGACTATTTCCTGCTTGGCGTTGCGCCATGGGAAGTAGGTATACGACTGGCTGAACCCAAGCTTGGCGAGGCGGTACATGATCTTGGGACGCGTGAAGGCTTCGGCGAGAAAGATCACTTCGGGGTGCTCGCGCTTGACCTCGCCGATCACCCACTCCCAGAAGGGGAACGCCTTGGTGTGCGGGTTGTCGACGCGGAAGATGGTGATGCCCATGCCGATCCAGTAGTCGAAGACGCTCTTGAACTCCTGCCACATTCCGGCCCAGTCTTCGCTCTCGAAATCGAAGGGATAAATGTCCTGATATTTCTTGGGGGGATTTTCGGCGTACTGGATGGTTCCGTCGGGACGTTTGCGAAACCATGCCTCATGGTCGCGCACGTAAGGATGGTCGGGCGCTGCCTGAAAAGCGATATCGAGCGCGACGGAGAGATCCTGCTTCGCGGCCGCAGCGGCGAAGTGGCGGAAGTCAGCTTCTGTTCCCAATGCCTTAAAAATGGATTTGTGTCCGCCTTCGGGTGAGCCGATGGCCCACGGACTTCCGCAATCGCCAGGTTGCGCTGTTGCGGAATTGTTGCGGCCCTTGCGAAAGGTGAGGCCGATGGGATGTACGGGCGGAAAATAGACGACGTTGAAGCCCATTTCCGCGATGTAGGGCAAGCGCTTTTCACAATCTGTGAAAGTGCCGTGGCGGCCGGCCTCTTCAGCAGCGGAGCGGGGAAACATCTCATACCAGGAACTGAAGCGGGCGCGAACCGGATCGACCACAACAGCAAACTCACGATCCGATTCGGCGGCGAAGCGCTTGTCGGGGTAGCGAAGCGCGAGTTTGTGGAGCAACGGATCGGTTGCATGGGTACGCAGGGCCATGGGGTCTTTGCCGCTGCGCAGCAACATCGCACGGTCCTGGAGCCAGCCGGCATCGGCGCCGGTGGCGCGCTTAGCCGCTTCAGCGACGAGATCGGCCCCAATGAGGTAGTCGACGATGGCGTCGGTTTCCGCCTGAATCCGCTTGAGAAGATCGCGGCGCCAGGTTTCGAAGTGATCCACCCATCCCTGGATTTTGAAGGTGTAGCGACCCAACTCTCCCACGCCGAAGGCGGCTGTCCATCGGTCGTTCACCAGCGGGCGCATGGGAATCTCGGTCCAGCTATCAGAGCCTTGCTTATGCGCGAGCAACGATGCGGCGATGGCATCATGGCCATCGGTAAACAGATCGGCTTCGACATGCACCAGGTCGCCCACGGTGCGCTTTGCGGCAAAACGTCCGCCGTCGACAGCGGGTGAAACCGCTTCAATCACGACGCGCCTGCGTCCCGCATTGTCTGTCTGAGACATCTGCGGTTGGCGTTTTCCGTTCTCTTTGGCTGCCGTCGCTTCAGGTTTGCCGGCAGACTTCGCAATGTTTCCGCGACTGCTCATTTTGCGCTCGCCGCCTTTTTCTGTTCGATCAGATTCTGATAGAGGTCGATGGTTTGCTGCGCAATTGCGGTCCAGCTGAATATTTTTTCGACCCGGCTGCGTCCGGCATCGCCGAAGCGCCGGCACTTTTCAGGATCGTTCAGCAACTCTGCGATGCGCGCTGCAAGATCGCGAGCGAACACATCGGGATGGGTGGGGAAGCTGGTCACCGGATCCTGGTCAAAGGGCACCAGGTAGCCTGTGTCTGAATCGACCACCACTTCTTTGATGCCTCCCGTTGCGCTGGCAACCACAGGCGCGCGGCAGGCCATCGCTTCAAGATTGATGATGCCGAACGGCTCATAGACCGACGGGCAGCAGAAGACGCGTGCATGGCTGTAGAGCTGAATTGTCTCCTGCTTTGTGACCATCTTTTCGATCCATACGATGCGGGGATGATTGCGGCGCGCGACTTCAACTTTCTCGCGCAATTCGGCGGCGATCTCGGGCGTATCGGGAGCGCCGGCGCAGAGGACGACCTGTGTTTCCGGCGGCAAGTATCGGATGGCATCGACGAGGTGCGTGACGCCCTTCTGCCGCGTAATGCGCCCGACGAAGAGGACGTAAGGGACGCCGGGATCGACTCCGTAGTCGGTGAGGGCCTGGGTATCGGACGTCTTCTGATACTCGGCCAGATCGATTCCGTTGTAGATGACGTGAACGCGCGTTGGATCGACCTCGGGATAGGCGCGCAGGATGTCGGTTCTTGTGCCCGCCGAGACGGCGATGATGGCATCCGCGTCGAGAATGGCGGTCCGTTCCATCCAGGAACTCATGGCGTAGCCGCTGCCAAGCTGCTCGGATTTCCACGCGCGCAGCGGCTCAAGGGAATGAGTGGTCAGGACGAAGGGCATGCCATAGAGCTTTTTTGCGAGGTAGCCGGCCATTGAGACGTACCAGGTATGCGTGTGCACGACGTCGATGTTTTCGAGGGCCTTGATCTGGGTGAGATTGAGGCTGAGGGCTTCGAGCGCGCCCTTGAATTTGGCCTGGGTTCCGGTTGAAATCTCGGGCCAGGGTTCGGCGCCGCGCACGTGGAGATTGTCCTGGTCAGAGTGCTGCGGACCCCAGCAATGCACCTCGACCTGAATGTGCCGGGCCAATTCGCGGCTGAGGTAATCGACGTGAACTCCGGCGCCGCCGTAGACCTGCGGTGGATATTCGCGCGTGAACAAGCCGACTCGCAAGCTGCCTCCTGAAGGAACTGGAGCGACTGTCAAGTATAGCCGATGCAAGGAATTGTCTCGAAAGGGGTTTGTCAGGAATCCGAGTGTTCTTCGCCCGGGAGGGATGGGCCGTAGCGGCGGCGCACGATCCAGAGAACGGGCAGGCCGAGCAGGATGAGGGCGGTGCCGATCAGCGAACCTTCGAGGTTGCCGGCGTAGCTCCAGACGAGAACGGCCGCGGCGCAGACGACAAAAATGGCGGGAAGCACCGGATATCCCCAGACCCGGTAGGGCCGCGCCAGGCCGGGCCGCTTGCGCCGGTATACGAACACCGTGGTGGCGGTGAGCATGTAGAACAGCCACTCGGCAAAGATGGCCAATTCGAAATGCTGCTGGAACTGGCTGAGAAAAAGCAGCAGCACGGTGGAAAGCAAGCCCTGCACCACGAGCGAAGTGGATGGCGATTGAAATCCCGGATGGATGTGAGCGAACTGGCGAAAGAAGAGGCGATCGCGCGCGGCGGCAAACGGGATGCGCGCGCCGGACATGACCGTACCGTTGAGCGCAACGAAAATGCTGAGCGCCATGGCGGCGGCGACGAGTCCGGCACCGCGCGGACCGGCGACCACGGACAGTGCGGCTACCGCGGGCCTTTCGCTGCCGGCGATCTGGACGGCAGGCAGGATGTATTGGATGGCGGCGTTGGTGGCCATGAAGAGGATGCCAACGATGAACAATCCGCCGATGAGGGCCAGGGGCAGGCTGCGTTCGGGATGGCGGACTTCTCCGGCAACCATGGTGAGATCGTTCCAGCCGTCATAGGCCCACAGCGTGGCGATGAGAGCCAGCATGAAGCCGCCAAATCCGCCGATGGCGTGGGGCAGCGACGTGGCGAAGTTGGACCAGGCACCGGAGGCGGAAGCAAAGCAGAAGACGGCGACGATGAGGATGAGCACGCCTTTGAGAATCGTGAAGACGAGTTGGAAATCACCGGCTTTCTTAATGCCGAGATAATTGAGCCCGGTCATGAACCAGGTGACGGCGATGGCGAAGACCTGGGACCAGAGGAGCGGCGTGCCGGCGACGTGGGTGGTAAGGAAGCCGAGGGAGGGGAAGAACTCGAGCGTGCGAGCGAGGCCGATGGTGACGGCGGCGATGGAAGCGGGCTTGGCGACGGCGAACCATGTCCACATGTAAAGAAAAGCCGGGAGGTCGCCATAGGCTCCGCGGAGGTAGACGTATTCTCCGCCGGCGTAAGGAAGCATGGCGCCGAGCTCCGCGTAGGTCATAGCGCCGAAGAGCGAGAGCAGACCGCCGACGATCCACGCCAGGTAAACGAGGGTGGACGAACCGGTGTCCTGCATCATCTCGCGAGGCACGAGAAAGATTCCGCTGCCGATGATGGTGCCGACGACAATGGCCGTAGCCTGGCTTGCGCCCAGTACGCGCGGGAGGTCCTGGGACCGGGTGTTGGCTGAATTGGCAACGGTGGAATGCGTGTGTGCCATGCGGTGATGAGAGCGTAGCATGCCCGCGCACCGAAGTGGCCGCGAACGGCGGGCGACGCATCAAACCAGTTGCGTTGCGGGTGCCTGGTTTCACACCCCTCGAAGCTGCAGAATGGGCTCTGCGACCATGTACAATTTTCTAGATTCGGACCCAAAATCCCCATGAGGAGACGATGAATGAAGTTAGAACAGAAGGAAATTTTCCGGGCCATGGCAGTGGGCGCGCTTATCCCGCTCTTTGCCATGCCACCGAGCATGTTTGCCGAGACGCCCGACCACGTGGTGAGTTCGGCTGAACTGCAGAAAGCGACCGTTGAGGCGACGCAGGCGAGACAGAAGAACGTTGATACGTTGAACAAGTTCTTTTCGTCCGATCAGGCGCAAACGGCCCTCAAAGAGGCGCACATGAGTCCTCAAGAGGTGAAGACGGCGGTGGCCGGGTTGAGCGATCAGGAACTGGCACAGCTTGCCTCGCGGGCGACGAAGGCGCAGAACGACTTTGCTGCCGGTACGATCACCGATCGCGATTTGCTGATTATTCTGGTGGCCGTGGCCGCGCTGATCCTGATCATCGTAGCGGTGCGTTAAGGGTTCCATGCCGGGCCGAACCTCTATCGCCGTTGTGGTTGCGATTCTGTGCTGCGGTCTCGTTGCCGCAGCCGGAACCGCAGGGGTCTGGCTCGACGTTCCATTTGTGAAGCAGGATAAAGACGGTTGCGGCGCTGCCAGCATTGCCATGGTGATGCAGTACTGGCAGCAGCACCGAGGGAAATCTTCAAATCACGGCGCCCAAGGCAACAATCCCAACGCTGAGTATGCGCATATCGAGCAGGCGCTGCTTTCACGCGATGCGCACGGGATCTTTGCCTCCGACATGAAGCGGTATTTTGTGGAGCACGGTTATACAGCCTTCACTTTTGCAGGAAACATGAATCTGATGCAGCATCATCTGCGGGAGGGCCGCCCGCTGATTGTTGCTCTGAAGCCGGGGTCGCATCTTCCGCTGCACTATGTTGTGGTGGCGGGAGTGGATGAGGACGATCATACGGTTCTTCTCAATGACCCCGCGCAGCGAAAGCTTCTCAAGCAGGATGATCCGAAGTACGAGAAGGAATGGAAGGCCGCCGGATACTGGACACTGCTGGCAGTTCCCGAGGCGGATTCGCGCTGAGTTTCTTAAGCGTTCCTCTGCAATCAATGCGGGCGCCTCGGTTGCTGCATTGCGTAGCGGCCTTCCTTTTTCTGTGTAGTCTCTCGGTATTCGCTGCGCAGGCGGATTCCTCCGGACAGGCCACCCTGCAGCAGGCCGAAAGGTTCGCATCGCAGCATCGATGGCAGGAGATCGCAGATCTTCTGGGCGGGGTGAAGAGTCGATCGGCCGATGAGGACTTCTACTACGCCACTGCGCTGGCGCATCTTGGACGTTTGGGGGCGGCCGAGCGGGCCTTCGCAGCCGGGCAGAAGCTTGCTCCGAGTGATGCGCGATTTCCGACCGAACTGGCGGGAATTGCGTTTACGCAAAAGCGCTATGCGCGGGCTGCGCATCTTTTGAGGCGGACGATCGCCCTGTCGCCCCATGACGTGTATGCCAACAATTTCCTGGGGACGGTCTACTACCTGGAAGGAAATGTTGAAGCCGCGTTGAAGTACTGGAACCGGGTGGGCAAACCGAATGTGGCGCAGATTCGCGAGGAGCCGGTTCCGAGCATATCGCCAGCACTGCTTGATCGCGCATTCGCTTTTTCTCCCGCCGCGGTGCTGCAATGGCCGCAGTTCCTCGCTACTAACACGCGCATCGGCGGCCTGGGTATTTTTCCTGAGCACCAGCTCGATCTGAATGCGCGCGACGACGGCAAATTCGACGTTGTCTTTCGCAGCCAGGAACTGAATGGATTCGGCAGTACGAAACTGGAAGCGCTCCTCCTGCTATTCCAGGGACTGCCTTTTTCCAGCGTCACGCCGGAGTATGACAACTTCCATCGCGAGGCGATCAATTTTGATTCGATGTACCGGTGGGACGCGCAGAAACGCCGCATTTGGGTGCAGCTTTCGAGTCCGTTCGAGGGCAGCGCGAAGTATCGGACCTATACCGGCACGGACCTCCGTGACGAAAACTGGGTGATCCGCAATTCGTTCACGGGTACGGCGCCGGCTCTGGCAAGCCTTAATCTTCGTACGGAACGGGCGGACTTCGATCTTGCTTCGTTCGCGAGCGGGAGATGGAACTGGTCGGCGGGCGCTGAGATCTCGCACAGGAATTTCCGCGACGTGATTCCTGGGTCTGTTTTGACGCCTGCATTGCTTGCGAGTGGCTATCAACTCAAGCAGCTGGCTGCGGTGAACGCGAACCTGCTTCGCTTGCCGGAGCGCCGCTTTGTGCTGGATGCCGGCATCTCGGCGCAATCTGGACGGCTGTGGGCGCGGAGCCAGGAATCCTTTGAAAAACTGCAGGGCTCAGCGGGCTGGCATTGGTTTCCCAAGGCAAGGGGCGATGACTACGAGACGCAGAACCAGATTCACGCCGGCAGGACATTTGGCGAGGTTCCATTCGACGAGCTCTTCATGCTGGGTTTGGAACGGGATAATAACCTGCCCATGCGTGCACACATCGGAACGCGGGACGGACGGAAGGGAAGCGCTCCGCTGGGGCGCGATTACTTCCTCTCCAACTGGGAGATGGACAAAGACATTTACGGAAACGGGATCATTTCAGCAACGGTGGGCCCGCTTCTCGATATCGGCAAAATCAGCGACCCCAATGCTGCTCTTGGCTCTCACGAGTGGCTCTTCGACGCCGGCGCACAGGCGAAGCTTCGCGTGCTGGGCAGGGGAGTGGAAGTCTCGTATGGACGCGATCTGCGCACAGGAAACAACGCCTTTTACGTCACGGTGCTGAGAGCCCGCGGACCTGAACACGAGTGATTGCGCGACCCCTTCCTCAAGAGTTGGAGGGCGGATGGTGCTTCCTGGTTCCCACATCAATGTAGTCAATGACTTTTTGAACATCTGGCACCTGCTTTGCCAGATTGTCAACTTCTCTCCATTGCTTATCGGTTTTCACGAGACCTTTCAGCACCAGAACCCTGTTTTTTGCTGTCCAATAGATGCTCAGGTTATGAAGAGCAGGTTGCGATTTTACTGAAGCCTTGAAGTCGTCCTCGATCTTGCGATCCGCATCCTGCGTGTTGACCGCCTGTTTCACCAGCGATCTGATTCCCGTGTTATCCACCCGAATCCGGTTTTCGATCCTGTATCCCGGAGCCGCCTGTTGTGCAGCAGTTTCTGCAAGCGATTTCAGATGCTGGTTTCCTACAATGCCGGTGAGAGTCATGACGCCGGAATCCTGGTTCTCAGAGACAGTTACACTGCGCAGGAAGTTCTTATCGAGGTTGTTGTAGACCGCCATTTTGTCGTTGGGATGACTGCCATGAAAGCAGCCCGAGATAGATACAGTCACTGCCATCACGATTGCAACTCCCGTCAGGAAGCCAAAGCGCGGATTCATCGTCCATAACCCCCATTCGTAGTCCTTCACCATTTGGAATGATGCAGACGGGTAAGGGCCGGTTGTTCGTAAGCCGCAAGAGAAAATGGAAGCTGAGGAAGGCGGTTCCGCAAATCCAGAAGGCCATCGACCATTGTGCCGGAGACGTCCTGAGGAACATAAATCAGAGCCGCGGTGTCTAACTTCCTTAGCGGCTTCTTGTGCAAGTGCGGGACTGAAATCGAGTCCGCGCGCTCCCATCCCAGGTGTATTCAGAGATCCAACGCAGAGGATAGTGTGACCAGATCATTTGGTTCCAGGCTACTGTGCACTTATGCGATTCTGGCCGGCGCAGCGGTGTGCGTGCCGGGTCAGCGGCCTTCAACCGCGCAGTTGCCCGGTCAGACGCCGACGGCGCCGGCTGACGCAGCACCGACCCCTGCGCCAACTCCCGGGGAAATCTACAAGGCGGCCATGCACCCGCTGGATGTGATCCGCGGGTCGCTCGACAACTGGTCCGATGCGGAATTGGGCGCGTTGAGTGTGGGGGTTCACATGGCCCACGATGCGTGCGAAAAGGCGAATCCGGATACCTACACGGGCGACGATCTTTACGATCTGGCGCGGCTTTGCGCTCTCGGCCAGGACTGGAACGGCACGAATGTAGCGGCGCAATCCTACTTGACGAGAAAGTTTGAGGGACATGAGGCACAGGTCTATGCATTGATCGTGAGCGCCCTGGTGCATATGAATGCGATCGACCTGGCCGTAGAGACGACGCGTGAAATGATGAGTCGTCTGCCCTACGATGCTGAAGTCGCCTACGCGGTTCGCTACATGAAAGACGACCTCGAACAGGCGTCGAATCCGGCGGGGCTGAAGCTGGCCAATGAGGAGCATGATGCGATTCTCGCGGCGATTGCGCAGAAGGTTCCGCTGAGATCCGCGCACAGCGATGCGGTGATGAGCCTGGGGGCACTGTGCGAATCCGCGATGGAACTGGCGTTCTGGCAGAGGTATGCCGGAGAAGATGCGGCTGCCGCCGCTACCGTTGCCGATCTGGATCGAGCGTTGCCGCAGGATACGGTTTTATCGCAGGACGACGCGACGCGGATTGCGGCAACCAGGAAACGCTACGATCTGTTGGGAGCGCGACTGCCGGAGTTGAAGACGCTGCGGGCGCTGCAATCGCCAGCCGCGAGGGCGCGGCTGACTGCGGGCGATGGCGTCATCACCGTGCTGGTACTGTTTCCGGATTGGTGCGGTGGCTGCCGGAAGATGATGAAGACACTCACGAAGTTTGCGGAGGCGAACAAGGACACACCGATTCGCGCCTATGGACTGGTTTTTGAAGACGATTCCGTTATTCCTGTGCAGGAGGAGCACGATGAGCTGCTGAAGGAACTGAAGGGGACTGCGACCCTGCTGGTTCCTGCCGCGACGGCGGAGACGTTTGGAGCGGAGGATTATCCGCTGGGCATCCTACTGGATGGGGCAGGACGAATTCGGTTTATCGGGGCATTGCCCGGGGATGCGTTCAATGGCGGCGGCTACATCGAGAAGGCGGTTGTGCGCGTGTCGACTCCGCCTGCGGACCTGGGCATCCGTTCAGGTGGCGCGAAAAACTGACGGAGCCGGCCTGACGGGTGCGAGATCGCAGTGTCAGCCCGTTGTCTGCGATTCGTGGAAATGCTGCCAGATCGCGTCGGCGGTTTTGCGCGGGACGACGGCGGCCAATGACTCGGCGGTCGCCTGTTGCACATCGCGCAGGCTGCCGAAATGGGTGAGCAATCGCTGGCGTGTCAGGGAACCAACACCGGGGATGTTGAGAAGCTCGGAATCGCGGTCGCGCATGGCGCGGCGCTGGCGATGGTAGCCGACGGCAAAGCGGTGACTCTCGTCGCGAATGAGCTGGACGAGATGCAGCACGGGCGAGCGGCGATCGAGAACGACCGGCTCGTCCTCGTTGCCGTAGAGATAGATCACTTCTTCCTTTTTCGCGATCGACGCCAACGGCTGCGAGGTGAATCCGAGGGACTCCAGTGCGTCTGCCGCCGCATGGAGCTGGCCGAGACCGCCATCGATGAGAACCAGCGAGGGCATGGTGGTTGGTTCTCTGGAGGGCTTGCCCTCAGGGGCGAACGTCCCGGATTCTTTGGCGACAGATTCGGCACGACTGGAGATTAACCCAGCGTCGGGCCCTTGAAGGCCGGTCATGTCCTTGCAGCTTTCCAGGATGCGTTTGTAGCGGCGGAACACCACTTCGCGCATGGAGGCGAAATCGTCGACTCCATCGACGGTATTCACTTTGAATTTGCGGTAAGCCGATTTGTTCATCTTGCCGTCTTCCCAGACGACGAGCGAGGCCACCGTTTCCGCTCCCTGGATGTGAGAGATATCAAAGCACTCGATGCGGCGGGGCAATTCAGGCAGCATGAGCGCATCGGCGAGAGCCTCCTGGATGGCCTTGCGCGACGGCTCGATCACGCGGAAGCGCTGCACGTAGGACTGCTTGGCATTCTGCCCGGCGAGGTCAACGAGGGACCGCTTTTCGCCTCGCTGCGGGACGGCAATTTCGATGCGGTGGCCGGTGCGTTCGCTGAGGAGCGTGGCGAGGGCTTCGCGATCGGCGAATTCGACAGGGACGAGGATGGAGCGAGGGACGTATTGCTGGTCAATGTAAAGCTGCTTGAGGAGAGCGGAAAAGACGACGCCCGGTTGGAATGCTTCCTCAGGGGCTAAAGCCCCATTGTGGTTGGGGTCCCTTACGTACGGGCTGAAGCCCGTACCCTTCCCGGGGCCTGTACCCTCCCCGACTTGCGATTCGCCGGGCTCTTCGCCGATGGATTCCGTGAGCACGGGCAGGTCTTCCCAGAAGAACTCATGGCGGTCAACGATCTTGCCGGCGCGCATGTGAAAGAGGTTGACAGCGAGGCTTCCGTCTTCAAAGTGATAGCCAAAGACGTCAGCCTCGTCGCTCTGTTCCGAGGTTGCGATGCGTTGTTTTTCCTGCAACTGGTGTACGGTCGAGAGTTGGTCGCGCAGGCGGGCGGCGGCTTCATACTGTTCGGCTTCAGCGGCGGCTATCATGCGTGCGGTCAGCGACCGCTCCAGTTCAGTGTGACGTCCCTCGAGGAATAACTGCGCGTCGCGCACCGCCTGGGCATAGGTCTCGAGCGTGGTGAGGCCTTCAACGCATGGCCCAAGACAGCGATGAATGTAGTACTGGAGGCAGGCGCGGGGATGATAGCGCGAGAGGTCGACCTTGCAACTGGGCAAAAGAAAGCTGCGGTGAATCAGCTCGACGACGCGGTAAGCAAGGTTCCCGGGAAAATAGGGGCCGTAGTATGCCGACCCGTCTTTGCGCAGGCGCCGCGTGACAAACACTTTTGGAAAGCGATCTGCGAGCGTGAGCTTTACGTAGGGGTAGGTTTTGTCGTCGCGGAGAAGGATGTTGAAGCGAGGCTTGCGCTGCTTGATCAGGTTGTTTTCGAGCGCAAGGGCTTCATGTTCGTTTGCCACCAGGATGTAGTCGATGTCGACGGCTTCGCGCATCAGCGATCCGGTCTTGGCATTGGCCTGAGAGGCTTCAAGAAGATACGACCGCACGCGCGAGCGCAGATTCTTTGCCTTGCCGACATAGATCACCACCCCGTCGGCATTCTTGTAGAGATACACGCCGGGCTCGGTTGGCAGGGTTCGAATTTTCTCGTAGAGATCCATGAGTCGGGGCGATCGAAGCGGCCTTTTCCTAGGATAGCGGGAATGCGAAGGAAACGCCGGAGGAGGCAGAGTAGGGCAATCTTACCGTGCAACGTAAAAATTACATGGGAACCGGTGTGAATAACCCGGTCTGCATCGGCTTGTAACCGATTATTAATCAGTAAGTTGCTATCGCTCCAACCTTTGGTATCGAAGATGCATCTATGCAGGGCGATATGAAAGAGGTTATCCGCCCCTCGTGTGGCCGCGTGCCACGCCGGGCCGATAGGAGGAACGACGGTATGACAGGGAATCGAATTGGATCGTTGATGGGATGTGCGGCTTTGGTGTTGATGGGAGTCACGGGTTGCGCGACGAAAAATTACGTCAAAACCCAGATGGCTCCGGTGGTTGAACATACGGATCAGCTTGAGGCCAAGACGGCGGCTAACGGGCGCGAGATCCATGACGTGAACGATCGCGCGCAGGCAGGCATCAAGCAGGCGCAGGGCGCGGCCGACACGGCGACGCAGAATGCGCAAAGCGCTTCAACGGCCGCAGGGAACGCCGAGACCGCCGCCAACGACGCGGTGCATCGCGCCGACTCGCTGGACAGCGTGGTGAAGGGCCTTGACAACTACAAGCAGATGGCCGACGTCACCGTGAACTTCGGCTTCGACAAGGCTGTACTGACCGCGGATGACAAGCAGCAGCTGGACACCTTCGGAACACAACTCGGCAATGCGAAGAGCTACATTCTCGAAGTAACCGGCGGTACTGACTCGACCGGACCTGCGCAGTACAACTACGACCTGAGCCAGCGCCGCGCCGATGCGGTGGTTCAGTATCTCGCGGCAAAATACAACGTTGCGCCGCACCGCTTTTACCTGATCGGTATCGGCAAGGATCAGGAAGTCGCTCCCAACACTACTGCGGAAGGTCGCCACAAGAACCGCCGCGTGGAAGTGCAGCTGCTGACGAATATGTCGGGTGAAGAGCCTTCGGCTCCTCCAGCCGCTTCGGGAACGGGTAATTAGGATCGCATCCAGTCGTTTCTCGGGTACGTGTCAGGCCATCCGGCAATCGGGTGGCCTGATTTGTGTTTGGTGCGATCGCAGACGCAGCGAAGCAAGCGAAATGCCGACCTCTAAGAAGCCGCTGCCTCAAGCTGCTTGACATGTTCGGCGCGGACGTCGCCGGCAGTGAAGAGGCGTAGAAAGGGTGCTCCTTTTGCGGCTGCTTCGACGGCGGGGCGGCCATTGGCTTCTTCGCGCTCCACGATACAGACGACGGCGGCGACGGTCATACCGGCTTGCTGCGCGGCTTCAATGGCATTGATCGTCGAAGCTCCGGTGGTGCAGACATCATCGACAATCACCACGCGCGCGCCTTCGCGGCAGAAACCCTCGATGCGGCGGCCGGTTCCATGAGCCTTCTCCGCCTTGCGCACCAGGAATCCGTGCAGCAGGGCAGCGCTGGGGTTTGATTGCGCGCGCCAGGCGCTGGCCGTGGCGACGTTGGAGACGATGGGGTCGGCGCCCATGGTGAGCCCGCCGACAGCGTCGGCGTCGATGTGGCCGGCTTCGAGGAGTTCGAGAATTGCGTGCCCGGTGAGGCGTCCGCCTTCGGCGTGCAGCGTGGTGGTACGGCAGTCAATGTAGTAGTCGCTGGTGCCGCCGGAGGAGAGCTTGAACTGGCCGAGGCGGAAGCTGGTGCGAGCCAACAGTTCGAGCAGTTGGCGGGCGTAGGTTTTTGTAGGCATCCCTCAGATTGTAAAAGATGAGCTTTTCGCTTTATCAATGAATCGGCGAGTGACAGCCCTCACATGTTGTCGAGGTGGCGGAAGCCGCTGGTTCCCAGGAACATCATCGTGAACAACAGGAAGTTGTAGCAGGCGTGCACCAGAACGCTGGCGGCGAGAGACCGGGTGGAGAGCCGCGCCCAGCAAAGGACCAAGCTCACGCAAACCAGCAGCAGAAATGGACCGATCGCGTAGCCGGTCTGATCAGCGTGCATGAATGCGAACAAAATGCTGGTGATGACGGCGGCAACGATCACTGCGGGCATAGACCACTGCGGGTGGCCATTTTGATCGAGCGGGTGGGGCGGCGCACCTTCGGATCTTTCGGCCATCCAATCAAACGCCGTGGCGAGCGCGGGCAGCAAAAAACCACGAAACGCAATCTCCTCGAAAAACGGAGCCAGCGTGACCCCAAACGCAAACAGCATCCACGCGGCCCCCGGCATGCGGAAGATGCGGTCGATGGGCGTGTCGGTGGGGCCGGGCATGAAGTACCCGTTGAAGAGAGCGAGCACGAAGCAGGCCGCCGCGGCGGAAATCAAGCGTGCACGATGGTAGAACGCGATCTTTGCATGCCATTGCAGGCCGGCAAACAGTCCCTTGTGCCAGAGCAGCGGGAAGATGAGCAGGCATCCCAAAAAAGTGAGGAGATAAAAGACCGCCTGGGTGCCCAGGGTGAAATGAATTTCGGTCGCGGCCTGATGAAGCGTCGTCACTCCGAAAAGGTGGTAGTTCAAAGCGAGACGCGCCAGCAGACCCGCTCCGAAGAGTCCTGCAAGCGCGAGCAGACCGAGGATGAGTAGATGTCCGAAGTTGGGAATACGCTCTTGCGGAGGGGCCGGCGGCGCCCAATGCTCGCGAAACAGTGTGGGAGGCTGCCCATCGTCAGGGTGCTGACGCGGCAATGGGGCGGCCTGCATCAGGGGATCTGGGTGCATCGGGGGATCCGGCGGTACGGGCGGATCGATACTTGCCAGCAGGTGAGCGGGATCTCCAGGTTGCGGCGGCTCGGCAACCATCTCCTCCGGCGGAAGCGGTTCGTTCAAGGAGCTATTTTCAGCGAGGCTCGACCGGACAGGGCTCTCCTGGGAAGGAAGGGAATCGTCGGGATCGCCGCTTGCCGGTTCGGGAAGATGGGGCGCGCTCATGCAGGCTCCGCCTTACGGCGTCGTGGAGCTTTGGTCGCGGCCTTCTGGCGATTGCGGCGGTTTGGCCTGGGTACGGGCGATTTCAACACGGCAGTCCCCAGTGTAGATTCAGCGCCGGGATCATGGGATGCACCGTTCGCGGGGGCCTCGCCGGTCTCGACTTCCTCCGGTTCGGCCTCTTCCGGTTCGGCCTGTTCAAGCCGTCCGTTCTTCGATGCGTAGAAGCGGGTCAGGAACTGACCTGTATACGATCCCAGAGTGCGGGCGATCTTTGCCGGGCGTCCCTCGCCCACCAGGCGGCCACCATCTTCGCCGCCCTCGGGCCCCAGATCGAGAATCCAATCAGCGTTCCGAATCACGTCGAGATTGTGCTCGATGATGATTACGGAGTTGCCCAGGTCTGTGAGCCGGTGCAGAACCTCAAGCAGCTTGCGCACATCGTCAAAATGCAGGCCGGTGGTGGGCTCGTCGAGCAGATAGAGGGTGCGCCCTGTCTGCCGCTTGCTCAATTCACGCGCCAGCTTCATGCGCTGTGCTTCGCCGCCGGAAAGCGTAACCGCGCTTTGCCCCAGATGCACGTAGCCCAGACCAACATCGACCAGGGTCTGCAGCTTCTGCCGAACCGTGGGCACATCTTCAAGCACGGTGAGAGCATCTTCGATGGTGAGGTCGAGGATGTCGGCGATGGAGTAGCCGTGGAATTTAACTGCCAGGGTTTCCTGGTTGTACCGGCGTCCGTTGCACACCTCGCACTGTACGTAGACATCGGGCATGAAGTTCATCTCGATGCGGCGCTGGCCGTCGCCCTGACAGGCTTCGCAGCGGCCGCCGGAGACATTGAAGCTGAAACGCCCCGGCTTGTATCCGCGTTCGCGGGCTTCGGGCAGCATGGCAAACAGCTCGCGAATGGGAGAAAAGACCTGTGTGTAGGTTGCCGGATTGGACCGCGGCGTGCGCCCGATGGGCGATTGATCAATGCGAATCACCTTGTCAACCTGCTCGGCGCCGGTCAAGGCTTCGTGCGCTCCCGGCTCCTCGCGCGACCCGTACAACTGCCTGGCGAGCGAGCGATAGAGAATGTCGTTGATGAGGGTGCTCTTGCCGCTGCCGCTCACACCCGTCACGACGGTCAAAACGCCCAGCGGAATCCTGATGGTGATGTCCTGGAGGTTGTGCTCGCGCGCGCCGGCTACCACCAGCCACTTGCCGGTGAGGGGCCTTGGTTTATCGCGATGCAGCATGCCGGCGGCGCCTGAGAGATAGCGCCCGGTGAGAGACTCCGGACATGCCATGATCTGCGTGGGAGTGCCCTCGGCTACGACCAGGCCGCCGAGACGGCCTGCACCGGGACCGAGATCGACCACGTAATCGGCGTGACGAATGGTGTCTTCATCGTGTTCCACGACCAGCACCGTGTTGCCGAGATCGCGCAACTGTTCCAATGCGTGAATCAGGCGGGAGTTGTCGCGCTGGTGCAGTCCAATGGAGGGCTCATCGAGCACGTAGAGCACGCCGCGGAGCTTTGATCCGATCTGCGTGGCAAGCCGGATTCTCTGGCCCTCGCCGCCGGAAAGCGTGGCCGCGCTCCGGTCCAGCGAAAGGTAGCTGAGACCTACGGCGCAGAGGAATTCGAGGCGCTCTTCGATTTCTCGGCGGATGCGATCGGCGATGAGAGCTTCGCGCTCAGTAAATTTGAGATTGATGGCCGCGGATAGAGCACGATTCAGCGGAAGGGCAGTGAAATCGGCGATGGAAAGGCCTCCGATCTTGACGGCGAGAGACTCAGGCCGCAGCCTCTTTCCGCGGCATGCCGGGCAGGGCGTCGCCGACATGAAAGTCATCATGTATTCGCGATAACCCTCGCTATGCGCTTCTTCAATGCTGTCGCGCAGGTAACTGAGGATACCGTGAAAACCGGTGCGGGGCGCTTCGCCCTTCGGCGGTCCGTAGACCAAAATGTGCTGCTGCTTAGGCGGCAAATCCTCAAAAGGAAGGCTCAGATCGATCTTGTACCGATCCGCGGCGAGATGGATGAGCCGCAGGAGGTATTGCGAGGAGGAGCCCGGTCCAAGTCCGCCGTCGAGCAGCGGTTTGCCCCAGTCCGTAATGACCTTTGCCGGGTCAAGGTCATAGAGCGAGCCCAGCCCATGACACTCGGGACACGCGCCAAAGGTCGAGTTGAAGGAGAAGCTGCGCGGTTCGAGTTTGGGCACGTCGAGCCCGCAGTCAGGACAGGCCATCGAGGAGGAAAAAAGCTGTTCGTCGCCGCCGGTGAGTCCTACGAGAACCAGCCCATTAGCGAGCTGCAGAGCCTTCGAGACGGCAGCTTCAAGGCGCTTTTCTATCGAGGGCCTGGCGCCGGCGTCAGACCTTGCCACCCTTTCCGCGGAACTGCGCGGAACGGATGGGGCACCCTCGTCCTTGATCAGGATCCGGTCCACCACCGCATCGATCGTGTGGTTCTTGCGCTTGTCGAGCTGGGGCGGCTCTGACAGGTCGATCATCTCACCGTCGACTCTGGCTCTAAATCCCTGTTGGTCAATCTGATCCAGCAAGTCCTTAAACTCACCCTTTCGGCCTCGCACGATGGGCGCCATTACCGTAACCCGCTCGCCGGCACCAAGTTGCAGTACGCGCTGCACGATCTGCTCAGCGGTCTGGCGCGCGATGGGACGCCCGCAATTGGGACAGTGGGGTGTGCCCAGGGAGGCGTAAAGCAGGCGAAGGTAGTCGTAAATCTCAGTAATCGTGCCGACTGTCGAGCGGGGGCTGCGGCTGGTGGTTTTTTGTTCAATCGAGATTGCGGGGCTCAGTCCCTCGATTGAGTCCACGTCGGGGCGTTCAATCTGATCGAGGAACTGCCGCGCATAGGCCGACAGGGTTTCGACATAGCGGCGCTGTCCCTCCGCATAGATGGTGTCGAAAGCCAGGGAACTCTTGCCGGAACCGGAGAGCCCTGTAACGACGGTGAGGGTATTGCGCGGAATGCGAACGCTGATGTCACGCAGATTGTGCTGGCGGGCTCCGCGCACCGAGATGTGAGTGATGGCCATGTCGAGGTGTTATCGAAGTAACGGGTTGATGTGCATTTTCAGTGAGATAAATCACTGGTTTGATGCACCTGGGGGTATTCTATTTGCCAATAGAAACAGGGGTCAACGCAGCGTAATTTCTGAGAGAATCGCAAAGGCGCTGATCTCCGGCACGGGCTTTAAAAGAAAGCGCAATACAGTTGGTGCAGTACAATCTCATAGGAGCGGCTGAGGCAAATAGAATGTCGGATTTATTGAATTTATTGATGTTGGTTTGCGCGTCAGTCGGTTCCATGGCCTTTGGCGTCCTTGCAGCGTATGCAATTTTCCGCTGCGCATTTTCGCTGATGCACCCCCGGAAGGCGCCTGTTGCCGTGAAGGCCAGGCCGGAAACAGCGGGAATCCTCTAGGCACTCTGTCTCGATTCCATCTCTATTTAAGATGAAGTTCGGCTGGAATGGATGCGCCGAAGTGCGCCCGGGCTTAACTTCTCTTTTCCCGTCCTTTTGATCCCACCCCTGATCCTCCCCTTGTCCACGTCCCTTTTGAGCCGTTGTCTGTGGGGCAGCACGGGAATCGACTCTTGCTCTGATTATTGGGTTTGAACGTGGGGATGATTTGACGGGAGTTGGGGGATGAGGGGATTCAAGTGTCGGCTATCCGGTCGGGCGGGGAGGCGGTTCGCCACGTCAACAAGAAGCTGGCTAAATACTTCACCGGATGCAAAACGTCTTTGTGCGCGTTGCTGCAATTCCTGTAATCGAGTTCCAAGTAACTAACTGACCGTGATCGTTGTCACATCTCTAAGTGATCCAGATTACATTTCAGTTATCGATATCTCGCTTTCAGCTAAGTTAAATAAACCTGGGAAATTTGTTTAGTAACTCAAAGTTACCTTTGTAGTTAGTGATCCAAAAGAGTTATTGCGATGTATTGCGGTCCTAAGTAATGTTTGGTCAGTTACCTTGTCTTGATTCCAAGTGCTCTTTAGTCACCGGGTAGAGATAAGGGTCAGCTTTGAAATGTGCAGGCGGTGAACAGCGAACATCGGCGCTGTGGCCCATGCAAGTATGAGGATCTGAGAAATGCAATCATCCCGAAATAGTTCCGGACAATTTGGACTGATTCTTGCCCGCGTGCGGCGGAGCTTGGCCTTTGACCGTGAGGGAGGCGCGCTGGTTGAGTTTGCACTCGTGGCTCCTCTCATGATGGCGCTCATGACAGGAATGTTTTCGATTTCAATTGTGATGAACAATTACATGGTGCTGACCAATGGTGTTGGCGAGGGGGCGCGCGCGCTGGCATTAGCCAGAGGTCAGACAACGCCGACGCTTGCATCGACGGACCCCTGCCAGTACGCGGTGAACACAGCGCAGGCCGCCTCATCGACGCTTGCGACAGGGTCAATTGGATACTCGATCATCTACACGAATAACTCTACAGCCACGCCGACGTCGACGCCGTATACCACTTCGTGTCCGGGATTGACGATGAACGCGAACGACACGGTGCAGATGACTGCGACGTACCGGTCTTCGTTGTCGGCTTACGGGTGGATGCCCCCGAGTTTCAACCTGATGGCCCGCACGACCGAGAACGTGCAATAGACCACTCGCTGAAGTTGCAAACGAACCATGATCATTCGCATTGAGATTTATGCATGATCACTTGGTGAAACGGCAAGGAGAAGATGCAATGGGTAAATCTCGCGTGAATGCGATGGAAGGAAAGATGCTTCGTCAGTCGCGAGTGTCAGGTGGCTTTCTTGATTTTCGTCGGGTGGAAGGCAGGAATAGCCTGGAATTTGACGATGAGCGCGGCCAGGTTTTGCCCTGGGCCATCCTTTTGATGATGCTGTTTCTTGGATTCTGCGCGCTGACGATCGATATTGGCCATGGGTTTCTGATTAAAAGAGAATTGCAGGCTTCCTGTGATGCAGCCGCTTTGGCTGCCGCGGAAGCTTTACCGAGCAGTAGCTACTCTTCAATTGCACAAACGTATAGCGCCGCTTCGAGCGGGAAGAACACCTACGGCGAGTTCTCGGTTGGCACACCGACCGTGACGGGTCTTTGCCTGACGACCGTGAAAGGGCCGCCATTTAACGTCAATTGCACAGCAACCAGCCCGAATGCAGTCCAAGTGACCGAGACGGCAACCATACAGAATTTTTTCGCGGGTGTGTTCGGCATGCCCACAATGACCATCACCGCACAGTCAACGGCGTCAAAGGGTTCGAAGCCTCAGCCGTTCAATGTGGCGATCGTTCTCGACACGACACCCTCAATGAATGACCAGGATAATAACTGCGGGGCGACCCAACTGCAGTGCGCAACGAAGGCTTTTCAGTTTCTGCTTGCGGGCCTCGATCCAGCTGTCGACAATATCAGCCTGTTTACGTTTCCGAACATTACGACGACGACCGTCAAGAACGACTACGACTGCCAATCGAGCAACCCGACGGTGGGACCGTATACGTTTCCGTCGAGCACTGGGACAAAGTTCAGCACGATGGGCTATACGACCGGTGGCACGACGGTGCAGGAAACCTACCAGGTTACGGGCTTCCTGAATGACTACCGGACCTCCAACTCGAGCACTTCGCTGAATTCGAACTCGGATCTCGCCAATGCCGTGGGAGGCAACAACTGCCAGGGGATCCAGACGAGCACCGAGAATACCTATTACGCGGCTGCGATCTATGCGGCGCAAGCGGCGCTGACCGCCGAACAAGCGGCCAATCCGGGCACCCAGAATGCGCTCATTTTTCTGAGTGACGGAAATGCAACCGCTAAGGAAGAGTACCCAACGAGTTCGTTCAGAGAGGGGGGTAAGAATTACTCGGCAGGCGCATTTTACCCCGGCGTGAACGATATGGTGGTGGGCAGCGAAAGCAGCACGGTTGCCACCAGCGGGGGTAGTTATCCGTCCTGGGTTGGCGAATGTGGGCAAGGGGTGGACGCGGCGAATTACGCGACAAGCAAAGGAACGCAGGTGTTCACGATTGCCTATGGGTCGCCGACGACATCCTCCTCCAGCAATTGCGGCAGCGATCGAAATGGCGGATCCCACAAAAACATCACCCCTTGTCAGGCGATGCAGCAGATGTCTTCCGGGTGGAACGCAACACCGCAAGATACATCGCATTTCTTCTCGGATTACTATGTGACCGGGGGCGACTCCGGCTGCCAGGCGGCGGATGCGAACAACACCATTACTTCGCTCCAGAATATCGTTGACGCCATCGTTTCTGATTTTTCGGGCGCCAGGCTGATTCCAAACGGGACCCCGTAGGGCGTTCGTTTGCCTAGGCCAAACACTACCCCCGCGACGACGGCCGGCCGCTGGGAACCCCGATGAGATTCTGCTCTTTCAAACCTGCGCGTTTTTGATCGACCGGTAGCCGGGGCCTGCGCCTCGGCTACTGTCTCTACCGAATGTCATTGGCCGGCTGGTCCGGGAACTATTCGTTGGGTCGGTTTTCGTTTTGCTGCTGATTTTGCTGCTGCTGCCGCTGCTGCATTTCTTCCATGACTTGTTGCGGAGTTCTCGCCGGCGCGGGCTGGCCAAAACCCTGCTGCATGTTGGGCGGCATCTGGGGGGCCTGCAGCCTGTCGTTTATCACGCCCTCGGCGGAATCTTCTTCGTCTTCGTCTGTGGCGGCAGGTTGGGCGGCCGCTGGTCCAGCGGAGGTCCGCGCGCTGAGCAGAACTTCGAGCGGCGCTCCCTGGTTTCCAATCATCAGGAAGTTGTAGCCGGTGCCTTGCAGGATTTCTGAGATCACATCGCGGACCTGTCCCGGACCATAGCTGCCGAATACGCGCTGATCCTCTCCCATCCCTTCGACTTTAGCGCCGGTGTCCCGGGCCACGTCCGCCAGTATCTGTCTGAGACTTGAATTGGTCGCGTCGATCTTCAAGCCATGACTATCCCAGGTAACGGCAGCCGGTGTGGGCTGGTCATTGATGGGCCACTTCGGCGCGGGTGGCGGTGGTGGAGTAACCGGCTCGGGGGGTGTCTTGGCAGCCTGGGCAGCGTGGTGACGCCTGGCAAGGGAATGAGCCTGGCGGGAAACCGGCTTAGCGGAGGAGGGTGCTTCGGGGTGGTTGGCCGTTTGCGACCAAGTCGGAACGGCTCCCCATAGACCTGCCGCCAAAAACATCGCCAGACCGGCCGCGCAACTCGCCATCCAACAGCGAAGAGTGCGTGAACGCGGCGAGACGGATGTGCTCATACGAATCGGCTCCCAGCGATGGGAGAACGCCAAGGCGTCCCCAGCCCTGCGAACGAACCACTCCACTGTACTAGACTAACAGTGGCTCATGGACGCTCAAAAAAGTTCAGCAGCCACAAAAGGAACCCTGTGCATGCGTTTTTGCGGGAAGGGTTGGATTGCCGTTATTTTGCTGGCTGCGCCGGTCGCCGGTTTCGCGGCCACGTGCACAACGCAGGCTGAACTGCAGCCTCAGGACCGCAACGCGCTTGCCTCTGCCGGTGAACGGCTCTCGGAGGCGATTCTGCAGCAGAATTACAGCGTCCTGCAGACTGCGCTGTCGCCGGCCGTGGCCCAGGATTGGCAGGGAATTCACGGCGCCGTGGAGGATGCGGCTCCGCTCGTGAAAGGCGGCCAGGCTCAACTGCAGGCCGTGTACCTGCTCGACGCGACTCAAGCCACTGTGCCGGCAGACACGCAGTTCTTCTGCTCGAACGCCAGCGGTTCGCTGACCGTGACGATCACCATGCACGCGCTGCCGCCGGGAAAGTACGCGGTGGTACTGGGAGACGCTGCTGGAGCGCCGCTAGGCGGCCAGATCGGCCTGGTCCTGGTGTGGGATCCTACGGCGCAGCCTGCTCAATGGCGTCTTGGCGGCGTTTCGATCCGGCAGGGGATCCTCGACGGTCACGACGGTGTCTGGTACTGGTCTCGCGCCCGCGCATTGGCCGAAAATGGCGCGCCATGGAGCGCATGGTTCAGCTACGACATGGCGCATTACATGCTGCTTCCCTTCGATTTCATCTCTTCGCCGAACCTGGACAAGCTTCTGCACGAGCAATCGCAGATCAAGGGAGGTCCCGAGTTCCCCTATTCGCTGCCTGACGGCCCGCGCACCTGGAAGATTGACGCCATGGCCATCGACACCTCGCTTCGGGAGCCGGATCTGGCCGTCACCTACGACTCACTGGGCATTGCCGATCCCGGCGCCGAGCGCACTGAGGCGACCGCGGTATTGAGCGCGCTGCTCAAGGCGCATCCGAAGCTGCGAGATAATTTTCATGGCCTGTGGGCGTTTGCATCGCGCGACGGAAAGCTCACCCCGATCTTTGAATTGCCGATGGCGAAGATTCCGTAGGTTGCCGGAGAAGAAAACGGGCGACAGGCCGATTGGATTTCCCGACACGCTTGGGGAAACAGGCTGACGATCGTAAAAATGGGGGCATAGCAAAATGACAAAGACTCTACCGCGATGTGCGGTGCTGCTGGCGTTGCTGGCATTTTCTTTCACGTTCCCAGCCATGGGACGCGCCCAGGCGACAACTGCGAAAAGCGAGGACACCAATCCCGCTCTGCCGCCGGGGTTGGACCAGCAGTTCATGGACAAGACGGCGAATCCGTGCGTGAATTTCGCGCAGTACGCTTGCGGGAAGTTCGACAAGCTGTACCCGATTCCTGCCGATATGTCGGCCTACGGAACGGGCACCATCGTTTATGAGCACACGGCCTATGCATTGCATGGGCTTCTTGAAAAATTCCAGGCAGATGATGCGTCGCGCACGCCGAACCAGCAGAAGATCGGCGATTATTACGCGACGTGCATGGACGCGAACGCGATCGATGCGGCGGGTCTGAAGCCACTCAGGCGCGAGCTGAATCGGATCGCGGCGATCAAAGACAAGAAGGAACTGACTGCGTTGCTGGCGCACGATCAGCTCATCAATGTGAATGCATTCTTCGGCTATGGCGAGCAGCAGGACTTCAAGGACGCAAGGAAGCAGATTGCGATGGTGGACCAGGGAGGGCTGGGATTGCCGGAACGCGACTACTACCTTCGCACCGGGGCGGCGGCTGAAAAGACGCGCCAGCAATATGTGCAGCACATCGCGAAGATGCTGCAACTGATCGGCGAAAGCGAAGCCGAGGCGAGCGCCGACTCCACAAAAATCATGCAGCTTGAAACCGCGCTGGCGAAGATATCGATGGATATTACGTCGCGGCGGGATCCGAAAAATGTGTATCACCTGATGCCCGTGGACCAGTTGCAGGCGCTGACTCCTGAAATCGAGTGGACGAAACTGTTCACACTGACCGACACCCCTCCGGTGACCGAGGTCAATGTGGCCAACCCTGACTTCTTCAAGGGGCTCAACGCGCTGCTTGAATCCACCGACCTGAAGACGATCAAGACTTACCTTCGCTGGCAGCTCATCGACAGTATTCCGGGCTATGCACTGCCGAAGGCGCTCGATGAGGAGGATTTTGCCTTTTTCGGCCGCGATTTACGGGGCCAGCCCGAGCAGCGGCCTCGGTGGAAGCGATGTGTGCAGGCTACAGATGGAGCGCTGGGCGAGGCTGTGGGCCAGGTGTATGTAGAGGCCTATTTCACCAAAGAGGACAAGGCAAGAACGGTGCAGATGGTTCACGACATCGAAGACGCGATGGATAGAAACATCGGCACGCTCACCTGGATGAGTCCGGAGACCAAGGTCAAGGCGAAGGCGAAGTTGCACATGATCGCCGACAAGATCGGTTATCCGGATCATTGGAGGGACTATTCATCCTTAAAGATTGTGCGCGGGGATGCGCTGGGCAATGCGGTGCGCGCCGCAGAGTTTGAGAATCACAGGGTGCTGAACAAGATCGGCAAACCGGTGGATCGCGGGGAGTGGTTCATGAGTCCGGCCACAGTGAACGCGTACTACGACCCGAGCATGAACGACATCAACTTTCCGGCGGGCATTCTGCAGTCACCGCTGTTCGATCCGAATGCGCCCGATGCGGTGAATTACGGCCACGTGGGGGCGATTGTCGGGCACGAGCTCACCCATGGATTCGATGACGAGGGGCGCAAGTTCGACGGCAACGGCAATCTCGATGACTGGTGGACGCCGGAGGATGCGAAGAACTTTGATGCGATGACGCAGTGCGAGGTGAAGGAATACGGCGGCTTCACGGCGGTCGACGATGTGAAAGTGAACGGGAAGCTGACGCTGGGCGAAAACACGGCGGACAACGGCGGGCTGCGCCTTGCGTACATGGCGTTTCTGGCGGATGCACAGCGGAAGGGAATCGATCTGGATGCGAAAGACTCGAGCGGCTTTACTCCGCTGCAGGAGTTCTTTATCGCGTATGGGCAGAATTGGTGCGGGAGTAATCGGCCGAAGCAGTTGCGCCTGCAGGTGCAGACCGATCCACATTCGCCGCGCGAGTTTCGCATCGAGGGCGTGGTGCAAAATCAGCCGGCTTTCGGCAAGGCGTTTGATTGCAAGGCCGGACAGCCGATGATGCCGGTGAATGCGTGTCGTGTGTGGTGAAGCAGGGAAGAACGAAGCGGTCGTCAACAGGAAAGGGCAGAAACCTTGGCAACACTTATTGATTTGCGTTCCGATACGGTGACTCGTCCGACGCCGGAGATGCGAGCGGCAATGGCGGCGGCAATTGTGGGCGACGACGTGTATGGGGAAGATCCGACCATCAATCTTCTCGAGAAGCGTGCGGCGGAGATCTTTGGCCGGGAAGCTGCGCTTTTTGTGCCCACTGGAACCATGGGCAACCAGATTGGCATCCGTCTGCACACACAGCCGGGGCAGGAAGTGATCTGCGAGTCGCGTGCTCACATTCTCGATTGGGAGATGGCCACGACGGCGGTGTTTTCAGGCTGCCTGATCCGCGCCGTGCCCACGGAATCCGGCGTCTTGACGTGGAAAGATATTGCGCCGGTGATCTATCAGCGGGTGCCGTTTCGTGCCTCGACCGGCTTGATCGAGATTGAAAACACAGCGAACCTTGCGGGCGGGCGATGCACGCGCCTTGATGTTCTGGAGGAGATCTGGGCAGGGGCGAAGGAACGCAAGCTGCCCACGCATCTTGACGGCGCACGCATTTTTAATGCAGCAACCGCACTCGGCGTGGATGTAAAGACACTGACGAGCGGGTTCGACACGGTGATGTTCTGCCTTTCAAAGGGGCTGTGCGCACCGGTTGGATCGATGCTCGTGGGTTCGGCAGAATTGATGGAGCGCGCGCGCATTTACCGTAAAGCCCTCGGCGGGGGCATGCGCCAGGCCGGCGTTCTCGCCGCGGCCGGACTCATTGCGCTGGAGCAGATGCCGGGCCGTCTGCATGAAGATCACGCGAACGCGCGCCTGCTGGCCGAGGCCCTGGCTAACATGGATGGGGTTGACCTCGACCTCGAGGCGGTCGAGACGAATATTGTGATCTTCAAGCTCAAAGGCGGCATGAGCGCAGCCGAACTTGTGACGCGCCTCAAGTCGCTCGGCATACTGATCAGCGCGGTGGGTCCCGATGCAATCCGCATGGTAACGCATCACGACGTGAGCCGCGCCGACTGCATCAGGGCTGCCGAGGCACTGACGGAAGAGGTGGGAGTGGCGGCGTAATCCGAATGACTCCGTGATGAGAAAGACAAGGACGGGTGCGCATTCAAAAGAAAACGCCCCCGCCGGGGTTTCCGGCGAGGGCATTTGAACGGGCAATCGGATGTTTGTTCAGGTTTTCGGCTATGCCACGGCTTCGATTTCTTCTTCGACTTCCGCCGCTGCGCGCGCTCCCATGGAGGACATAAACATGCCCACCACCTGGTCGAGCGTAGCGGTGCGCGGATTGGTGAGCTGGCAGGCGTCTTTCTTGGCGTTGACGGCCATGGTTTCAAGATCTTGTTCTTTGACGCCGAGTTGAGCCAGCCCGGACGGAATACCCACTGCGGCGGACAATTGGCGAACCGCCTGGATGCCCTTGGTGCCGGCATCGAGGTCAGACAATCCCGTGACATCCTGACCCAGAGCAATGGCGATCTGTTTGAAGCGTTTGGGGCAGGCAATCAGGTTGAAGTCGCACACGGCGGGCAGCAAAATCGCATTGCAAACTCCGTGCGGCAGGTTGTAGAAGCCGCCCAACTGGTGGGCCATGGCATGCACATATCCAAGGCTCGCGTTGTTGAACGCCATGCCGGCGAGGAATTCTGCATAGGCCATGCGGTCGCGGGCTTCCATGTTCTTGCCGTTGGCAACAGCTGCCGGCAGGTAATCGCGAATGAGCTCGATCGCCTTGATGGCGCAGGCGTCAGTGACCGGCGTCGCAATCGTGGAGACATAGGCCTCGATCGCGTGGGTCAGGGCGTCCATGCCTGTGGCCGCGGTCAGCGCCGGAGGCATGCCTGCCATCAGCACCGGGTCGTTGATGGCGACGTTTGGCGTGACGCGCCAGTCGACGATGGCCATCTTCACATGGGTGGTGGTATTTGTGATGATGCAGAAGCGGGTCATTTCGCTGGCTGTGCCCGCCGTGGTGTTGATGGCCAGAAAGGGAGGCATGGGCCTGGAGGACTTGTTCACGCCTTCGTAATCGCGAATGTTTCCGCCACCTGAGATCACCAGGCCAATACCCTTGCCGCAATCGTGCGAACTTCCGCCGCCGAGGGTCACGATGCCGTCACAGTTGTTGTCGATATAGAACCTCACGCCGTCATGGACATTGGTGTCGGTCGGGTTAGGCTCCGCGCCCGGGAAAATGCACGCCTTGAGACCGGCGCTCTCAATCATTGTCTTGATCTGGTCGGCAACGCCAAGCTTGTACAAGCCCGCGTCAGTAACAATCAGCATGTTGGTTGCGCCGAGCGCCTTTGCCTGGGCACCCGTCTCTTTTGCACAGCCGACCCCCATGAGGGAAACGGTCGGAATATAAAAGCCAAAAACTTCATCTGCTAGTGCCATCAATGAGCCCCTTCTCGTCTTGATCTTTCGGATGGATGCATCCTGCATGCAGGTTTATCGATCCGGCGGCCGCTCCAACGTGCACGCACGGAAATGCAGCGGACGAATCGCAAGGTAGGCAGTTCCAATAACGGTTGGCTGTGACCGGCATCACGTTAGCGCTAACTTTTTTATTGGTAGCTACTTCGCCAATTTATGATTTGCGTCACATTGACTCGGAGGCAAGTCGCTCGGTTTTCCGGCTGCGAGGGGAGGGTACTTCACCCGGCGCCTGCCGACTCTTTTCGGGGAACGGAAGGATCGCAAGGCCGTTTTTACCCTCCAAAGTAACGTTGTCTCCCGAGGAACCTTGTCTGCAGAATCGTTGGAACGCGACTTTTGTGACGAATGAACGTTGAAAGAAGCAAGAACCCGGAAGGCCCTCCGCGCTCCGGTGTCAAATCAACGCTGAAGGAGTTTTCGACTGTGAAGAAAATTGCAATGGCAGTTTTGCTTGCTTTCACTCTGCTCCCTGCCGCATCTTTTGCCCAGGTGGGGGTTGTGGTTCGCGTGGGTCCTCCGGCTCCGATCGTGGAACACTACGGGCCGCCGCCACATCCAGGCTATGTGTGGATTGCCGGGTATCATCGCTGGGACGGCGCGCGGTATGTGTGGGTGCCGGGCCGCTGGGATCGTCCGCCACGCCCGCATGCCGTCTGGGTTGCGCATCACTGGGTCCATCGCCGCGGCGGCTGGGTCCTGGTAGAAGGCCACTGGCGCTAGGCCGATCTTCGAAACAGCAACAGGAAAGCGGGGCGGAAACCCCGCTTTCGCATTCGAGGGCGAGAAGCGGTGAGGCCGATGTGGCCTTACAAAGTCTTGCGGTAGACAACAAATCCCGACTTATCGGCAACTTTGTCGTACAACTTCATCGCGATTTCATTCGTTTCATGCGTCTGCCAGTAAACCCTGGCGCAACCTGCTTCCTGCGCCCGGCGGTAGACCTCTTCGATGAGAGCCCGGCCGACTCCTTTGCCTCGTGAAGCTTCAACGGTGAACAGGTCCTGCAAATAGCAGACAGGTTCGATTGCAATGGTGCTGCGATGCAGGAGGTAGTGAGCGAGCCCGAGGATTCGGCTCGACTGCTCGGCCACCAGGGCATGGACGGGTTCGTATGCATCGAAGAATCGGAGCCAGGTGGTATTGGTGATGAAATCGGGCAATGCGGTTTCTCCGCTGCGACCATAGAAGGCGTTGTAGCCGTCCCAAAGCGGCTTCCAAGCCGCAAGATCGCCCTTCTCAATCGGCCGAATCCGCAGATTGCTTCCCAATACACGCTCCTCCTGCGCGGAGATTCCGCCAACCATCAGGGCCGTTCAATTTCAGTGAATCTCAATGACGTCGCTGGTGGCGGCCGCAACCGCCTCAGCGCGCTCCATCAGCTTTTGTGCGACGGCGTAGAATTCTGCTGCCTGCGGGCTTTTCGGTCCGGCCAGTGCGACTGGGAGCCCGCGATCGCCGCCTTCGCGAATGGCGGGAACCAGTTCAATGGATCCGAGAAACGGCACGTTGAATTGTTTTGCGGTGCGCTCCGCTCCGCCTTTGGAGAAGATGTCGATCTCCTCGTGGCAGTGCGGACAGGTGAAGTGGCTCATGTTTTCCACGATGCCCAGGACTTCGACATTCACCTGTGCGAACATTTCCAGGGCCTTGCGCGCGTCCTGCAGACTGACGTCGCTTGGAGTGGATACGACGACGGCGCCCGTGAGCGGAACTGTCTGCACGAGCGAAATCACCACGTCGCCCGTTCCCGGCGGGAGGTCAACGACGAGGTAGTCCAATTCACCCCAGTCGACCTGCTGAAGGAACTGCCGGATGATCTGGTGCAGCATGGGCCCGCGCATGACCATTGGCTTGTCGCCGGGCGAGATGTAGCCGATGGAGATGGTCTTGATCCCGTGGGTGTCGTTTGGCTGAATCTGGTTGTTCGCGCCGACCGCCGGCTGCTGGCTCGATCCCATCATCAGGGGGACGTTCGGACCGTACACGTCCGCATCGATCAGTCCTACGCGCTGTCCAAGTTTTGAGAGCGCGATGGCGAGGTTCACGGCCACAGTGGTCTTGCCCACGCCGCCTTTTCCCGAACCGATTGCAACGATCTTTGAAACGCCGGGCAAAGCGACTGGCGCCGGCATGGCATGTGAGTGAGCCATTGTGTTTGCTACTCCTTTTCAGAATCTCTCTCTTCTTTTTATATTGCAGCCGAATCGCCATTGTTTCCGGCGTGAGCGCGCCGCTCCGTCGTGCGGCGTTCCGATTCGGCTTCGCGATGTTCCCGCCGCCGCAGCGCATCGGCGTAGCGGCGAATCTCGTTGGGCGTTTCCGGCAGCAATTCCGGCACTCTCTGCCGCCTGCCGTGTTCGTCGATGGCGACAAACACGAGGTAGGCGCTGGCCACATGGAGCAGGACACCGCTTTGCGGATCCTCGACCCACACTTTTACGCCGACTTCCATCGAGGTTTTGAACGCCCGGTTCACGCTCGATTTGAGGATCAGGAGGTCGCCGACATGGACGGGCTGAATGAAGTCGATGTGGTCCATGGCCGCAGTTACGACATGGGTGCGCGAATGGCGGTAGGCCGCCATGGCGCCGGTGAGATCGATGAAATGCATGAGCCTGCCGCCCAGCAGATTGCCCAGCGTGTTGGCGTCGTTGGGCAGGATGATCTCGGTCATCTCCGACTGGGTACTCGCAACCGTGCGTGCCGACGGTTTTGTCTCAGTGGAACTCATTCGGGTTCTTGCTCCGTTCGTTGGGGTGCCTGGGTGTTACTCATCGCCAGCTAAAATGGGGGTATGGCGGCCGAGCCGTGAAGGTACACTTCCAGTTTCGGCAATTCAAGCCAATTACGCAAATGCCGGTTGTGCAGGCGGGTTTATCTGGCCAGCACGGGTGAAGACGATGGACAAGATTGCAGGGCTGAAAGAGATTCTGGCCAACGATGCGAAGAACAGCTTCGCGCGCTATGGCCTGGCGATGGAGTTGGCGTCGCGAGGCGAGACCGACGCGGCGCTCGCGGAATACGACACGCTGCTCGCCAACGATCCCAACTACACCGCGGCGTATTTCATGTCTGCGCAGACACTCTCAAGCGCAAGCCGCAAAGCAGACGCAGTTGAACGCCTGAAGTCTGGAATCGAATGCGCCCGGCGTACCGGCAACAGTCATGCGCTCAGCGAGATGCAGGGCATGCTCGACGAACTTGACCGATAGCGGCGCAGGAGCGAAATAACTGCGAAGTTTCCTGCGTGCAGATCGCGAATAGTTTTGCAGCCTTTTAGAGCAAGGTCGCGTCTATACTATTGATATGCCTAAGTATTCCATCGTCGTTCCTTTTCATAATGAAGAGGAGAACGTAACGGTTTTATATGCACGTCTGAAACAGGTGATGGAGCAAGTGGGCGACAGCTTCGAGCTGGTCTTTGTTGACGACGGATCGAGCGACCGCACCTACAAGCTTCTTGAAGAGATTGCCGCGGTGGACAGCCGCGTGCTGGTGGTCAAGTTGCGCCGGAACTTTGGGCAGACTTCAGCGCTGGCGGCAGGATTCGACCACGCATCGGGTGCTTTTATCATCTCGATGGATGGCGATCTGCAGCATGATCCCAACGAGATTCCCAACTTCATCGAGAAGCTCGAAGAGGGATACGACGTGGTCTCGGGGTGGCGCGCGCAGCGCATTGACAATTTCATCATGCGCCGCATTCCTTCCCGTTGTGCCAACTGGCTGATGGCCAGGTTGTCAGGGGTCGATATTCACGATTTCGGCACCACCTTCAAGGCGTATCGGCGCGAAGTCATCCAGAACATACCGTTGTACGGCGAGATGCACCGCTTCATTCCCGCGCTGGCAAGCTGGTATGGAGCATCGATCTGCGAAGTTCCCATCAAGAACGTGAATCGCGAGCGCGGCAAGAGCCACTACGGTATCAGCCGGACCTTCCGCGTTTTCTTCGATCTGCTCACGATCCGGTTCCTGCTGAAATACATGAGCCGGCCGCTGCACTTCTTTGGGAGCTTTGGAGCACTCGGCATTCTTTCGGGAAGCATCATGTCGATGATGCTGTTGATCATGAAGGTCATGAACCCGCATGTGAACATCATGGACCAGCATGGTCCCATGTTCGTGATCGCAGGTGTGCTGATTGTGGCCGGAATCCAGATGCTGGCTATCGGTCTGCTTGGGGAGTTGCAGGTGCGCCACTACTATGCCGGCCAACAGCACGTGCCCTACGCAATCGATCGGCTGGTGAGGCTGCGTTCGCCGGAAGAGCCGGGCATTCTGTCGCGCGGCAAAGACAACTTCTGATTTATCCCGACAGACAAACATTCATGCCCCGTTCCGCGCTGCTGGACGGGGCTCGATGTTGGTGAGGAAATTCGACTTCGTCGCCGGGTAGTGTCCTAATTTGTGTAATTCCTAACGATGGTACAAGCGCATGGATGAAAAACCAAACGCTGGCAAAGGCACAAACGGCGGAAAAGAACTCGACAAGCCAACTAAGGCACCGCGTAGAAATCCTTGGAGACGGTTCATCCGCTATGAATTGCGCAAGGTGCACAAACGTAAGGCCGAACGCGAAAAAAAGGAGGCCGAGGAAGGCCCAGAGCAAAGGTCGGCTCGAATAACGGCACGAGCTACTTGGCACATCGCTCTTCTTACCTACGTCTTGGCGGCTGTTGCGGTCTTGACTTTGATAGAACTGATTCGAGGGGGAGCCGATACAAAATCTCTTGTAAAAGCCTCGCAGCAACAAGCTTGCGCGGCTAAGAATTTTGCCAGTAGTGCCGACAAGATCAACCATGGCGTCGGGAACGCTGTTACTAAGCTTGGGCAACAAGCGGATGATGCCGAGGCTTTTTTTAGAACTGACGAAAGGTCTTGGGTCGTTATAAATTCCATCGAAAAAACTTTGACTATTCCTCCCGATCCGCCGTTCGGAACTATTTTCAAGTTCAGCATATTCCCCAAAAATGTTGGCAAAACCGTGGCTCGAAATGTGAGGATTCACACCGATAACCTCATTTCTTCCGGTGCTTTCATGGAAAATCAGCACGCGATTCTCATGAGTCAAGACCAACTGTTTCGCATTTCTGGCACCAAAAAGAGAGCCGTAACGCCCGACAATCCTGGGCCCCAAACTCTTGCACCAGGAGCACAATCTCCAGTACCGATCTTCTCTGGGGGTCAAGAGCCTAAGAGATACAGCGATGGGAACTTCACGTACAACTACATCGTTGGCCGCATAGATTACACTGACGCATTCGACACCGATCACTGGACACATTTTTGCTATTTCATCGCAAATTCCCGAGGCGATTTGGCAAATTGTAAGTATGGAAACGATCTGGATAGCAACCCTGAAAAAGTGCCACCAAAACCAAATTAGGACACTACCCGTCGCCGTATTTCATTGCAGTGCCGTCGCCTTATAGTGCATCCTTATTAGCTGCTATGAAAGCCATCCAGATTCAAGCAACAGGCGGACCTGAGGTACTTCAAATTGTCGACTTGCCTATCCCGGAGCCGGGGCCGGGACAGGTGCTGATCCGCGTCGAGGCCGTCGGCGTCAACTTCATCGAGGTCTATTTCCGCAAAGGCGTCTACAAAGCGACTCTGCCGCTCACGCCCGGCACCGAAGCCGCCGGTACGGTGGAGAAGCTTGGGCACGGGGTCACCGGATTTGAAGAGGGCGATTCGGTGGCATCGGCGAGTGTGGTGGGAAGCTACGCGGAGTATGCGCTGGTGCCTGCCGCGCAACTCGTCAAGGTGCCGTCACGCCTCACCCCCGAGCAGGCTGCGGCTGCGATGCTGCAGGGCATGACCGCGCATTATCTTGCCTATTCCACCTTTGAACTCAAGGCCGGCAATACCGCGCTGGTTCATGCCGGGGCCGGAGGAGTTGGTCTGCTGCTGACGCAGATCGCTACGCGCCTGGGTGCCAAGGTCATCACCACTGTTTCCACGAAAGAAAAGGCCGAAATTTCGCGCGAGGCCGGCGCGGCTCACACGATTCTTTATACCGAGCAGGACTTCGAGGCCGAAGTCAAACGCATCACCAATGGCAAGGGAGTCGATGTGGTTTACGACTCGGTGGGTAAGACGACCTTTGACAAGAGTCTGAACTGCCTTCGCCCGCGCGGCATGCTGGCGCTTTTCGGAGCGTCGAGCGGCCCGGTTCCACCCTTCGACCTGATTCAGCTTAGCGGCAAGGGATCGCTCTTTATCACGCGGCCAACGTTGTGGCATTACGTCGCCACGCGTCCCGAACTCGAATGGCGCGCGGGCAAGATTCTGGACTGGGCCGCAACCGGCGCGCTCAAGCTGCGGACCGAGCACATGTATCCGCTGGCCGAAGCTGCGCAAGCGCAGATTGATCTGGAAGGGCGCAAGACGACGGGCAAAATTCTGCTGGAACCGTGAAGGCGGCCGCTACCTTTTCGTTTGTTCTTTGGCCGACGATGCGCTTTGTCTTCCCGATAGGTGTGTCTTGTATCACCCCACTCGGCACGCACACGTGTCATCGAGCGACTATCCTATCCCTATATCTTGTTGAAGATCAGCTTTCGGCTGCGGGGAACACATCGAACCTGGTTGCCAGCAGCTAGAAACTGGGAGCTGGAAAATGTCTACCATTTCGATTGCGCCGACTGATCGCGTATTTGTGTTGACGGGCGCAGGCATCAGCGCGGAAAGCGGGCTGCCGACTTTTCGCGCGGAAGACGGTCTCTGGGCAGGATATCGTGTCGAAGACGTTTGTACTCCCGATGCCTGGCGGCGTGATCCGGCCGGCGTCTGGGCGTTTTACTCAGCGCGTCGCGAGGCGGGAGCGAAAGCGCAGCCAAACCCGGCGCACGTTGTGCTGGCGGATATCGAAAAGCAACTCGGCGATCGCTTTTTTCTCTGTACCCAGAATGTGGATGACCTGCACGAGCGCGCCGGATCGACGCGTTTGCTGCACATGCACGGCGAGTTGGCCAAATCGCGCTGCGAACGGGAATGCGGTCGTCCGCCGATCGAAGATCATGCGATCTACAAGGATCTAACGGAGGTCGGCCGGTGTGCCTGCGGGGGCCGGATGCGCCCGCACATCGTTTTCTTTGGCGAAATCCCACTCGAGATGGATCGGATCCAGGAGGAGATAGGCCGCGCCACAGTGATGATTGTCGTGGGCACATCGGGGTCCGTTTATCCGGCGGCAAGCTTCGTTCACTGGGCGCGGCAAAAAGGGGCTCGCACTGTCTACATCGGCCCCGAGCACCCTTTGAATGCGCATGCGTTTACGAGCGTCGTCCTGGGTAAGGCCGGCGAGGTTATGCCGGGTTTGTTTGCGGTGCAATAAACCAGTCGACGCGCGTGCCGTGTTGATTAACTGCCGTCAGGGAAACCTCCGCGGTGCGAAACCATGGGGAAATGCGGCAGTCCTTTAAGCGGCGGAAAGGATGCGCGCCATCCTCCGGGGTTGGGAACGAGGCCGCGCAGCAATGGAGGCTGGTGGCCGGCTTCGCCGATCGCAAGCTTTTCCAGTGCAGTTCGCAGCGCCGCAATGCTGTCCTTTCCGAAGCGAAGCTTCCATGCCTCCTCGATGCGCTGGGTTCTCGGGACATAGGCATCCCGCGCAATACGGCCCTTCGCGGTCAGGCGAACCACCTTGGTACGGCTGAGGGGTCCTTCTGGTTCCACCACGGCCAAGCGAAGCCGTTTACTCATGCGCAACGCGGCTTCGACGCCTTCCTTTGACAGGCAGGCGAGTTCGGGCAGGTCACGAAGGCGTACTCCGTCATCGGCGGTGAGACGCAACAGGTTCGCGCTCACGGCCAGCATCCCCCTCGCTTCGCCATCGAATTCAGAGGCAAACGCAAGCAGCACCCTGGTGAGAAGAGCCGGTAAATTGTGTTCATTCGCCGGCTTCATCCCAGCGGCTTTTTTCTGCTTTGGCGTGTCGTACTCCATGATGGGAAAGGAATCAGGGATGGAAGGATCCAATCGGTCCACAATGGCGCGCAAAGCCTCTTCAAGGTGATCGATGGTTTCGTTGCCGAAGCGCTCTCTCCACCGTCCTTCGATCTGCGCCGTCAACGGCCGCCATGCTTCCATGGCGATGCGGCCTCCCGGGCTCGGCCGAACGACGGCCTGAGCTGGAATCCGTTTGGATGAACCGGCAGCCATGGGCGGGTCAAACATGAGATAGCCCCACCATTTTCCGAGTCGCGTGAGCCAGACTTGCAGCCCTTTGGAGGATACGCCAATGCAGCTTTGCAAATCGCCCACGGCGATGCCGTCGAGAGGAATGTACTGCATGTACTTCACCCACATGGCCATCGAAACCAGCCACGGCGCGCGAGGATAGCCGGGGGTGTGGCCATGATTCGTAGTTCGATGCGGCACTCTGTATTCGAATTCGTTGTCGAATTCGATGGTAAAGGCGACAAACGCCATTGAAATCAGGGCAAGCAAGGGCAGATGGCCGGATGTGCTTTTGGGGGCAGGCGCAGGCATGGTGTTCCCGTGTCTTCACACGTACAACATTTATATTGTCCGCGCTTTTCGGCGCTGTCAAAAGTGAAACCGGTAGCGCAACTCTGCCTGAAACATGCGCGGATCATTGAAATGAAATCCGCCGATCGTGACGGAGTTATCCAACAGCACACGGTGATTGGTTACGTTGAGCAAGCTGCCTGAAAGATTCCAGTTATCGCCGATCGAGTGTCCAGCCGACACATCGAAGGTGGTATGAGCGGGAAGATAGTCACCCTGGTATGGTCCCTCGCCTGAATCCGCCAATCCGTTTGTAAAGCCGGAGCCGTAGTACACGTTGCTTGCGAACCAGGTGTGCAGGGGAAGGCTGGCGGTAAAGCCAGTGTTCAAGGTGTCGCGCTGGTCATGATCCACGGCAAAGTAACCCGGGCCAAGGTCGCACGCTGGGTCAGTGGGGATGCTGCATGTAAAGCCGCCGATGATGTTGCCGCGCTGTTCGGCGATCTGGTTTGAGTAACTCAGGTGGAACTGTCCCCATCGTGCCAGGCTGGGCGAACGGAGAGTCATTTCCCAGGCGCGCACCAGGGCTCCATCGACGGCGATGGGAAAATACATATTCGATTCGCCGAGGTTGGAGTGGTCGAGGAAGTTGTTGACGCGGTTTTTGAAAGTGTCGACGTCGAGGGCCCATCCTTTGTACGGGATGTGAATGCCGAACTGGTGCTCTTCGTCGCGCTCGGAGGGGAGTGGAGTAAAGACATTTTCGCCGCCGCCGAGACTGTTTGCGTACTCGATGACCGAGGTCGAGACGGTGAGGATGGGCGCGGGCTGGAAGAAGTGACCGTAGAAGCCGCGAAGGACCCAATGGATGCGGGGAATTTCGACGGTTGCGCCAATTCGAGGATAGGTTGCGCTTTCGTCCAATACGGCGCGATAAATCGAGAATCGCTCGCCACCCAGCAACGTCACATAGCGTCCCAGATGCAGATGATCGGCGAGGTAGAACTCCACGAGGCCGGCATTGGCGTTGGAGGTGGTGTTGGGTTCAGAGGGACCGCTGCCGTCGTTGACCTGATCGCCGAAGAGGTCGTTTTCCTTTTGGAAGAACGAATAGAGACCTGCGGAGAAGCTATTGGGGCCGCTGTCGGCATGGACGTCAGATTGGGCGCCGACGTAGTTCGACTGCTGGTGCCATGTTGTGGCGACGGGATAGTCGTTGGAGGGCGAATCATAGTTGGCCTGGTTGAAGTGATAAAACGGCGCGATAGATACCAGCGCTTTTGACGAGAGAGTGTGCACCCAGTTAGCGATGACGAACGAGTCGCGCTCGGTCTGGCCATCGCGCAGGCCCCAGGAACAGTAGTAGCCAGAGGTGCATTCGTAGTCGGTCTGGCTTGGGTCGTAAGGGACTTGAAAGAAGTCCTGACGGTATTGAGCATCGACGCGCAGCTGGTCCTTTGCCGTCTGGTTGCGAATGAGCGATACGAATCCGCTGCCAGAATTGGTGGCGTCGTGGTAGATGGGGATGACCGGCGTGGCGAGGCCATAATTGGAGCGCGAACCGGTGAGACTGGCGTACCAGGCAGTCTTTTCAGAGTGATCGCCGAGGGAGAACTGCATCTCGCCGAAGTCAAGTGTTCCCGCATAGAGAAGCAATTCTGCATCGCGGTTGAACTCAAAGCCGTTCCGGGGGAGCACATCGAAAACGCCATAAGTGCGGTCGCCTACGTCGGCGGCGTAGCTGCCGCGCTGCGTCTCGAGGGAATCGATATCTTTGGGGTCGATTTGCGGTCCCACATTCGAAGCGATTTTCGTATTTGGAATCTGAACGCCATCAATGAGCCAACTGGTCTGGTGGCCGCCGCGCATGTGGAGCATGTCGTGGGTCATGTAGGCGCCGGGTACGTAGTCGGTGATCATCTCCATTCCCGTGGTACGGTCCGCACCGGGAGTCTCAAGAATCTGCTCGCGGGTAATGAGGGTTGTGGGGGTGACCGAATCCGATGCAGAAAGAGAGATATCCGAGGCTGTGACGACAACCGACTGCGTCGACGCGGCGATGGGCATGGGGATATGGAAGACCGGGTTGGTGCCCGAGGCGACAGCAATGGCCTGGGAGACGTTGGCAAACCCGGGAGCCGTAACTTCGAGCCGGTAGACGCCGATCGGCACTTCGGAAACTTGAAACTCTCCTTGCGTGTTGGTGGTGGCGTGAAGGATGAAGGCGGAATCCGAGGCGTGGAGAACGACTTTTGCGCCTGCAATGGGCCGGTGCTGGGGATCGTGGACCACGCCGCGTACATTGGCGAAGACTGTGGCCAGTGCGGGGATGCAGGCAGCGAGAACCAGGGCTCCTGCGAGGAAGGAAAGTTTACGCATAAGAGTGCGGCCTCCGAATGCAATGGGGATGACCGCGAGCGTTGATCGCGCGCGGTTTATGGAAGAGCAGGGGACATGCTCAGCGTGCCCGGAAAAATCGTTGAGGCGAGGCCGGATTTCAGCAAAGCATCTCGCGGCAGTCCAGACGTCAGGACGGCGAGGGAATGATCTGAAACCAGGCTCGCGAGAAGACGAAGAAACCGGCTCTCAACGATGCGTTAGCTGAGGAGGGATGCGGGAGGACCGCGACTGGACGGAGAGTGGATCTGGCCCGCCAAGGATATTGCGCCGATTACGACGACGAGCCGCGCCTGAATGAGAACCGGAAATTCTGCTGCCCTTGCCGACGCCAGCGCGTGGCCCGGCGGAAGAAGCGCATGAACGTTGCCGGGGTACATGGGACAGTGCGCAGGGGCGGAAATGATCGGCTGACCGAGCAGGGTCTCAATCATCCGCGCCATCAACGCATCGGACATGGCGCAATGGTGCGCGCCGTTCCGGCGGCAGCAGGCAGGCAGACGCGCGTCATCGCTGCCGGGCAGGGTTGCTGAAAGCGGCCCCAGCCCGAAGAACAGCACCAGGAAGATGGAGAGAGCGCGTCTCATCTGGAGTTCATGGTACACGAGGAATCGACCGAGTGGAGAAACCGGAAGCCGGGCGAGCCTGTCAGGTATCATCGAATCGTTGCACAACACTCCCCGCTCTCAAGGAACCAAAGTGCCCAAAGGGAATGCTTCACTTTCGCTGAATGATTCTGCTGTTGAGGAACCACTCGCCCGCCGGCCGTTGCGCATTGCGCTTTTCGGCTTCGGGACGGTGGGCAGTTCTGTCGCGCGGATTCTTGCGGAGTCAAAGCCGGAAGGGCTTGAGTTGACGCATGTTTTCAACCGGAGTGTGGCACGAAAGCGCGTGGATTGGACACCTGCGCATGTGGTTTGGAGCGAAGATGCTGATGCCGTGCTGGCCGCTAACGTAGACGTGGTTGTCGAACTGGTTGGAGGCCTCGATCCGGCCGGCAAATGGGTGCGCGCGGCCCTCGAGGCGGGCAAGAGCGTGGTGACCGCCAACAAAAAGCTGATTGCATATCACGGAGTGGAACTGGAGCGATTAGCCGCTGCGAAGGGCGGCCACTTGAAATACGGGGCCGCGGTTGCAGGGGGGATTCCCGTGATACCGGGCCTGGAACAAGGACTGGCCGGCGATCGCATCACGAGCATGGAAGGCATTTTGAACGGCACCTGCAACTTCATCCTGAGCAGGATGGAAGCGGGCGCGGAATATGCCACCGTGCTGGCGACCGCGCAGAGCAAAGGCTACGCCGAGGCGGATCCCACCGAGGATGTGGGCGGATTTGATGCGCGCGCAAAACTGGCCATCCTCATGCGGCTGGCGCTGCGGGTGGTGGTTGATCCGGAAGAGATTGTGCCGGAATCGATCACGTCGATCACTGCTGTCGACTTCAGTTATGCCCGCGATTTGAACTGCACGATCCGGCAGGTTGCCCGAGCCGAGGAACGGGACGGAATGGTCGCTGCAACGGTGGGCCCTATGCTGGTGGATCAGCGATCTCCGCTGGCGTGGTCGCGCGGAACAGAGAACATGGTGATTCTCAGCGGGAGATACGGCGGGGATGTTGTGTTTTCAGGACACGGCGCGGGCGGGCATCCCACGGCAGTCGCGGTGGTCAGCGACCTGATGGCGCTCGCGCACGGTTCAAAACGGGTGGGGATACCGTCGGTGCCGGCGCGGATCGGCGCAGAGTTTGAGGTGCCGCATTACATCCGGTTTCTTGTGGCCGACAGGCCGGGGATCGTGGCAGAGATTACGGGTGCGCTTGCCAAGGAAAGCATCAATATTCGGGCCATCGTACAAAAACCGGGCTACCCGGCACATGCGCTTCCTTTTGTGGTGACGGTGGAACCGTGCAAGTCGTCCGCGCTGCAACGGGCGCTGAAGACAATCGGGACGATGGAATGCCTGCTTGAGCCGCCGTTGAATCTGCAGATGCTTGAGTAACGGATCGGCAACGAGGAGTGAAGGGAAGACAAGAGACGATTGCATACAAGAACGAATATGTCGGAGGTCAGAGTTTGATCAATACAATCTATCGATGCGAGATTTGCGGAACCGAGAGCGACAACCCGATGCGATGGATCGTGATCCACTGCAGCGATGCGCAGTTGACGGTTTTCAAGTGGACCAGAGAAGCAGCCGATGCGCCCCACGCGCGACACTACTGCGGCGAAGCGCACGCGCAGGTTTACCTGAGCCGGTGGTTCGAATCCTACTGCAGCTGAATCAGGCGTTATGATCCGCCGAGGTTTCGTGCGGGGCCGGTAGACTCCCGGATCACGAATTCCGGAGCCATCACGATTTCCGCCGGATGCCCATTTTGGCCGCTGGCAATGCGCTCGAGGAGTACCTGGGCGCCTTTCTTGCCCATCTCGGTGAGCGGCTGGCGAACGGTCGTGAGCGAGGGTGAGTAGTAAGACGCGGAGAGAATGTCATCGAATCCGACGACAGAAACGTCCCCCGGAACGGAAAGGCCCGCGTCCTTCAGGGCGCGAATGGCGCCGATCGCTGCAATGTCGTTGAAGCAGAAGATGGCGGTAAAATCGCGGGACTTTTCGAGCAGAACGTGCATGGGTTTGTAGCCGATTTCAGGCGCCATGGGATGGTATCCGGTCTTCATTGACCATCCTGCCGCATCGATCCTGGTGACTTGAGCCGGGTCGATGCGAAGACCCATCTGACGCGAAATCTTCTGAATGCTTTCCCAGCGAAATTCTGAGTCGGGTATGGCGCGTGGCCCGCGCATGAAAGCGATCTGCCGGTGGCCGAGCGCATAGAGGTGGGCGAGCGCCAGTTCAACGGCCTTATGGTGGTCGAGGACGATGTTCGTCACATTTTCGACAACGCTGTGAGACGAGATGGCAACGACCGGAATGGGCACCGAAATATGGTCGGCGGGGGTGTTGAGCAGCAGGAACCCATCGACTGCACGCTCGACAAGCATGCGCGGATACTGCTCGATAAGTTCGCGTTTCCAGTCATGGCAAGCGGTGAAGTAGAAGTAATGGGCGTTGGTGAGTTCCTCAACTACACCGCTCATCACGCGGGTGAAGTATCCCTCGCTGAGATCCGGCGCTAATACACCCACGCTCATGGAGCGGCTCTGGCGCAGCGAGCGGGCAAAGTAATTTGGCCGGTAGTTGAGTTTCGCGGCTGCTTCAATGACGCGGTTCCGCGTCTCCTGGGGAATCGACTTGGCGGATGGCGAATTATTCAGGACCAGGGAGACCGTGGTCTGGGAGAGCTTAAGATGTTCGGCCAGCATGCGAAGATTGACGTGGCCTGACGGCGCCTTTGCCTTTGGCATGTTGGATTTGTAACACGTTACACGCGGGCGCGGGAATTGATTCACAGGCAATTTCATCGATTTACCTGCTGATCTCAGTGCCAGTTGTGACCGTCTCCGTTACTCCGCGTGAATATGGTTGATCCCCGGTTTCAGGGGATAGATTTTGCCATGAAAGATGAAGCTGCCGGAGAGCTTTTCCGGTAGATTCACAGAGCCATCGAGGCCGGATCCGGCGCGGCGGTAATCGACCGAAATCAGCCCGTCGGGATGCGGAAAACTCGCGGTAATGGCGTTCAGCGATCCCAGATGAGGAGCGATGCGGACTGTGGCGAAGCCGGGACTTGCCGGTTCGATTCCCGCCACCAGCGTGAGCAGATCGTAGATGGGGTGCGCCGACCACGCGTGCGAGTCGGAACGCGTGTCGCCAGGAACCTCGGGCCAGGTGCTGAAGTGCAGGGGCAGCAGCCGCCGCCATGGGTCAAGAGATTTCAGATAGTCGTCAGCCATGCCGGCATGATCGAGGGCGCGGGCGAGATAGAAGCGGAAATAGTAGGAAGCGCTCATGACCCCATTCGGTGTAGTTCCGGGCTCGATTGCCAGCATCTGGCGCAGAAGGGCCTGCTGACGGGCCCTGGGAATCACATCATAGAGGACAGCCATGATGTTTGCCTGCTGGCTGAAGATTTTCTGGTCGGGATTGTCGGCGATCAGCCCGCGAGAGGCGTTCCAGCACCTGGCGTAGATCCCGGATCGGACATGAGCGGCGCGGGAGCGGTCGCGATCTGCGAAGAGCGGGTCACCGAGGGCCTTTTCGAGGTCGGCTGCTTCGTCGAGGGCTCCGAGGTATTCCAGGGTGGTCATGCAGGATTCGCCGGATTTGCTGTAGGTGGGAATTTCCTGATTGTCCTGCACCCAGTCGATGAAGCTCCACCAGGGCGTTTGGCGCAGCAGGCCGTCAGGCTGCTCGAAGTGGGCGAACCAGCCGAGAACCGCGCGCGTACCAGGGAGTGATTCGCGGACAATTTCGGGATCAGGCCGGTACATCCAGTAGTCGTGGAGCATGCCGATCCAAAGAAGGGAAAAGGTGGGGATGGTCTGGGGCAGGGAACTGGGATAGCGGCTTCGGGTGAGGCCATCGGGTGAGCGCGAATCGTTGAAGGCTTCGAGTGCCTGTCGGGCGAGGCGGTCGTCTCCAGCCACGGCGTAGGAGATGAGAGCCTGGATGCGGGTGTCGCCGATGTATTGGAGCTGTTCGTAGTATGGCGTGTCCATGTAGGTTTCATGGGCATCGAGGCGGGCGGTGCGCCAACTGATCTCCCATATTTTGGCAAGGTCGGCTTGGCCGGACTTGAAGGTTGCGCGTTCCTGGAATGGATACGCCGAGAATTCGGCAGTGAGCGAATCGAGCGTGAGCGGCTCGTCGCCGGTGGTGATATCGAGGTCGAGATACCGCCAAGTTCGCCACCAGAGAGGCTCGAAGGTCCGATGATCTCCGCCATCGGGAAGGAATTCGTCGCGAAGGCCGAGGGCAGAGCGAGGATGCTGAACGCCCTGCGCATCCGTGTAGGTGAGAGCGTCGCGGTCGCCCTTGTGCTCGTGGTTGTCGTAGAGAGCTTCGGAGTAAGTAAGCCAGATGCGGGCGCCCTTTCCGCCTGAGACCGTGAGTTCGGGGTAGGCGGTGGTAAGGACATCGCGGTCGAGGAGGAGGTGGACGTGAACGCCGGGCGGCAAGGTGACCGGAGATTGCGGAAACTTCGTGAGCCCAGGCTGTTCCGCGCCGATCATGTCGACGCGGACGACATGCCCGGCTGCGGTCGGCGCAAACTCCATGTGCGGCAGCGTATCCGGCACCAGTCCCCATGGGTTGTCGCCGGTGGTGTCGGCGGAGTGCGCGTGGTTGACGCCGCCATAGATGCTGTCCCGCATGGGAGAAGCTGCTGCTACCCATGAGGACGACGCATCGGAAGCCGAATTCCAGTTCCAGTCATTTTGGCCGGCGTCGATCACTTCGCCGGGACCGGAGGCCATGTATTCCTGAATGGTCACGGAAGTCCGATCCAATGCGCGGTGGCCCGGTTCAACCTCAACCTGCCAATCTTTGGGAGTGCTGATGCCATCCTGTCCGGTGGCTTCGCTTTCAAGCAGGAACGCCGTACGGTCAGAAAACTGGGCAATCGGGGCATAGATTCCGAAATTCCAGACGGTCGCGGTAACAAGGTTTGCGCCGGCGTGGAGAAAGGGCGCCAGGTCGAAATGCTCATAGCGCCAGTGAGCGAGATCGCCGCGAGCCGGTCCATCGCCAACGCGCTTGCCGTCTACATAAAGGATGAAGCGGTTGTCTGCACTCACCCGCACCGGATAGGACGCAGGGACGGAGGCAAGGTCGAGGGTCCGCCGAAAATGGAGCACGAGCGGCTCGCGCAGTGGCGCTGTCGGGTGGGTAATCCAGCCGGCGTGCCATTCGCGAGTGAGCGGATCGGTCGGGAGAGCGTTTTGGCTGAAAAGCGGCAAGGAGGCGAAGACGAGGATGAAAACCGAGAGAGTTGAGCGCATGGGATGGGTCTGACACCTTCCAGCACAACAGCTTAACGGATGCCCTCGCCCAGCGGTGGATCAATTTGAATGTCTGCGCCGGGGGCGGGAGCGGCGCACACGGAGAAAGGCAGGCGAGAGACTTGAAAGTGGAGGCCACGCGGAAACGGAGAGTGCAGTGCGTTCGAGATGCGGGGGATATTTCAATTGTATGCGCTTGATTTTGCAGGGTTGTAACCTTCTATTCATCTTCGCCCGTTAGCCTACGTTTGGTGACCGTTCACGTGCCAGAGATTCGCATCGCTCAGCCGAGAATTCAGACTGAACCACCGGTTCCGCCGGGACCGGCCTCCGCCAAAACCGTCGCGGTTGAAGATTCGGCCATTCGCAAATATTTGCTTTCGCGCGGTAACTCGGCGCTTGCCGATCGGTTTTTCCATGGGCTGATGGTGCTCTGCGGGATAAGCATTTTTATCATTGTTGTGCTGATTATTTATGCGCTTGTGGTGGGGTCGCAGCTCTCGTGGCACAAGTTTGGTTTCAGCTT
>DATKPJ010000072.1:0-84454 GCA_035524195.1 Occallatibacter sp.
ACCGTCCTTCCTCATCGGTGGCGTCGCCGAAAACTTTGGCGTCAGCTTTCAGCTTCGCCCCACGCGCACCTTCATCGTCGAAGGCGACGAGTACGACACCGCCTTCTTCGACAAGGGTCCGAAGTTTCTCCACTACTTTCCTGACGCGCTCATTCTCACCCATGTCGAGTTCGACCACGCCGACATCTACGCCGATCTCGAAGCCGTCAAAATCGCATTCAAGCGCCTCGTCAATCTCGTTCCCCGCCGCGGCCGCATCGTCGCCTACGACGGCAGCTCCAATGTCACCGAGTGCATCGCTAAAGCATTCTGTGCCGTCGAACGTTACGGCTTCACGGCCGGGGCCGATTGGCAAATCCGCAACCTGCGCCACGACGCCGATCTCAACTGCTGGGAAGTCTGGCGTGGCGGCACGCTCTGGGCCGAACTCGAAATGCATCTTGCCGGCGAGCACAACGCCCTCAACGCCACCGCTGCGGCCGCACTCGCCGCAGGCCAGGGCATTGCGAAAGAGTCAATTCAATCCGCGCTCGCTACCTTCAAGAGTGTCAAGCGACGTCTCGAAATCCGCGCGCAGATCGCCGGCATCACCGTCATCGACGACTTCGCTCACCACCCCACCGCCATTCGCGAAACCCTCCGCGCCCTGCGTTCCGTCTACCCTCAATCGCGCCTCTGGGCCATTCTCGAGCCGCGTTCCAACACTCTTCGCCGCAAAGTCCTTGAAGCCAACCTCGTCGAAAGCCTGCGCCTCGCTGACCACGTTATTCTCGCCGGAGTCTATCAGCAGCAGCGCATCCCCGACGCAGAGCGCCTCCATCCTGAAGATGTGGTGCTCGCGCTCAACGCCGCCGGAACCCCAGCCGAACTTCATCCCGACGCTGACCAAATCATCCGCGCCGTTATTCCCCAGCTTCACTCCGGCGACGTGGTAGCAATCCTCTCCAATGGCGGATTTGAAGGCATCTATGAGAAGCTCCCCGCGCGTCTTAGAGAACTGCACTCCGCCAGCGCCGGCCCTGTATGATCGCCTCTTTCCTCCTCGTTTCCACGATCTTCGTTCTCAGCGTTCCCGCTGCGCTCATCTTCATTCCATGGGCCGCTCTCACCGGCAATGCAACCCCGCTCTACAACTCGGCGTTAATCATCGTCCGCATCGCATTTCGTCTTGCTGGCATCAAGGTCGAGACCTCCGGTACTGAACTTGTGCCTGCGCGCACGGCATGCATCTTCATGGCCAATCACGTCTCCAACCTCGACCCGCCTGCCCTGCTCCCGCGAATACCCGGCCGCACATCGGCCTTCCTCAAGCGCTCTCTTACCAGGATTCCTGTCCTGGGATACGGCTTCAAACTGGGCGAGTTTGTACCCGTCGACCGCGACGGCAGCGTCACCGGCGCGCAGGAAAGCGTCGCCGCTGCCAAGCGCGTGCTTCAGAAAGGCCTGCACATCACCACATTTGTTGAAGGAACCCGCTCCCGCACCGGCCGCCTGCTCCCCTTCAAGAAAGGACCGTTCTATCTCGCCATGGAAACCGGCGCGCCTTGCATTCCGGTATCAATTCATGGAACGGAAACCATGATGGCCAAGGGCAGCCCGCGCATCCACCCGGGCACCGCGTACATCACTTTCCACGCGCCACTCGACCCGGCTCGTTTCGCCAATCGTGAAGAATTAATGGGAGCCGTGCGCAAGGCCATCGCCTCCGGACTGCCGGAGTGGATGCGAAGCTAGTCCGACGCCTCGCCTACTGCACGATATTCGCGTTATAACCGTCGCCTAGGAGGCGCTGGCACATGGCGCTGGCTTCATTCCGATTCGCAAACGGCCCTACTTGCACGTGAATCATCCCGTCTGCAATCCCTCGCTTCGCCATTGCCGCGTATCCGTGCTTGCGCAGGGCAGCCACCAGCACGCTGGCATCTTCCTGATGCGAAACTGCCGCCACCTGCACCATCACGGGAGGGCCCTGCGGTATTGCCGGCTGCACCCTGTTCGCTGTTGGCGCGTTCGCAGCCGTTGCCGCGGTTTCCTGCTGCGGCATCGCAGGCTTCACCTGCTGCTGACCGGTTGGCGCCGTCGAATTCCCGCCCAGTGGGGCGTACGAAGTTAATGGATTGGGCGCCGAGGTTTCGTTCGTCAAGGCCTGCTGCGGCGGATCGGTCACAACCGGTGCCGCCGGAATCGTCCCCGCCGCCGGCGGCTTCGACAAGGTCCCCGACGTGGAAGCCATGACCGTCTGCCCGCTCGCAGTCTGCGATACCGAAACCGCCGGAGCCGAATTGCGGTGGCCAACCGAGTATCCAATCCCGAAGAACAACCCGCAGAGCAGAATCAGGCCTAACCCCAGCGCCAGCAGCATCGCGGGGCCCAGCGTAAACTCCGTCTCGTGCCGTTCCTCTTCTTCGTCGAACTCGTCTTTGCCAAAACTCCTCAGCATACCTGCCTTCAGGCGACAGCCCTCCTTGCGGGCCCGCCTCTCTATTTGAACATTTTGCCCGCGCTTCGTCTGCTGCGGATGCGCTTCCCGGCACCTGCGGGATTACTGCTTCTCCTTGGCCCCGCCGCCTGACAATCCGAGCTTGTTCAGGATGGTCAGCAACTCCATCGGCAGCGGAAATACGATCGTCGTGTTCTTTTCCACGCCAATGTCTGCCAATGTCTGCAGATAACGCAACTGCAGCGTCATCGGTTCCGTCGCCATCAGGTGCGCCGCATCCACAAGCTTCTGCGCCGCGTTGAATTCGCCTTCGGCATGAATGATCTTCGACCGCTTTTCGCGCTCTGCTTCCGCTTGCTTGGCCATTGCACGCAGCATCTGCTCGGGCAGATCGACCTGTTTCACCTCAACCGAAATCACCTTCACCCCGAATGGCTCCGTCCGCTGGTCGATGATGGATTGGATGCGCAGATTCAGCTTGTCGCGATGGCTGAGCACCTCGTCCAGTTCCACTTCACCAAGCACCGACCGCAGCGTTGTCTGCGCAAACTGCGATGTCTGGTAAACATAATTCTCCACCTTGATTGCCGCGTCATTCGGATTCACAACGTACAGCGTCACCACCGCATTCACCTTCAGCGTCACGTTGTCGCGCGTAATCACGTCCTGCGGCGGGACCTCCAGCACCTGCTGCCGCAGCGAAATGCGGATAATCTGGTCCAGGGGTCGAAACACCAGGATGATTCCCGGCCCCTTCGGCGTGGGCAGGGCGCGGCCCAGGCGGAAAATCACCCCGCGCTCGTACTCGCGAAGAATCTTGATGGAGTTCAGAAGATAGAGAACAACAATGGCAATCAGAATTAACGTAGGAATCGGTAAATCTCCAACGGACATCGCATTTACCTCACTTATCAGCTGTCAGCACGGATTGTACTCCTGCGGATCATCTATTCATCGACACTCTAAGCGGGGGTTTCCGTCGAATGAGCGGACTCGGCCGGCGCCACTTGCAGCAGGTACTGATCATGTCCCACCACCTTCAATCGCGCGCCCGCTGGCACCGGTTCGCTTGCTACCGCCTTCCAGATTTCTCCCTCTACCAACACGTGGCCCTCTGGGTTCAAGGCCTCCATGGCCGAAGCCGTACTCCCCACCATCGCGTCGGCGCCGATTCGCGCCTTCCTGCGCCGCGCTCGCACAGCCAGCCGCACAAGGAACACCGTAATCCCGCCAAATCCCGCGCTTACTCCGATCGCCACCCATGGGCTCACGTCCATCTGCGGCACCGGCGCAGCGACCAGCGTCAGCATCCCAAACGTCAGGCAGATGATTCCCGCAATCGCCAGCGCCCCATGCCCGCCAAACTTCGCCTCCAGCACCAGCAGAACCATCGCCGCCACCAGCAGCAGAACCGCCGTGTAACGAATCGGCAGCAGGTTCAATCCAAAAATCCCCAGCAGCACCATCAGCGTTCCCAGCGTCCCCGGCACAATCGTCCCCGGCGCGTTGAATTCGAGATAAATCAGCAGCGCGCCGGCCACCAGCAGCAGCAGTGCGATGTTCGGATTCACCAGCCAGCCCAGCAACTCTTCGCGAAGCGTCGGTTTCACCAACTCGATGCGCGCGCCGGCCAGGTGCAGCGTCATCTTTGAGCCGTCCATGCGCGTTATCTCGCGCCCGTTCAGCTTGTTCAGCAAATCGTTATCGCTTGACGCTACCAGGTCGATCAAGTGCTCGTTCAGCGCCTCCTCCGCGGTATACGAGTGCGACGATTGAACGGCTGCAGCCGCGGCAGTCGCGTTGCGATTGCGCTGAGTCACAAACGAACGCAAAAACGCCTGCGCATCGTTCACGATCTTTTCGTTCATTGTCTCGTCGGGCTTGCCGAATTCAAATACCGGGTGCGCCGCGCCCGCCTCGGTCCCCGGAGCCATTGCGGCCACATCCGCCGCCTCCAGCAGGAAAAACCCTGCCGATCCCGCCCGCGCTCCCGATGGCGCGACATATACAATCACCGGAACCCGCGACCGCAGAATCTCGCCCGTCATGGCGCGCATCGATTCCAGCAGCCCGCCGGGCGTGTCCATCTCGATCAGAAAAGCGGCCGCGCCCTTCTGGTTCGCTAAAGCAATGGCCCGCTGCAACTCGCCCGCACTCACCGGCTGGATGGTGTCATCCAGAACGAACTTTTCCACCACAGGCTGTTGGCCCGCTGCAACCATGGCCGCGCCCAGTAACAATCCAACTCCGGCAATCAGATGGCTCAATTCCCGAAATCGAAACCTGACCGCTTTCTGCAACATGGCTTGCTCCCGCGTGCTCCGGCGAAACTATTGCTTTTGCCCGGCCTTCGCCTCGATCTGCCGGCTTAAATCCTGCGCTCCCTTACTTCCCGGGTCAAGTCGCAGTGCCTCCCCGGCTTCCTTGTTCGCCTCGTCCAGGTGGTTCGCGGCAAAATCCAGCCGCCCCATCACCAGGTACGCATCCGCCGTGGGGCCAAGTTCCAAAGCTTTCTGCGCTTCCTTGCGGGCACCCGTCTCGTCGCCCGTCCGCTCCTGCACTTCGGCCAACCCGGCATGCGCCTCCGCCAGTTTCCCATCGTCCGCCACCGCAGAACGATAGAGCCGTTCCGCCTCCAGCAGCAGTCCACGGTCAAGATAATCCTTCGCCTGGCTGCTCAGCTTCACTGCACGGTCGTGCGGAGAAAGCGCCGCCAGCTTCGCCGCTTCCACCTCCTCCAACATCTGCGCGGCCTGCTTGAAGGCAACCGCGTCAAAAGTCCGCACAATCCGCTCCAGGGGATCGGGCTTTGCATCCGCATCGCCGCTGGCATCCGACCCTGCTGCCGGAGCCGGTTTCCCTTCCCATGCTTCTTCCAGGTCCTGCGCCTCGCTGTCGCTCGGCCTGAGCTTCAGGCATCGCGCCAGTTCCGCCTGCGCCTCGGCCGAGTCCCCGTTGCGCTTCAAACTGACCGCCAGATTGAAGTGGTAATCCGCCACATTCGGATCCGCGGCAACCGCCTTGCGGAAGAACGCACTCCCGTCCTTCCCTTGCCGGCTGATCGCCACCCCCTCGTTGTTCAATACCTCCGCCAGCGGCAGCTCCTCCGCGACCCCAGTAAATGCCTGTTGGGCTTGCGGATAATTTCCCGAAAAGAGCAGCGATAACCCACGATAAAATCCCGCCTCCAGAGCATCAGGATTGTTGCGCCCCACCTTCGCAAACGCGTCCGCCGCCTGCTCATATTGTGCGCCGCTATAATCTTCGCGCCCCAGCGCCATCCACGCCTCGCCGAAATCGGGGCTCAGCTTCACCGCCATCTGCAAATGCCGCAGCCGCTCCGCCTGGTCCGGCTCGGTAATCCCCCTGATGTACTGCTCGAATGCGTCCAGGCGCAGCCCTTTTCCCGCCGCCACAAACGTCTCTTCCGCCACGCTGAATCCGGGATCCATCACCCTCGTCAGTTTCCAGGCCAGCGAGTCAAACACGTCCACCATGTTGCGCATCTCGCCCTGCGCCGTAACGGGTGCGCTCATGCGCAGATGCGGCACATCCACCACCTGCGCTTCAGCCTCGATCTCCGTTCCGCTGGTCTTGAAGCTCCCCACCACAATTGAATCGGCGTCCAGCGTTTCCGCCAGTTTCAGCGCGCTCGCACGCGATGGCTGAAATCCCTCCGGCAGCCCCAGATGATCCAGCGCATACAGCCGGTCTTCCCTGCTCATGGGGGCAAATCCCGCCGAGGCAAACCGCCTGCTCAAAATCTCAGGTGCTGCCTCCCGGATCCACTCCAGGCTCGGCTGTCCGCTCTTGTTATCAAACTGGAGCACCAGCAGAATCCGGCCGCGCCCTGCTGTAGCGCTCTCCGCCGTCACCGCCCCGGTCGCCTGCGCGGAGACGTGTGCCGTCCCGAAAACCGCCAGAACAGCCCCCAACAGGGCGACGGCATAACGCCGGATCGCGCGCCAACGAAATGAAAGGTAGGTTTGCACTGCAACTCGATTATAGGAGCGCAAGCCACATCCTCGCCCGTCCGCGTGGTCGCCCGACAACTACTTCGCCGCGCCCGGTCGCTGCGTCATCGCCTCGATCTGCCGGTTGAATCGGATCAGCGCGATCCACATCTCGTGATCGTCCTGCTCCCACACCATGTTTCCCTTCAGCCGGTTCGCAATTACCTCCGGTGGAAGATCATGGTGCAGTCCGAAATAGCGCTCATCGAGCGCCTCGCTCTTCGGTCCCAGGCTTAACGGCAGCGACGGCGGGTCATACTTGGTCGAAAACACCAGCGCCGCCGAATACTTTTCCGGCTCATCCGCCGCCATCGCAATCTGCGCAGCAGTAAAGTCCTCCACCGCGAACACGTCGTACGGTTTCTTCACGTACCCAAGTTCCGGCTTCGTCAATTCATCCGTCACCGGCCACGCCGTCAGCACCGTTGCGCCGCGATACCGCTTGTTCAACTGGGCGATTCCCGCCTCGTCCAAACGCACCACCCGCGCATACTCCAGATTGTCTTCCGGCGCAAAGCGATACGGTGGATTGATAAACAATCCGACCACAAACGCCCCCGCTGAAAACGCCGCCAGCGCGTGCCAGAACCGCACTCGTTGATAAAAAATCGATACCGCGACCATCAGGATCAGCGGATACATGGGCAGCAGATAGCGAGTCAGCAGAGCGCCTCCCAGCACGCTGAACAGCACCGCATCTACCAGAAGAAGAATGAAGATCCGCCACAGCGCCGCTTTGCTGATTGCCGGCAGTTCCTTGCCCTCCGCATCCCGCCGCCGATTCAGCATCAGCGCGGCAAACGTCATCAGCACCGGCACAAACATGTTCATCTGCGCCGTCAAATGCAGCACCCGGTAGCCGAACGCGATCAGGATCCGCAGCGGTGAAAGCGTCGCCTCCGCGTTGTAACGCAGGAATTCCGGATTGCCGAAGACAAAGCCTGTCTTCGCGTAGTAGTACGCGTACCAGCCCATCAATGGTAGAACCGGCGCCGCCAGCCACGCGCTCTCTTTCCACAGCCTCCACCGTGCCGGTGCCTGCGCTCGAAATCCCTCCATCGCGTAGATCACTGCCAGCGTCAGCGGAACTGCAATCGCCGTCTCCTTGCACAGCGCCGCCGTCGCAAACCACAGAAACGCCGCCCACGGCTTGCGATCCCCCTCGCGATTCCAGTCCGGAAGCGCATACACCAGTCCCCACAACGTGCACGCCGCCGCAAAAATGTCGGCATGCGCCAGCGAACTTTGCGTAAACCAGATCGGGTACATCGCCGTCAGCGCCAGAGTCCAGAACGCCACCATCCCCGATCCCGTCATGCGCCGCGCCAGTCGCCACACCGCCAGCAATCCCAGCGATGCAACCATCAGCACGCCCTCTCGTGTCACCTCCGGAAAATAGCCCGACAGCTTCCACCACAGCGCCAGGTAAATGCTCGGCAGTGGCGGATGTGCATTGCTCAGCGTGCTGGTCGGGATCAGCGAACCGGTGCGATAAAAGTCCCACGCCGCGGGAATGTAATAGCCCGCTTCATCCCAGTAGTAGGGCAGCCGTAGCAAGGTGAAATGGCTGATGTAGAGCGCCACAAAGATCACCGGATAGATCATCCAGAGAGGGAACGGCGCGTCCATCCGCGGCTCGAAAAAGAATCTCCTGCGCAAGCGTTGGTTCATTAGGTCGTTTGTGGTCTTCTAATTTACCGGCCCATGAGGAAGCCCCGGCCCCTGCGGCTCGAGGTTCAGCGTGCCAAAGGCTTGCTCATACTGCGCCAGGTTCTGCCCCAGTACATTCCAAAGTGCCTTGGCCTGTTGCGGGCTCATGAAAATCGCCTGGTGATTGCGGATCGTCACCTGGTCGGGGCTTTCGCTCGAGGCCAGGCCAAACACAAGCTGGAAATCCCACACGCTCACGCGCACCTGCACGCTGTTGGCATAGGTCTCCCGGTAGTCTGCGGTCTGGGCAAGATTCAGTTGGGGCTGCGGCTGCGTCTGACTCATGGTTCCAACAGATTACTCCGGTCTGCCATGGAGTGCAGCCCCGGATGACGCGTGCGCGCCGTCTCTCACCGAAGGCGCGACCGCCAGGCAGCGATGAAGCGCCGAGACTCGGCGTCCCGGCGCGCTTTGATGTTCAAGCAGAAAACGAAAGGAATCAGCGGGCGACCACCACAGAGAAAATCACCCCACTGGAGTTGGCGAGCACAAAGTTTCCATCGATTTGGCGCCATTCATAGCCATTGGGTGGCCGTCTCAGATGATGGGCGTGCCAATCGACTTGCTCGCCCCGGCTCCAATCCTCGTTTCTGATATGGGCGCCTTTCCTCCATTCATTGTGTTTCACATACCTCTGGTGCTGTTCGGCGTGGTGATTGTCGGGATGATCCTGTGCAACAGCCAATCCGCCGGTAAGAGCAACGGCGACGGTAGCCACAGCCAATGCGCGAGACAATGGTTTCATTTTGATTCCTCCGAGTGTTCTTTGAGGGTTAGATGGCAACTTTGGGGGAAACACCCTTAATTTCCGTTGAAATAATCGGCCCCGCCTGGTCGATTTCTGCCGCGACCTCGAACAGCCTTCATCGTCCGCGCACGCTGAATGGGCGGCTGGCTCGCATCCACATCATTCGGGCCATTTCCTGGTGCGAAAGGGGGGACTCGAACCCCCATGGGTTACCCCGCCAGATCCTAAGTCTGGTGCGTCTGCCAATTCCGCCACTTTCGCGACCTAACTGAATCTATCATCGCGCTCGCCCATTTTCGAGGGCCGTCCACTCCGTTCCGAGCCCGCCGGCGTCCACTTGCTCACCGCTCCCGGCCGGCGTATTCTCCCCAACGTCGAAGGATTGCCGCCTTGCGCAGTCTGCTCGCAGATTCATTCCCATGAAGTCCCCCTCCATCGCGGCCTTCGTCCTCTCACTCGCCGCCGGCGTTTCGCCCTCAGCCAGGCTCCGCCGCCCAAGCCGCCGGAACCGCCACCTCACACCCCTCCGCCTGCCAAAGCCGTCGCCATCCGGGGCGCAGGCTGCGTTGAGCCCGGTATCGAGGCCCGCTGTCTCCTCGTCAAGGACATCAAATCCGGCAAGCTGTTCAATCTCATCTTCCATGAAATTCAACCCGCCCTTGGTCAAGGCATCGAATTCATCGGAGTCCTGCATACCAGCGCCACATCCTGCATGCAGGGCACTCCCATTGACATCACCGAATGGTCCCGCAAAGACCAGCTCAACTGCAAGCCTCTCGCGCCACGCAAAAAATAGCCCATTCTTTCATCACCTGACCGCCCGCCCCGCGCAGGTATATTTCTCTTATGCGCTTCCAAGATTCCTGGCTCGCTCTTGCAGCCTGCGCCTGCCTGCTTCCCCTCGTCGCCTCCGCCCAGTCCCCCAAGCCTTCCATTACGCTCGACGAGTATCTCAACACCACCGACATCACGGATGCCCGCTTGTCCCCCGACGGCTCCGCTGCCGTCATTACCACCGAATCGCCCGACTGGAAGGACAGCATCTTTCGCCACGATCTATGGCTCTGGACCTCCGCCGCCGGCCTTCGCCCTCTTACCCACTCCGGAAGCGAAGAAAAGGCTCGCTGGAGCCCCGATGGCAAGTGGATCGCCTTCATCTCCGACCGCGCTCTTCCCGGCGAAGCCGCCAATGACGACGGCGAACCTTCTTCCGATTCCGACAAGGCCAGCCGCCTGTGGCTCATCCCCGTCTCCGGTGGCGAAGCACTCCCGCTCTACGCGCAGAAGCTTGATGTCCACGACTTCGCCTGGTCTACTGACAGCTCCTGCCTCTTTTTCTCCACCACCTCCCCTCTCACGCACGAACAACAGGAAGCCGAAAAAGTTGAGTGGCACGACGTCATTCGCTGGCGCGAGCAGAATCGCGGAGACCTCCTTCTCAAAGTCGCCGTCGAGCCCGCCATCGCTCGCGCTCTCTCTACGCCTCTGCCCAACAGCGCCGCCGCCGTCAAAACCGCGCAGGGACAGGCTGAGTCCCTGCCCGAGCCCGTGCTTCCGCCCGGCGCCGACACCCTCGTCAAGTCAAAGTTCGCGATTGAAGAAATTGCCCCCTCGCCTGATGGCAAATCCATCGCATTCCTCACCGGTCCCCCTGACCATCGCGAAGAGACCCCGGCCGATTATGAGGTTTTCCTCGTCCCGGCTTCCGGCGGTCAGTCGCGCCAGATCACGCACAACCAGGCACTTGAATCCGGCCTTCATTGGGCGCCCGATAGCCGCTGGCTCTATCTCGCCGTCCCCGCCGCTGCCGGCTCTCTCGAAGGCAAGTATCAAGACGTCCAGGGCCGCATCTATCGCCTCGATCCCGCGTCAGAAAAGGTCGAGCGCCTTGGCTCGGATTTCGCCGGCTCCTTTGACCAGTTCACTATCCTCCCTGACGGGCGCCTGCTTGCCCTTGGCCTTACCGGCATTGAAACGCAGCTTTATCTCGTCGATGGCGACAAAACAACCAAGCTTCCCGGGCTTCCCGGCACCTACTCCGGCCTCAGCGCCGCCACCGGTTCGAACTCAATCCTCATCCGCCATTCCACCCTCAACAAACCCACGCAGGTCTATCTCGCCCCCGACCCGCTCCATCCCGACAAGCTCACCGAGCTAACTCACTTCAACCCCATCTTTGCCCAGCGCGCCCAGCCCGAGTGGCAACCCTACTCGTGGAAAGCCGACGACGGCCGCACCATTGAGGGCATCCTCATCTTTCCTCCCGGCAAAAAAAATGCCCGTCACCTGCGCATGTTCACGCTCATCCACGGAGGCCCTGCCGATGCCGACGGCAATCGCTTCGGCGCTGATTGGTATGACTGGGCTACGTTCGCCGCAGACAATGGCTGGCTCGTCTTCCGTCCCAACTACCGCGGCTCCGCGGGATACGGCGATCAGTTCATGCTTGAAATCGAGCCGCATCTCGTCTCCAAGCCCGGCCGCGACATTCTCGAAGGCGTCGATGCTCTCGTCAAAGACGGCTATGCCGATCCCGGCCACCTCGCCATCGGCGGTTACAGCTACGGCGGCTACATGACCGACTGGCTCATCACCCAGACCACCCGGTTCGAGTCCGCTGTTACGGGCGCGGGCGCAGTGGAACACGCCGCCAACTGGGGCAATGACGATGAGACCTACGACGATGCATGGTATCTCGGCGGCGAGCCCTGGCAGGATCCCGATCTCTACCAGAGCGAAGCGGCTCTCTTCCGCTTCGATAAAGTCAAAACGCCCACTCACCTCGTCCAGGGCCAGGCCGACATCCGCGTCAGCTATCTCGAGGGCGTCCTCATGGAGCGCGCTCTTTATGAGCTCGCCATCCCCCACACCTTCCTGGTCTTTCCCGGCGAGGGCCACGGCCTCGGCAAGAACCCCTGGCACGGCTACATCAAGGTGCGGGATGAATTGAAATGGCTTGAGAAATACGACAACAAGGGCAATTAAGATGAGAAGGGGGGCAGGCGGCCACCGGTTCCATTCAATCGCCTCGTCTCCGATTCAATCTGGGCGCCGCGCCAAAGCATTATCGAAGCGTCCCGCTCGCTCCGCGCATCTTGATCTGTAAAGGCTCGCATGAACCCCGTCGACCAGGCCCGCCAACGCGCTTTCCAGCAGACCTTGATGAGCGCCCGCCGCACCATGGTGTTGAGCGAGGTCCTCAAGCTGGCCATCGACAGTTTTCGCGCCAGCAAGCTTCGCTTCGCCCTCACCGCCCTCGGCATGGTCATCGGCACGGCTTCCGTTATCCTCGTCGTCACCATTGGCCTCACTGGCAAAAGATTCATACTCGAAGAACTGCAAAAGGTCGAAACCAACTCGATCGAAGTCGAATACTCCGGCGGCGGTTCCACGGGCGAAGAGCACGTGCTCTACAACGACTACCTCACCATCGAAGACGAAAAAGCTGTCCTCAACCAGGTGCCCGGCGTCCAGTACGCCTCGCCTGTTCTCGAAATGCACGATCGCATCAGCTTCGGCGGCGGCATCGTCAAGGACACATTGATCCTTGGCGTCAGCCCCCAATACCGATATATCCGCAATCTGCTCGTTCCCTGGGGTCGCTTCTTCGACGAACGCGACGACATCAGCAGTTTTCATTGCGCCGTGGTCACTGAGCCCTTCGCCCGCGCTATGTTTGGCTCCTCAGAGTCGGCCATCGGACGCACCTTCTCCATCAGCCGCATTCCGTTCACCATCATCGGCGTCTTCAAAGAAAGCGTCACCGACTTCGGCGAATCAGAAATCGCGGAGCAAACCATCCTCATCCCCTATTCTGTTGCCCGGTTCTTCTCAGGAACCGAAAATGTCAAACAGATCTATTTCTCCATGCGCTCCATGACGGAAGTTCCGGACGCCGCAAAGGCGATTAAACGCGTCGTCGAATCGCGCCACCGTCCCGGATCGGTCTACACCACGCAGACTCTCACTGAATTGCTCGCCATCGCACGCAACATCGCGAACGCGCTTACTGCCGTTCTCGTCCTTGTCGCCGCTGTCACCCTTGCCGTCGGAGGCGTGGGCATCATGAACATCATGCTGGCCAATGTCCGCGCTCGCATCCGCGAAATCGGCATACGCAAGGCTCTCGGCGCGACCTATCGCGAAATCAAGCTCCAGTTCCTTGCCGAAGCTGTCATCATTTCGCTCACAGGAGGATTGGTCGGCGTTCTCATCGGCCTTACCGTGCCACTTTCCATCCGCCTCTTTACCGACTACCCGTTACCGTTCTCCTGGCTCTCAGTCGTCATCGCGCTCACTGCCGCAATCCTCGTCGGAGTGGTCTTCGGCACCGTGCCCGCCACCCGTGCCGCCCAAATGGACCCTGTGGATGCATTGAAATATGAGTAACCCCACCGTACCACCGGCCCAAGACCCGCAAACCGAACCGGACGAAAATCTCTCCCGCGGTCCCAATCTTGTCCTGATATATATAGTCCTCGCGGTGGCGCTCCTGGCCGCCATCGCCATCGCCGCTTTCATCGTGCTCCCGTTCTACCTCCGCCGCTAATCTGCAGCTGCTAATCGCAGAGTGTCCCCCAGTCGTCGTGATGAAACCCAGGAAGGCGCGATACCTCAACCTTATCCTTGTCGTTCACTGCACCGGCTTTCTTAGAACAAGGGTGGAGACGTTAACAAACAGAACGCGCTCCTGCGTTATCCTTTCCAGGTCTGCTCACCAGGAGCTCCCATGCCCACCCAAGCCGAAAAAGCCGCTCAATTCAAAGCTCTTCATCAAGGCCCCGACGTCCTCGTCATTGCCAATCCATGGGACGCCGGCTCAGCTCGTCTCCTCGCCGGCCTCGGATTCAAAGCGCTCTCCACCACCAGCGCCGGGCTCGCTTTTTCACTCGGCCGTCGTGATGGCACAAAGTCCGTCTCCCGCGATGAAGCTCTCGCCAACGCCCGCGCCATCGCCGACGCCACTTCGCTTCCCGTCGCCGCCGACCTCGAAAATGGCTATGGAGACAGCCCCGAAGCAGCCGCCGAAACCATTCGCCTCGCTGCCCAATCCGCCGGCCTCGTCGGCGCATCAATCGAAGACGCCACCGGTGATCCCGCTCGACCCATCTACGATTTTCATCTTGCCGTCGAGCGCATTGCCGCCGCATCGGCCGCTGCCCGCGCTCTGCCTTTTCCTTTCATGCTTGTCGGGCGTGCCGAGAATTTCCTCCATGGCCGGCCCCACCTCGACGACACCATTCGCCGCCTCCAGGCCTATGAGTCCGCGGGCGCTGAAGTCCTCTACGCCCCCGGAATTACGCGGCCCGAAGATATCCGCACAGTCTGTGCTTCCGTCAGCAAGCCCGTCAACATTCTCGTGGGATTGAAAGAGCCGCCTTCGCTCTCGGTCAGGGAACTCGGCGCGCTCGGCGTACGCCGCATCAGCCTCGGATCCGGCTTCTGCCGCGCCGCCCTCACTGCCTTCCACCACGCCGCCCGCGAGGTCATCGACCACGGCACGTTCACCTTCGCCGAGCAGACACTCTACATGTCCGAACTGGTCAATCTCTTTGCTCCGGAATAACTCCAGGCGACAAAGCGGGCGACATCCTCGGCGTTCACTGCGGCGGATTCAGTTACGCCATGCCCGAAAACAGATGCTGCCGTCTACGTTCTTTTCTTTGGAACTTTCTTTCCCTCTTTCCGCGCCTCTGACAATCCAATGGCAATTGCCTGCTTTCGGCTTGTCACTTTCTTCCCGCTCCGGCCGCTCTTCAGCTTTCCCCGCTTCATCTCCTTCATCTCGGTTTCAACGTTCTTTCCTGCCGAAGGAGAATACTTCCGCGACGATGATTTCCTTGAAGACGATTTTTTCGCAGACTTCCTGCTCGATGAGGACTTGTGCGATCTCGATTTTGAGGAAGAAGAACTCTTCCTGGCTGCCTTCTTTGTCGCCATCCGGCATCTCCTCAGAGGTCAGATGGTCGGCTCGCTCCCGGCAGTTGCACGCGGGCAGTTTAGGATCGTTCCGATTCTTGTTCCCGCAATTTTCCCTCGCCCGCGGGATTCAACGCCCGATCCACAATCAGCACCGGGATCCCGTCCACCACCGGATAGGCGCGCCCGCACCCCACGCACACCATCGCCGCTTGTTCCATGCGCAACCCACACCCGCACGCAGGACAGGCTAATTCGCCTGCCCACTGCTTCAGTCTTTCCATGTTGTCTTTTGCGAATTCGGCGCACATGACTCGTTGCTGCTACTGGATCGTCGCTTCCGGCTCTTCGCCTTGGTGGCCGGGCCGGCGCTGTGGACGACTGGCAAATTCGCGCTCAATCTTGTCGGTCGTCCCTGCTTTCGCAAACTCATGCGCCACGCGAATACCGTTGTAGATCGCGTTATCATTCGACGAACCGTGCCCGATGATGCACACTCCACGCACGCCCAGCAGCGGCGCTCCACCGTACTCGGTGTAATCCAGGCGCCTGCGAAAATCGTTGAACGCGCGTCGCGAAAGCAATGCGCCTACCTGCGCAGTCACCGTTCTCGTCAGCGACTCGCGCAGCACGTCGCGCACAAATCGGCCGATGCCTTCGCTCGTCTTCAGCGCCACATTGCCTACGAACCCGTCGCACACAATCACGTCCGCCTGGCCGTTGAAAATGTCCCGCCCTTCCACATTGCCGATGAAATGAATCGGAAGCGCCTTCAGCAGCGGAAACGCCTCGCGCGTCAGGTCGTTGCCCTTCGTCTCTTCCTCGCCGATCGAGAGCAATCCCACACGCGGCTGTCTGATCTTCAGCACGCTCCGCGCATACATCTCGCCCATCACCGCAAATTGTTCCAGGTTGTGCGCTTTGCAATCCACGTTCGCGCCCACGTCCAGCAGCACGCATGGATTGCCCTTCGAGGTCGGCATCGGAGTCGCCAGGGCCGGCCGGTCCACGCCCGGCAGCGCCCCCAGCACCATCTTGGCTGTGGCCATCGCAGCGCCGGTATTGCCCGCCGTCACGAAGCCCGCCACTTTGTGCTCGCGCACCAGCTTCAGGCCCACGCGCATCGAACTGTCTTTCTTCGTCCGTACCGCGTGTGCTGCCTTTTCATCCATCCCGATCCGCTCTGAAGCGTGATGAATGACAATCGGCAAATCCTCATTTTCAAGGTGCTCATCGAGCAGATCGCGCAGTTCCGGCTCCGGCCCAATCAGGTGCACGCGCACAGGCAAAGCGCGGCAGGCAAGAATCGCCCCCCGGATCTCCGGTTCCGGCGCCTTATCCGACCCAACTGCATCCAGCGCAATGTCGATGAGCATAGAGCCTGCCATTCACTCCTCGAGCAGAAAGCGACGGGACCGGCTACTTGGCAGCTTCCTTGGTTTCGAGCACCGCTCGGCCCTTGTAGGCTCCGCATTTGGGACAGGCGCGATGGGGCAGCTTCTTTTCATGACAGTTGGGGCACTCTGACAGGCCCACGGCAGTCAAAAAATCGTGCGCGCGGCGATTGGCGGTGCGGCGCGTCGAGTGGCGCCTTTTCGGATTCGGCATGATGCAATTCCTTTCGTGTCCCCGCTTTACTCCGCCCGGCTTCAGACCGCACACGGTCTTCACTGCCTCGCGGCGCCGACAGGACACCCAATTTCCTTGAAGTCGGTTTTCAGGACTTTATCCGGCTGCGTAACCCCGACAACGCCTCCCAGCGGGGGTCTGTCTGACCCTCTTCGCAGGTGCACGCCTCAAGGTTGCGGTTCTTTCCGCAGTGCGGGCAAAGTCCTTTGCAGTCAGCCTTGCACAGCGTCCTGACCGGCAGGGACAAGAGCACCTGCTCGCGCAGTACATCCTCAAGCAAAAGACTGTCCTTTTGATAATAACCGATTTCCGTCTCCGGCGCCGAGATCGACCGCTCCGCCGCCCCGGCATCCGCCCCGATTGGCCTGAAAATCAAATCGAACTCCGCCGAAAGCGGAATCTTCACCGGCTCCACGCAACGCGCGCACGGAACCTCAAACTCGCCCGCATACCGGCCCTTCAGCCGGATATCGGCCACAATCTCCTTCGGGCCCCGGTGCTCGTGAATCACCTCTGCCCGGCCCGACGACTTCAGCGGACCATACTGCTCCGCCTCGTCTCCAAAATCAATCGCGCCCGGAGCCACTTCCACCTCGTACTCAATCGGCTCCTGCTCCAGTTCGCTTACCTTGAATTCCATAAATATGAGGCTACGGCGCACTCGGTTGCCCGTCAATACAGACCCTGGTCCTCCCCGCCTCTACTGCTCGCGCAAAAGAATCATCGGATCGACAGCAAGCGCCTGCCGCGCTGGAATCCACGCTGCCACCACCCCCACTGCCATCATCGTCACCACCACTCCACCCAGCACCATTGGATCGCGCGGTGTCGCCTGATACACAATTGAAGCCAGCACTCGCGTCGCCAGCAGCCCCAGAATCATCCCCGCCGCCGAGCCGATCGCCAGCAGCCGGACTGCCCGTCCCAGCGCAGCCGCCAGCACGTTGCGTTGACTCGCCCCCAGCGCCACGCGAATGCCAAGCTCACGCAGCCGCTTGCTTACGATGTACGACGCCATGCCGAAAATCCCCGTGATCGCCAGCATCGCGCCCAGCAGCCCCAGAACTCCCAACGCCACCGTGGCCACCCGCGAGGCAAACAGAGCCGAGTCCAGTTCGCTGTTCCAGGTCTTGATCTCGAATGGCAGCGAAGAATCCAGGCCCCGAATCCTCCGTTGCAACGCGGCGGAAATCTCCTCCGGGTCGCGTTGCGATCGAACCACGAGCCACGTGTTGCTCCCCGGCTGCTGCAGAAACGAGTAGAACATCGCCGGCTCCTGGTCCTCGGTAAGAGTCTCGTATTTGCCGTCCTCCACCACCCCCACTACTTCAACCCGTTTCCCGCCCCACACTTTGAAGTACGCGCCCACTGCCTTCCGCATCCCGCCCAGAACCTTCCGCGCAAATTCGCGGTTCACCACCGCCACCAGCGGAGTCTTCGCTGTGTCATTCAGCGTGAACGTTCGCCCCGCCAGCAGCATCGTTCCCGCTGCCCTGAAGTAGTCCGGCGACACGTCGAACTGCTGTGCGTCTGCAACCGAATTCGTCGCCCGGAAATCCGTAGCAGAATCGGTATATACAGACGAATCGTTGCCGCCTATGCTCAGCGGCAGCCGGTCAGCACAGCCCACCGCGGTCACCCCCGGTATCGCCTCTGCCGCGTCGATCATCTTCCGCTGCATCTCTGTCCGCTGATCGCCTGCGTACCCGCCCATCTGCAGATCGGTCTTCACCAGCATCACGCCCTGCGGCACAAATCCATACTCGCTTTGCAGCGAACGCGCCAGTCCCCGGACCGCCACCAGCGATGCGGTCACCAGCACCGCGCAAATCGCGATTTGCATCGCCAGCAGAACATCCCGCAGCGAAAACCGCCGCAATCCTCCCATCACCGATCCCGAACGGATGATCTGCCACGGGTCGGCGCGCAAAACCTGCCGCACCGGAACCAGGGCGAAAAGCACCCCGCTGAACACCGCCAGAAGCAATGCCAGCGCATACGTCTTTGCATCGGGATTCACTGGCACATTGATCGGAATATCGGGAATAGGACGCCACACGCTCAACACGCGCAAAATGCCCACCGCACCGGCCATCCCGCACACCCCGCCGGTAACTGAAACGAGCAGCGCCTCGGTGAAAAGCTGGCGCAGGATCAGTCGCCGCCGCGAACCCAATGCCATGCGCACCGCAATCTCCCGCGAACGATCAGCGGCCCTCGCGCCAAACAGGCTGCCAAGGTTGGCGCACGCTGCCAGCAGGATCAGCCCCGCAAGCAGCATCAGCCCGGTCATAAAGGCCCGCGCCGGCCGGCCAAGCGTATCTCCCACCAGCCCCGGCCGCGCCAGGGTGAACTTCAGGCCGTCATCCTCTTTCGGATACGATTTCGCCAGCGTCGCGGCTATCGTGTTCAGGTCCGATGCAGCCGCCGCCGGCGTTACCCCAGGCTTCAAATGGCCGACCACCCAGGTGAAATGATCGCCGCGACTCTCGATCGGATCAAATCCTACCAGCTGTGACACGTCCACTAGAGGCGCAAACAGATCCGGCGCAAAAAACAGCTCCGTCCCGCGAAAGTCCGGCGGCGCCACTCCCAAAACCGTGAACCGATGCCGGTTGATCTCCACCGCGCGCCCCACCACGTTGCGGTCCCCGTTGAATTGCGTCCGCCAGTAGGCATAGCTGAGAACCACGTACGGCACGCTGTTCTTCCCATGCTCGTCAGAGGCGTGGATAAAGCGCCCGAGATACGGATGAATGCCCAGCGAATCAAAGTAATTGCCGCTCACCATGTACGGCCACACAACCGAAGGGTTCCCACTCCCCGTATTCAGCCCCACCGGCCCGCTGATGTCGTACGACACCAGCGACTCGAAACTGTGGTTGCGATCCCGCAGATCAAGATAGTCGGGATACGACTGCGAGGGAGTGCTCCCGCGTTCGAAGCTTCTCTCCAGCATGAAGAGGCTTTCCGCATTTGGCACGTTCAGCGGCTTCAGCACCAGCGCATTCAGCACGCTGAAGACAATCGCATTGGCGCCAATGGCCAGCGCCAGGGTCAGCACCGCGGTTACCGCGAATCCGGGAGACTTGCGCAACTGGCGCAGGGCGATTCGTAGATCGGTGATCATGCCTCCTCCTTGTGTTTGAAGGTGCGAGCGTTCGCTTCCCCCCGCACGATGGACCGTGCCAGGGAATACGTTCGTCCACCGGCTTCGGTTCCACCTCGCCCCATACTCAGAACCAGACCCCCGCGACCAGTCCCGGCACAACACTTTTCGTTCCGGGCTAACTCACCGCAGGTTCCAGCCACGGTGTGCCGCGTCTCTCTCGCACAGCCGGCCCGAGCGCCGCTACAGTCCACCCTCAAACTCCGTCAACCCCTGCCTCTCATCTTTTTCTCCAACTTCCTCATCCTATTGCCCAAAATCTCCTCCGCCTTTTGCCTCTTAATTCTCTAAAACGCGCATAGTTGAAATATGAGTTCCAAAAGGCCACAGATTCATGAGACCGCCGCCCACACGTCCGATTCTGCCTGGCAAATTGTGTTCAACAGCAGGTGGCCCACGCATGGATTCTGAGGGTAGACGCTTGCCCAAGCAAAGAGGCGCTTACGCGCAGGATCACGGACATCAACAAAGATGCGGCATTTCTGTGGTTTAGTGGCGAGTCGGAGACGCAGAGTCGCGGGGCGGTGATGGTTTATCTGCCTGATGCCTTCAACTCGAGGGGGACACCCCGCAGGGGCAGCTTTCACGTTTGCGGAGCGTTTTACTTGGGCTTCTCGCAGCGCAGCGGGGGTTGGGAACCTGCGATCATGCGTGGAATCTCTCGTCACGAAGTGGCGCATCTTGCAGAAAGCGGACGAGCCTTGCTAAATCGCTCGCCTTCGATGATAGCTGGCGAATGACCGCGAACCCGGACGTCATACTTCCGTTCCTGCCGAGTTGCCCACCACACGCCCGCAATACCAAACCGTTCGGAAAACCCTGCGCGGCACAGAGGTTTGATAGACTCCGGTCAAGACGCAACTTCGACTGCAATGAAATGCCCTTGGGCTCGCGAGCCTTCCTGAGGAGCCTTTGGATGAGTCCGACAGAGAAGATTTCTCCCGGTTCGAGGAAGCGCACAGCTTCCGCCAACATCGATCGGGAAGAAACACCTTTCGAGATGCTGTCCAGCATCTGCTCAGTTCTGGTGGTGGGCCTGTTCATTCTCACCTTCGTAGCCCAGAACTACCTCATTCCGTCAGGCTCGATGGAGAACACGCTGCTTGTAGGCGATCACCTGGTCGTCGACCGCATCACGCTATCGCCGCCTACCTCGTGGATGCCGCTCGTCAGGTACCGCGAGCCGAGACGCGGCGATATCGTGGTGTTCTTCAAGCCCGTGTATCAGCCCGGTATTGATGCGACAGACGCCGATGGGACGCCGCAGTACACTCCCCTGGTGAAGAGATTGATTGGCGTGCCCGGCGATCATATTCATCTGCGCAACGGCATTGTGATTGTCAATGGCGTCGCACAGCCGATTGGATTTGCACAGCCGACGACGCCGGATAACTTCAACGAGTTTCTCGACGATTTCCCCGCAGTACCTCCAGCCGGGGTGCCCGGGGCAACAGAGTCGTGGGCTGTGAATTTTTCGAATTACGTTCATGACGGCGACCTGGTGGTTCCACCCGGCATGTACTTCATGATGGGCGACAACCGGCACAACAGCCTGGACTCGCGCTTCTGGGGCTTCGTGCCGCGCGCCAACATACTTGGCCGTCCCCTGTTCAACTATTGGTCGTTCAAGTCCACAGAGCCACAACTTGAACAAACAGGATTCGATCACAAGGTCGCGTGGATCGGCCACGTTCTGGTGCATTTCTTCCCGGACACGCGCTGGAAGCGCACTTTCCACGTTGTTCATTGAACCCAAATTGCATCCCGATTCGATATTGGTGGGTTCCGCTCGTATGACCGCCATCTCGGACCTTTGGCGGACCTTCGGCGGGTCGAACCCTGGCTGTTCGATCTTGGGCCAGCCGGCAGCAAACCGCTGTATCCAGCACGGTTCTTTCGGGGTGGGGGGATGAATGTGAATTGTTAACCGTGCATGTGGCGGCAAGCTCACGAAGGAATTCAGGCACCCTCCCTTGATTTTTGCGTGGGCCAGAGCGAATGAGAACGTGGCTTGCGCGCGGAACGGTTTCGCTCGAATCTCCGGCCAACAAGTGACCCGATTCAGATGAAGGAATTGGGCTGTTGGCCGCTCAGCCAGCGGCGCGAACCTTGCTTTTGTCCCCTAACTCGTTTTCCAAGAAATATTTGCGTCTAACTTCTTTATTAAGAATAATTTGGCGCGAACGAATGCGATAAACCATTGCGCAAGAGTAATTTACGCATACCCCCCCCGGGGGGGTAGATGAGGTGTGCTACCCATCTGTTCCCGGCTTCGGTCCTCATTCGGCCATCATACTCATCGCGCTAACCTGAAACCGGCCGGCAGCCCAAACCACAGGAAACCCGCCATGTTCATCCGCGACGCCATCGCATCTGACCTCGACCCGATCACCTCTATCTACAACCACGTCCTCACTCACTCCACCGCCATCTATAGCGACCAGCCCGCTTCTCTTGAAGACCGCATCCGCTGGTGGCAGGCGCCTCGGCCAGGGCTACCCCGTGCTGGTCGCGGAAAGCGAAAACCGCATCCTCGGCTTCGCATCCTTTGGCGACTTCCGCTCCTGGCCCGGCTATCGCTTCACCGTCGAAGGCACGGTCCACGTTCATCCCGACGCCCGCAGCCAGGGCGTCGGAACCGCTCTTCTCGACGCCCTCATTCACCATGCGCGCACCCTCGGCAAGCACATCATGGTCGCCGGAGTCGACTCGGAGAACACAGCTTCTCTCCGCTTCCTCGAGCGCTACGGCTTTGAGCGCGCCGGCCATCTCCGTGAAGTCGGCTTCAAGTTCGACAGCTACCTCTCCCTCGTTTTCCTTCAATACTGGATCACGCCTCCGGCATCGCTCCCGCCCGCTGGGCCCTGACCACCCGGCTGCTGTTCGCCGGCAACTGGCATCTAACGATGAATGGCTGGTTTTCTCTCCACATCCCCAGTCCATTCCGGAGCGATAAAATCATTTTCAATGAGGACAGCTTCGATTCGCGCGGAGTGGGAAGGACGCATTCTTGATGCAAGATTCCCGCTCCTTGAATGGCTGGGCGGATCCGACGATCGCGGCGTATTTCTCACCGTGCTTCAGGGCATCCAGCGCGCCGCCGTCAAGCTCATCCTTGCTGAGCCTCCTGAAGCGGTGGCTTACCTTGCGCGATGGGAGGCGGCAAAGTCCCTTTCGCATCCCAACCTCGCTCCAATATTGGAGATGGGCCGCTGCGAAATTGAAGGCACCAGCCTCGTTTACGTCATCACCGAAATTGCCGAGCGCGTGCTCTCCCACTTCATTCAGGATCGCCCGCTCAAGGTCACCGAAGTCAACGATATCCTCGAGCCGATCATCGACGCGCTCTCGTACCTTCACCAGAAAGGATTTGTTCACGGCCACATCAAGCCACCGAACATACTCATCATCGGCGGCGAGTTGAAGATCTCCGGCGACGAATTCCTCGTCCTGCCCGGCATCAAGAATCAACTCGTCAATCCCATCCTCTATGACGCGCCCGAGGTCGCAACCGGACCCGTCACCGCGGCCGCAGATTCGTGGTCCCTTGGAATGACCATCTGCGAAGCGCTCTTGCAGCGCCCGCCCATCTGGAAGCGTACCGGCGATATCGAGCCGATCGTTCCCGACACCCTCCCAGCACCGTTCCTTCGTATCGTGCAGGACTGTCTCCGCATCGATCCGGCGCGGCGCTGCACACTGGAGGAGATCAGGTCACGCCTCGGCTCCGTCTCAACCACGCCCGCTGCGCCGCAGCAAGCCCGTACCATCCCCGCGCCCGTCTCACGCGTACCGGAACTAGTTCCAGAGCCGAAGAATCCCTTTCCGCTGGAGGATGCGCCGGACGACGCGTTGCGGCCAAGGGTAGACTTTTCTCTCCAATCCGACGAGCCCGACGACGAGCCTGATCTGGTCTCGACGCGGCGAAATAGTAGAGAGCATGCTGACGAACTTGCCGCGGCTCCCGCGCTCTTCTCCGAAATTGAGGAAGCCAATCTCACCCGTAACCCTGCGCTTCCGCTCATGATCGGCTCTATCGTTCTGCTTGGCATCGTCGCGGTTCTGCTCGTCCAGGGAGATGTCATCAACGTAAGACCCCTGTGGAACTCGGTCGTACAAACCGCCGCCTCTGTCATCCACTCGGTTCGTCCGGCCCCAGCTGCCGCAACACCGTCCGGTCAGAGCGCGTCCGCTCCGGCATCTGCGCCCAACTCGCCTCAATCCGCCTCTCCAACGCCCGATCAGTCCGCGTCGGCAGCCGGAGAATCCGCTCAGTCCTCGAATCCATCGGCCTCCTCTCAGCCTCAGCAGACTGCGCCTTCATCCGCTCAGTCCGCGCCTTCTTCGAGTCAGCCTCCGACGTCTACCTCAACCAGTCCGGCCGCGCCGGCGGCATCCGCCCCATCTCCGTCCGATTCCATGGGCGGAACGTCCAACCCTCCTCAACCGCCGCCTGCCAGAGATCAGTCCGGCGCCGCCCACCGCCACGCCACCTCTGAGCCCGCTCCATCGGCTGTTCCGTCCGAGGGCGCGGTTGCGACCCGCGTTCTGCCCGATATCTCGCAAACAGCCCGCGAAAGCATGTCTGGTCCCCGTGAGGTCGTCGTCCGCGTATCCGTCTCCCGCAGCGGCTCGGTCAACGATGCCTCCTACGTCTCGCCCGGCCCCGGCAACTACTTCGCCCGAATCTCCGTCCATGCCGCCGAGCAGTGGAAGTTCACCGCGCCCGATCCAGACGGTCGCCACCCCCAACCCAGCGTCTGGCTCCTGCGCTTCCACTTCACCCGGGGCCAGACCGAGGCAACGGCAACCCTCGAAGAACGCTAGCCGTCCCTGACGCAGTTGCACGCCAACCGCCAACTCAACACCGCAAAAGGATTTGTTTTGAATCACCTATCCGATTCTCTGGTTCCGGCCTAAGATAGTCGTATGCACGCTGAAGCGATCCCCTCCATCCACTTCCGCGTAGCGGTTTCAGCCGATCGGCCGCGCCTGATCCCGCTTATCAACTCCGCTTTCGCGGTGGAGAAGTTTCTCGAATCTACACGGACCGACGATGCCCATCTTGCAGCCATGATGGAAAAGGGACGTATCCTCGTCGCGGAAGATCCCTCCGGCACAATCCTCGCCTGTGTCTATGTCGAGCTTCGCGTTCCCCGCGGCTATCTCGGCATGCTGGCCGTGGACCCCGCTCATCAGCGCTCCGGTCTCGGCCGGCGCCTCATGGAAGCGGCCGAAGAACGCTTTCGCCAGATCGGCTGCGAGGCCGTCGATATCACCGTCCTCAGCCTTCGCCCTGAACTGCCGCCGATATACCGCCGCTTTGGCTACGTCGAGACGGGCATCGAGGAGTTCCACCCCACTCGCCCGCTCCGGGAAGGCCTCAGGTGCCATTGCATTGTCATGTCCAAGCAGCTCGCTTGATTCGATGGCGCTTACTGCCCCGTCACCGCACCTGGCGCATGCAGGTAGTGGCTCGCGAATTCAAGAAATGTCGGCCAGTTCGGAACCGGTGTGTGTCCATCCGAGTGTCGCCTGAACCCCAGGTCACCCCTGATCAGGGCTGTGCCCATCGGAGGGTACTCGGTCGTTCCCAAATCCTTCGCGCCCAGCAGCCTGTACACCGGTCCTGCCGCCACTTCCGCCAGAAACATCCCTTTCGTATCGGCCCACGCATCGCCGGTTGGTTCGGCATACCCGTCGCCCACATCGGAGCCGCCACCGACAAACACCGGCCTTGGCGCGCAAAGCGCAATCAATTCGTGGGAATCCACCGGCAGATCTCCTGCATTCAACGGCCCGCCATAACGCAAAAAATTCCCGTCAAACCAGTGATAAAGCGACGGGCTGGTTACATTGGCCATTTGCTCGCCAAAAACGTGGCGGTACAATTTCGCGCCGCCTTCACCCGAGGAACTGCTGTACACGATCGCGAACCGAGGATCGTACGCCATCGCTACCAGCACAGCTTTTCCGAATCGCGAATGCCCCTCTAAACCAACCCGCCTTGCGTCAACGGCCTTATCCGTTTCAAGGTAATCCAGTGCTCGGCTTGCTCCCCAGCTCCACGCCCGAAGCGCGCCCCAATCAGTGAGATTGCGCGGCTGCCCCTTGTTCATCAATCCGATGATTCCTTCGGTCAGCCCCGATCCGTCATCCGCCTGAACACTCGTTGGCTCCAGAATCGCAAACCCCCATCCCCGGTCCAGCACCGGCTGCCACGGCACTCCATACTGCCCCGGCCCTCCCAGGATCGGACCAGCCAGGGCCTTCTCAAAATCATGCGCAAACGCCAGTTCCATGATCACCGGAACCGGCCCCGCTGCATGAGCCGGGGTGGTCAGCAGCAAATCGATATGCACCGAAATCTGCGGATACGACGAGTTATCCACGCGCCCAATCAGATGCTTCGTCACCACCTCTTTCGCGTTGTACGTTGCAGCGGTTGTGCTCACCACTTCCCACGTCACTTTGGGTAAATTGGCTGGCGCGTCCCCCAGAATCTCGCGATTGTAGTCCGCCACAATCTCCGGTCGCCGCTCCTTCCACCAAATCGCTGCCGAGGTCACGCGCTTCCCGTCCTTCAACTTCAGAGGATCGGGCAGGTTCCTGTAGACGTCGGCCTTCGACTCGTCGTAGTTCGTTGCGTTCGGCGCTTTCGGATCGCCCGCTGGCCGCGGGCGCATCTCTGCATCCTTGATACCCAATAGATTCAGCATCCGCTCGCGATCCTGCTCCGCTGTCAGATGCGCTGGAGCACTCTGAACCTCTGATCCCGCCTGGAGCACCTGTTGGTCCGGCGCGAAAGTGAGCTGCAAAGGCGGCAGGGTGCCAGAAGCATCAGCAGCCCTGGTTTGGGCGCCTGAACACCAATTCCCACCAGACAAACACAAGGCAACCGCCAGCAGAACGGTACTACAGTCCAAATGGCACATAAGGAACCTCAAATCGAACCGCCTTCAAAGGAAGAGTCGAGACGGCCCTCAGGTTATCGACTTAGCTCGTCGCACACAAGCCCGGAGTCGTCCCGCTTCCCTCAAGTCTCCGGGAATTGCGCCGATGAACCAGGCGAAGTTCATCTGAAAGGTATCCCAGCATGCACTGGCAATGGGTTCGTGACCTTCCTGTCGCTCGAAAGATCTCCCTGGCATTCGGAATTGTCTGCAGTCTCTATATCCTTTTCGGAGTCTATGCGTATGTCACGTTCCACAACATCGCGGCGGACTGCACGGAGGTCAGCCACACCGCCATTCCTTCCATATCCCGCATCGCGGAGATGCGGCAAGCAGCGCACAGTGCTCGCAGCGAAGATCTTGATCTGCTGATTTGCAAAGCCTCTGAATGTACAGCAAAGCATGTCGCAAAGAGGCAGCGAGCCTTTTCAGATTTTCAAAGCGCTGCACAGTCATACCAGCTCGTGATCAACAATGCGGATGAACGAGCACTTCACGAAAAATGTGTCACTGCGTTCGCGCAATATCAGGCAGCAAGTGACCGCGCCCTCGAGCGGATCAATGCAGGAAAACCGGGCGAAGCAATCAACCTGCTGGCAGCCGACTCTGAGGCCGACAGGTCTTTTCGCCGCGCGATGTCGGCACTCGTAGACGAGGTTGATCTCAATGTAAAACGCGGGATAGAAGACTCGCAGAGCGCTGTTGAGGCAGGCAGGCGCGCCATCTGGGTCAACCTTGGAGCAACTGTTCTGATCATGTTGCTTTGCGGCTTGACAGGCGTACTCCTCACGCGAGAGATTGCCCCACGGCTTGCTAGGCTGAAAATTGCACTTGAGGCCATGGCGGAAAAAGACCTGACCGCAAAGGTACAAGTAACCGGTACCGACGAACTCGGCCGTCTCGGCGACGCCTTCAACGCCAGCGTTGTCTCCGTGCGCTCAGTTTTGGAGTCGGTGGCCCAGGGAGCCGAGACTCTCTCGGCCGCGACGACCGAGATCAGCGCGCGGGCGGTTCAGTCAGCCGGCAATGCCAATACCCAGTCGAGCAATACCAATCAGATTGCCGCCGCGGCGCAGGAAATGACGGCCACCATTGGCGAAATCAGCCACAATGCCGAGAGTGCGGCGAATGCCAGCCGCGCCTCTGCAGCAACCGCCGATCAGGGCGGAGCAGTCATGCAGGCTGCAGCAGCGACCATGGAGAAGATCGCCACCGCCACTGGCGCCGTCTCTGAAAAAATCAACTCGCTCGCGCGTCGCTCCGAAGAAATCGGCAAAGTGGTCAGTGTCATTCAGGAAATCAGTGAGCAAACCAACCTGCTTGCGTTGAATGCCGCCATCGAAGCCGCCCGCGCCGGCGAACACGGCCGTGGATTTGCTGTGGTTGCCGGCGAGGTGCGTCGACTCGCCGAGCGCACCAAGGGCGCCACGGAAGAGATTGCTGCCACCATCCGCAGCATTCAGGAAGAAACCCACGGAACGCTGCAGGTGATGCAGGAAAGCCGCGCCGCCGTTGAAAGCGGCATGCAGGAGACCGCCCATGCCCGGGAGAGGCTCGACTCCATCATCGAGTCTTCAAAGCTGGTCGAACACGAGATTCACCTCATTGCGACCGCCGCTACGCAGCAGATTTCGGCCTCGGCTGAAATTTCCGAATCGGCCAGCCATATCTCGAAGTTGGCCGTCGAAAACTCGCAAGGCGCCGAGGAAGCAGTGGAAGCTCTGAAGAACCTCGCTGCCCTGGCTGGTGATCTCGATGGAATGATTCGCCAATTCCGCCTGGAAGGCGACCGCCCATCCGAAGCAGCGCCTGCGCGAAAGAGGCGCACGCCAATCCAGCCTGCACTGCAACCAGTGCATCTGTGATCTCCCACAGCAAGGCTGGAAGGCGCTCACAGTCCAATCGCTCTTGAGGAACCCCACAGTTCCGTTCCCCAAGAGCCGGCCCTCAAAGCCCTGATTCTTCACGCCTCTTTTTTCCTATCTGACCGTCGCTATGGTAGCCTCCGTTATTGAGGGCTTCCGCCGCGTCCCCGCTCTACTCTCTGCGGCCAAACCGCCAACCCATCACGGGGAGAGACATCCGCATGAGCGCCGTCAAGTACGACCTCGTCGTCATTGGTTCCGGCCCATCCGGTCAGCGAGCCGCTGTCGCAGCCTCCAAGATGAAAAAACATGTTGCGGTTGTCGAATCCCGGTCTGTTGTCGGCGGTGTGTGTATCAATACCGGAACCATTCCGTCCAAGACAATGCGGGAAGCCGTGCTGCACCTCTCCGGCTATAACTTTCGCTCAGTTTATGGAATGAATTACCGGGTTAAAGAGAAGATCACCATGGCCGACCTGGCCTTTCGCGTTCAGGCCGTAGTGAAAACCGAAATCGATGTAACTGAAGCCCAGCTTTCGCGAAACGGCATCGACGTGGTGCATGGTATTGCCGAATTCCTCGATCCCCACCATCTCCGCGTAGAAGGTCCCCAGACCGACACCACCCTTGAGGCCGATCGCGTCATCATCGCTGTCGGGACGCGGCCCTCCTCGTCGCCCAAAGTCCCCATCAACGGCCGTACCATCATCAACAGCGATCAGATTCTCGATCTGCGCGAGCTGCCCAGGTCGATGATCGTAGTGGGCGGCGGCGTGATCGGAGTCGAATACACATGCATGTTCGCGATCCTCGGGGTGCGCGTAACCCTGATCGAAAAGCGGGCTAAGCTGCTCGAATTTGCGGACCAGGAGATTGTGGAGTCCCTTAGCTATCACCTCCGCGACAGCCGCGTCACACTTCGCCTCGGCGAAGAGGTCGATTGCGTCGAAGAGCTTCCTGATGGCGGAGTCGTTGCCAACCTGATGAGCAAAAAGAGAGTCTCAGGAGATGCACTGCTCTATGCAGTGGGTCGGCAAGGCAATGTCGACGAATTGAAACTCTCCGCCGCCGGTCTCGAGGCCGACAATCGCGGCCGCATCCCGGTAAATGAGCATTATCAGACAAGCGTCGAGCACATTTATGCCGTAGGCGATGTCATCGGGTTTCCTTCGCTCGCGTCGGTCTCGATGGAGCAGGGCCGCATTGCCGCGGCTCGAGCCTTCGACGATCACGCCACCACCTCCAATCCGAGTTTTTATCCCTACGGCATCTACACCATTCCTGAAATCAGCTTCATCGGAAAAACCGAGGAGCAGTTGACTGACGAAGATGTGCCCTATGAAGTGGGCATGGCCTATTACCGTGAAGTGGCTCGCGGACAGATTCGCGGTGACACCACCGGTCGCCTCAAACTGATCTTTCATCGCGACACCCGAAAAGTGTTGGGCGTTCATATCATCGGCGAAGGCGCTGCTGAACTCGTGCACATCGGGCAGGCCGTAATGACCCTCGATGGCACGGTCAATTACTTCGTCGAGACCGTTTTTAACTACCCCACGCTCGCTGAGTGTTACAAGGTTGCGGCCTTTAACGGGCTCGGCCGCTTGCATCGATATCAGACTGGATGAACATGGCCGCGCACTTGAATCCCGGGTTGCGCAACACCCCGGCCGAAGGACCTGAATCGGTTCGGCGGACATTTCCAATTCGGAGGTCCCGATGACTACCGCCATCGGCGTTGTAATGACCGAGCACATTGTGGCCGGCAGGCTTCAGGATCAGAAAATCACAGGCAAGCTGCTTAGCTATCCCGATGCTGTCGACGAATCGGACTCTCTCGCTGCATTGCCGGGCAGCGAGCTGGTCGAGATTCTTGCCGAACAAATCGAAGCTTTATCGGCGAACGGCGAAGGCAACGTAGACGCAATCGGCGTAGCTGTTCCGGGCGTCGTACGCAACGGCGTGGTCGAAGACTCGCCGAACCTTTCCCAGATCAAGGGAATGCGCCTTGCGGAAGAATTGACCAAGGTGCTCAACACGCGCGGCATCCAGTCGCCCGTGCATATTGCCAATGATGCCGACGCCATCGCTGCTGGTGTGGCCGCGACCCGCGGCCAGCTCAACAAGCTCACCCGCGTCTGGACCATCGGCAACGGCATTGGCTACGGTCGATGGCCATACGTCGAAGGCGTGTGGGAAGGCGGCCACGTAACCGTGACTCTCGACCCGAAGGAACGCTTCTGTGGATGCGGCGGCGTCGGACACCTCGAAGGCATCATGGGGTACCGGGCCATGCGCATGCGCTTTCTTGACCTGGAGCCAGAAGAGGTCTTCGCGCTCGCGAAAAAGGGAGACGACCGGTGCAGCGAGTTCGTCGATTTGTGGCACCGCGCCCTGGCTGCCGCGACGGCCTCCTTCATTCATCTCGCCGGGCCCGGTCGTTTCTATTTCACCGGTCACAATGTCGGCTTTCTCGACCTTCCAGTCCTTCGCCGCCACTTGGAAACGATGGTCAAGATGAGTCCGCTGTTAAGTTTCTCCCTTGAAGTGCTTCCGCCGGATGATGAAACTGCACTGCTGGGCGCCGGGGTCAGCGCAGTGCGCGCATTAACCTGGTAGCCCCCGAAGCCTCTACACCATGACACGGTAGGGCTTTGACTGTGCACACCTGACTTGCCGACTGCATCTCAAATCGAGATCGTCGCGATGCTGTCAGGCCGAATGACAGTTTTCCATTCGGTCGAGTGAGTGCGGCCGGCATTCTTCAACACCAGTCTGTCGACCGGCAGTTCACCTTCGATCACTCGAACCTTCATCTCCCCTTGGTCGAGAGTGATGACCCCAAACCCAAAGGCTGTGCAGAAGAATGAAGAAAACGGCCGGACGGCCAGTTGCGGCCCGAACCAGAGCGCCCTTTCAACCGCTGAATAGCGGAATCCGGCGATCGCTCCCAGAAGCGCGTAACTGGCCATGGCGCGCGCGTAGTAATTTCCGCATTCGTATTCGTTCCATGGATTCCGTGTCCGCCCTTCGTACCGGCTTCGCGCCGCTTTTACGATCGTGAGTCCTTGATCGACAAATCCCTGGTCGATTAGGTACGAAGCCACTTCATACTCGATTCCCGTCCACACTTCGTCGGAATAGACAAAGGGGAGCGTCGGTTTGTCTCCACGCGGCCAGCTGCATAACAGTAAACCCGGTTCGTGGCCCATGGCATATCCGGGACGCTGCGCATTGGCATGCTGGCTCAAATCGGTTTTGAAATTGTGTTTGAAGATGGCCTCCAGGTTCGAGCGCACATTCTGTTTCGCAAGGGACGTTTCAAGGCCATACATCTGGGCCATCCAGGCGCCGATGACTCCATCAGAAAGGCACCCGCTCCCATACTGGTATTTCGGGCCTTCGCGTTTGAGCAATTGCTGCATTTCGCTGCTCGTCTCGTCAACGTGAGCAACGGAATCGGCAAATGAGGTGTCGCGCAGACCCAGGTACTGCACGTGCTGCTGGTAGTACTCGCCGTTGAACAGATGTTCGTCCATAAAGCGTGCACTCCGCTGTGCAAGCTCGCCATAGAATCTCGAATCCTCGCCTTTACCCACCGCATCCGCCATCTTCTGCATGGCCGAAAGCGCGCCGAGATAAATGCTCGTGCACATTCCATCGGCGCCCCAGAACTCAATGTCATACGTATTGTGGTGAGGTTCGAGAAGTGCCCCGCGGTGATCTGGATCCCATGCCCTAATGCAGTAGTCGATGCTCCTCTTTGCCAGTGGGTACATCTCTTCCAGCCAGCCCGTATCGCCGCAAATCTGCCAGTCGCGAAACAGTTTCATGATCCCGCCCAGTTGTCCGTCGGCGGCTGCGGGTTCGCTGTGGTCGACAGGTCCATCCGGAATCGCCCCGCGAAAATTCACATGGCCGCGCTCGTCCATTGATCGCGCGAGTTCCAGACTGCGTAGCGTGCGTTCCAGCTTTGGAAACAGGTGCGGCAGCGCCTGCGCATAATTCCACACGTGCGTGCACGCTCCGTGGCAGCAGCCGTTGTCGGGGAAACAACCTTCCCATGCCCACACATTTCCATTCTCCTCGCGCAACACCGTGGGCGACTTCAGAATGCCGAGGTTAGCCGAGACCGCGTCCAGAACGTAAGGCGGCAACGTCGATGAAAACAGCGCCTTCTTGAACTCGACCGTGCGCGTTCGCAGCGACGGGTAGTTGGCTGCAACATGATCCGCCACTTCGCGTGCATCCTTCCACACGCCTGCATAGTAAGGCCGCCATGGGGGTGGCGCTCCATTCGAAAAATCTCGGCAGCCTTCAGATCCGCTCTCCCCTGACTCTTTTGAAATCGCCCCCGCCGTGAGATAGCAGTTTGGGAAATGCCACGTGATCAGGATCGGATAAGTGCGGGATTCATCCGGCGCAAGCCTCCCTTCCAGCAGAATCGAGCCGCCGTTCCGTCCCGCACGGTCCACGCTGCTCGATCCTTCGTTCTCAGTAAACTTTCCGGTCGACACTTCGCGCCACAACGCAGAAAGAGAATCGAACTCCCACCCCGGACTGCGCAGCCACATTGCCTTGATCCGCGCCTGAGTTCCAATCGCCGTCAGGCTTGCACTGCCGAATGCCTCAGCATTCACTGCTTCACGATTCGAGAAATAAACGCCCTTTCCCGGAATCTCGGAGTTGACGCTCGATGCCTGGTCCGGCTCGCATCCGGGAGCAAGATGCGAAAGATGATAGGAAAACTCGTAATCCACAAATCGCCCGGAAGTGTTGTGCAGCGTGTATTCGAGAATCACGCACGGAATTCCGGAGTTCTTGTCATCGAGAGGAATAAACGGATTCCAGCCCTCGACCTTCACCTCGATTGGAACCGAGGCATCGCTCAGCCGCGCTTCTCCAAACGGGAACTCTCCGCTGAATTCGCACTTCGCAAATCGCGGAAACCCTTCAAATCCTCCGCGACGCAAGCCCTGACCCTGCAGCCCCTGATCGAAAATCTTGAAGGGCGGAAACGGTCCCTCGACCAGTTTCGTCGGGCCCGCCAATCCCTTGATGTGCAAGATCGCAAATGCGGCTTCAGGTGAGTCGGCCGTGAAACCCTCTGGCAATGCGGTTGTTTCAGGGCGTGTACGGATCGAAAAATCCTGCAGCCCCCCATACCCGTTCATGCAGATCGTGCCCGCGCCGATCCCTCCAATGGGCAATGCCACCTGCGTCGCGCAGTCGCCGCTGTACTTGAGTCGCGAACTGCTCTGCAACAAATCTTCGCTTGAGTAGAGCGGCGCTTCTGGACTCGCGGAATCCGCAGGCGCATTCACTGCCGGAGCCGCGGCGGCCAGGGCTGCAGACGAACCCGCTACGAGGAATTGCCGACGCGTCGGCTTTTTGAATGACATGAGAGTCTCCGGCAATCGCTAAGGCTAATCTGCGCGCACCACGAAGGCAAGCACAAGCTCAGCGCCGGATCGCAAAGTCGGTTCCCGGATGTTGGCAGAATTGGCTCAGCCTTCCGGCGCCGTTAATCAATAAGCGCGCAGGTAAGTCCCGGAGATACGATCGTGCCAGCTCAGGTGATCTTCGTCGAAGATCGCCCATGCCACTCCCAGCCCAACAGGAAGCAGCGAGAGCAGCATCGCTACTAAACGGCTGCGCAGTTGCTCCCGGGTTGGATTCTCATCGTCGAATGTGCAGAACGCGATGCGCGCATATTTCATCCCGGGTGTTCCTTCGATCCGCAGGAAGAAGGTAAGATGATAGGCAATCGCGAGCAGAACGAACACAGCAAGTCCGCCGAACTGGGCTGTCCGGATGCCTGGAAAATGATGAAGTTCTCCCGTTACCAGCGCGACGATTCCACAAAACAGGGCGACAATCAGGGCTGTATCGACAGCTACCGCCATCAAACGGAGACCTAGCGGCGCAAGATGCAGCACGGGACGCGCTGCATCTGGATCAGTGTCCACCGCCATGCGCGTCTTGGCCTCGGCATCCAGCCTGATTCCCGACCACTCCGCGCCATGCGCAGTCAGATCAGACGAACCAACTTCAGTGGATGGCGCCGTCGCCCCGGTTGAAATGGTGCTTGGGTCCACTTCAAAAATGCTCAGTTGTCCATGAGGATCTGCGCCGCCGCTCGGGGACGCGCCGGTAATCCTTGGACGCAAGCGTCGCGTCGCCACCAGTTCACGCGGAAACTGTATCAGGTTGGCATTGATCGGCTCCCCAGGCTCCACAATTTGAATCGAAGGATCTGCACTCGCAAGCTCAAACTCTACTTCTCTCTCGTTCGATCCCTCGTCTCTCGCCCCCGCAGCCGGCACAGCAGTGGCCGCCGAAGGCGTGTGCAGACTCGGCATGTCCGGTTCCCAACGGATATAAAACGGCTGACTGCTGGCCGAAGGAGCCGGCGCGGAGCGTGTCTCTGCCTCCTCCGCCGTCCGCCGTCTCTCCTCGCCGTATCCCCCGTGTGATTCCTCTTCCTCAAACACCCCAGGTTCAGGGGAAAGATTATCGAGCGCTACCTTCGCGGCGGCCTGAGCTTCCAACGCAGCTCGTGTGGCGGCTTCCGCGGTTCGCAGCGCAGCGCGGGCCTCCGCAGCCTGCATCTCGCTATAGCTCGGAGCGTGCGCGAATCGCGCGGCCACTCGAGCAGCAGCCTGCGCAGCGCGATTGGATGCAAGGCCACTCGTCTTTTCTTCCGAGCCTTGCTCGACAACTGACAGGCCCTTGCGGCTCTGATGCTCCGCAAGACGCTTATTCACTTCTTCTTTCCAGGACGGCTCGTGGGAGGGCTGGCTCGCCAGTGTACTCAATTCTCCAGATTCCCTTCTGACTTTGCGCTCGGGGACCTTGAACGACCCGGGACCGCGGTTCAGGCCCGCAGCTAGCTCAAAAGGCCGGAAGCGGGCGTGGCTCTCAAATACTGCGACAACGACTGCGCCAGAATTACAAGCATCCGAACGATTAACGCCACTTCGGAACGCTCTCTGGTGCCGGAGCCGAGTTGCGTGCGTCCCATAATCATCAGCCTGCTTTGCTATGCTGGCCTAGGTTCAGGGATGCATCCTCGCACTTTCGTGTTTATCACGCTGCTCGTCCTGTGTCATCCGCAACTTCCAGGACAGGTGTTGACCAAAACGTTACCTCCGGTAACGTCGGAGCTCCCATCCCCAGTCCATCGCGATTCTTCCGCATCCTCCGGCCAGCTTCCCGATGACCCTGACCAGCAACTTCTCCCTGTTGCTCAACCCGAAGTCGCCCCGCAGAAGGGAGTTCCTGTTTCGTGGAGCGCGAGCCTGCAGACTTGGGTTGGCAATACCGTGACACTCTCGGGTGCCGTCGAGTTCCATTACCGCAGCTACATCATTCGCGCTGACAAAGTGGTTTACGATCGCTCCACCACAGAACTCAAAGCCGAGGGCCACATTCAGGTCACAGGCGGTCCGGAGGATATATTCGTCACTGCCTCAAATGGCGAAATGCGCCTCAACGCGCACACAGCGCAGTTCTTTAATGTCAATGGATCGTTAGGCGTGCGTCGCAATGGGCGCAGTGTAGTCTACTCTACCGCAAACCCATTTCTGTTCTCCGGCCGGGTCCTGCTCCAGACAGGCGAAGGTAGCTACCGCATTGTTGACGGCACCATGACCAACTGTCGCCTGCCCAGGCCCGATTGGCAATTGATCGCGCACACCATCAACCTCGAAAACGACAAAGCCTCCGCGGGCAACACTTTCTTCAAGTTCCTTGGTGTTCCCATCTTCTACTTCCCCTACCTGCGCCACCCGGTCAACGACACGGGCCGCGTGAGCGGATTGCTGATTCCGGTTGTCAGTAATGGATCATCCATCAGGGGATACACATTTGGCGAACAGGTCTACTTCGTCCTGAATCGCAGCATGGACTTGACGGTCGGTTCAGAGTACTACTCGAAGCGTGGCTTTGCTCCGAATGGAGATTTTCGCTACAAAGGCCCTGGGCTGGATCACTTGATCGTAAACTGGCATGCGCTTCTCGACCGCGGAATCTACTTGACACAAGCTCAGAGCGCCAGCGACGCACCCCCCGGATCGCCCGTCACCCCGCCCGTGACCACGTTCGTCAACCAGGGAGGCGTCGATATCGCCGCCCTTGGCCGCCAGGACCTGTCACCGGAAACGCGCATTGCCGGCAATGTCGAGTACCTTTCCAACTATGTCTACCGCCTCGTTTTCAACGACAATTATTCCCAGGCGGTCAACTCTGAAGTTCACAGCGACGTCTCTCTTACCCATCAGCACAATGGTTTCATTCCCTCGGGCTACTTCGAACGATTCCAGACGTTTGCAAGCACCACCCCCGGCGACGAGGTCCGGATTCTTCATCTTCCAGCTCTCCGCTATGACGTGCTGGACCACCCCTGGGGCGATTCGCCGTTATATTGGGGACTATCTTCGTCGATGGGATACCTGGGCCGCTCCGAGCCGGATTTTCATGCCCGGAACGTCGGTCGCATCGACATATATCCGCACCTCTCACTCCCCTTCCAGGCCGGTGGATGGAGCTTTGTTCCCGAAGCTTCTTTGCGCGAGACGTTTTACTCGGGCAGCCAGGATCCTGACCTGGCCGGCGCCAATGAAGGCATTCCCACGATTAGTCACGACCCCCTCGCACGCACAGCGGCCGAGGCTTCGTTAGACGTGCGTCCTCCCGCTTTGGAGCGTGACTTTGCTCTTCCCCGCTGGAACCGCATCTTGCGCCACGTCATCGAGCCCGAGTTTACTTATCGATTCGTTGGCGGCATCGGTCCAGGGGCGCGCAACGTGCTCCTGTTCGACACCACCGATATCGATACCGACACCAACGAAGCGGGCTACTCGCTGACGCAGCGCTTCTACCTTCGACCGCTCAACCTGCAAGACTGCGCCTCCCAAGACGCGGAAGCTTCCGATTCACGATGCGGTGCTCAACCGCGTGAATGGGCGAGCTGGCAGATCGCGCAAAAATTCTTCATTGACCCTGACTTTGGCGGTGCCCTCATCCCCAACCGCCGCAACGTATTTGACTCCACGTTGGACCTCAGCGGAATCGCTTTTCTCACGGTGCCGCGGAATGTCTCACCCGTCATTTCGCGCATGCGGTTTGAAGCAATCAACAATCTGCGCGTCGAGTGGGACATGGACTACGACCCTCGAGACGGACGCCTCGGAGCAAACAATCTCTTTGCCGGGTACAGTTGGGGTCAAACGACAGTGGGAATCGGGCACTCGCTTCTCAACGCTGTTGACGAACAGGGAAGCGCCGCTTCGACCATACAAAGCCAGCAGATCCAGCCGTTCCTCCAAATCGGCAAGCAAAATGGGTTAGGTTTTAACCTCGCGGCAAACGGCGGATACGACTTTGTCCACGGCGCCCTTCAATATGCCGGCATCCAGGCCGTCTACAACTGGGACTGTTGTGGCCTTACCCTCGGCTATCGGCGTTTTGAGCTCGGAACTGTGGGGACCGTGGGCCGCGACGAAACGGAGTGGCTCTATAGCTTCACTTTGGCCAACTTCGGATCTGCAGGCGACATTCGCCACTCCACCACCGTCTTCCGGGACCCGTCACAGCCGCCCTCCTACTGATTCTGGCAGCGTTCGCACAACAATCCGTTTGCCTTTCTTCGATTCCTGCGTCCACACCTAAGAACCTGTTCATCGCTCCAGAGCAGGCTCCGGCCGATGGAAGGTGCTACCCTGGCGCGGGATGAGCCTCGCTGCGGTATCCTTTTCTGAGAGGGTTTTCATTTGTCTCGTACTCATTTTTTGGCTGGCTTCCTAGCCATTGCTCTGGCCGCAGGATGCAAAGCCCAGCCTGCTCAATCAACTACGCAAATCCCGGATCTTAATCGGCGCATTGAAGTGATGGTCCGCTCCGAGTTCAATATTCCGCAGGACTATAACGTAACCATCGGCGAACGAAAGCCGAGCCAGGTGTCAGGCTTTCAAACTTTGCCCATCACGCTCTCCCGCGGGGCAAAAACGTCGGTCGTTGACTTTCTCATCTCTGACGATAACAAGACACTCGCCCGGCTTGAGACGTTCGACCTGGCCAAAAATCCCATCTTCAACATCGACGTTACCGGACGTCCAATTCGCGGCAACCCCAATGCCAAGGTAACGGTCATCAATTTTGATGATCTGGAATGCCCATACTGCGCGCGGATGCACCAGTCCCTTTTCCCTTCCACACTGGAGCACTACAAGGATCAGGTACGCTTCATTTATAAAGATGATCCGCTCACCGATCTGCACCCATGGGCCATGCACGCCGCGGTGGATGCAAACTGCATTGCCGCACAGAGCGGAACTGTTTATTGGACGTATGTCGACTATCTGCACTCCCACGGAGACGAAATCACGGGCTCGGATCGCAATCTCACCAAGAGCTTCGCCGCTCTCGATCGTATTGCGCGTCAGGAAGGCACCCTGGGTAAACTCGATGCAACAAAGCTTGATGCCTGCATTACAAAACAGGACGAGACCCAGGTGCTTGCTTCGGCCAAAGAGGCGGACGCCCTCGGGGTCGACGGCACGCCCGCTCTGTTTGTAGAAGGGGAAAAAATCAGCGGTGCCGTTCCGCAGGATCAGGTTTGGATGGTTATCGACCGCGCTCTTCGCGCCGCCGGCGAGCAACCTCCCCCCGACAATGTCACCGAAACCAAGGGATCATCGGGATCGGGGAAATAATGGATCCAACGAACTTCGCGCCAGATGATCGGGCCTTCCGCGCGTACCCTTTGACCGGCGAGGCCAAAAAACTCTGCCGTATCGCGCCTCTGGGCCGGGGATTTATCCTGTAGGGCCGGGCCCTGTACAGCTCATTAGGAGAATTCAGGTTGCAAGTCGAAGGTTGTCTCTTTCATTATCGCCGTTCTGCGGTTCTTATCGTTGCCTCCGGACTCATATTCGCAGCATTGGCCGGCTGCCACCGTGCCCCATCGCCCGACGTGATGGCAACTGTGAACGGCAAAGATATCATGCGGTCGGAGCTGGATAAATACTATAAAGAGCGCGTCGGCGACAACCCGCAGCAGGCGAGCCAGGAGCAGGCCCAGATCGTTCGACTCGATATCCTTCGTCAATTGATTCAAGACGAGATCCTGCAGCAGCGTGCCGCCAAGCTTAACCTCGCTGCAACCGACGAGGATGTAAACGCAAAGCTGACCGAAATGAAAGCGCCGTACACAGAGGAACAGTTTCAACGGCTGTTAAAACAGCGGGGCATGACGCTCGATGATCTCAAGCGTGACCTGCGCCGCTCCTTGACCAGTACAAGGCTGCTGAATAAAGAGATCGAATCAAAAATCAACATTACCGACGCTGAGATCAAGGCCTATTACGACGCGCACAAATCCGATTTCAATCAAATTGAGCCTCAATATCATTTGGCCTGGATTGTGGTCACGGACACGCCTTCACAACAGGCCGGAAACCTGCAAAGCAACAAGGCGTCCAGCACCGTCGACGCCAAGAAGAAGATTGAGACCTTGCAGAACCGGCTCGAAAGCGGTGAAGAATTCAGCACGGTTGCAATGAACTTCTCAGAGGATCCGAATACCAGTCCGATGGGCGGGGATATGGGTTTCATTGCGGAATCGGCATTGCAAAATGATCCCGAAGTATTCAATGCCATTGGTAAGCTGAAACCGGGGGAGATCACCGGGATCCTGCCGACCTACAGCGGCAACGGCACAGAGCGCAAACCGATCGGATTCGCTATCTTCAAGCTGCTCGGCAAGGAACCTGCGGGACAACGCGAGTTAAACGATCCTAACGTCCAGCAATCCATCCATCAGTTGCTGCACCAAAGCCGCTTTCAGTTGCTTCAGAGCGCCTACTTCGAGACCCTGCACGATCAGGCCACTGTTCACAACTATTACGCCGAGCAGATTCTGAACAATCAGGCAAACTAGACCCGGCCGCCGTTCAAACCCGACGCAGACCGGTCCCTGGAAGCCGTCGATGCGCCGGATCGCGCCTCAGAAAAACCTGACTGACTCCTTCACACCGCTGGCCGAGTGACAGTAGACTCGCCTCGTCTGACTGCAGCAGCGCGCGCTTCCGTACAGCTGGAGCCAAAGGATGCTCCGCCCGGAGCAATCCAGTTCCGGTCCGTTGGGAAATAAAAGACGGCCTCCGCTCGGAGGCCGTCTTTCGCTGCAGTGCAGAGTGCGGTCGGTTGCTACTTCAGATTGCCGCTATTATCCATGGTGATGCCGCCCGGCCCTTTATCCTTCTTTTCTTCGTTGGCCTTCCGGGTTCCCATGGCCTTGGTACGCCACTCCTCAGCTTGTGCAAGATCTTCCTTGACCGCCGCCGGATCTCCATAATCGAGGTCGGCCTTGCGGCGATATACCAGGTTCAGGTACGCCATCGCGTCGTCATAATTGGCACGGTCTTCGACAGCCTGGTTCAGATATTGCAATGCCTCTTCGACCAAGGGAGCATTCTCTTGCTTGATCTCATCCATGATCTTCTTGGGAGCCTTGGTATTTCCCTCACCGTCATCGTTGATCCCTGCAGGAACGAGAGCCTTCAACACGTTCTCATGCGCTTTGGTCCAATCGATCACGCCCACTGTGTATGCCGCCTCAGGGTCTTTCGGCTGAACCGCAAGAACCTTTTTCTGCCAGGCCTTCGCGTCATCAAGCTTCTTGACGTTGAAATAGATGCCCGCAATCTGCTTCATGCTGTTGACGTCATTGGGGTCCTTTGCCAGAACGTCCTGGAATATGCTGATCGCCTGATCGGCAGTCTTCAGATTATCCGGAGTATCCAGACCAGGAACAATATTCTGCGACAAGGCGGTAGCCAGATAGCTCTTGGCCATGGGCAGGCTCGGATCCAGTTCGGTCGCCTTCTGGAAGTGGTTGATGGCCTCTTCATACTTCCCGGCCTTGTACGATTCCACTCCCTTGTTCAGCTGATCGCGAGCTTCCAGGCGGTTGCAACCGCTCATGGAAAACACAAGTCCGGCCAGAACCACCGCGAGCGTTGCAATACGTGCGGGTCCATTCATCTTCTTATCTTCTCCTTCAGGTCGTGCCTGTACGCTGCGCGCCTGGAACCTTCCTTGAACCTGCGGGCTGGGATGCCAGTCTCTGAGATTCCTCAGTCCCTATACCGCGTTCCCTGGGCCGGCTTCGGAATCGGTGCGCTTCCCTTCAAGCGCCTGATCACGATAAGAATCCCAACTCCTTCGCCTGGCCGACCTGCTATTGCCCAGCCAGAATCTTCGGCGTCATCAAACCGATGTGATCCACATTGGCCGATCGCCCGATGTCGATGACATCCGCGATGTAGCGGAATTCCAGATCGTCGTCGCCTTTGACGAACATGACCCGCTCCGCGCGGTTGGCATAAATCTCAGTCAGCTTCGGCAACAACTGGTCCTTCGTCACATCCGTCTCGTTGATCTTATAAGTCGGCTGCTGGCCCGGATGGTACGTCACCTGCACCACGATCGTTCGATCGTTCGGCTGCTGTTGCTGCTGCGGGTTCTTCGGCGGCTGGGGAACCAGCGCATCCAGCCCCTTGGGCGTAACCGGAACGATCACCATGAAGATGATCAACAACACCAGCAAAATGTCGATCATAGGAGTTACGTTAATGTCGGAAGAGTAACCGCCTCCTCCTCCCGTTGTCATTGCCATGGCTTCAAACTCCTCGTTTCCTTAAAATCGTTAAGGGCAGTGTGGCAGCAACCTTACTCGCCGGGCTCAGCGTTGCCTTCCCGCTTCTGCGTGAGCAGACCCACCTCGTCCACTCCGGCCGTTCGCACAGCATCAATCGCATCTTCCACTGCTCTATATTCAGCGCGCGCATCCGCGCGAACAAAGATCGTCTTCCCCGGTGTATCGGCTAGCTTCTCCCGAACCTTGGCGCCCAGTTCATCGGTGGCAATCTTGTCCTGACCGAGATACACTCCACCGTCGCGCGTGATGGCCACGACAATAGCGTCGTCCTTGTCGGCATCCGGCATGGGAACGGCGTTGACCGCCTTGGCCATATCGATGGCCACCTTGTTCTGCAGCATCGGGGTAATGACCATGAAGATGATCAGCAATACCAGCATCACGTCCACCATTGGTGTGACGTTGATGTTGGAGTTGATCTTACTGCCTTCGTTTCGAACTGTAATTGCCATCGTTGAGGCTCCATGCCTTGAAATTCTGGATCCGAGGCTTCCCCCGTCTCCCATCGAAAACGCAATGGCTTCGCGGGATTTAGGATCGCAGGACAGGAGAGAGTCGCCCCTCTCCCATCCCAAAGCTCCCGCTCGAGCCGCAAAAAAGGCGCTTGCTTAGCGCTTGTTGCTCTGCTTGATGAAGTAATCGATCAACTCACTGGAGGAGTTATCCATCTCCACGTCGAATGCCTCAACGCGCCCCGTAAAGTAGTTGAACGCCATCACGGCGGGAATTGCAACCAGCAGACCGAAAGCCGTGGTAACCAGCGCTTCCGAAATACCGCCTGCGACGGCGCCGATGCCCGATGTCTTCTGGGTGGCAATCGCATCGAATGCGTGCAAAATTCCAACGACCGTTCCGAACAGTCCAACGAACGGAGCCGTCGAGCCGATGGTGGCAAGAACGCTGAGTCCCCTCTTCAGCTTTGCGTGGACAATGGCTTCTGCCCTCTCCAGCGCGCGCTGCGAGCTCTCAATCGAATTCTCTGTCGCGGTTCCGCCGGCAGCACGAAACTCCTGCAAACCTGCGGTGACAACCTCGGCCAGATGCGACTTCTTGTTGCGATCAGCGATCTTGATCGCCTCTTCCAGCTTGCTGTCCTTCAGCGCACCGGCAACCTTAGGCGCAAACTCGCGCGACTGCTTGCGAGCGGCAGAGAAGTACAGGTAGCGGTCGATCATCACTGCCAGCGACCAGATCGACTCGATGAACAAAATAATGGCCACGCTGCGGGCCATCCATGCCATGTGTTCCCACAACCCCATGGGGCTGAAGCTGACTGTCTGCTGATCTTCCTGCAGAAAGGCCAGGCTGCTGACCGTATGCGAAGCGTAATGTGCGAGCTGAGCGAGAATCACTGAATCGTTCCTCCTAAGGAGTTTCTTGTGTACTGCGACTTACCTGCGGTTGCTGGGAATGCGGCTCTTATCCGGATTCGCATTCAGGTCAAAAGCAAGGCCGTCGCTCAAGGAGCGGCGGCCAGAAGATATTTCATCCACCCAGGCTGAAGATCACATTGATTGTGGTCTCCACTTCTACCGGCTCATTGTTGAGCAGGTAGGGGCGGTAGCGCCAGGTCTTCACCGCATCGATAGCCGCAGCCTGCAACATGGCAGGCCCGCTGACTACGCGGAGATTTGTAATGGTTCCCTGCTTGGAGATCTCAGCCTGAAGAATCACGGTGCCCGAGACGCGCGCCGCTTTGGCAATCGGCGGATAAATCGGGGTCGTCTTCTGGATCAGCATGCCGACGGCAACACCGGCCGAAATGTTCACCTTCTTCGGTGGGGCTGCCTGTACCTTGGGCTTGTCCGAACCAAACACGCTGCCAAGAACTCCACCGTTGCTCCCACCAAGTCCTTCCATGCCGGCAACGCCAAAGCTGGAGGGCGGCGCTTCCTTCTCGGTGACCATGGCAATGTTCTTAGGAATCCGCGTCGGCGCCATCAACTGGTTATTCATCATCTGTGATTGCACGTGAACCACGTGAACCTCAGGCGGTGGCGGAGGAGGTGGTGGTGGTGGTGGAGGTGGCGGTGCAGTGAGTACCGTCAACATGGCAGCCTGGGGCAGCGCCTCGGGGTAGATCAGCGGAATCAGAATCAAGAGAACTAGAATCGAACCATTGATGATGCCCGTGAAAATCATCCAACGGCCACTCTTGCTCTTGATTTTGCCTCCGGATTCAAATGTGGAATCTTCAAACATGGCCAGCCTCGAATCGGGTGTTGGTTACCTCTAATTAGACACCGAGGAAATGTGAAATGTTCCCGGCATCAAAACGGTACCACAGAAGCGTGCTCCACCTATAACAGAACTGCCCGGCTGTTGCAAAAACTGCCCCACAAATGGTGCATTCTCCCGCCAGACACTACACTCTCGAACGCTTTGCAGCAGGCAGGATCGCTGCTTTGCCGCGCTTCGATCGCCACTCTTGCCAGGCCACCAGCATGGGCGACGCGACGGCGATCGAAGAATAGGTTCCAATCAGAATTCCAATCACCAGCGCGAATGAGAATCCGTGCAGCACCTGTCCACCAAAGACAAACAACGACAGAACTGTCAGAAACGTCAGTCCAGAAGTCAGCACCGTCCGGCTCAGAGTCTGGTTGATGCTGCGATTCACCAGGTCCGGGAGCGGCTCGCGGCGGCTCAGGCGCAGATTCTCGCGTATGCGATCGAAAACAACGATTGTGTCATTCATCGAATAGCCAACCAGCGTCAGGATGGCCGCAATCACCGTGAGGCTGATCTCGGTGCCCGTCAGAGCGAAGGCGCCCACCGTAATCAACGTATCGTGAAAGCAGGCAACGACAGCGGCCACGCCATAGATCAGCTGAAACCGGAACCACAAGTAGATGAGCATTCCGAGAAGGGAATAGAGCGTCGCAAGACCGGCCTGTCGCTCCAGTTGATGGCCTACCGTCGGACCCACAACATCGACCTTTACTCCGGAAGCGTTGAAGGGATTGCTGTAATGCTCTCGCAAGGCGTTGACAATTTCCTGCCGCCCCGTATCAAGCGCACGCTCATTAGTTTGCTCGGGAAGGCTGATAAGGACTTCGTGGAGCTCCGGCCTATCGAAGTTCACGACAGTCCCGCCCTTGATTCCCGCGGTATCCAGAGCTTGACGAATGCGGGCGATTTCAGGGGGATTCGCAAACTGAACCTGCACCTGCGTGCCGCCACGAAAATCCACGCCTAACGGGACGGGGCTGCCAATGTGAGCCCAATGCCAGCCCATCGAGATCAGGCCGGCTACGCTGAAAATCATCGAAAAGGCGAGGAAGTACCACTTTTTCCCAAGCCAATCCACATTTACGCTGTGAAACAGTTCCACTGGTTTTCTGCCTTCCTGGTACGGAACTCCCCGGTTCCGGTGTTCTTCGCCGATCACTCCCGGCGATTTTCTTCTTCGTCTGGACCTAGATCGATACCAGCTGACCCGGTTTCATCCTGTTCAGGTGAGCCTCAAAAATTACCCGCGAAACATACACTGCAGTAAATAGGTTGGCTGCAAGACCAAAGGTCAGAGTGACCGCAAATCCCTTCACTGGCCCCGTTCCGAACAGGAAGAGGATACCGGCGGACACAATGGTCGTCACGTGGGTGTCGAAGATCGTCGTCCAGGCGTGCGCAAATCCCTGGTCAACGGCCGCCGAAGGAGCTTTGCCCGCTCTCATCTCTTCACGGATGCGCTCGAAAATCAGCACGTTTGAATCCACGCCCATGCCGATGGTCAGAATCACGCCGGCAATTCCAGGCAATGTCAGGGTCGCCCCGGAGAAGCCCATGAAGCCAAGCAGAATAACCAGGTTGAGGAAAAGCGCCAGATCCGCATTGATTCCTGATCCCCGGTAATAAACCAGCATGAACACCATCACCAGGAGCACGCCGACAATCGCTGCGGTTACGCCCTCCTTGATCGAGTCGGCTCCCAATGAAGCTCCAACGGTCCGGTCCTCCAGATAATTCAGTGAAGCCGGCAAAGCGCCGGTACGGAGCATCTTCGATAGGATTTCCACTTCATCTTCTGAAAAGCTGCCGCGAATCTCGCCCGAGTCGCGGATCGCATTCTCAATGTTGGCGACTTCCTTTACCTGGCCGCCCATCACCACGGCCATGCTGTGGCCCACATTCTTGCTGGTGTAGTCGTAGAACCGGTCGCCCGCTTCGTTTGTCAAAGTAAAGTGGACGGTTCTTTGTCCGGTATTTGAATCGGTCCCGGGATCGGCGGAGCGAAAATCGCTTCCTGCCACGATCGGCACCCGCTGCAGAACGTAATAACTGGTTCCTTCCGAGCCTGGCGCCATCGTGCCCGATCCTTGCAGAATCTCGTCTTCCGGCGGCAGCGTACCGCCGAGACTCGACATTGCTGCTTGCTCATCGGGATAAGGGCCTCCGATTACCGGGTGAATCTCGAGTCGCGCCGTGGACTTGATGATCGCCTTTACACGGTCGATATCGCTGATGCCGGGCAGTTCCACCAGGATCTGGTTCGCACCCAATCCATAGGGCGCAATCTCCGGCTCATTTACGCCCAACGTATCCACGCGGTCGCGGATGACTTCGATCGCCTGCTGATCGGTCTTGTCCTCGATCGTCTTCTCGACCGTCGGCTTCATCGTCAGCGTAAAACTGCTTTCCCCGGCTCCTGAAGAAATGTCGTATTCGTTAGAGAATTTGTCGTCGAGAATCGATCGCACCGACCCGGATTGGGTCGGATTTGTGCCCTCGATCACAATCACTTCGGGCCGCTTGGTCGGATCTGGTTTATAAATCTGCGAAGAGGTCAGATGGGCAGTTTGCAGATCCTGTCGAATTCGCGCCGCCGCGGCATCTGTTTCATCGCCAACGGCTTCTAACACCTGCACTTGCAGAATCAGATGGACGCCTCCCTGCAAGTCCAGACCAAGATGAATGTTCTTGGTCATCGCCTCCATCAGAGCCTTGCCCGATATACCCGAAGGCACCCTGAAAATGCCGTAGATGAAAACCAAAAGGACCGCAACGATCAGCACAATTTTCTTGTTGAGATTCTTCTTCATTTGTCCAATTCTCTGGTCCGAAGTTGTTCTTGCCTGCCCATCTCTTAAGAACCGGACGAGCTATCCTGCGTCGTCACGGAAGCAATCGCAGTTTTCGATATTTCGAGCTTAAGATTGTCAGGGGCCACGCGAATGACAATCGCGTCGTCCTTGATCGATAGAATAATTCCGCGAATTCCTCCCGCGGTGGTCACCCGGTCACCTGTCTTGATGCTCCCCAGCATATGCTGCCATTGCTTCTGGCGCTTTTGCTGAGGACGAATCATGACCAGATACAGAACGGGAATCAAAAGCAGGGGCAGAAGCATCGTCAAGCTGTTTCCGCTGGCTCCCACGGGCCCCGCCGCCAAAAGTGCAATACTCGCTCCCACACTCGTCCTTTGCTCGCCCTTGCCGGTCGTATTTGCTATCGATCAGGGCACAGGCGTACCCGGCAGATGCCGAGTGCCTGATAAATTTTGTCTCCGGGAATGTCCTGGCCTCCGATGCATTCCGGCTCAGGCACTCGAAAGACGGGTCAGGGCCTGACGCACCGGCAATTTCCCCTCTGCCATGATGCGTTTCCTACCTGAAACCCTGCTGCCGTTCGCTTCCTGTTCGACACAGTCTTCCCCTTCAATCCCAGCGAGCGAACTTACTTCGTTTCGCACACGAATTCGCCGGAATCCCAAAAGAAGACCTAGAAAGATAAGAAATGCGAAGCCATGCGCATGTCAAGGCTCAGGCTCACACTCGATCCTCGTGGAGCTTTCCCCCTTCAATCACTTGCCCGCGTCGTAAACCGTTCTCGGCTTACAAAGCGCTTATGAATTGATTGCTTCAATCTTACGTGCCTGCATTTCTCCTTGACTCAGCGTCGCAGGCGTCGTTCCCGATTCGGCCCCGCTCCATTTTCGAACCCACGACGCTCGCATCCCGGCGACGGAGACACCGTGAAACACTTCACTTTGGCTGATTTAGCCCTTTTTGTGCCCTTCGGATTCGCATTCGCGTTCATGCTTTGGGTGTTGTGGAATGTCACCAAGCAAATGAAACGATGATTCGATTGCCGGCTAACGTTCCATCTGGTCCGGTTTCCAATACCGCAACTCCGGCCGGGCGCAGCTCATGCACAGCCTTTCTCCTCCCACTACTTCAAATCTCCCGAAGTTCACGCCCTCGCCGCAACGAGGACACGGAAAGCGATCGCCGCGATAACCCGGCAATTCCACCGAATCGACTTTCACCCTCACACGCTGCATGCCGAAGAGTTGTTCATCCGCTAGTTCCCGGTAGGCCAGGATCTGCTGCCGGCTCTTCCCTTCAATCTCCGGATGAAGCTTTCTCGCCAGTTCGCGTGAGTCGTCGAGCGCCGCCACCCGAATGCCCTGCCCCAGCGACAGATCCACAAACGTCGCGGCCATCTTTCCCCAGTCGCGAAATTTCAACGTGCGCTTGCCGAGCCGGCAGCCGGTCACCATCCCGATTGCGTCTGTCGCGCAACGGTCAATTTCAACAAATGTGATCAGCCGCTTGCGACCGTCGTCCAGAGGATCTTCGATCCCCAGTTCACGCAGGCCCACGAGCGCCATCCGCACACCCAGGACTTGACCGGGACACATGTGCCCATGCGCCGCCTCAGCCTTCGCCAACAGTTCATCCAAGCATTCCATCGCCAATGCACCCGCAAGCCGCCACACGGAAGGAGCTGAGCCGGCGGTGAGCGTTACGATCTCTCCTGGCTCTGCACACCCGCTCCCTAATTCTGCTTGGAGCTCGCAGCAGGGGTTTCCGGCTCATCGTCCGAATCTTCTATCAGAGCCGCAGACCCTGGAACAATGCTGAAAATCTGCGCATCCCTTCCCGTGGGGTGAAACGTTACCCGCAGCGGCTCCCTTTGCCACTCAGTCTGCGCACAAGCCGGTTCCGGCCGATTTTCCGTATCGACAGACTCAAGCTTCTTCATCAGCACCGGCTTGCGCACCGCCAACTGCGCTACGATCGCATACAGGTTCTTGCCGCTGGCCGTCACGCCGCAATAGGCGCCATAGTCGCGAAACCAGCTCACCCGGCTCACCCCCGGATCGTAGTCCGGCAATTTAAGGGCCGCCACGTGTCCCGTCACGCGATCCACCAGCACCCACGGTCCGCGTTGCCATACCCACTGGCCCGACGCGGCGGGCTTGTCGCCAGGCAGGCTGTCATTCAGCCGCAGCGCTCTGCGCACCACAAAGCTCCGGTCCGTCACATCGTGCGCTTCGCCTGTGGTCCATTCCTTCACTGCGCCATCGACCACCAGCGCGCGGATCTTCAATTCCTTCTCGTCCGTGGACGCTCCCGCCGGGTCGCCTGCTTTTGAATACGCCACGCGCTTCGCTCCGCCCAGAAACACCACATGCGCTTTCTTTCCGCCTGCGTGCGCCATCGCCGCACACGCAGCAACCGCCAATGCCAGAATCAGGGCCCGACACTTCATTTCGATCACTTTCCTTGCGCCGCTTCCACCGCCCGCGCCACGCGAAAGGCTGTGCCTTCGTTCATGTGCGCGGCTAACACTTGCATTCCCGCCGGCAGACCCGCAGCCGTCGCCCCGCATGGCACGGTTACACCGCAGATTCCAGCCAGGCTGGCGGTCACGGTGTAGATATCCGCCAGATACATTGCCAATGGATCGCCTGTCTTCTCTCCGAGTTTGAACGCCGGCGTCGGAGCCGTAGGAGTCACGATTGCATCCACTTCGACAAACGCCCGCAGAAACTCCTCAGCCAGCAACCGCCGCACCTTCTGCGCCTTCAGGTAATAGGCATCGTAATATCCCGCGCTCAGCGCGTAGGTGCCCAGCAGGATGCGCCGCTTTACCTCGGCGCCAAATCCCTCATCGCGCGAGTGGCTATACATTGCCGACAACGTCTCCGATTTCGCCGACCGGTGACCGTAGCGCACACCATCAAACCGCGCCAGGTTGGCACTGGCCTCGGCAGTCGCCACCAGGTAATAGGTGGGAATCGCGTATTTTGTGTGCGGCAGCGAAATCGGCTTTACCTTGCATCCCGCCGCCGACAGAGCTTCAATCCCTCCCTCGATCTTGGCCCGAACCTCAGGATCAAGCCCTTCGCCGAAATACTCGGCGGGAACTCCAATCCGCAGCCCCTCAACCGGCCTGTCGCTCTCAGCCGCGTAGTCAGGCACCGGCGCGCGCGAGCATGTGGCGTCGTTCGGGTCGTAACCCGCTATGACCGTCAGCATGGTCGCGGCGTCGCGCACGTTGGCCGCAAACGGGCCAATGCGATCCAGCGAGGAAGCAAAGGCGATCAGCCCATAGCGCGATACGCGCCCATAGGTCGGCAGTACGCCGACCACTCCGCAAAAGCTTGCCGGCTGCCGAATCGAACCGCCCGTATCCGTGCCGAGAGTGGCAACCGCCATGTTCGCCGCCACCGCCGCAGCCGATCCGCCGCTCGAACCGCCCGGAACCCGCTCCGTGTCCACCGGGTTGCGCACCGGCCCGTACGCCGAGTTTTCATTCGACGAGCCCATCGCGAACTCATCGCAGTTCAGCTTGCCCAGCAGCACTGCGCCCGCCGCTTCCAGTTTGCTCACGGCTGTCGCGTCGTATGGCGGCCGATAGCCCCTCAAAATCTTCGATCCCGCCGTGGCCGGCGCGCCCTGCATCACCAGCACATCCTTGATTCCCACCGGAATGCCCGCCAGGGGTCCAAGCAAATCCCCCTTCGCCGCTGCCGCGTCCACGCTCTCCGCCTGCTTTAGCGCGCGCTCCTTCGCCAGGCTCAAGTAGACGTTCAGCTTCGGATTCACTTCCTCGATGCGCTTGTAATACTCCGTAGCGAGGTCGACAGCCTTCCTGCGGCCTGCCGCAATTTCATTCCGCAACTCCGCGAAGCTCGTCGGCTTCTCCACATAGGTCTCCACGGTGTTGGATTCGTTCGCCAAATCTGCCTTTCAATCCTTATTCTGAATTCAGTTATGCCAACGCCCTCTTATCGAGATTTGGCCTCAGCGCTCAATCACCTTGGGCACCTTGAAAAAAACCCCATCGGTCTCCGGCGCCTGCGACATCACGGTGCTGCGATCCAGCGACGAAATCCTCTCGTCCGCCCGCAGCGAACCGCCGCCATCCCCACCCTCCAGTTCGCTCACCTGGGCCAGCGGAGCCACTCCCGACGTGTCGAGTTCGTTCAACTCGTCGACATAGTCGAGAATGGCGTTTAAATCCTGCACCATACCTGCCGATTCGTCCGCGGTCAGTTCCAGATGCGCAAGCTCGGCCACGCGCTCAACTTCCTCGACCGTAACTTTAGAGCTCATTCTCCCGCGTTCCTCGCCGTTTGAATCAAGGTTTCGGATTGAGCCTTGAAGTTCAAGTATAGCCGTTGCCATTTGGGCGCCGGAGGCCCTCCCATCGGGCTCAAACCTATTCCACTGTCAGCGAAAGCGTCACACTGTGCGACACGCCATCGGAAAGAATCGAGACTTCGATCGCATACGTCCCGGCCGGAGTATTCGTGTTCCCAGAGTTCGCTGGAGGTGTCCCGCCCGTGCCTCCTCCTGAACCGGAACAGCTGGACGCTCCGAAAGCCAGCAGGCATCCCGCCACAACGATGAGCAGCTTCCTGCCCCGCAGGCGCACCGCAAAAGGCAAAATCAGAATCCCGCAAATTACCGGGACAACACCCCAGCGTTCAGTCCCCGCTTTTCGCGCCGAACTTGTTGACTGCCCTGTCTCGACCTGCACGGTCACGTTGCCGGTGCTGTTGGCGGCGACCGTCTCGCTGTTCGGATTGAAGGAGCAAACCGCATTGGCGGGCAGAGCGCCGCACGAAAAAGTAAATGTACCGCTCGAGCCGTTCGCGGGCGTCAGCACCAGTGTGTAGCTGGCTGTCTGCCCGCTCGCCACCGATTGGCTCTGCGCGCCCGAAGCCTGTACCGTGAAATCGACGCCCGTGCCGGAGAGAGACGCCACCGCATTCGACGCCAGGACCGAACTCGCAACCGTAAGGTTGCCGGTCTGCTGTCCCGCGCTTGTGGGCGCAAAGGCCACGCTGGCCGTGCAGCTCGCACTCGCAAGTAACGTCGTTCCGCAAGTAGTATTGGCAAGCTGAAATCCGGAAGAAACCGTCAACACAAGATTGGCCAGTGCGACTGTCCCCGAGTTCGTCAGTGCCACTGTCTGCGGACTGCTTGTCGTCCCCACGCCGGTCCCCGAAAAGCTCAGTGAAGCGGGCTGCAGTTGCACCACGCCGGCCAAACCGCCTGTTCCGTCCAGGTTCACGATGGCCTGGTTTAGCGTATTGGAATTCACCGTCAGCGTCCCCGTCACCGCGCCGTTCGCCACGGGCGTAAACACCACGCCTATTGTGCACGCCGCTCCCGCCGCCAGACTTGTCCCGCAGGTATTCTGTGTCAGACTGAAAGGCGCCGGCGCCGCCAGCGTCAATCCTTCCGCAGTTACTGCGCTCGTGTTGCTGACTGTGACAATCTGGGCCGCGCTCGCCTGGCCGATCACCGCCTGGCTGAACGATAGCTGCGCCGGAGTCACATTCAATCCCGATGCCGCCGTCCCCGCTCCGTTGAGCGCCACGGTGACAGCTTTTACACCTTGCGTCGCTGAGGAGACCGTCAATTCTGCCGTGTTTCCGCCTGCCACGGCAGGGGTAAAAATGACCTGCACCGTGCAATTGCCCCCGCCGTTCAGCGTCGCTCCGCAAGTCGTTGCTCCCGCCGAGAAGCTGCCTGCCATGGGCCCCGTCACCTGAAACCCGACATTCGCCATGGGTGATCCGCCCGTATTGCTCACGGTCAGCGTCAGCGCCGCACCGGTTGCACCAATCGTCTGCGCCGGGAAAGTCAGGCTCGCTGGACTGACGCTCATCACAGCCGGCAGCAAGCCTGTTCCCGAAAGTGTCACTTCCTGCGAGCGCAGTGCGTCCGAGATATTCAATGAGCCGCTTTGAGCGCCTGCGGCGGTCGGCGCATACAGCACTGTGACCGCGCATGTGCTGTTCGCCGTCAGTTGCGTTCCGCATCCGTTCGAAACCTGGAACGGTCCGCTCGCAGTGGCCGAGATTCCGTTCAGAGGTACACCGCCGCTATTGCTGATTGTCACTGTTTGCGAAGATGACGGCGTGCCGATTGCCGTCCCCGCAAACGTCAGCGATGTAGTCGAAAGCGTGTCGGTTGCTGGCGCCGCTCCGGTTCCCGATAGGGCGACGGTCTGCGTCCCATAGCTGTCGACAAGAGTCAAAGTTCCGGCCGCCGATCCTGCTTGCGCCGGCGTAAACGTCACCGTCAACTGGCACTCGCTGTTCGCCGCGATCGAAGTTCCGCAGGCGTTGCCCGCCAGCGCGAACGGAGCAGTGACGTTCAGATTCGAAATCGGCACGGCGTTCGATTCATCATTCTCCGCGGTCACCTGCAACGTGGCCGACGTGCTCCCCACCGCTACCGCGCCGAAACTCAACGTGGGAGGCGTCAATGAGACGGAACTCCGGCTTGCGCCGGTGCCGCTTAACGATACCGTAATCTGGCCTCCTGCCACGTTCGCCGCGATCGTTAATTGTCCGCTTCGATCTCCCTGCTGTGTCGGAGCAAAAGTCACTTGAATCGTGCAACTCGCCCCGGCATTCACGGTTGCGTTCAGGCAGTCATCCGTCTCGCCGAAATCTCCGCTCGTGGAAATTGCGGTCGGCGTCAGAGCAATGCCTCCGGTGTTTGTGAGCGTGACTGTTTGAGAACCGCTGCTGGTCCCGATCGCCTGGCTTGCAAAACCTAGATCTGTTGGATCCACTGTGGCCGTGGTGAATTGCGTTCCGGCGGTCAGGAGAGGAATCTGCCAGATTCCGCGGCCGTATGTGCCCGCAACCAGCACATTCGGTGACACCGTCGCAGGCGCAGCGCTTAACTGGATCACTGGAGCCCCCGGCAAGCCGGTTCCATACGCTGACCAGCAATTGTTACCCAGAACGGTGCAGTCGCTGATTCTACGCGTCGAATAGACGCCCGCATCCAATGCGATGTAAACCGTGTTTGCATCCTGCGGGTCGACCACAATGCTATTGGCTGCAGACGGAGAGAGGTTTGACGTGATAGCCAACCAGTGCGCGCCTCCATCTGTTGAGCGATAGGCCACCCGTACAGACTGCTTTGGATTTGAGATCCCCTCCACAGTCACATACACCGTGTTTCCGGTCGAGTCGTGCGGGTCAATGAAGATGCTTGAAATATCGAGCCCATAGACGTTCATTCCCAGGTTGTCATTGCCCACCGGATTGAATGTCAGATCGTTCCATGCGGACCAGGCTTCCCGCACGGGGTCATAGGTTGCGCTGAATACATGGCCGGCCTGTATCCCGCCGCCATCCAGCGCTCCGGCCATGCCTACATACACCACTTCTCCGCCACCCGGCAATGCCAATGCGGCCATCGAGCGTACCAGCGAATCTCCATTGCATGCCGATTTGCCCGTCAACCCGTCGAAGAATGGGCTGATCGCATTCGCGCCGCTCCAGCCGCTGCCATTTGCCGGCCCTCGCCACAACCGGCAGGTTCCAATCAGGAGTTGCGAAGCGTCCACCGGATCGACAAGAAACGGCGCCGGCGAAGTCATCGTGTAGCCGTCTCCGCTCACGTCCGCATCGGTCACCAATGCCGCAGCCCCGAAATCCGACGGCGTGCATGCGCCTGCCGCTGAGCACCGATGGATGGACACACCTGCTCCATTGTTGACGTACCAGTTCGAAGCGTTCGTGGGATCGACCGCCGTAGGACCGCCCGCGCCGCTCAGAATCTGCGGCCACACTGCTGTCGGCCCGGTTGTGCTTTTCACTCCGGCGGTTCCATTCACGCCCAACCCCGCCATCATCGTGTAGGGCGAGGTCGTCACTGCGGTCATGCTTTCCACTTCGGCAAGTGAGCCTAACTCGCCGTTCAGGTTCTGGAAATGCGTGGCATCCGCCGGCGAGCAGACCTGCCCCGTCTCGCCAATCGCGTCCATCGAACGCCAGAGCCCGCCGTCGTTGCCCACAAAAACCTGGAGCGGATTCCCCGGATTCCAACCCAGCGCATGCTGATAACCTGACACTTGCGCGCTCATGCAGGAATTTGCATTCGTCGTGTTACGCCAAACACATCCCGCCGCCAGGCTGCATTCCCAAAGGTCGTTCGCTCCAGCCAGCAGTAGAGTGTCCTGGCCCTCAGGAACGGCCGCGAGCGCGAGGTTGTAGTCTCCGTCGGCAACCGTCCGGGGTCCTAGCATCGTGTTGCTCTCGATGGCCGCCGTGTTCCAACGCGTCGAAAAGCTGACGCTCGTGTTTGTGCACACTCCCCCGCCAAGGACGCACGCATCCTGCCAGATTCCCTGGTCCTGGTTGTCGCCATCCACAGTCCAGGCAAATGTGTCACCCGTCTCCGGATTGACCGCCAGCGTGCCGCGAAAGATCGGACAAGCCACTGAACCAGTCGATCCCGGATACGTCGGACACATCGCCGCAGTCAAGCCCAGCCCCGGCTGCGTCGCCAGCCGCGTCCAGGTCGCGCCGTCGATGGACTCGTAGTACCCGTGATAGCGCACCGCCGCCACAAACAGCTTCCTTACCGGATTCCACACCACCGAAGTCGCCGCATTCCCGTCGGGAACAGCAAAGGCATCGTCCGGTCCCTGCACATCCATTCCATTCGCATCGGTGATCCTCGCCAACGTCCATGTTGCTCCGCCGTCGGTCGAGAAATACAAACCCTCATAACTCAGCCCCGGGCGTTCCGCCTGCACGAGAGTTCCCTCGTAGGCTTGCGAAACCGCGGCCACCACCAGTTGCGGATTCACGGTGCTCCACGCGAATCCGGCGAACCCCTCGCCCAGGAATCCATAGGCCTGGTCGGTCGTTGTTTGAATCAGGCTCCAGGTGTTGCCGCCATCTGCGGAACGAAGAATCCCAACGCCGTAATACGAGTCCAGCGCATCATTGGGATCGCCCGTACCGGCCAGGAGCACCCCCGTACCTCCGGGCTGGACTGAGACGGCTCCGATGCTGATGGAGCCTTCGTCGATCTTCTGGATTGCCGCGGGTGCATCGGTCAGTGGCGTGAACACAACGTTCGATACAGGAGACGCAGCGGCGTTCTGAGACACCCAGACCCCGCCCCCGGTCGTTCCCACGTACACCCGGTTGCCCGTCGAATCCGAGGGATCAAAGGCCACCGAGGAAACACGGCCCGTCACCAGGCCATAATTCGCCGATTGAACTGCCGAAGGGCCCAGCGGCTGCCACGATGGAACCACTGTCGCTGCCGCCGTCAACGCACGAGGGTGTGCGCTCTGCTCGCTTTCCACCGGCCGCTGTTGCCCCGCGATCCATCCCCGTCGGGCAAGAAATCTCTGCGCCTGCTCAGCCCGCGGAGGCCGGCTCGGCCTTGGCCCCATTGCCTTCGCCGCGCCAGGCGCCTGAGCTCCGGCAAGCAGGGCAGACGCCGTCAACAGCATCGCCAATGCAGCCGGGACCGCGCGAGAAATCCCCCAGCCATTGCGCTTAGAGGCGACGGACATACACGCCTGCGCCCCGTTCCGGCCGGCATCCAGCTTGAGAAATTGTCGACAACGCCAAGTGATCACACGCGTCCGGGGTCCGGATCCCGCCTCCCCTCTCTCATATTCCAAGGGGGACTTCAGCGAAATCCATTGGATTACGCAACGCGAAACATGCAGATTCCGGGAATGGAATTGTGTCCTATTCTAGGACGCTGACCGCGCCATCACGATGTGATCGTCGCTACACCTGTCCGCTTTCAATTCCACGCACCGCTTCTAATCTTCTCCCCGGTCCACACTATTTTGGTGAATGTACGATCGCGCGTCGAATTTCTTCGCCAGGGATGCACCGCTCATCGGGCGCACCAGTCCGAACACCGGCTTGTTGAACCACGGACGATCGTGCCGGCCGACGATCGCCCACGCAATTCCCGCGTACCCATTCGCATCGCGCCCGTCGAGTTCATATCGGTCGTTCAATGTCACCGCCCACTCAAACGCACGTGCCGGATCCGGCGCCCATTCCAGGATCTTCTTTGCCCAGTACATGCGCATGAGATTGTGCATCCAGCCGGTCATCACCATCTCTCGTTGCGCGGCGTTCCATAACTCATCATCGGTTTCAGCACGTTCCATCTGCTCCAGGCTGTACCGACGGCGATGGTCTCCGGCATGTTCCACCAGGGTTTTGCGCGCCCACGGCTCGGCGCACTCCCATGTGTCGTAATCGGGTGTGTGCCGCACAAACAGCACCGCCAGTTCACGCCATCCAATCAGTTCCTCCAGGAAGCGATCCCGCACCGAAGCCCCGATCTTCCCTTCCTTCACGGCCCTTTCCACTGCCAGGGCAATCGTCAGCGGACCGATGTTGCCGAAATGCAGATACGGCGACAACCGGCTGGTGCCCTTCATCTCGGGCCGGTTCCGGTTCGTCTCGTAGCCTGCCAACCCGTCGCTCACAAATTCCTTCAAACGCCTGAGAGCCTGTTGCGAACCTCCGGCAAAGCTGTCCACGGGCGCAACCCGGCGATCCAGCTTTTCAAAGCCCGCAGTCAAATCCCTGTCGACTGGATAGCTGGCCAGGCTCTTCTCCGGTTTCCACTCCCGGATCGGCGCAATCTTCCTGGGCTCAACCAGGTATTTCGCGAGCTCGGCTTTCAAGTGCGGCCTGAAGTGGTGCAGCAAAAAATACGCCCGCCCAAATACCGCAGACGGAACCACCACATCCGCATCCACAGTCCAGAACGGCAATTTCAGCCGCCGTGCCAGTACCTTGCGCCATCGCTCCGGCTCGCGGCATGGATTCTCGTCGCCAACAACGAGCACTGCCTCCACTTCTTCGAGAAAAGCTTCCAGCGAATTGTCCGGATACCGCCGCAGCACAAATCCCACCCCGCGCTCCGCCGCATCTTCAGCCACATCGCGAATCCCCTGCGCCATGAAGTGGTAGTGCCGCAGGTTCGCATTCGGATAGTTGGGAATGACCGAAAAGTAGACCACCACCGGAAGTCCGAGAAGGTTGGCCGCTTCAATTGCCACGTCGAGCGCAGGGTTATCGACGATGCGCATCGCCCGCTGCATCCAGTAAACGACGCATTTGCCTTTTTTACGCACCGCACCCGCGCGTCGGACAAGGACCCGCGTTTGATTTGCAAGGCGTGCAAGTTCTTCGGGAATTCCAGCTACGATCGGCATACGTCGCAATTCGCTCCTCCCATTCTCCACGGGCTGGGAGCGTGCAGTCGCCCATGCGATCGATCGATCGCGCCGCCTCAACAACGCCGGGCACTCTCTTCGATCTCGTGAAAACAATTGCCCGCTAAAAAGGCCGCCCTCAGGCGGCCCTTCAAAGCTCGGAATCTAAGTAGCTGGCGGCGAAAAGCTGTTTTCTACCACCGTCCCCACGCGCGCGTGAAGTAGTCCGCCAGCGTCATCCCCACGAGCACCAGGAACATGAAGAGTCCTGCCGCCGCCGTCAGCTTGGTCAGTTTGGGGCTGTACTTCACGTGCATGAAGAACAGCACTACCAGCATCATCTTGATCACGGCAATGCCCAGCGCGACCACCACGTTGAAAACGTACATTTCCACGTACGATGCCGCAACCGTGGTTGCGGTCAGAGCCAGCAGCGAGAGCCCTACGGCTGCATATACCTTCGGGCTGACGATATGCATCCCGCGTTCGTTGTGCGCGGTCGATTTCACGTTGCGTTCATCCATAGGTCATTTTCCTCACTGATGTCTGCTGATCAGGTAAAGCAACGGGAATAGGAAAATCCAGATAATGTCGACAAAGTGCCAGTACAAGCCAAAATTCTCAACAAACGTGACGTGCCCCGATGTGTAGGCCCCGGCCTGCGCCCTGAAGATCATGAAAACCAGAATACTGATGCCCACGATCATGTGCAGAGCGTGCATGCCGGTCATGGCAAAGTAGAGAAAGAAGTAAAGCTCCGTCTTGGCCGCCATGTCCGGAGCCAGAGCCTTGTCGTGATACTCCTTGTAAATCTCTGGATCCGAAGCCGGATTCAGAAATGACGCCTCGCTGTAGTGGAACCCGGGGACGTGATGCTTCACCCACTTCTCGTGATATTCAATGCCCTTGATCCCAAGGAAGACCATGCCGAGAACGAACGTGAGAATGAGAAAAGTCACCAGCCCGCTCTTGCGCCTTGTTTGCGCGCACCATACCCCCATCGCCAGCGTAAAGCTCGATGTGATGAGCACCGCCGTGTTTGCCGTGCCCCATCCAATGTTCAGTTGGTGCGACCCCTCAACAAACGCAGGGTAATACCAGTTGCGCAAAATGAGGTAGGCGGTAAACAGGCCGCCAAAGAACATCACCTCGGTCAGAAGGAAAAGCCACATCGCAAAGTTCGTGGCGTCGAACTGCTGCTCAACTGATTCGAAGTGGTGGCGCTGGTAGGCCGGATGCTCATGAGCACCTTGATGCGCGCCCTCCACGCCTCGTTGGGTCATCACAGGGCTATCCGACACTGGTTACCTCTTTTTCTTTCTGGCGCTCGAGCCATTCGTAATCGTAGGCTTCGTGATCCATGATCGGAATCTGCGGGAAGTTCTCCGTCAGCGGCGGCGACTGCACCTGCCACTCCAGCCCCGTGGCCTGCCAGGGGTTGCTTCCGGCGATCTCTCCGTACTTTAGCGACCAGGTCAGATACAGAATCGGCAACAGGTAGCCGACACCCAGAATGCTCGCGCCCGCCGTTGAAAATACGTTCAGCACCTGGAACTCCGGAGGATACGATGCATACCGCCGCGGCATACCCAGCGTGCCCAGGATGAACTGCGGGAAGAACGTGAAATTGAAACCAATAAATGTGATCAGCGCCGCAAGCTGCGACAGCTTCTCCGGATACATCCGTCCCGTCCATTTCGGCCACCAGAAATGGATGCCCGAAAGAAATGCCATCAACATGCCGCCCACCATCACGAAGTGGAAGTGCGCCACGATGAAGTATGTCTCCGTCAGATGAATATCGGTGCCCGTTGCCCCAAGGAAGACGCCCGTCATGCCGCCAATGGTGAACAGGCCCATAAATCCGAAGGAATACAACATCGGCGTCTCAAACGTGATCGAGCCCTTGTAAAGCGTGAACGCCCAGTTGAAGATCTTGATCGCCGACGGCACCGCAACCAGCATCGTGAGCAACGAGAACACCAGGGCTGAGTAATTCGAAATGCCCATGATGAACATGTGATGCGCCCACACGAAGAAGCCGAAGATGGCAATCGCTACCGACGAGAAGGCCACCGCTGTATACCCGAACACACGCTTGCGGCTGAAGGTCGAAACCACCTCCGAAATCACTCCCATGCCGGGCAGAATCATGATGTATACGGCAGGATGCGAATAGAACCAGAATAGGTGTTGGAACAGCAGCGGATCGCCGCCCTTTGCCGGATCAAACACGCCGATGCCCACTGTGCGCTCGAGGATGATCAATACCAGGGTGATTGCCAATACCGGGGTACCCAGCACCATGAGGATACTGGCCGCATAATTTGACCAAACAAACAGCGGCAAGCGGAACCAGGTCATGCCCGGGCAGCGCATCTTGTGGATGGTGACGATAAAGTTGAGTCCGGTAAAGATGGAGCTGAAGCCGGCGATAAAGACGCACAGGCCGGTCGTAATCACGTGCGTGTTCACGTAGTGTGTGGAGAGCGGGGTGGTGAAGGTCCAGCCCGTATCCACACCGCCCGCGGCCATGGTGTAAATCATCATGATGCCCGCGCCCATGTAGAGGTACCAGCTCAGAAGATTGATTTTGGGCAGGGCCAGGTCTTTGGCGCCCACCATCATCGGTATCACGAAGTTTCCGATGGTCGCTGGTACTGACGGCACCAGGAAGAGGAATACCATGATGACGCCGTGCATGGTGAAGAGCTTGTTGTACGTGTCCGTGGCAACAAGATCCGATTGCGGCGTCAGCAATTCCAGGCGAATCAATCCGGCCAGCGCCCCGCCGATAAAGAAGAAGAACGTAATCGAGATCAGATAAAGCGTCGCGATCCGCTTGTGGTCGCCGGTAAGCAGCCAGCTCAGCAACCCGTTCTCCTTGCTCAGGAAGTTCATCTTCGGAATTGTGGCTGTCGACTGATCGGGAAGAAGGACGATCGTGTTGGTACTCATTGGTTCACCATCCCCTGGCCTGCAGGCTTCTGTCCGGCTGCTTTTTGGGCCGCCGCCGCTTTCCCTTCACTTTCCGGCAGCAGCGTCGTCGTGGTCGTAGTCTGCTGCACGCGATAATCGGAATGGAGGCTCTTGATGTACTCCACCAGGTCGATCACGCCTTCCTCGCTGATTTGCCCCTGATACGTGGGCATGATCGGCGCGTATCCCTCGGTAATATGCTGCGACGGGCTCAAAATCGACTGTCGAAGATAGGCATCGTCCACTACGATTGACTGGCCCGTCGAGAGCGTCAGCTTCGATCCATAAACGTTCGCCAGGCTCGGCCCGCGGGCGTCAGGCTGCGCATTGTGGCAGGCATTGCAGCTCAGGCTGGCAAACAACCGCTCGCCATTCTGCGCAAGCGAATTGCCGCTCGTCGACTCCGCCAGCCACTTCTTGAAGTCATCGGGAGTCATCACCACCACATCGCCAATCATGTGCGAGTGGTCAGTCCCGCAGTATTGCGTGCAGAAAAGGTGATATGTCCCCGGCGTAGTGGCCTCAAACCACACCGTCGAATACCGGCCTGGAATCGCTTCGCGCTTCACGCGGAACGCAGGAATCGAAAAGCTGTGAAACACGTCCTGCGAAATCAGTGTCAATTGCACCGCGCGCCCCGTTGGCACATGCAGCGAATTGATCTCATGCTGCCCGCCCGGATGCTCCACCTTCCACATCCACTGCTTGCCTACCACGTAAATGTTCATGGCATTGGCTGGCGGTGTGTAGATGCGGAAATACAGCAGCGCGCCCCACACAAACATCACCAGGAACAGCCCTAGCGGAATGATTGTCCACGTCGCTTCCAGCAGCGTGGAGCCTTCGATCTGAACCGCTACCGGATGGCGCTTCTTGCTGTAGAGGATTGAGAAACCTACGATCAGCAGAACAACGAGTGTGAGTCCCACCAGGCTGACTAGGGCCATGAAGAAATAGAGCGCATCCATCTGCGGCGCGATCTTCGACGCCTCCGGTGGGAACAGCGCGAAGTTCGTCATCCAATGGACGAGAAACTGCCAAAGTACTGGACTTATGTGGGACATTCTTTATCCGTTCACCTTTGTTTCGATCAAAGCCGTTTCCGTCGCCTCCTGGCGCGTCTGCCGATAATCCTTCCGAAGCATGATGGTCATGAATCCTCCCAGCAGGACTAAGGTCAGCAATCCGCCCAGTTGCACCACGCGCGCCACGATCAGCGAGTGCGTGTTGGTTTGAGGATCGTAGTGGTAGCAGTAGGTCAGGATGTTGTCCACCGGCGATCCGATCTTGTTTGAAGAAGCCTCGTCCAGCCCCAGCAGCAGATCCTTGGGCGAGTACTCTACACCCATGTAGTACTGCGCCAGTTTCCCTTCCGGCGTCACAATCTGGATCGCGCTCGCATGCGCAAACTGGGTCAGGTTGCTGCCCGGCACCTTCAGCTTCACATAGCGGAAACCCACCGCGTTCGTCAGCGCGTCGATGTTCGGCTGCGTGCCGGTCAGAAAATGCCATCCATTCGCCGTCTCGGGGTGCCCGTAGCGCTTCAAGTACTCCCGCTTCTTAGCCGCGGCCAGGTCAGTTCCCTCGCTCGGGTCGATACTCACGATTACGATGTTGAAGTCCTTGCCGGGAACAAAATTCACCATCTCCAGCGCACTCGTCAGTCCGTCCAGTTCCTCCGAGCACAACATCGGGCAGCGGTAGTAAACCAACGCCAGGATCGCCGGACGTTTACCGAAGTAGTCGCCGAGTTCAACCTGTTTGCCCGCGTCGTCGGTGAAGGTCAGGTTGAGCGGCAACTGCTCATTCAAATGCTGCGCAATGCCAACCCCGCTCAGAATCGAAGGCAACTTGTTCGCCGGCCCGGTCGTCTTCTCGTCGATCGAGCGCCGCATGTTGCCATAGCTCGACAATCTTTCCGCAGAGTCGGTGGAACTCTGCAGCGCCATCGCCGGCATACAGTAGGCAACGCACAATACAATCGCGGTTGTTGCGGCTCCTGCCGCGTTAAGCCAACTTCTCCGGATTGTGACTGCGCACCGCATGATTGCTGCTCCCTTTTTTCCTGGTTCCTGTTCCTTACTCTTGTCCCCGCTTCGCTTCCGCCGCTCGCGTCGCTGCCATCTCCTGCTCCAGCCCCGTCGGCGCAAATCCATTAGTCAATGGCATCACGACCGTTGGCTTCGAGTCTCCCGTCATCAGGGTCGGCTGCTGTACCGGCGGCGCCACAGGCAATCCGCGTTGTGCAATCAGCTCCATCGCCCGCTGAATCGGAATCCTCACCGTACCCTTCGACTGGTCAATCCAGCTGTAGTTGTTCAGCAGCAGATCTTCGCGCTGATGAAGATTCACGAGATCATCGCCGCCGTCGGTGTTGTCATTCTGCAATCGCGGCGTGGGAAACTTCTGTGTCAACACGGCCACCTTGCGCTGCATCTCGGGGTTGTTCGGCATATTCCCCAAGGAGCGGATATTCACCGTCGTCGCCCATTTGCTGGTGGGTCCGTCTTCCTTGTTCAGGTAGGCATTCAGAACCTTGCCCACGCCGTAAGACACAACTCCGATGACCGCCACAAAGATCGCGAGCGCGGTCAGAAACACGACGATCCCCGTCACCTTTACGTCCGATTTTTCGTATCCCAGCGACGCATCGACCTTTTCAGGTTCATGCGGATTGGGGAATTCATCACTGTGTTCATGCGATGGCATGTTCAGGCTCCAGAATCTCCGCCACATGCGGATCGTTGGTTTGCACCAGCGGACGAGTCTTCAACTGCATGCAGAAATAGGCCACCCAGAAGGCCGTCATTGCCACGGGCACCGCCGCGTACTCCAGGATTCCCCAGCTAAAGTGCAGATTGCGCGCCGCATCCTTGAAGTTCGGCTCAATCAGCCAGAACTGGTTGACCATCACAGCGAAAAGAATGAACTGGCAAACGTGCGTCAGGCGCTTCTTGTTGCGTTTCAGATCGCGTGAAAGCAGCAGCGTAAACGGAACCACCCAGTGGAAGATGAAATCGAGCGTGATCACAACGCCCCATCCTCCGCGAATACGGTCGAGATACCAGTTGATTTCCGTCGGCAGGTTGCCTGACCAGATGATGAGGAACTGTCCAAAGTTCAGATAAATGTTCAGCATCACAAAGGCAAACGTCAGCTTGCCCAGATCATGCTGTTCCGTCTGTCGCAGGATGGTGCGGAATGGCTCCGCCTTCGAAAGCGCAATGGAAACGATGATTCCCAGCGCGAATACCTGGAATCCCTGCTCAACCAGATACAGCAGGCCGTAGACCGTCGAAAACCACTTCACATCCATCGACATGACCCAATAGATCGAAGCCGCGGTCATGGTCACTGCGTAGACAACAATTCCCGGTCCGCTGATGTTTTCGAATTTCTTGATCCAGAAGGGCGTGTTTTCCGGCGGATCGGCATCGCGCTTCAGAGCCAGTGCATTCAGCCGGCTCATATAGAGCCACCAGATCGCAAAGCAAAGCACGCTGACCCAGACGAACGAAACCGGGTTCAGCATCGGCCGCTTGAAATTCAGGCAGTGCGCCTCGATTTCAGAGATCAACCCAGCCTTCAGTGCGGTGGCTGTGTCGCTCGCCGTGGGGAACTGCGCCCACAGAAAAAGCCGCTTCATGAAGATCGCCACCACCACCCAGTACACAAAAATCAGCGGCAGCGTGCGGCTCATTGCCTCCAGAGGCCGGCGCAGCAGCAATCCCCACTTGCCTCCGGAGCAATATTGCACCATCAGCAGCGCCAAACCGCCAACGCTGAATCCGAACGTGAGCATCAACCCCAGCACCCACGCACGCAAAAAATGATCCCAGCCCAGGTGGTCCTGCGCCTGGCCCAGAAATCCCAGGATCACTGCAATCACCGTGAAGATCGCTCCCACCACCATCGCACGCGATCTCCAGCCATCCACAAAGGCCGGCGCCCTGAGATCGGCGGGAAGCGTCTTGGCGTGTGTTTCGTGTGCCATTCTTCTAATCCTTACTTCGTGGCCGGTCCGGGTTTCATCGCCGGTGCGGCCGGTTTAGTTGCTGGAATCTCAATCTTTGGATCTGCCGGGTTAGCCGGCGCCATCGCCGGCGTGCCTTCCTTCGCTATCGGCGGATAAGCCTGAACTGCGGTCGTCGGCAGCGCCCAGGGCTGCGCATCGCCCGCGGGCAGATTGTGCTCCGCTGCCACCTCTTTCAGACTCTGCACTGTGACGCCAGCCGGCACATCCTGCATGGTGGCCGCCTGGCTCAGTTGCAGCGCGCGAATGTAAGCAGCCACGGCCCAGCGATCCACTGGAGCCAGTTGCGCCGAGTAGTCGGGCATCGCCCCATATCCATGCGTCATCACGTAAAAGTAATGGGAAATCGGCTGCGACATGCGCACCTGGTCGTGCAGATTTGCGGCAGGCTTGTAGCCGCGCTCCACAATCATTCCCAGCCCATTTCCAACGCGCGAATGGCATGGCGTGCAATAGACGTTGAACCGCTCCTGCCCCCGTTCCAGTACTTCCATCGTCACTGGAAACGGCATCAGGTTCTGTTCTTCGCGATATCCGTTCGCGCCCTGGATCACGCCCGTATAGAAGTAGCTGTCCGCGTCCAGTTGTCCGCGCGCCACCGTGTTCAGCACCTGCGGGCGTGCGCCACGATGATCCGCAAACATCGACGAGCCGCGCTGCGGAATCATCTTTGGCTCGTTCTGCATATCCTGCCGGCACCCGGCTACCAGCAGCAGCGCCGACATGCATGCGAACGCCAGCGGTTTCCCGCGCTTTCGCGAGAGAGCCGTCAAAGGACGAGTCGCCCAGGACGAAACCTGACGGTTGAAAGCTGAAGGCTTCGTACGCATCAGTACTCCACCTCCACCACCGACACCGGCTCAAACGACTCCAGGTATGCTTTGGTTTCTAACGACTCAAACTTCGGATCGAGGGCTTCCAGGCAAAGGAAAAATTTGTCCGTCGTCGCGCCATCTCTGAAATTGGGCGCATTGAACAACGGATGATACAGCCCGGGCAGCTTGCACAGCGCAAGCATTCCAAAACACGCCGACAACCCCGCCCACAAAATCGTCCACTCATACGCGGGAACAATAAACGCGGGCCACGAATAGGTTGGCCGTCCCGCAATGTTCAGCGGATACGCAACCGTCGAAATCCACGTCTCCAGCGAGAACATGGCCGCCCCGCCCATCAGCCCGCCAACCAGCGTGACCAGTGGCACCTTGTTGCGGTGGAATCCAATGGCTTCCGCCGCTTCTTCCAGCGGATAAGGCGTGTAGCAGTCCAGGCGCCGCCAGCCATCCTGGCGCGCTTGCCGCGCGGCTCTGATCAGGTCGCTCGGCGTATCGAATTCGGCCAACATGCCGTAAGTCCCTTCGCGTGCGGGCATCAGTCACCAGCCTCCGCTGCCACTTTGGGCTTGATCTTGGCGCCCGGCAGCATGGTGCGAATTTCAGACATCGGAATCATGGGCAGGAAGCGCACAAACAGCAGGAACAGGAACGTGAACAACCCCAGCGTTCCCACATAGGTCATGTAATCCCACTTGGTCGCGCGATATGTGCCCCACGACGATGGCAAAAAGTCGCGTGTCAAACTCGTTACCACAATGACAAACCGCTCAAACCACATGCCCGTGTTCACCACAATCGAAAGGAAGAACATATATCCGATCGACCGGCGCAGCTTTCGCGACCACAACGTGGTGAGCGGGATGACCAGGTTGCACGTCACCAGTACCCAATAGGACCAGCCCATCAGCCCAAACGCTCGATTCCAGAACGTGAACGCTTCCCAGTGATCGGCCGAGTACCACGACATGAACGCTTCCATGCCGTATCCGTACGCCACAATGAACCCTGTCGCCAGCATCACCTTGCCGCAATTGTCGATGTGCCGCGTCGTCACCAGTCCTTCAAGGTGATAGAACTTGCGCAGCGGAATCGCCAGCGTCAGCACCATTGCAAATCCGGAGTAAATGGCGCCCGCCACAAAGTAGGGTGGAAAGATCGTCGTATGCCAGCCCGGCAAAATCGCCACCGCAAAGTCGAAGCTGATGACCGTGTGCACCGAAAGCACCAGCGGCGTCGCCAATCCGGCAAGCAGCAACGAGGCCGTTTCATACCGCGCCCAATGGCGGACCGAACCCCGCCAGCCCACCGACAACATCCCGTAGACATACTGGGCAAGCTTTGAATCGGCGCGGTCGCGCATCGTCGCCAGATCGGGAATCATGCCCATGTACCAGAACACCACGGAGATGGTTGCGTAAGTCGAAACCGCAAATACGTCCCACATCAGCGGCGAACGCCACTGTGGCCATACATCCATCGTCAGCGGCAGCGGAAAAAGCCAGTATCCCAGCCACGGTCGCCCAACGTGAATTACCGGGAAAAGCGCCGCGCAAACCACGGCGAAAATCGTCATGGCCTCCGCAAAGCGGTTGATCGAGTTCCGCCATCCCTGCTTGAACAGCAGCAGAATCGCTGAGATCAGCGTTCCCGCGTGGCCAATGCCGATCCACCACACAAAGTTGATAATGGCGAATCCCCACGCGACAGGCTGGCTGATTGCCCAGATTCCCACACCCTTCAGAAACAGCCAGGTCAGCGCCACCAGCAACATCACTGTCAGGGCGCCAAAAATCCCGAACAACGCAAACCACCCCAGCGGCGTGTGCGGCGTGAGTACGATGCGCGTGATCTTCTCGGTGACCGACTTGAAGGTCTGTCCGGGACCAATAACCCGGTACTCTCCCGTGGATGGGTCAGTCCCTGGATCGCCGGTTTTTATTTCGCTGGTTGCCATCGTTTCTTCAACCCTTTGCCGGATCGTGTTCCACCGGCTTCTCTTCGAGTTCAGGATTCAGGTTCAAAACTTCGGCCAAATAAGTCGTCCGCGGACGCGTGTTCTGATCCGCAAGCACCTGGTAGGTCCGCTGATTGGCCCGCAGTGCCGCCACTTTGCTTGTCTTGTCGTTGAGGTTGCCGAAGATGATGGCCGAGGCCGGGCAGGCCTGCTGGCAGGCAGTCTCGATCTCGCCGTCGCGCACCGGCCGGTTCTCCTTGTCGGCCGTGATCTTCGCTTCAGAAATCCTCTGCACGCAGTAGCTGCACTTCTCCATCACGCCGCGCGACCGTACCGTGACGTCCGGGTTGCGCATCAGTTTCAGACTCGGCGTTTCATAGTCCGAGTAAAGCAGGAAGTTGAACCGCCGCACTTTGTACGGACAGTTGTTCGAGCAGTAGCGCGTGCCCACGCAGCGGTTGTAGACCATCATGTTCAGGCCTTCTGGCGTATGCACCGTCGCTCCCACCGGGCAAACCTGCTCGCACGGCGCGTTTTCGCATTGCTGGCACGGCATCGGCTGAAAGTGCGCCCGCGGCGCTGACAGGTCGCCTTCATAGTACGTATCGATACGAATCCATTGCATGTTGCGCCCGATGCGCACCTGCTGCTTGCCCACGACCGCGATATTGTTCTCCGCGTAACAGCTCACAATGCATGCATTGCAGCCCACGCAGCTGTTCATGTCGATTGACATGCCCCATTTGTTGTCGGGGTAGGTCCAGTTCGGGAACAGCGTCGTGCTCATCACCGGCGTTTCGCGGCTCTCACCCTCGTGAGCAAAGTTGGGATTGGCCTTGAACTCATCCAGTGTCGCGTAGCGGATAATCGCGCGCTCGCCCAACGCCTCGTCGCCTTCCAGCGAATTGTTGCCGTTGCCCTGCTGCCCGAAAATCGCTCCGCGATGATCCTGGTAATGGCTCTTGGTGATGGCGACGCCCCACTTGCCGTCCATCTTCTTGATGGCACCCGTTGCGTAAAGCGGCCCCCAAGTGTTGCGGATCAGGTACGCGTTGAAGCCCATCCCCGATCCCACGCGCCCCGCGAACTCACGCCCGTAACCCAGGTACACTGTCACGGAATTGTCCGGATGGCCCGGCGCCACCACGATCGGCGCCTTCACACGCCCCGCACCCACGCTCAGTTCGACAATGTCGTCTTCTTCCACGCCAAGCTTCGTCAACGTCGCGCCGGAAACAATGGCCGCATTGTCCCAGCTCAAATTCGTCACCGGCTTGGGAAGTTCCTGCAGCCATCCCACGTTCGACCAGCGGCCGTCATACACATTTGGATCGGGCCGGAAGATAATCTCCACCGAATCCTTCGGTGTCGGCGCGGGGATCTTCGGAATCTCCACTTTGGCCGCGCCAGCCGTTGCGTAGGCCGTGTCCGCAATCCAGCCGTCGTGCAGTGCCTTCCGCCAACCGCTTTCAAAATCCCCCTTGATGAGCGGTTTACACGTCTCGCGCACCGCGTCATACGGGCTCACCATCGGCTCGGTCATCAACGATTGCAGAACATGATGGGCGGTGTGTCCGTTGTACAGCGGTTCGATCAGCGGTTGCACAATCGATACCGTCCCGTCGTACGACCTCGCGTCCGACCACGACTCGAGGTAATGCGCCGACGGTATATGCCAGTGTGCAATCTGACCTGTCTCGTCCACATGCGAGCCCAGGTGCGCTACGATGTTGACCTTGTTGAACGCCTCGCCAAATCCCAGGTCCGCCGGCGCCGAATAGATCGGATTCTCGTTCAGAATCACCAGCCAATCCACCTTGCCCGCATTCATATCGGCGACCAGCGCCTTCATCTCGCCGATCTGATCGCTTGGCAGCGGAATAGCCGTCTCGGAACTCACCATCACGGTCTTGCCCACATTGCCCAGCGCGTTATTGATCGCCAGTGCCAGCGCCGCAACCGATGCATCCTGATAAAGCCCCGGAATCACCGCACTCTTGCCTGCGTTCCCCTTCAGGTCTTTCACAGCCGCTGCTAGAAAAGCCTGCTGCTCTCCGCTCCATGCGTACGTTGGAGCATCAACACCCGCCACGCCCAAAGCCTTTGCCAATTCCGCAGCGAACGCCGGAACTTCGCTCGCCCGCAGTCCCAGCCGGTGCTCCGCTTTCATGCCGGTGGTCGAGGTCGAACTCTCCACAGCGTACAGGCGGTTCATCCCGTTCTCGGGCGTCTTGCGCCGATCCGCGTAATCCCGCACTAGCTTGTGAAAACCTGGATACGCCGCGCTCGACAGGAAATCCGCGTCCAGCGAAACAATCACATCTGCGGTGCTCAATGCGTATTGCACATTGTGTCCGGCTGCCAGCCAGGTCCCCGCCAGCGCCGGGTCGTATTGCACCAGCGTTGCTTTCGGATACCGCGCCTGTACCGCCTTCCATTGCCTCGCCAGCGTGGGCGAAGTAATAGTCTTGGTCAGGAAATAAATTCCCGTCCCATCCTTTGACGCCGCAGCCTTTTCCTGCAGCGCCACGGCAAACTCCTCCCAATCTCGAGTCTCGCCGCGATACAGAGCACGCTGCGAACGATCCGGATCATACAAATCCAGCAGCGTTCCCTGCGAATACACATCCGACGAGCCGCGGTTATACGAGTGTTCGGGATTTCCATCAACCTTGATCGGCCGGAATTCGTCGCTCTTCACCAGCAGCGGAATCGCCCCCGTCGAAAACGGATGCGCCGTGGCAAAGTACATCGGCTTGCCCAGCACCAGGTCTTCCGGCGCCTTGACATACGGGTAAATGGGCTCGTCGGGCTGCTTCGTGCAACCGGCCAAACCGGCCAGCGCCATTGAAGCGCCCATCAGTTTCATGAACCCGCGCCGCGATACAGGATCGACCCACTCCTGCGCCGCAATCGGAAACTCCCGCTCCACCGCCGCTTGGAACTCAGGCGTGTTCGACAGTTCATCAAGCGATCGCCAATACTTCTTGCCCTTCACACCCTTCAATTCCTGGCGCACCGCCTCCAGCGACATCGGAGCGGCCTGCGCCTCTTCTGCAACCTTGTTCTCGTCGTTATTCACGGCATTCCCCGTATCATTTCCCGCGCTCGTAGCGGCTGGGTTCATCTCGCTCATCTGTGGCACGTATCACAACTGGTGATCTGCTTCGGAGTCTTGATCTTGTATTGCACCAGCAAAAAATGCCCCAGCGCTTCCTGGCTGGTGAATTTCTGATAAGCCGGCATCGCCGGTACCCTCGCCGCGGCCACATCGCTGGCCATTCCCTTCGCGCTCGCCAGCGGCAAGTTCAACGAAGCCATCTCCGGCCCCGATGTACTCGGATCCTTGGTTGTGCAGTCAACGCTCTCCGCTGTCGGCACCCCCGTCTTCTCCTGACCTGCCGCGCACCACACCGGACGATCATCGGCCGGCTTTTCCCATGCCATGTTGTAAATCTGAGCCGTCGGCCGCAGATTCTTTGCCGGATTCCGATGGCAGTCCAGGCACCACTCCATCTGCAGCGTGTTCTGCGCATACATCAGCGGCATCTCGTCCACTCGCCCATGACAGGTCGCGCAGCCAATCCCCTTGTTCACATGAATGGAGTGATTGAAATAGACAAAATCAGGAAGGTCGTGCACTTTGACCCACGGAATCGATTCGCCCGTCGCCCAGCTGTTCCGCACCGGCTCAAGCAGCTGCGCGTTCGTCCAGATCTGCGCATGACAGTTCATGCACGTCTTGGTCGGCGGAATCCCAGCGTAGCTCGACTTCTCCACCGTCACATGGCAGTACTGGCACTGCAGCCCAAGTCCCCCAACATGGTGCTTGTGGCTGAATGGCACCGGTTGGTCCGGCCTCTGCCCCTGTCGCGTGACCCAGGGCGAGCGCTGAAGCTGATCCAGCGTCACTCCCAATGCAATTACCAGCAGCCCCGATAAGACCAAGCTCGCACGCGCCAGAGCATTGGAGCTGCGATCAAATATTTGCGCCATGAATGCTTTCCTGCTTCGATTTCGACTCGTTCTGTTGCATGCTGCGTGTGATCGCTGTGCTGGCAATCACATACGTAGTGGCTATTCTCTGTTTGAATTCAAAGGGAAGCTTTGTATCGGTGTTTATCCGAAATTCAATATAGCAGCCCAAACCGCCTTCGCAACCTGTCCCATCATTCAAAAATCTAAAAAATGTTCATCTTGTTAAAACTTTGTATTCTGCTGAAAAGACGGTACGTTGTGATGTGTTGAATTTCAGGGAACGAACTCCCATGCCCCTGGAGCTGCTCTCTCCAGAGAATGAAACGTTGCAAACACCCTATCATGCGAAATCCACGTCTCGCCACAACACGACCTCTATGCGCTGCGCCAGACCCCTTCGCATCGGCAGCCCACCCCGCAATGACTCCGCGTCAGCCACGGTTCTATATGATGGGTTCGAAGATGCGCCGCATTTTGAAACTTGTTGTAGCCGCTGTGTTCGCTGCCTGTGTCCTCACGCCGTGCTTCGCGAGCGCGGTTTCGACAGCTCCACACTTCTCCCGGCAAAAACATCTGCAGGAAACAGGATTTCTCAATCGCTCCATCGAAATCCATGACGTCACCTATCATTTCCAGGTCTACCTGCCGGAGGAGTGGCGCCGCGACGATCACCGCCAATGGCCCGTCATTCTCTTTCTTCACGGACGCGGCGAACGTGGCTCTGAAGGCATGTGGCAAACCCAGATCGGACTTCCGGCAGCGGTTCGCGACCACCCTGAACGATGGCCTTTCATTATCGTCATGCCACAATGCCCGCAAGGCCATTACTGGACCGATCCCGACATGATGGCCATGGCAATGTCCACGCTCGATCAGGAAACCGCCGAGTTTCGCGCCGATCCCGAGCGCACCTACCTCGCCGCGCTATCCCTCGGTGGCTACGGAGCCTGGGAGCTCGCCCGCACATACCCCACGCGGTGGGCCGCCATGGCGATCGCCGCCGGCGGCATCTTCTGGAGCTACGCTCCACAGCGCTGGCGCGAGGCTTCCACCTTGCCCGCCGAGTATGCCCGCGCTCTCCCCCATACTCCCATCTGGCTCTTTCACGGCAGCGACGACAATGTCGTCTCGCCCCGGGAGAGCGAGCTCATGTTCCAGGCATTCAAAGCTTCCGGCGGGCGCATCCGCCTGTGGATTTACCAGGGCCTCAGGCACGATTGCTGGACTCGTGCTTTCGATGAGCCCGATCTTCCCAGATGGCTCCTCGCGCATCGCCTTGATCAGCCGGATCTCGCTCCTTTCGCTGAGCGCCTGTTCATCCCTCTTCATCCGCCCACCATCCGGCTCACTCCGCCACAAATGGACGCCCTCGCCGGTGAATATGACGATTCCCACGGTCAGCCCGCGATTATTGTCTTTCGCCAGGGCGATCAGCTTTATCAAAAGGACATCCACGGCGCCATCTCCGAGCTGGCAGCCGAATCGACATCCACCCTCTTCTATCCCAACGGAAGCAGCATCAGCCGCCTCTTCATCGACCGCGACCCCGAGGGCCGCATTACCGCTCTCGTCTTTCACGACGACCGCCATGAGGAACATTGGGAACGAATGCATACCGTCCCGCGTATCCATTCTCAACAGGAGTAGCCGCTCGGCTTCTCGGGATTGGATCGAAGCACGTTTTAAGATGCGGCCATCGCTGTTCCACGAGTCGAGACGCAAGATCGTCAGCTGGCCCTGCAAGTCTGGTTCTTGTTCTAACTTTGGGTGGATTGAGGAGGTAACCATGTTTTGCAGCGGATGTGGTCAGGCTTTGCAACCGGGGCAGACCGTCTGCCCTCACTGCGGACGCCCCCTGGCGCCGCCCATTCCTCCAGTCCCCAATCTCGATTTCCAGTTGAACAACTATGCCGGCCGCATTCGCGCGCTCAGCATCGTCTGGTTCGTCTATGGAGGACTATCACTGGCATTCGGCTTCATCGGCCTCACCTTTGCGGGTGCGTTCCTCCACGGCGGCTTCGGCCCATGGGGACATGGTCCCTGGGGCTCTGGAGGCTGGGATCCTGGTTGGTTTTTCCCCGCCATTCTCCGCTTTGGATGGGCTGTGGTCATCGTGCGCTCCGCCCTTGCGCTGATCGCGGGCTGGGGATTGATGGAGCGCTCTGCATGGGGCCGCATCGTTGCCATTGCCGCCGGCATCATCAGCCTGATTAGAATCCCGATCGGCACCGCCCTCGGCATCTGGACCCTGGTGACACTTCTCGGCTACCGCAACACCACTCTCTACGACAGGCTGTGACGTGGAGCTCGGCCCTTGAACAGGATGCGAAACATTCATGCTTTCTGAAAAGGGGCGCGAACTCCACTGGTTGCCGGGCAAAGCGCGTATCTCAGGAAAATCCACCGCGGGGAAACCTGGCCGTTCAACCAGATACGCCGGCCCCGCGTCGCAATAATTCCGTGAATTATCCGACGATTCAACCGCGTCCTCAGTAGCCTTGACGTTAGAGCTTCAACGTCACCGCGGCGCTATCGACCACGTTGGCCAACTGTGCATCCTCGTTGCCGTAGGAGTCGTGCCAGCGCCACCACTTGTAGCGCGGCGTCTGCGGATAGCCTTCCGGCGAGTCCTCCCAATCCTCCTGCCGCCCCAATGGAGTGATATCCAGGTAGTTCCACACACTGCCCATCGCTTCATCGCCACGGTTGTTGATGAAGTACGTGCGGAAGATTCCGTCGTGCTCGTCGCGGAAGAAGACGTTATGCCCGTGCCATTCGTCGACGCCGAAGTCTTTGTCGAAGTCGTCGGTAATCGTGTACCACGGGATCTTGTCCCAGCCCATGCGCTGTTTCAAACGCGCAATGTTTACCTGCGACCCGCGTGAGGCGTAGGCCAGCGTTGTATCCCGCGCGTGCAGGTGCGAGAGGTGACAGAGCTGGTCCGCGCCCATCGAACATCCGACACATGCGTGGTCGGGCCAGCCATACACGTTGGGGTCGTAGAAGGCGCGATAGAGTACGAGCTGCCGCCGGCCTTCAAAGAGATCGAGAAGCGAGAGCTTTCCCTGCGGACCTTCGAAGACATACTTTTTCTGAACTGCGAGCCATGGCATCCGCCGCCGCGCCGCCGCAAGCGCGTCGCGGGCGCGAGTGTGCTCCTTTTCCTTCACCAGCATCTGCTGCCAGGCCTTTTGCCATTCCTCCGCCGACACGACCGGAGGCTTCTTCATTTTCGCGATCTGCTCATTGCTTTGCTGATTGCTCTGCATGTTGCTCATCGTGGCTTCCTCCTTGTTCGCGCTCGCGCGCTTTTTTGTTCCAGATCTTTGCGACGGCGAGCGCTGAAACACCGCTCGTCGAAACAGCGCCCGCCGCGATCCAAAACGCAGTTGCCATGCAAAAGGGACACATGGCTACCTCGCTGCCCGTTCCAGGGCGGCTGTGCGGACACGTTCAATCAACTGGTTCCAGCCGCCCTCCACGGCGCGCTCCTGCTCGCCCACCCAGCCCATCGCGCGGTGCACGAATCTCATGCGCGTTACACCATTTTCTTCCGCGAGGCGATATTGCAGGTTCGAAACGGCGGGGGTCGACATAAACAGCGGCCCGGAGATCTCCAGCAGCGATGGCGTTTTGATGGCCTGCACCGTACCCCAGAAATGACCGGAGTTGTTGCCCAGATCGCGATACCATCTTCCGCCGGGCCAGCTTTCAAGCACCATCGGCATCGGTTTTTCGGGGGTGGAGTTCAATGGTCCCATCTGTTCGAGGATGGCCTCAAAGACAATCTCGATGGGAGCCGCGATCTCCTCTTCCCGTATGATCTCGAAGGCCTGCAATACGCCTTCCTTTACGTTGGCTGCCATTACTCCTCCTTCTTCCGGCTTGAGGCATCGTCCACACGCACCATTCGTTCAAGAGCCTTGCGCTCCGCGAGCTGCTTGATTTGGTCGACCTGGTGCGTCCAGTAGCGCTCGAAGAGCTTTACCCAGTCGTGCACCGGCTTCAGGCCCTCCGGGTTAAGGCGGTACATGCGATGCTTTCCCCGCTTGACCATCGTCACCACGCCCGCCCGGCGCAGTGCACCGAGGTGTTTGGAGACGGCAGGCTGGGCCATTGCCATGCGAACCACGATCTCGTTGACGGCGTACTCCCGACCGTGCGACAACACGGCGATGACCTCGCGCCGCCGAGGCTCGGCGATGGCGGTGAATACGTCCGTTGGGTGTGCTTGCCTCGTCACAGATTCAATATATTCCTATTTAGGAATATGTCAAGATCGGACGAATAGAGCATGAAAGCCCGACCAATGCACTTCAAGCCAGCAGGCGTTCTGGTCGTCGAGCACATCAGCGTCGGAGATGCCCTCGGCTTCTTACCTCCTGTCAACCCCTCCCGCTCCACTTTCCTTCGAACCCCTTCATTCCACGCCGTAAACAGCACGACTCGCGCTGCCGGATATATCTCTCTTCCGGCGCACAATAAGATCAATGACCCTGACCACCGATCCGTCAATCCCGCCCCTGACAGCTAACTCGGTCCTCCGGCCGTTGACCACCCCCGTAACTCCTGTCATCACGGGAAACCGCGGCTATAGCGGTTCTCCAATTGGCGTGGAGCGCAGGGCAATCGCTAAGTGCGTTTCGTCAGGAAGAGCCACCTTAGCCAACGCTGGAATCGCCAGATCGTTACTGGAGAACCGCTTAAGTCCTTTGATGGCAGGAATTTGGCCCGATATCCATTCCGTAACCTCAAGAAAACAAAGCAACTTGCTTCCGGAACCTTCCGCGTCGGACCCGACAACTGCCACATAACTCTTTTTGTAACAGGAATTTGCGTCTAAGTCTTTTGTTGAGAGTAATTTGGGGCGAGCTTTGCCGGTATCATCATAAAAATGAGGAATTTACGGCCAAGCCACCCGGGGGGGTGCCACACGGAAAACCATCCGAAGTCCTGTGCTCCACATCACACCGTTGCTCCTTCCGCCGGAGTGACCCTGCCTTACAATCGAGCCATGAGCTTTCCTCAGTTGCGCATGCGGCGCCTGCGCCGGAACGAATCTTTGCGCGCGCTGGTCCGCGAAACCACCCTGGACCCCGGCGACCTGATCTATCCGCTTTTCATCTGCCCAGGCAAGGGCGTCCGCAACGCGGTCAGCTCCATGCCCGGAGTCTTCAACCTCTCCGTCGACCAGGCCGTCGTCGAAGCCGAAGAAGCAGCCCGCCTCGGCATCGGCGGCTTGCTCCTGTTCGGTCTTCCCGATGCCAAAGACGAGCAGGCCACCGGTGCGTGGAGTGACGAAGGAATCGTGCAGCAGGGCCTCCGCGCCCTCAAACAATCCCCTGCGGCCAAAAAGCTCGTGCTCATCGCCGACGTCTGCCTCTGCGAGTACACCAGCCACGGTCATTGCGGGATTGTCGTCAAGACCGCAGATGGGTACGACGTCGATAACGATCCTTCTCTCGATCTGCTGGCCCGCACCGCCGTCAGCCTCGCCGGCGCTGGGGCCGACATCGTCGCTCCCAGCGACATGATGGATGGTCGAGTCGCTGCAATTCGCGACGCGCTCGACCAGAACGGCCTCGCCCAGACACCCATCCTGAGCTACGCCTCAAAGTTTGCGTCAGCCTTCTACGGTCCTTTTCGCGAAGCTGCCGACTCGGCCCCCCAGTTCGGCGACCGTAAAACCTACCAGATGGACGGCGCCAATCTCCGCGAAGCTCTCCGCGAAATCGACCTCGACCTCGGCGAAGGCGCCGACATGATCCTGATGAAACCCGCCATGCCCTATCTCGACGTGGTGCGCGCCGCGCGCGAAAACTTTGACGTGCCTATGGGCGCTTACCAGGTTTCCGGCGAATACTCGATGCTTCAGGCCGCTTTCGAAAAAGGCTGGCTTGACCGCGATCGCACTATCCTCGAGTCGCTTATTGGCATTCGTCGCGCAGGAGCCGATTTCATCGTGACCTATTTTGCCAAGGACGCCGCCAAGCTCCTCTAGTCCTCGCTCGTTCCAGATCTTCGCTGCTGCCGGCAATCCTTGACCACGAACTGGCATCTGAACTCACCAACTCGAACCTCGTTCTTCCAGTACGATTAAACTTTGCTCCGTCCCGGGAGCTGCAAGTCATGACCAATCTCGCAGTCCTGAGCATCCTGTTCGCCATTGCGGCCGTGTTTGGCTGGATCAGCGCGCGCTGGCTCAAACTGCCCATCACCATAGGAACCATGCTGCTCACCGTGGTGGCTTCCATGGCCATCATGGGCATGGAAAACAGCCTGTCACCCGGTTTCGAGCGGGCCTTCGCCTTCTCGCAACAGATCGACTTTCGAGCAGTCATCCTGCACGGCATGCTGCCCCTGCTGCTCTTTGCCGGTGCCTTTCTGCTCGACCTGAAGGAACTAGGAAAGGAAAAACTGGCAGTATCGCTCTTCGCTGTGGTCGGTACCGTGGTCTCAGTCTTCCTGGTGGCTGGATTGATGGCCCTGCTTTCCGGGAGCCGGGCTCCCTGGATCGAATACCTCCTCTTCGGTGCTCTCATCTCACCCACCGATCCGGTTGCAGTGCTTGAAATGCTGCGCCGCACGCGCGCCTCGCAAACCATTCAGGCCCAGCTCGCGGGCGAGTCTCTCTTCAACGACGGTGTTGGAGCCGTCATTTTCATCACTCTGCTTGATGCTGCCAAAGGTCATCAGCCCACCATCTTGAGCATCTCCGAGACCCTGCTTCTCAAGGCCGGCGGCGGAATCTTTCTCGGAATCATCTGCGCTTTCCTTGCTTCGCAGCTGATGCGCCGCCTGACTTCGTATCAGGTGGACATTCTCATTACCGTTGCCCTCGCACTCGGCGGATATGCGGCTGCCGAGGTCCTGCAAGTGTCTGGACCACTTGAAGCCGTTGTCGCCGGCATTGCGCTGCGTTACTTCAATCGAAATGACCCCGGCGAACACGTGGCCCACGACAGCGTGCACGGCTTCTGGCGAGTCATCGATGAAGTACAGAACTCGCTCCTCTTCGTCCTGCTCGGTTTGGAGATCATGACCGTGAACCTCAACGGCCCGGCGTTTCGAGCCGGAGTGGCAGCCATCTTCTCCGTCGACCTTGTACGTCTCGCAGCCGTCGCCGCGCTGCTCCTGCTGCTGCGATGGCTGCAACCAAGGCATCACAGTTCCCTGCTTGTGCTGGTCTGGGGCGGATTACGTGGCGGCCTTTCCATCGCCCTCGCTTTGTCGGTTCCTGAGAATCTGGGCCGCCCCTGGATCCTCGGAGCAACCTATATCGTGGTTGTCTTCTCCATCGTCATCCAGGGCGGATCGATGAACTGGGTGCTTAATTGGCGAAACCACAAACAAGCCGCCTGAATGTTCCAACGGCGCGTCTTTTCATAATCTCCTTTGACTTCAAGCCCTTGTGTGCTTTGCTAAAAACACCGCCTATGCTCAAGCTGCTCGAACGCTATTTTGAATTCACACATCTGGGGACCAATTGGCGCACTGAGATTCTGGCCGGAATTACGACCTTTCTGACCATGGCCTACATTGTGCTCGTCAACCCCGCCATCCTTGCTGCAGCCGGTGTCCCTCTGCCGGCAGTCACCGCGGCTACGTGCCTCTCTGCAGCCTTCGGTTCCATTCTCATGGGAATCGTCGCGCGTTATCCAATCGCGCTCGCTCCTGGAATGGGCCTGAACGCTTACTTCACCTACACCGTCTGCATCAAGATGCACATCCCCTGGCAGACCGCCCTCGGAGCCGTGTTTCTCTCCGGCGTGATCTTCCTCGCCCTCACGGCCGCCGGTATCCGCCAGATGATCCTTCGCTCCATCCCCCACGAGCTCTACGCCGCGGTTGCCAGCGGAATCGGCCTGTTTATCGCATTTATCGGATTTCGCAATGCCGGTCTCGTCATCAGCGATCCAGCCACCCTCGTCGGCATGGGCAGCATCCGCAATCCCACCACCGCGCTCGCCCTCTTCGGTTTGATCCTCATGGTGGTTCTTGAAACCCGCAAGGTGCGCGGCTCCATCCTCATCGGCGTCCTTGCAACAACAGGAATTGCATGGATGCTCGGCCAGGTTCACTGGACGCCGGCTGCCGGCGGCATTCACGCGCTCGCCGCCACTGCTTTCAAGCTCGACATCCGCGGCGCAATGAGCAAGGGGCTGCTCGAAATCATCTTTGTCTTCTTCTTCGTCGATCTCTTCGACAATCTCGGTACACTCGTCGCTGTCACCAAACGCGCCGGTCTCATCGCTCACGACCACTCGATTCCCCGTCTCAACCGCATTCTTTTCGCCGACGCCACGGCTACCGTCTTCGGCTCCCTCACCGGCACATCCACCGTGACCAGCTATGTCGAGTCAACAGCCGGCGTCGCCGCCGGAGGCCGCTCTGGGGTCACCGCCATCGTTACAGGCATGCTCTTTCTTTGCGCCGTCGGAGCTGCCCCCTACGTGGGCGTCGTTCCCCAGGCCGCCACCGCCCCAGCCCTCATCCTGGTCGGCTCCATGATGCTTACCACCATCATCGAAATCCGCTGGCACGATCCACTCGTAGCTATTCCTGCATTCCTCACGCTCGTGCTTATTCCGCTCACCTATTCCATTGCCAATGGTCTCGGATTCGGCGTCATCGCCTGGGCCGTGCTCCACCTTGCCGCAGGTCGCGGCCGTAAGCAGGATTGGCTGCTTTACACGCTCGGCGCGCTATTCCTGCTCCGCTTCATCTACCTCGGGACGAGTTAACCCGCGTCGCAGGCACCCAAATCATGGCCTGCTATTCTAGGCAGACTTCGTTTGACCACCGGGTCGACGTATCGCGGTCGCTCATTCCGCCCGTCTCTGGTGGTGACTATCAACCGCAACCCTCCCACTCGGTAGAATCATTCAGGATGCGTTTTCCCATTTGTCTTCGTCTCATTGTCTTGGCATCGGTCTTTTGGGCGGCGGCGCTCGCCTGCGCCGAAGATACCTACCGCGTTGTCCACACCTATCCCCACGATGCAACTGCATTCACCCAGGGATTGGTATATGTCGATGGCCACCTCTACGAGAGCACCGGGCTCAAAGGCCATTCCACTCTTCGCATGGAAGACGTGGAGACCGGTCGCATCCTCAAACTGCTGGAGTTGCCTGATAAGTATTTCGGTGAAGGACTTACCAACTGGGGAAATACGTTGGTTCAGCTCACATGGCAGGCGCACACTGCCCTCGTGTACGACCGAACGACATTCCAGTTTCTCCGCTCGCTCAATTACCAGGGCGAAGGCTGGGGCCTCACCCAGGATGGCAGGAACCTGATCCTCAGCGACGGGACTTCAACGCTGCGCTTTCTCGATCCCATGAACTTCCGCGAAGTTCGGCATATCGTGGTAAAAGACCACGGTCGCCCCATCACTCAACTCAATGAGCTTGAGTACATCCATGGCGAAATCTACTCCAATATCTGGCACTCCGATCGAATCGCGCGAATCTCGCCCGCCACCGGCAATGTTTTGGGCTGGATCGATCTCCACGGGCTCCTGCCCGATTCCGAGCGGTCCACCCCCGAGGCCGTGCTCAACGGCATTGCCTACGATTCCGCGCACGACCGCCTTTTCGTTACCGGCAAGCTTTGGCCAAAGCTCTTCGAAATCAAAGTCGTTCCCGCGAAAGCGCGCATGGTCCCTGTCCAACGGCCACATTAGTGGTCCGTGACAGCCGTTGGACTAGCGGCAACCGTCACAGTACGATCTTCCGCGACCCCGTTATACTCGTCCGCAAGGTACGACACGCGATGGACCTCATGTCCGTTCCCACGATCCTTCAAAATGCCGCGATCCTTACGGTCATTGTGGCGCTCGGCGGATACCTGATGACTTCAGTCAGCGCCCGCATGCTGGCTCGCCGTCAAGACAAGCTGAGTCTCGTCAACAAACGCCTGAACGAGTTTTATGGACCGCTCTACGTTGCCTCCGAGTCCGGCAACATCGCCTATCGCTCGCTGCTCAAGAAGCAGGGCAAGACCCAGTGCCATCCCATCCGCGACGAAGACATGAAAGATTGGGTTTTGTGGATGACCACGATCTTCATGCCACTGAACGATATTCGCGAGAAGGTCATCATTGAAAAGGCTCACCTCATTATCGAGGAACAGATGCCGCAGTGTCTGCTCGATTTTGTGACGCACGTGGTGGGATATAAAGCCGTTCTAGCCAAATGGGCCGAAGGCGATTACGGCGAGCGCCGCTCCACCATCGGCTGGCCTCCTGAGTTCGATGTCTACGTCAAGAAATCCTACGCCGCACTGAAAGCAGAACAGACGCGGCTAATGCATAGCGCGCTCTGGAGGCTGTATCAACGTGCGTTCGGACACAAACGCCGATGAAGCAAAGAAGCTCTCGCTAGTTGTCCGCTTACACCTTGGGAGCAAGCGCCAGCGCTTCCCACAAACGCAAGGTAGGCTCGGCCTGGTTGATGGTATAAAAATGCAGTCCCGGCGCGCCGTTGCGTAGCAGCGTCTCGCATAGACGAGTAACCACACTCAATCCGAAATCGAGCAATGCCGGCTTGTCATCCTGCATCTCCTCGAGGCGCAACCTTATCCAGCGTGGAAGGTCTGCGCCACACCCCGAGCAGAATCTGATGATGTTTGCATAGCCCGTAATCGGCATGATGCCGGGGACGATTGGGATCTTGATGCCCGCCTTGCTGCATCGCTCCATGAAGTCGAAATAGGAATCGACGTTGTAAAAAAGCTGCGTCAGCGCCCCGTCAGCGCCGGCTTCCACCTTGCGGCAGAAATGATCAAAATCTGCGGCGGGGCTCTTGGCCTGCGGATGCATCTCGGGATACGCGGCCACTTCGATCTGAAATGCATCTCCGTGAGTCTCGCGAATGAACTGCACCAGTTCGTTGGCGTAATGGAACTCGCCTGGAGCCGCTGCGCTCATCGCAGTCGCCGGCAGGTCGCCGCGCAGGGCCACAATCCGCTTCACTCCGGCTTCGCGATAGCGATCGAGCTGTTCCGAAACATGAGCTCGCGTCGAACTCACGCACGTCAGGTGCGGAACCGTCTCCACGCCGCTGTGTTCGGTAACCGCCAGAAGAGTTTCGTAGGTTCCTTCCTGGCCGGAACCGCCGGCGCCATGCGTGACCGAAAAGAAATCCGGTCCCACCGCGGCCAGACGTGAAATGACGGTCCGCAGCTTGCCCATCGCCTCCGGCGTGCGCGGCGGAAACAGCTCAAACGAGAAACTCAGTTTCGACTTCAAGCGCGTTTCACTCGAATCCAGACCAGACATCAGAGAACCCTTCCGTTCCCTGATGTCCAGTCCCGATGTCCCTAGTTCCTACGTCCCTGCCTTTTAGTACCTGTAAAACTCCGCTTTGTATGGACCTTCCACCGGCACGCCAATATAGTCCGCCTGCCTTTTGGAAAGGGTCGTCAGCTTTACACCGATCTTTTCCAGGTGCAGCCGTGCCACTTCTTCATCCAGCTTCTTGGGCAGCGTGTAGACGTCGATTTTGTAGGTGTCTTTGTTCTTCCACAAATCGATCTGCGCCAGCGTCTGGTTGGCAAAGCTGTTGCTCATCACAAAGCTCGGGTGCCCCGTCGCACAGCCAAGATTCACCAGCCGCCCTTCGGCCAGGACGAAGATGCAATGTCCGTCTGCGAAGGTGTACTTATCCACTTGCGGCTTGATGTTCAGCTTCGTCGCGGTCTCATCGCCGTTGAGCCGATCCATCTGGATTTCATTATCGAAGTGGCCGATATTGCAGATAATCGCCTGGTCCTTCATCTTTTTCATGTGTTCCAACGTGATGATATCTACGTTGCCGGTGCACGTCACGTAAATGTCTCCGCGCCCCAGCGTGTCTTCCACTGTAGTTACCTCAAACCCTTCCATCGCCGCCTGCAGCGCGTTGATCGGATCGACTTCCGTCACGACGACCCGCGCGCCCATGCCGCGCAGTGAGTGCGAGCAGCCTTTGCCGACATCGCCGTAGCCGCAGACCACGGCCACCTTGCCCGCCATCATCACATCCGTCGCGCGCTTGATGCCGTCGGCCAGTGACTCGCGGCAGCCATACAGGTTGTCGAACTTCGACTTCGTCACCGAATCGTTCACGTTGATCGCAGGCACCAGCAGTTTGCCCTGCTCCATCATCTTGTAGAGCCGGTGCACGCCCGTGGTCGTCTCTTCGCTCACGCCGCGCCAATCCTTCACGACCTTGTGCCAGTGCTGCTTGTCCTCCGCATGCACGCGC
>DATKPJ010000073.1:0-7698 GCA_035524195.1 Occallatibacter sp.
CAAATTTAAAGGCGCGAAGCCCGTCTGCCCCACCGCAGGTGGTTACATCTCTTTTACACCTTCAACAAACGCTTTCAGTTTCCGGCTGCGCGAAGGATGCCGCAGCTTGCGCAGCGCCTTCGCTTCGATCTGCCGGATGCGTTCGCGCGTGACCTGGAAGCTTTGTCCAACTTCTTCCAGCGTGTGTTCGCTGCCGTCTTCCAGTCCGAACCGCATCTTGATCACCCGTTCCTCGCGCGGTGTGAGCGTGCGCAGCACCTGCGAGGTGTACTCCTTGAGGTTCACGCTGATGACAGCTTCAGAAGGAGATACGGCCTGACGATCCTCGATAAAGTCGCCCAGGTGCGAGTCCTCCTCTTCGCCGATCGGCGTTTCAAGAGAGATAGGCTCCTGCGCAATCTTCAGCACTTTGCGCACCTTGGCCACCGGGATATCCATGCGTCGTGCAATTTCTTCGCTTGACGGCTCGCGCCCCAGTTCCTGCACCAGTTGACGCGAAGTGCGGATCAGCTTGTTGATGGTTTCGATCATGTGCACCGGGATGCGAATCGTTCTTGCCTGGTCTGCAATGGCGCGCGTAATCGCCTGCCGGATCCACCACGTCGCATAGGTCGAGAATTTGTAGCCGCGCCGGTACTCGAACTTGTCCACTGCCTTCATCAGGCCGATATTGCCTTCCTGAATCAGATCGAGGAACTGCAGTCCGCGGTTGGTGTACTTCTTCGCGATCGACACTACCAGGCGCAGGTTGGCTTCAATCAGCTCCCGCTTCGCCTGCTCGGCGTCCATGTCGCCCTGGATCATCTCGCGCTGCGTGCGCTTCAGTTCGGCTATGGCAACGCCCGCGTCGCCTTCAATCTTCTCCAGGTCAGCCCGGCAGTTTTTCTGCTGCCGGCGATACTCTTTTTTCAGCTCCTCACTCTTGCTGGCCTCATGCTTCTGCTCGAGCGAACGAATCTGCCGCTCCAGTGTGCGCATGGTGTCTACGGTCTTGTTGACCTTGTCGAGAAGCCGCTTGCGCTCGAGGCCGGTGTACTTGAGCTCGCGCACAATCCGCGAAACATACACCTTCTCGCGCGCGATCGCCCATCGCGTGCGGCGCTGCTCACGCTGGCTCGTCTTGCTGTTGGCTGCCGCCTGCTTTTCTTCAAGCAGCGCGATCTTCTTCTGGTGCTTTACCAGAGCATCAATACGCGCTACAGTCGACTTGACCCGCGCCTGCACTACGTCTTCGGTCAACTCTTCTTCGTCGAAGATGACCACTTCTTTCACGTTGCGCACGCCGCGCTTCAGGTCTTCGCCCAGCGCCACAATCTCGCGAATCACGATGGGCGAGCGCGAAATCGCTTTCATCACGCGCATCTGTCCCCGCTCGATGCGCTTGGCAATTTCAACTTCGCCTTCGCGCGTAAGCAACGGAACCGTGCCCATCTCGCGCAGATACATGCGCACTGGGTCGTTGGTTTTTTCCAGGGTGCCGGGCGTCAGGTCGAGCTCAACGTCTTCGCCTTCTTCAAGCTCGAAATCCTTGTCGCCGAACTTCGGCGCATCCAGCAGATCAATGCCTTGCGTGCCGATCGTCGTGATCAGGTCATCGAGATCATCAGCCGACCCAATCTCCTCGGGCAGCATGTCGTTTACGTCGCCGTAGGTCAAATACCCCTTTTCTTTGCCTACTTCGATCAGGTTGTCAATCTCATGTTCGAATTTTTCGTCAATAGCCAATGCGTTTCCTACTCTCCAGCGCGAACGACTCTCAAGTGCAAAACCGTGATAGCCCCATCGGGTGCCCGCCGCTCCCGACTCTCACGGGCGCCCCATACCAACCACTCGTATCAACGCCTTTCGGTTTTGCTCCGGCACCGCTCGCGCAACGGTGCCCCGTCTGGCGCGCGCGCGGAACCCCCGCATAAACGCGCACACAGACCTGCGGTCTCCCGCAAAAAGGCGGTCTGAGGTAATTGCTCGGAATCGGATGACAGCGCTTCAGGGTTTCGCCTGTGTCGCCCGCGAGCCGCAGCTCATGTATGGGGCAAAGGGGGCGCGCATCCTCACAGAGATCAATAGATTACCACAGTCCACCCGGCTTCCGCCAAGGGCAAAATCGCTGTCCGACCCAATTGAATCATCCTTTTTTCGAGCCGGGCCAGGACCGGGCCGGGCGATTTTCGACTCTTTCGCCCGCTCTGTTCCTGCTCATTTAGACGCCGCAAACGCGCCAAACGGCGCAAAGAATCAGCGATTTGTGCCGCGGAATGGCCCGGTTCTACGCCCCCGCCCCACCGGGTGGATGCAGTTTCCGCAGCGCCCGGTCCAAATCCAGTTTTCGCTGTGTCAGCACCGCCAGTTCGGCAAAATCGCCCCGCCGCTCCGCCTCCGCAATCTGTGCCCGCACATCGCGAATCTGGCTCTCGATCTGGCGCTTCTGCAGGCTGACGATGGCCCCGATCACAGTTTCGGCATTCGGGGGCTCTGTCTCGCCAAGCAACGCTTCGGCCAACAGGGCTCGCTGGGATTCGTCCTGGACGGCCTCCATCGGGTCATTTGTCCCGCGTCCGGCCAGCGTTTGTAGAGCCATGAACACGTCAAGCGACTCAAACCATTGCGGTTGCCGTGTGATAGCTTCAGCTGCCGTCCGCCTCGGCTCCTCATGCTCGGGATCGCTGATCGCCAGCGCTCGCAGCAGCACCCGCTCCACTTCCGTGAGCGCCGTCGCCCGCACCTCAATGTGGTCGCGGCGCCGCAATGCCGCCTGGCGCAGCTCCTCGCGCAGCACCGCCGAGTCGATCCCCAGCTTTTGGGCCGCATCGGCTGCAAACTGGTCGCGAGCCAGCTTTTCCGGCATTCTGCGGATGTGCGGCAGCAGGAAGTTCATGGCTTTCACCTTCTGATCCGCGCTCGCCCCGGGAAACTTGCTCCGCGCCCGTTCGATCAGATAATCGGATTGCCGCCGAGCCCCGCGCACCGCCGCCATATAGGCCTCTACTCCCCGTTCGCGGATGTAACGGTCCGGGTCCAGCCCATCTTCGAGCGTCACCAGTTTCAGGTTGAATCCCTCTTCAGTGAGCAGCGATATCGACTTCTCCGCAGCATTGGCGCCCGCCGCGTCCGGATCGAAATTCACCACCACATTCTGCGTGTGCCGCTTCAGCATCGCCACCTGCTGCTCAGTGAACGCGGTCCCGCTGGTTGCGATCACGTTCTGAATTCCGCGCAGATACACGCTGATGCAGTCCATCTGGCCCTCAACGAGCAGCGCAAACTCCATCTTGCGGATCGCCGTCTTCGCCTTATCCAGGTTGAACAGGACTTGCCCCTTCGAGTAGAGCGGCGTCTCCGGCGAATTAATGTACTTCGGCCCCGCTTTTTCTCCTGACTCCAATGTCCGCGCAGTGAATGCGATCACCCTCCCGCTCTCATTGCAGATGGGAAACACGACGCGCTTGCGAAAGCGGTCATAGATGGGACCCTGCGTTCCATCTCCCTGCTCCTTTGAGCCGAAAAGCCCGCTGGCCCGCAAAGTCGCCTCGTCTGCCAATCCGCTCAGCCGGTCGCGCAGCGCGCTGAAGGTGTCCGGCGCGTACCCGATGCGAAACGTCTTGATCCCCTCCAGAGTCAGTCCGCGTCCTGCGAGATACTCCCGTGCCAGCGCACCCTCCGGCCCGCGCAGCAGTTCCTCAAACCATGCCGCCGCCGTCTCGTGCAGATCCAGCAGTTTGCCTCGAAGCCGCGCCTCCGCAGCCTCCTCGGGTGATGAAAACTCTCTCTTCGGCAGCGGAATCCCGCTTTTCTGCGCCACGATTCGCACCGCTTCGGGGAAACCCACATTCTCAATCTTGCCCACAAACGTGAACACATCGCCCGAAGTCTGGCAGCCGAAGCAGTAATAGAACTGTTTCACCCCGCTCACGTTGAATGATCCGGTTTTCTCCTTGTGGAAGGGGCAGAGCCCGATATAGTTGGGACCCGCCTTGCGCAGACGGATGTATCCCTCAATCACCTTTACGATGTCGGCCTGCTGCTTCACGCTCTGGGCAAAGTCGGTCACGCGGTCTGTATCTACGAGGATACTTCGCGCGCGCTCGATTCGATGTGGAAGCGGTGGAAAGTCAGGATGAGAAGGGATGGGTTGACGCTGCGGACATGATGGGGGGCGGTCGAGCGGGACGAGATCTCTGAAGCGGAATGCGCCAGGCAGGGAAGCCTTGCCTGGCGTTAAGCGCTATCCTTTGGATTTTTTCGGCGTCTTGGGCGTCTTCGGGGTTTTCGGACTCTTGGCAGGCGGGGTCGGGAGAGCCGGGCTCGATGTGGCGGATGCAAGATCGCCCGCTATCTGCGTATATGCGCTGCTGACGCCGCTTGCTGTCGAAGACATGCCAGCCGTGGCACCACAAGCCAACAAGGCGGCAAGCAGCACGTACGAAACCATGTTCTGACCCTCTTCGGATTGCTTCGCTTCCTTAACAAATCGAGACAGCCTGCGCATAAACCCGCTCATTTTGAATCTCCTTGAATGGATGTAATCGCCGCGATGCTCATCCCGGCCAACCGCGATCTTGCCGACTCATTCGCGGTGCTGTTCAATCCGGGGGAGCCGCTCAAGAAAAAGGATCAATCCAAGAGTGGAAAATCGCAATACGTCTTCATGGGCAACCAAGTTGTAGATTGCAATCGGGATTCACTCCACTTTTGGGGGAGTCGGCCGAAAGATCACTTCCTCTAGCCTGTTTCGGTCTCGCGCATGAGTTCGGTTTCGATCACACCAGACATCCCGGTCCTGGGTATTGCAATTCGAGCGTTCGTTTTCTCATTCCACAGGAGTTCGCCTGCTTTGATCCGCCTGCCTCGCGACTTCTCCCGACTTCATGCCATCGATGAGAATATTGCCGACCTCGGCGGGATTGCCGCTGCTTACGATGGCTATCGCGCTTCGTTGCACGGCGCGGAAGCTCCCACGCGGCATGGCTTCACCGGCGACCAGCAGTTGGACAGGCGCTCTATCTTGCTCCCGACGACCGAGTGAGAATCTGGTAATCCGATTCAGCCCTGCAATGAGGACGGTCGGACAGCTGCCACGATCCCCGCGTTGCTCGGCATTTATTCATAGCGCAAGGCAGTGACCGGATCGACGCGCATGGCCCGGCGTGCGGGAATATACGACGCGGTCAGCGCGACAACCGCAACCAGCGCGGCGACGGTTGTAAATGTGATCGGGTCTGTTGCGCGAATGCCGAACAGCAGGCTCGACAGAAACCGCGTCATGCCGAGCGAGGCAGCAATGCCGAGGCCGATGCCGAAAGCGGCGAGGCGCGCTCCTTCACCCAGCACGAGCCTTAGCACGTCACTGCGCTGCGCGCCAATTGCCATGCGCACGCCAATCTCCTGCGTGCGGCGCGCTACGAAGAAGGCCACCACGCCATAGAGGCCAACAGCCGCCAGCGAGAGAGCCGCACCGGCAAAGAGCGCCACAAGAAACAACAGAAAACGTCGATCAGCAAGCCAGCCGCCCATCTCTGCCGCAAACGTGGAAAACTTGACCGGAGCGTCAGGAGCGAGTTCGTGAAAGATGCCGCGCGCGGCGGTGACAATTTCTCCTTCCGGCGCCGTGGTGCGCATCAGAACTGTGGGCGTGGTATTCAGATTGAGGCCACGCTGCGCGTAGTTGACATAAATCACCGCGCTCGGCGGACCATCGAGACCGCGCGCACGCACGTCGCCAACGATTCCAACAATGGTCAGCGGCTTCAGATTGCCATCCATATTGCCAAACTCGATGGTTTGCCCGATGGGGTCGCGGTTCGGCCATTGCTGATTGGCGAGCGCCAGGCTGATCAAGGCAACGTTCGGCGTGGCAAGAGTGTCCTGCCTGCCGAAGATGCGTCCGCGGATGAGAGGAATGCCAAGCGTATGAAAATATCCTGCGCTTGCCACCGCATAGAGGGCATGCCCCGTGGTGGCGGGGTTGAGAGCCATCCGGCCGAATTCATCGAAGTTAGACGGCGGCTTGTGCCCATTCAAAATCAGGAAATCGCCTTCCGGCAGGTTATCGCCTTGCGCCGCGGGAACCGCGCCCGCCAGACCCACGCTGGTGGCGCCGGGGATCGCGCGAAGGCGGTCCATAATCTGGTCGAGCTGCTGAACTTGTTTCGCAATGCCGGCCTGATCCAATCCGTCCTGGCCGTTTGCAATGGGAGGCGAGAATTCCATGGTGACGAGGCTTTCGGTCTGGAAGCCGGGGCTCGTCGAAACGAGACGCATGAAACTGCGTCCGAGCAGGCCGGCGCCCACCAGGATGACGAGAGTAGTGGCGATTTCGCCGACGACCAAAACGCTGCGCAGGCGCTGACTCGTTTTCGAACCGGCCTGGCTGCGGTTCCCCGCATTGAGGGCCTGCTGCAAGTCGCTCCGGCTGGCGCGCCATGCGGAAAAGAGTCCAAGGACGACAGCGACCGCCGCGGATGCACCCAAGGCGAACAGAAGCACCGCTGAATTGACTGCGATTCCTTCCCGGCGTGGCAGGTTCGCCGGCAGAATGGCGGGCAGAAGCCGCACGCCTCCCGCCGCCGTCAAGATGCCCAGTACGCCGCCGGCGAGCGAAAGCACGCACGACTCGGCGAGGAACTGCTGAATCAGGCGAACGCGCCCTGCTCCCAGCGCCGCGCGCACCGCCAGCTCTCTGCTGCGTGCGGAGGTGCGCGCGAGCAGCAGTCCGGCAACGTTGGCGCAGGCCACCAGCAATAGCAACCCCACGGCAGCGAGCAATGTCAACAATGCCGTCCGCACTTCGCCCACGATGGCATCTGAGAGCGGCACGACGGCAGCATCGGAGAGATCAACCTGTGATCCGTACTCACTCCGGATGCGGCGGGCGATTGTGCTCAGATCGGCGCGCGCCTGCGCAACCGTGACGCCATCGCGAACGCGGCCGACAACTCTCCAATTATGTGCGGTTCGGCTCGGACCGGGCGGGTCCAACTCACGCGGAATCCACGCGGCCACGCCGGAAGGGAAGTCGAATCCCGGTGGCATCACCCCCACAACCGGGTAAGAACCTCCTTCAAGGTCCAATTCGAATTTTGAAAGGTCGGCGGAACCGCCAAGGTAGCGCTTCCAGTATCCATAGCTGACAAGGATGGCCGGCGTGCCGTGCGGGCGCTGCTCGTCTGCTGTAAAGAGGCGGCCACGAAACGGCTGGACGCCGAAGGTCGGGAAAAATCCGCTGGAAACGCTCGAAACATTCAGGCGGGCGGGTTCGTTGCCGCCGGAAACCGAAGCGATTCCGTAGTCGTAGGCGGCAAAGCTCGCAAACGTTTTGTTCTGCGCCAGGAAATCCTCGAAGTTCGACTCCGCCAGGTTGGGGCGATGACCATTGGGCATCTGCTCCCACACGCGCACGATTTGCTCGGGGTGCGGATAGGGCAGAGGACGAAGGAGCACCGCATCGGCTACGGAAAAAATAGACGTGGTCGCGCCGATTCCAAGCCCGAGCGTGAGGACGGATGCGGCGGCAAACCCCGGCGACCTCCGCAATTGCCGCAGCGCGAAACGAAGATCCTGCAACAAGCGTTCAAGGGGCACCCAGCCCCACGCCTCGTGCGTCTGTTCTTTGATCAGCGTGGTGTTGCCGAAGGCGCGGCGGGCAGCGTAGCGCGCTTCTTCCGGCTGCAGGCCGCGTTCGCGCTGTTCTTCTTCTTCGAG
>DATKPJ010000074.1:0-3062 GCA_035524195.1 Occallatibacter sp.
GCCATTGACACTCTGTACCGAGCTATTGAAAATGATCGACGCGCCGTCTGGCAGATGCGGCATGCATGCCTGGACAAGGAAGAAGATGGATGTGACATTGACCCGCATAATCTGTTCAAACGTATCAACCGATGCCGACCCCAGGGGTGTATACGGTCCGATCCCGGCGTTCGCAAATAATATGTCAATTTTTCCAAATCTTTCGACGACTGCGGCGATCACTTTCTCCATCTCCGGCAGGTCCGCCACATCGGCTCGCATGGCGAGAGCATTGCTTCCCAATTCTGCCTGGGCGGTGTCAAGCGTTTCCTGTTTTCTTCCGGTGATCGCTACGCCTGCTCCCTCCGCAATGAACAAGCGCGCTGTCGCGAGACCAATTCCGCTGTTTCCTCCGGTGACCAAAGCAGCTTTTCCCTTTAGCCTCATCTTGGTGTTCATCTCATCCTGCAGATCGGATATGCGACGGAAACACACGTAGGGAGAGCGTGCAAGCTAATGCGAATCGACTTTCCTGGCAGCGATGTCTCGTTCTGACCACATCCCGTGAGCGGCTTCCTCTGACTGCAATGACGATACCCGCAATCGAGACGGGAGATATGCCAGGAAAGTGCTTCGCTTCTGAATTCGTGCGAAGGAACTGCGGCGCTAAAATCTTAAGCGCTATAGCCGCAACGTCTATCACTCCCTCCGAAATATCGCACTTCTTCAGAGGACGCTCTTCGCCATGGGTGCTAGTGTCGGCGCATGGCGAACAGTGGAGTTGATGCCCGTTTCAATAATGACTCCGGGACGGACCTCGCGGACCGAGTGCGGCTCGATCAGCAAAGGATGACCGTTGATGCCATGTTCTGCCGCTGCCACCGGACGTTGCATTTCATTGCCCGCCGTGTCCTTGGCGGCTCTGAACGCGCAGAGGAAGCGATAGGCGGTTGTTGGAGAATTGTCTCTCGTCACCCGCAGCGCTTTGAACATGAAGGCGAGTTTCACGGCTGGCTACTCCGGGTTCTGATCGATCAGGCGTTGGCACTTCTCCACGAGAGTGTGCCAGAGCCTGCACCGAAAGTGTTGTGCGAACCAGCTCCTTCGCAGTCGTTCCGGAGCATGGACGGATTCGACGGCAAAGGCGATATTCGCACCGACGACCAGGAGCCGGCCTCACTGGAGTTCTCAATGGCTTTGGAATAGTCGGACAAAGGGGGATTCTCGAAGAATGGAGAAATCTAAAATGAGCGAAGCGAATAAAGGTGAAGCTACCTATATCCTCGGCCATTCGGATGCTGAAATTCTTCGCCTGCAAACGCAAGCGAAGATTTTGCGGCCGATCACGGAGCGTCTTCTCCGAAGCGCCGGAATCGCGCCAGGCATGCGCGTACTGGATCTGGGCAGCGGCGCAGGTGATGTTGCAATGCTGGCGGCTGAGCTGGTCGGTCCCTCTGGTAGGGTGGTTGGAATTGACAGGAATTCGCAGATCTTATGGCTGGCTGCGGAGCGGGCTGACCGCGCCGGTCTTCGGCATCTGTCCTTTCGCCAAGCGGCGGCTGAAACTTTCGTGGACGACGCTGGATTTGACCTTGTGGTCGGTCGCTACGTTTTGATTCATCAGGCTGATCCGGTCGCTTTTTTGCAGGCCGCTGCGCGGTTGACCAGACCGGGCGGCTCAATGGCCTTCCACGAGCTTCGGTTGCGCGACGCATGCCGTTCTGTTCCAAACGTGCCGCTGTGGGAGATGATCGACAGATTACTTCGCATAGCCTTTTCCAGCGCCCTGCCGCACTACGACGCGGGAGATAGGCTGATAGAGCATTTTGGGCATGCGGGTTTGCCTGAACCCGGCTTGTTCTGCGAAACCCATGTTTGGGGAGCCGCAGACGCTCCTTACTTTGCGTGGGCCGTGGACACGTTACGCGGAGTTTTACCTCAACTGCAGCGTTTGGGGATCATAGCAGCCGACTTCATGGGGGTAGAAACGCTGGAGACGCGGGTGAGGGATGCTGTGCGCCAAGCTCGGAGCCAAGTTGCAGGTGCGCCGCAAATCTGTGCCTGGACCAGAATGTGACGACCCGCTTGATTTTTGCCAATCGTCAAAAAAGCTTGCGGTACCTTGCTCAAACCATGAACGTCCCGCCCGCGTCGAAGCCTTCGCAGAGAAATCAACTCCTGTGCCCGGACGGATAAGGCCGGGCTGATCGAGCTGGAAGTGCGCGGAGACGAAGATCCTGGTTACGGTTCCAAATTAAAGATGATTTCTGAAGCTGCAGTCGCCCTGCTGACACAGAAGACAGCATGTCGTGGAGGCATTTGGACACCGGGGGGCAGCGCTTCGCGATGAACTTACAACACGCCTCACCCCTGAGGCGGGAATTCTAATTTCGCCGGAAGTGTGACTGCGACTCACACCGTCAAACTACGCAGCTTTCGCAAAGAGCATTCTCCGATGATGGGAGCACTGATCTCGTGAACCGCAGGACCTTTATAAGGTGTGGTCCCCTTGCTGCAGCATCAGTTTATGAAGGGGCACCGCTGCTTGCATCTCCCAACGGGATTCAGCTGCCCTCGGCAGACATAGTGCATGTGGGCGGCTCACGACGGATTGATATCGGAGGCGGGCATTGGGTCTGGACGAAGAAAGTCGGCAGTGGGGACATTAAGGTTCTCCTCTTACACGGTGGCCCGGGTGCAGATCATCAGTATTTCGAGGGATTTGAAGACTTCCTCCCCCTCAATGGAATTGAGTTCTACTACTACGATCAGTTGGACTCGACCAATTCCCAAAAACCCGATAACCCTGCCTTGTGGACAATCGAGCGTTATACCGACGAAGTAGAGGCCGTTCGCAGGGGCCTCGGCCTGGATCAGTTCTATCTGCTTGGACATTCATGGGGCGGGCTGCTGGCGATCGAATATGGTCTGAAATTCCAGCGGCATTTGAAGGGGTTGGTGATCTCAAATATGGCGGCGAGCACCGCTTCATTTGTAAGGCATGTGACGGAGATCCGTTCTCACTTTCCTGCTGATATTCGCGCGCGGTTGGAGCACTACGAAAACGCCAACAGGACAGACGA
>DATKPJ010000075.1:0-25013 GCA_035524195.1 Occallatibacter sp.
CACAATTCGGGATACACTTCTTTTCCACGGCGCGCGCTGGCCGCAATTCCGCGAAGCAGCATCCAGGTGCATCAAACGCAAGGAGGGACCGATGCGAATCGACGACAAGATTGGATTGGTGCTGAAGAACAAGAGCGAAAGCAGGATCCTCTCGATAGATCCCGACCAGTCGGTCTATGAAGCACTCGAAAAAATGGCCGCGCACGACATCGGCGCCCTGCTGGTGCTTTCAGACGGCGTGCTTGTTGGGATCCTCTCGGAACGCGATTACGCGCGAAAAGGCGTCCTCATGGGACACCTCTCCAGAGACACTAAGGTCCGCGAGATCATGACCAGCCCCGTGCTTTCCGTCTCTCCCGAGCACACTGTGGATGAATGTCTGGCCATGATGACCCAGAAGCATTTTCGCCACCTTCCCGTCTTGCGAGCTGGCTCGGTAACAGGCCTGGTCTCCATCGGCGACCTGGTAAAGTGGGTCATCTCCGGACAGGAGCACGCGATCCAGGCCCTGGAGGGTTATATCGCGGGGGCCTATCCGGGTTAGATTCGGAATTCCGTTCTCGGCGCTGGCCGCGCACGGCCTATTGCTTGGCGGTCGACTGCACCAGTAACTCAATCGGCTGCACGACCATCAGGCGCAGAACGGCCTGGGGTTTCTCCGCGTTCTTCAGGATTGCCAGATTTTTCTGTTTCGCGTCGCTGCTCATCGCGCTGTGATTCTCCAGGTTGTCGAGTGCCTCAAGGCCGATCGCAGCAACCTGCGACAGATTTGCGGACACCGGCTTCAATTCCTCCGTGAGATCAGATCGTCCCAGCGTGGGCTGTAGCTTCGCATCGTTATCGCGCCACAACGTCAACGATGTACGGGCCTGCTGCAACTGGTCCGGACTTGCTTTCCCCGCTGCGATTAGTTTGGCGAGATCGCTGAATTTCCGCGCCGTCTCGCTCTCCGGAGAAACTGCATCCACCATGTGATTTAGCGGTGACCATGCGTTGTAGTCCTTCAGTTCTTCGCGTTCGTAGCCCTCAGGCGGCTGAACAACCGATGCCAGCACGCTCAATGCCTTGAGATTCTCTTCGCCGCTCATTCGTTCCAACATCAGCGGCGTGACTGATTCGTGCTTCAGGCCCAGGTATTGGAGCCTCTGCGATACCACTCCCAGCCGCGCATACATTGAAGCCACGTCGCGTACATCTGCCGGCGACCACAACCGCTCGGCAATGGCCGCGGTGCGAGGCCAGATGCGGCTGTCAATATTCTCGGGAGTCACGAACTCGCTCCACATCGTCGCTTCGCCGCCCAGGATGCGCTTTGCCTGCTCGGGAGTGAGTGAAGCAGCATCGCCGCCCAACGGGTCGACCAGGTAATGCTCCGATGCAGGTTGGTTCAGGTCGATGTAATATCCGTTCGACAGCAGCGCTCGATTTCCCTGGCGCGCCGCTGCCGCCAGGGCCGTGGGACCCCGCCACGATTGGATCACCACATCCTTTGGTGTGTTCGGCTGAAGCACTTCGTCCCAGCCTTCCATGATTTTGTGGTGCCCCTCAACAAGCTTTTCCACCCTCCCCGTAAAGTAGGCCTGCAACGCCGCATTGTTCTTCAGACCGTGCTCGCGCATGTACGCCTGGATACGCGGATTGGCATCCCACTCTTTTCCATTGCACTCGTCTCCGCCGATATGGAAGTAGCGGTCAGGAAAAAGCTCGGCCATCTCCCCTATGAAGCGGTCAATAAACGCATACGTGCTCTCGCGCGTCGGATCCATTGCCGGCGAAAACACTCCCCAGTTCCGCTCAATTTGAAACGGCCCCTTGGCGCTGGCGAGGTCTGGATAACCCACGAACCACGAAGTGGTGTGGCAAGGCATATCGAATTCCGCCACAACACGAATGCCGCGATCGCGCGCATATTCGATCACATCGCGGATCTGCTGTTGCGTGTAGAAGAGCCCGTCCGAGCCCTTCTCCTGCAAGAGCGGGTAGACTTTGCTTTCGGCGCGAAAACCCTGGTCCTCTGAAAGATGCCAATGGAAGACATCCATCTTCACGGCTTCCATACCATCCAGATTGCGCTTGATCACGGGAATGGGCATAAAGTGCCGGCCGGAATCGATCATCAGTCCCCGCCAGGGAAAGCGCGGCTTGTCGTCGATGGTGACCACCGGAGCGGCAAACCCCTGCGGAGTGATGTGCACCAGTTGCAGGAAAGTCTGCAACCCATGCAAAACGCCGAGGGGATTTGGCGCCGTTAATTCAACATGGCTGGTCGTCACTTCAAGGTGGTAGGACTCATCCTCATCGAGTTGTTGCACGGCATCGCTCGGCCCCGCCGCTCGCACAGTGAACTTTGCCTGGTTATACTGCGCCTCGCGCCACAACGGAATGCCGGTTTCGCTCGACAGCCTATCGAGAAATCGCTCCTCCGCCCGATCGAGTCTTGGTTCCGTGTAGCCCTGGAATGCGATGCCGAAGCTCCCGTCGATAACGAACTGTCCCTCGCCCTGAGACACATGTGCGGGCATGGGCATCAAGGCGAGCGAACTCGCATCCTGTGCGGGAACCAGCTGGCTGTTCATGAGTGGGAACGACGAAAGAAAAAGAAGCAAGGCAAGACGTGGAAAACCAAGATTTCTCAAAGTTACCTTCTATGATCAGGCGATGAATCTGGACTAACAGCGTCCAAAACACGCGCAAGGTTCGATCAGAAACAAAGATGCTCCCCGGATTCCAGGGAGCATCCAGATTACGTCCTTCGGGCTCTCGAATTCAATCGGGCTCAGAAATAGAGTTTCCCGCCAAGTTGGATCTCGCGCGGATCGTGAGTGCCGTTCACCTGACCAAAGTTGGATGCATCCGTGGCGCTTTGCACGGAACTGAAGCTCGTGTGGTTGAAAGCATTGTAGAACTCGCCGCGAAGCTGGAAGCGGAAACGCTCGCTGAACTTTACGTTCTTGATCGCAGATAAATCCCAGAGCTCAAGTCCGGGACCAAGAAATGTTCCGCTGCCCGCCGATCCAAAGTGACCAATGGCATCCGCATAGGAGCTTGTCGAGAACCATTCCGATTGCGTTTTCGGGAGATGAACGGGAGCAACCAGGTCCGGTCGCGGAGCAATGTCGCTCGCATCCATGTCCATCCCTCCTGGATAGGTTCCCGCTGCGCAGGGAAGGCTGGATCCCGAAGGTGCAGGCTGGCAGTCGAAGTTATCAGAAAACTGAGTTACCGTCCCGGACTGTCCTGAAAAGAACTCAGTAATCCCGGATGCCTCCCAACCTCCCAGAACATGCCCAAGAATGCCACGCTGTCCTGTGAAAAACGGAAGGTCGTACACGTAGTTGGCCACAAACGTCTGCGGCTGATTCAGTGCTGCAGGCCCGTAATCCATGTTCGGATCGTAGGTGTTGTAGGTTTCTGTTCCGCGGTCGTTCGATTGGTTCGTCAGCGTTTTGCCCCAGGTGTAAGCAATCCCGAGAGTAAGACCATGATGCAACCGGGCGTTAAGTGATGCCTGCAGTGAGTTGTAGTTACTGCTGTACTCGGGGAGCCTGTCTTCAAATGCCGCATATCCCATGAACGGAACAACGGCGGTGACGTAGGCGCTTGGATCGGCCTCGCGCGCCGCGAGTGTCGGCTGGTTGACCTCTCTCTCACCAAGAAGATGGCGCCCGAGCGAGCCCACATAGGCCATATCGAAGATCACATCCGGTACCAGCTGCCGCTCAAGCGTAAGGTTAAAGTCCATGTACGACGGATTTGGCATCGACGGATCTCCAGTGGACGTGATCCGGCTTGGGCTGAGTGAAACGCTTGAAGTGCCCGCCAGCGGATGATCGAACTGGGTATTGTTGATCGTGGCCACCTGCACGAGTGGCGGATCCTGAAACGCGTTCTGTTCCCAGATTCCGTTGAGCATGCGGTCATAGAAGATGCCGTAGCCGCCGCGCAGAGATGTCGTGTGGTCTCCAAAGACGTCGTAGGCAAACCCGAATCGCGGCGCGAGATTATCCTTTGGATCCGGATTCACATGGGATCCATACGGAGAGCAGGTGACCGCAGGAGCAATGCTTTGTGCCTGCGTACAGGCAGATCCTTGCGGAAAGATCAGCCCGTTTACATAGGTTGCCGGAATGGGTCCGTTGGCGGCGAAATTCCCAGTCGCTGGATCAATCGCAGGTTCGTTTGCCGCATTGAAGAGCAGCGGATCGAAGTTATTCAACGTCAGCAACACGTCCGCAGGGGAAGGGAAGTAACTGTATCGCAATCCCAGGTTCAGGGTCAGCCGGTCATTCACCTTCCAGTCGTCCTGCACATATGCTTCAAAGTTGTAATAGTGCAGATCGGGTACGGTATCGCGGCTTGCCTGGGTGTAAGTGAACACGTTGCCTAAAAGAAAGTCTGGAAATGTGTTGAATTCAAACGTCGCCTCGCCGCTTGACGCATTCTCTGTCTTCAGCATCTGCGATATGGTGGCTCCCGCTCGCAAAGTGTGACGGCCCAGGACAACGGAGAAGTTGTCAAAAAGATTTCTGTCGAGGTTCCGCTCGAAATATGGTGTGCTTCCGTAACCGTAGCCTGTAATCCCGCCCGCATTCAAAAATGAAATTCCCGGAATGCGTCCGTACGGATCGGTATAGACGGTGTTGTTTGTCAGTTGCGACGACACCGTTGACGAGGTCGCGATCGATCCCGGGGTGAATGCCGACGAAATCGAACCCTGTGTATAGGCAAACTCCGCCTCATTCACCATGCGCGGAGAAATGGTCCACGTCAGGTTCGCGACAACATTCTGCCCCGGAGCATTGACCGCAGAACCCGCGACACCGGGGAAGTTTGCTCCTTCAAATAAGCCGAGGGGGAAATTCTCCGGGGTCTCATCCTGCATGGCTCGCGCAAAGAAGTGCAGCTTATCGGTGAGGTTTGCATCGAAGCGCACGAGGTCCTCGCGCGTGTTGTTCAACTGCGAGTAGGACGCCGTGTAGAGACTGCCGGGAGTGTTCGCCGGAAACTTCGAGTAAAGATTGTTGATGTATACCTGGGAGTTGGAACTGAAGCAGGTCGGGCTGATCGTGCTGGTGTCGGTATTGGCGTCATACGTAATGCAGCCGGGAGGCGCGCTCACCGTGCTGCTAATGTTTCCCGCGAACGTGCCGGATAGTTGTGCTGGAGTGGGCACAATAAACTGGGAGGTTACCGGGGCGCTCACTTTACGCCACTCTTCCGACCAGAAGAAAAATGTCTTGTTCTTGTTGGTGTTGTATACCTTCGGGATGTAGAGAGGCCCGCCGATGGTGAATCCAAAATCGTTATACCGCTCTATCGCTCGAGGCAGGACAGGCGTTGCCTGTTTGTTGAAGAATGAATTGGCGTTGAATACATTGTTGCGATCGAATTCATAGGCGTCGCCGTGAAAAGAACTTGTGCCCGACTTTGTGGCTGTGAGAATCTGCCCGCCGCCACTGCGGCCGTACTCCGCGTCATAAGTGCTCCTTTCCAGCGTAAACTCCTGAATCGCATCTACACTGGGAACATTGAGGAGCGTGGCATTTGATCCGCTGTCATTGATATCGGCCCCATCAACCGTCCAGTTGTTGGCCGTGGCGCGCGCGCCGTTCACCGCAACAGTAGATGAGTTGCTCAAACCAAATCCCACTTCGTCGGGGAGCCCGCTGACAACACCGGGCTGCAATGTGACTAACTGCTCAAAGTTCCGATTGTTGAGCTGTAGCTCCCTCACTTGCGTGCCGGTGATCGTCCCTTGAACCGAACTGCTGGTCGTATTTACAGTTTCTGCATAGCCCTGCACCGTCACGGTTTGGCTCACCTGGCCTAACTTGAGCTGCACGTTGACGGTTCGCATCTGCGCCACGTAGAGCGTTACATTCTGTGTTTTGTTGCCCTGAAACCCTTTTGCTGAAACAGAGATGGTGTAGGAACCCGCCGGAAGATTGGTCACTGTGTAACTACCATGGAGGTCAGTCACGACCACGCGCTGTGTGCCGTTCACTCCCTCCTCTGAAATCGTCACCGTCGCGCCCGGAATGACCGCTCCGGAGCTATCTGTTACCGTCCCGTTGATTGTGCCCGCCAACTCCTGTCCATTCAGTTTCACAGAACCTAGGAAAAAGCACGCAAACAATACGGTTGCAACGAAGCAACTCTTCTTAAACATCGATTACCTCCAAAAGAACTCTTCTCAGTAAGCCAAGAGCTATTGTTTCCTGATCATTTCGTTGGCTCGGGCTTCTGATTCTGTTCGCAAAGAAGGGCGCGCTGGACCATCCACGCATGGAATCGCCGTCACTGATCCATAGATCGCGGCCATGACACATCACCGCCTCTAACTGCATGTCACGCGCAGGTAGAAACGCATCAAGTCGCTCCGAAACCTGAGTTTCGAAACGAAGCCCTGTGAATTTCAGTTTTTGCTTTCAGCTTGAGATTCTTTGATCCACACGTTCGCCGTGCGTGGCGCGTTCTCAGGGGATGCTGTCTCGCAGTTCAACTTGCTTGGGTCGAGCTTACGGAACACCAGGATCAAAGCGTCAGGCAAGGGGAATATCGCACCTGCAGTACGACGCCTACAATAAAATTTGCATAATCGTGATCATTCTGTCAAGAAGTGCGCACGCTTGCAACATGTCTGCAACCTTATCAGGAAGCTGCTGTGGCCCGATCCGCTTGCGCCATATCGTACCTTCAGACCTGGCAGTCGAACATATACGACCGTACCGGCGTTGTCCAACCATGATGATTCGTGGTATTTGGTGAGTGAGCCGTGATGATCGTTCCTCAAACCCGACGGGCGGCATGTTTCGCTGGCAAATTCAACTTCGCACTTCTGTTTGGCTGTTTCACCGTCTTGTCGCTCTCGAGCCCATTGACCCTGGCCCAGGACGCAACGCCACAGAACGAATCATTGGTACGCCGCCAGTTCGCCAATTTCGTAGCTCAGGGGTCCAGTGCGTTAAAGCAAGGTGACTATCAGGATGCGGAAAAGGCATTCCGGCGTGCGCTTGCTCTTGATCCAACGTCCGTCGAACTTCTCAATAATCTTGCCATCTCCGTTGCCCGCCAGGGACGCGACGATGAGGCGATTGCTCTCTATCTTCGAGCACTCAACCTCAGGAAAGGCGACCCGATTACGGAACGAAATTTGGGGATCGCCTATTTCCGCGCGCATCGATATAAGGAGGCGTTGCCCCTGCTGGAATCGTTTGCCGCGAGGGATCCAACGTTCCAGTCGCTTGATCTCACTGGTCTCACTCTCTTTGCCCTGGATCGCTACACCGGCGCTACGGAGTATCTTGAGCGGGCAAGTCAGTTACAGCCGAATGATCTGCCCACTCTGGACATCCTCGGCAAAGCATACTGGCGAGCGAAGAGCTATTCCGGTGTAACTCAGGTGTTCAACCGAATTATGGCCATCAACGCAGATTCCCCTGAAGCGCATTACATGCTTGGTCTGGCCTACGACGTAGAATACCAGGAACAAAATGCAAGGCGGGAGTTTCAGGCTGCTCTGAAGGCAGATCCAACCTATCCAGGAATTCATTCAAGCCTTGGTCTCATCGACTGGAGAGAGCATAGAGTCAGCGAAGCCAAGAATGAGTTCGCGCTGGAACTTCACCAGGACCCCAGGGATCCCGTATCGAACTACATGCTGGGCCAGATTCTTTGGCAACAGGAGAAACCGTCTGACGCCGTGCCCTATCTCACTGCGGCCGTCACCGAGAATCCATCGTACCGGGATGCTCTCTTCGAACTCGGGCAGTGCTACCTCTCCTTAAAGGAGCCGGCAAAAGCAGTGAAACCGCTGAAGAGGGCGACCGAGGTGGACCCGGATGACGCCCAGGCTCATTTTGTCTTAAGCAAAGCGCTCAGTCAGCTGGGCCGCTCCGTCGAGGCCGCGAAGGAACGGGAGATTTGCCGCCGGATTCAAGCCTCTCAGCACAAACAGCCGAGTTCCGCCGTAACAAGATCGTCTTCGAAGTGAAAACGAATCGATTGAGAAAATTTCCAAAACGAGCTCTGCAATGTCTCGGCGGGTGGTTGCCAATTCTTCTGCCAGCGATTGCGACTCTCTTGGCGTTCTATCCTCCGCAATCGAAAGCACAAAGCTCTGCGCCACCTCAGGAGCAGATGAGCGGTGAAAGCACCGGGGGTGTCCATGCAGCCGTGCACGATGCGCAGAATCGTCCGATTACTGCCGGTGGATTTGTCAAAAACGGCCCGGTTGTCTTTAAGGATGTTACCCATCAAGCCGGCCTGGATTCCTGGACGCATCAAATGGGTACGCCGGAGAAGAAATTCATCATCGAAGCCAATGGATCAGGCGTTGCCTTGCTCGACTACGACAACGATGGATGGCTCGATATCTATCTCGTTAACGGATCGACTTACGATGCAATCGCCGGCAAGACCACCCCTCCGCACGCGGCGCTCTTTCACAACAATCACGACGGCACCTTTACCGATGTCGCAGCAAAGGCCGGCGTCACCAACGACCGTTGGGGTTTCGGAGTGGCGATTGGCGACTTTAATAATGATGGCTGGCCTGACATCTTTGTCAGCAACTTCGGGAAGAACCGCCTCTACCGGAATAACCACGACGGTACATTTACCGATGTGGCCGCGCAGGCCGGTGTGCAGTTAGGAAACTGGTCAACGGGCGCAACCTTCGGAGATTACAACCACGACGGCCGCCTGGATCTCTTCGTACCCGGCTACGTTCACTACGATTTGAACAATCCGCCGGTCCCGGGGTCAAAGGCTGTCGCCTACGCCCAGTGCCGGTTCCGTGGTGTTCCGGTGATGTGCGGACCGCGCGGACTTCAGGGAGAACACGACCATCTTTTCCGCAACAATGGCGACGGTACGTTCACCGATGTAAGCACGCAAGCGGGAGTCTCCGATCCCAACGCCTTTTATGGATTCAGTTCAGTGTTTGCCGATTTCAACGGGGACGGGAAGGTCGATCTGGCAGTGGCCGACGATTCAACACCAGGCTATCTCTATATCAACAGTGGCAATGGAACCTTCAAGGATGAAAGTTATGCATCCGGCTTCGCGGTCAATGCAGATGGCCGGGAGATTGCCGGTATGGGCGTGGCCGTTGGGGACTACGATAATGATGGCCGGCTTGACCTTCTCGTTACTGACTTCTCTGATGATTACAAAGTGCTCTACCACAACGACGGAAATGCCAGCTTCAGCGACGTAAGTTACCAGGCCGGAATCGGGCAAGACACAATCCCGTTTTTGGGATGGGGGGCGGGGTTCATCGATTATGACAACGACGGATGGAAGGACATCATGATGATCAATGGTCATGTCTATCCGCAAGTCGACCAGTACGATTGGGGCACGAGCTATGCGCAAAGGCCCCTCTTATTCCGAAATCTGAAAGGCCAGAAGTTTGTCGAAGTGCCGCCGGTTGAAGGCACCGGTCTCGCGGAAACGTTTCCAGGCCGCGGTGCCGCCTTCGGCGATCTCTTCAACGATGGGAAAATCGACGTAGTCATCAATGTGATCGATCATCATCCGGTCCTGCTTCGCAACGTCAGCAACGATCATCATCATTGGGTCGAGTTAAAGCTCGTAGGCGGCGTCGGCAGCCCCCGCGACGCCATCGGCGCTGCCGTCTTTCTTACCGCGAACGGCATGCGCCAACGCGAAGATGTGCTCAGCGGCGGAAGCTATCTTTCATCGAATGACCAGCGGGTCCACTTCGGCTTGGGCGATGCAAGCAGCGTCAATTCTGTCGAGATCCGCTGGCCGAGCGGCTTTGTTGAAAAGTTGAGTCTTCCTTCCGTTGACCGCATCTTCACAGTTGAAGAGCGAAGGGGAATTGTTGGCCAGCTTTGTGTCTCGTGCAAGTCTGCGTCGTATTAGGTCCTCCAGCAGGTAACCCACGCAGCGGCAAGCATGCTGACGCTACCTTGAAGGAGTGCGCCGTGGACGAGACCGAGCATCGCCCGACATGGAAAACGCTATCGGCGTTCGCGATCATCTACCTTGTATGGGGGTCAACTTTCCTCGCTATTCGGATCGGCGTCCTGGCGATGCCGCCGCTTCTCTTCGCTGCCATGCGATTTCTTGTCGCCGGAGCAGCTCTTTTCGGCTGGATGGTCGCTCGTGGCGAACCATTACCGAAGGGTCGTCAGTGGCTCTCGGCATCCTTGCTGGCTCTCATGATTTTTGTTATAGATTACGGATTGCTATTCTGGGCGGAGCAGCGCGTACCATCCGGTATTGCCGCAGTCATCATGGCAACGATTCCAGCTTTCATCGCGCTCTCTGAAATTCTGCTTCTGAAAACTCAGCGGCTCACGGTGAGTTTGGGTGCAGCCCTCCTTGTCGGCATTGGAGGAGTGGCAATCCTGATGAGTCACGGGCTTAACCTCGGTGGCGCGCCGGTTGATAAAGCAGGCGCCGCGGCCATCATCATCGCGTCGCTCAGTTGGTCAATTGCTTCCGTGATCTCGCGGCGGCTCGACTTGCCCCATTCGAAGGGAATGAGCGCAGGAACGCAAATGCTCCTCGGAGGCATCTTCCTTTCTTTCGCGGCCTTTGTATCTGGAGAGGTACATGGGTTTCAGCTTGGGAACGTTTCCATTACCGCGTGGCTCTCACTGGTCTATCTCATTGTCTTCGGCTCATTACTCGGATTCACATGCTACGTGTGGCTGATTCATCACGAGTCACCTACCAAAGTCGGCACCTATGCCTACGTAAATCCTGTCGTTGCAGTGTTAATCGGATACTTCTTTGGCGGCGAATCTCTCGATTTGCGAACCATTCTCGGAACCGCGCTTATCCTTGCCAGTGTGGTCGTAATTACTACCGCGCCAGCTAAGAAGCCAGTCCCGATCCTGGCAGCAGAAGAAGGTTAAATTTGAAAGTGCAATCAATCTTCTCTTCATTTCAGAGCGAAATGATCAGTTGGTTGCACCGTCAATGCAAATAGCTAAATAACTCTTGACACGAAAGGAGTTTCGGAGTAATAGCTGAAGATGGGTGTGGTCTCTCTACCGATTTCAGAGCGCAGTCAGCGGCATCTGACAGTTGTCAAACTTGACCATTCAACCCAGGAGCCTCCCCCCAAGATTGAATCGAGGCTCACTTCATTTGAATTTGCGTTGTTGTCTGATTGTGGTCATGGCGCGAGGCGAGCGGAACGCATCGAAGTGCATCTGTTCGTCTGAAGGCCGGAGTCTTATCGAATTGACCCCGTACGCCGAATTGGCGGCGCTCAATTCGCTTCATTCGAACCCTCAACCAAGGACTGGAGTCGCGAATGAACCTTCTTAATTCATACGAAACTAGAGATCGTCGGCCGGCTGGCCGAAACCAGAGTCGCGCTCGAATCGAGCGCGCAGGAGTGACAGCTGTACCCGTTCTATCTCAATTGAAACCTGATGAATCTCGTTTGAACCACCAGACATTCGCTGAAGATTTTCTTCTCGAACACTCCGCTTCCGCAGTGCATGTCTTCAAGATCGGGATTGCGAACAATTCCGAGTTAACCAAGCAGGAAGCTTCGGAGTTATGCCAGCTTTTTGGATTTCCCTCCTAGTTAGCTTTTTCGTGCCGGGAAGCCTTCTTTTTGCGAGCCGCATGGGAAACGCTTCCGAATTTCGTGGAGTTGGCCTTTCTGTCGGGGTTCGATCAGCCCCATTGAGCTGCGAGTTGTGCAGCAAAAGTAGAGGCCGCGCATTAAATCTTATGGTCGTTTCGGCTGTATAGAAGGCGGGGATCGGATCGAGTTCAGTCCGGATTCCGCTTAAAATGCAGCACCCCGCCGCAAACACGGCTGGGTTCTTGGGGGTAGGGATGAACTGCCAAGTGTGCATGAATTTAGAGCAGGTTTACGAAGCTCGGTTGAGCGAATATGCTGAAGCGCGCTCCTCGGCTTCCTATGGAATCTGCAAGAAGGTTGCAGCGCAAAAAAATGTCGAGATGGAGCGAGCCCGATACGAACTGGAAGAGCATCGACTGGTGTGCGCATCGTTGATTCGGACCATCAGGCATCTGCCGCGAACAAAAGTAGCCGTGCGCACTGGACAGCTCGTGGCCTAGTTCACGATTTCACCCACCCCCATTCAAGTCGATCAAGACTCAATACGGCGCCTGAACTTCGCATTTGCCTTCCCGCTCCCCCGGCTGCCATCATCGCAGCTTGAATTTTTGGGGGAAGGCAATCGTCATGAAAATCAGCCTGTTGTATGCTCTGTTTGGCATCGCCTCAATCGGAGCGTATGCCCAGCCACCCGCATGGACGCCCGCGCCCGGTCATCTCACTCTGCCCTTGTGGCCTGGAATCGCTCCCGGCGAAGCAGCCAACATTCCGCCCGAAGTCGATACCACCACTCCGCAGGAACCGCTCATCGCTGGCCGGCCCATCATTCGCCTCGGCAACGTATCCACGCCCACTCTCACTCTCTACGCGCCCAAAGGCGAAGACTCCGGCGCAGCCGTTGTGGTTTTTCCTGGCGGAGGTTACCAGATCCTGGCCATTGATCTCGAAGGAACTGAGGTCTGCGACTGGCTGAACTCCATCCACGTAAACTGCGTGCTGATCAAATATCGTGTTCCCAATTCCGGCCCTTATCCCAAATCTTCAGCTGCCTTGCAGGATGCGCAACGCGCTCTCGGCATGGTTCGCGAGCACGCGGCGGAGTGGCATATCGATCCCCACCGCATTGGGGTTCTCGGCTTTTCGGCCGGCGCACACCTGGCTGCGGCACTCAGTACGCATTACGACAAACGCCTGTACGACGACGTCGATGCTGCCGACCAATTGAGCTGCCGCCCCGATTTCGCCGTCATCGTCTATCCCGGTTATCTCGCCATCGCCGAAAAGGGAATGGAGCCTAATCCCGATATCCAGCCCACTGCCGACACCCCGACAACGTTCCTCGTCCAGGCCGAGGATGATCCTGTGCACGTCGAAAATGCAATTGATTACTTCATGGCACTCAAGCGCGCCAAAGTTCCCGCCGAGATGCATATCTATGCGCAGGGCGGCCATGGATACGGTCTGCGCCGCACCGCTTTGCCTGTAAGCACCTGGCCTGATCGCGTGCAGGACTGGTTGCATACCATCAAGGTTTTGCCTAATCCCGCGGACTAGGACCCGCTACAATCGTTGCCATGATCCTCGCCGTCCTGAGTATCTCTGATCGTTGTTCGCAGGGCGTAGCCACCGACACTGCCGGCCCCGCCGTCGCCGAGATGCTCAAGCAATGCTGGCAGCATGCGGAGATCCAGACAGCTCTTGTTGCCGACGATGAAGACGCAATCGTCGCTCATCTCGAACAGTGGTGTGGCAAGGAGGCGGCTCTGATCCTCACCGTCGGCGGCAGCGGACTCGGCCCGCGCGACCGCACACCTGAAGCCACGCTCCGCCTCATCGATCGTCCCGCCCCCGGTCTGGCTGAGGCCATGCGCTCGTTGGGTGCGGCGCGCAATCCTTATGCATGGCTTTCCCGAGGCATCGCCGGGCTCAAAGGGAGGACACTCATTCTCAATCTCCCCGGCAGCCTGCGCGGCGCCCAGGAGAGTCTGGCCTCCGTCCTGCCCCTCATTCGCCACGGGATTGAAGTGGCCGCCGGGGGCCAGACACACCCAAGTTGAAGGAAATACAACTCGAATTCAGGCCCTGCATCGTCAGAGCCTCTCGCTTTCACCATATGAACGCGGTCCCAGGAGTGTCCTTGTAACTACCAGGGGTGTCTTCGTATCCAATAAACAGATCAGGTTTTCCCCGAACGAGGTCACTTCAATGCTTATTGGTAAACCGTCAGGTATCCCCTCCTCCGAAATCACGCCCAAAGAGCACTACTTGAATCGCCGCAGCTTCATGCGCGGAGCAGCGGCCGCAGGCGCGGCCGCCTTGGGAACCGATAAGCTAGCCGGAATTTTCTCTCCCGGCACCACCGTTCTTGCCGACCAGCAGCTTCAGAAGTTGCAAACGGTCAAGAGCCCCCTCACCACGACTGGCGAACAACTGACGAGTTTCGAAGACATTACCCACTACAACAACTTCTACGAATTCGGCGTCAACAAGGGAGATCCGGCGCAGAATGCCGGCGGCCTGCCCACGCGTCCATGGACGGTCAAGGTCGAAGGTCTCGTCAAGCAGCCGAAGACGTTTGATATCGACACGCTGCTCAAGCTTCGCCCGCTTGAAGACCGCGTCTACCGCCATCGCTGCGTTGAGGCGTGGAGCATGGTCATTCCCTGGGTCGGCTACTCGTTGTCGGAATTCATCAAGCAATGCGACCCGCTTCCCAAGGCCAAGTACGTCCAGTTCCTCTCCTATTACGACAAGCACGTTGAAAAATGGGCCTCTGAATCCGATATCTTCTGGCCATATACCGAGGGTCTGCGCATGGACGAAGCGATGAACGAGTTGGCTCTGCTCACCTTTGGCCTCTACGGCGAAACGCTGCCAAACCAGGATGGCGCCCCGGTGCGCATCGTTGTGCCCTGGAAGTACGGATTCAAATCCGCCAAGTCTATCGTGACTGTGCGCTTCGTCGATAAGCAGCCCCCGACCACGTGGAACGAGCAGGCGCCCAATGAATACGGCTTCTACTCCAACGTGAATCCCAACGTCGATCATCCGCGTTGGAGCCAGAAGACTGAGCGTCGCATCGGCCTGCCCTTTTATGAGCAGCGACGCGCCACCCTCATGTTCAATGGCTACGGAGACGAAGTCGCGTACCTCTACAAGGGCATGGACCTGCGAAGGTATTACTGATTCATCCGACTCGACGAGACATGAAAAGCTCGACCCTCATTCTGCTCAAGACGCTTACCTGGATTGCCTGCCTTTGGCCGCTCGCGTTGCTCACCTACGAGGCGGTCACCAACACCCTTGGCCCCGATCCCACCGCCAACATCGAGCTCACAACGGGCTACACTGCGTTGCTGCTGCTCATCATTTCTCTTGGTGTCACACCAGTGCGCAGTCTCTCGCCGCGGCTCAACTGGCTCATCAAATTCCGTCGCCTGCTCGGCTTGTTTGCATTCGCTTATGCCACGGTTCATCTGCTGACATACATCGGTCTCTACGCCGGCTTCAGCGTTCCCACCATGATCAGCGACATCGAAAAGCGCCGCTTTATCACCATGGGCGCTGCAGCGTGGCTGCTGTTATTGCCCTTGGCGCTCACCTCCACCACATGGTCCATCCGCAAGCTCGGCGGCAGGAATTGGAACCGCCTCCACAAGCTCGTCTATGTAGCCGCAATCTGCGGAATCATCCATTACTGGTGGCAGGTGAAGACAGGCGTGCTTTCCCCGATGCGACTTACCATCGTGCTCGCCGTTCTGCTGCTGGCCCGTGTCGTGATGGCTGCCGTCAAGCGTCGCAGGATGCAGACGCCAAGTGTGCAACCGGAGCGCTTGATCAGCTAATCAGCCAGGTCGAAAGGCAGCATCGTCTGCGCTACCGGGCTATAGCTCTTGCGATGCAGCGGCGTAGGACCCAGCTTGGCAATCGCCGCAAGATGCTCTGGCGAACAGTAGCCTTTGTGGTTCGCCAGTCCATAGCCGGGATACTGCTGGTCAAGTTCCACCAGCAGCCGATCGCGATATACCTTCGCCAATACGCTGGCGGCCGCAATCGAAAAGCTTGTTCCATCGCCCTGAATCACCGCCTGCTGCGGGCACGGCCAATCGATCGTATCCAGTCCGTCGACAAGCAGGTAATCCGGGCTCACGGCAAGCTGCTGCACTGCCAATCGCATCGCCAGTAGCGAGGCCTGCCGGATATTGATGCGATCAATGGTTGCCGCATCCACAGCCGCAATCGCCCATGCAACAGCCTTCGCGCGAATCCCCACGTTGAGTTCTTCCCGCTTCTTTTCCGTCAGCTTTTTTGAGTCGTCCAGATCCCGCAGCCGGCAGCCTGCGGGAAGAATTACCGCTGCCGCCACAACCGGTCCAAACATCGGGCCGCGCCCCACTTCGTCCAGTCCCGCGATGCGCAGCGCGCCGAGTTTCAATGCAGCGCGTTCAAGTTTCCACCCGCACCTGGGAACCTTGGCCATCTGTCCCAGTATAGAAAGCAAAACCCCCGGCTGCATGAGCCAGGGGTTCTGGAAAACCTTGCTTGTTGTGGGAAGCTAGGACTTCGTCGTAACGCGATCCACTTCCTTCAAGCGCGCTGCCTTACCGCGCAGTCCGCGAATGTAAAACAGCTTGGCGCGCCGCACCTTGTAGCTGCGAATCTTCTCAACCTTGTCTACAACCTTGGAGTTGAAAGGGAAGATGCGCTCGACACCCTGTCCGAAGCTCATCTTGCGAACGGTGAACGTGCCCTGCGGCCCGCGGTTAATGGCAATTACAAGACCTTCAAAGGCCTGAAGGCGCTCTTTGTCGCCTTCCTTGATCTTCACGTGCACGCGAATCTGGTCGCCGGGCACAAACTCAGGGAGATCTGTGCGCTTCAGCTTGTCGGCCAGGCGCTGCATAACTGGATGAATTGACATGGTTTCTTCCTGCAATGAACTCAGAGTCTTGATTTTAACAGAGAATTGGCCCAAAAGCCTAATTGCGCCAGCCGCCCTTGTGGTGCACTCTGGCAAGACTGGAGCGAAGCGAGACCCAAACCATCTCCACTCCTAACCCCAGCGCCGCATACATCCCGGCGTTGATCGCTGCGCTCCAGTACCAGGTGATGGCGTAATGCCGCCCCAGCAGAGCAACCGGGACGGTCACCGACAATGCGGCCGAATGGCCCAAATAGCTCAGAACTTCCCCTTGGCTCGGATAGAAACCGTTGCTCGGGCCAAGGAGGTAGAAGACCATAGCCCAAATCAGCGCAAACCCAAACCCGCACAATGCCCAAAATCCAATTCTCCGCAACATGTGCACCTCCCCGGCTGCCTGCCCTGACCAGCGCTGACCGAGTCTAGCACCCTGGCGGATTTCATGCATTTTTCCGGCCCTGCTGCGCTATATTTCCCCTCATGGACGAAAAACGCGAACTCATTCGCCACGCTCTGGCTTCGCTTGCCTATCGCGCCTCTCGCGTCCTCGACGGCGCCCAGCATGAATTCGCCACCTTTGCCGGCTGTGGTCGCCAGCCAGCAAAAATCCTTGCCCACATGGGCGACTTGTTCGACTGGGCGCTCAGCATGGCCAGGGGACAGGAGCGCTGGAACATTTCCACTCCCCTCGATTGGTCGGCCGAAAAGCAGCGCTTCTTTGCCGCCCTTGCCGCCTTCGATGCCTACCTCGCTTCCAGCGAGCCGATGCATGCTCCCGTCGAACGCCTCTTCCAGGGCCCGATCTCCGACGCGTTCACGCACGTGGGCCAGTTGGCCATGATGCGCCGCCTCTCCGGATCGCCTGTCCGCGGGGAGAATTTCTACGTTGCCTCGATTGAAACCGGACAAGTAGGTGCGTCCCAGCCCGAGCCGGTCCAGACATTTTGAAATCCATTGCGCCGGTCTCATAACCGAATTAACCGCGTATGCCGGGCCGTCGCCTGAACCGGTCAACGCGCTTCCCTGGCATTGTCGAGTATCCGGTACAAGGTGGACCGGCTGATGCCTAGCTGGTGTGCAGCGCGCAGCTTGTTCCCTCGGTTCACTTCGAGCACGTAGTCGACGTGCTGGCGAATCACCGCATCAAGGTTCAATGTGTCGGGGGGCATTCCCGCTGGTTGCGGCGTCAACGGCAAATCTGGCCCCGAGGAGATCAGCAGATCCTCGCAGCGGATCACTCCATCGTTCGTTTCAACGAGCGCTGCCTCAAGAACACTTGCCAGTTCCCGCACGTTCCCCGGCCAATCATGCTGCGTCAGGAGTGCCAGCGCACGCTCGTCCAATGAGATCGCCCCTTGCTGGTAACGGCCGCAGATGCGCTTGAGCAACGCCTGGGCCAGGGGCGCAATGTCCTCCAGACGCTGCCGAAGCGGCGGAATTGCAAAACGCACCGCCAGCAGCCGAAATGCCAGATCCGGCATCAGGAGCCCCCGCGCAGCCATTTGCCGCAGCGGCGCATGCGAAGACGCCACCAGGACAGCGCTGCCTTGGGGACGATCCTGCAGTGCCTTCAGCACCGTCAGCAACAATCCCTGCCCAGGCAGCGCCAGAAGGTCCACTCGGTCAAGGTAGATAAACCCCGACAACGCCTCTTGATCTGCCTCCGTTACCAGCCATCGCCGCGCATCGTGACGCTGAAACGGCATTCGAGCCAGAACAGAGCGCTCGTGCAGATACTTCGCCAGCGTCAGTTTCCCAACGCCATTTTCGCCTTCAATCGCAGCCACGCGCAGATGCGCCGCCACCATGTCCGCCCGCCCCTGCAGCCTTCGCCAGATGGAGCTCACGCCTGCCATCCGCGTCATCTTCGAGTGATCCCATTCCGGCGGGTCGAAGCTCGGAGTCGTGAAATGTGAGGGCTCGGTTCGTGTGGAAGACTCGATGGACATCGTCGCGCTTCGCCTTCCCGGGCTTGTTCAGCGGGGCCCGTCAGCAAAGTCATCGGCGCTGCCACCAAAAACATGAACCGGAGAGTTTGAGTGCTCTCCGGCCCATTCAGTTGATTTTCTTCGAGCGCTTCTAGACCACGCCGGCGCTCTGGCGGAACCGCTTCGACGGCTCATCGGAAAAGATCTGGCCGTCGCGAATGTGCACAACACGATGCGCGTACTCGGCAATGTCCGGTTCGTGCGTCACCAAAACGATCGTGTTTCCGTTGCCGTGAAGTTGATCGAACAAAGACATGATCTCCAGACCCGTCTTCGAATCCAGGTTGCCGGTTGGCTCATCGGCAAGGATGATCGATGGGTTGTTCACCAGCGCGCGCGCAATGGCAACGCGCTGCCGCTGGCCGCCTGAGAGTTCGTTCGGCTTGTGAAACATCCTGTTTTCGAGGCCGACATTGATGAGCGATTGCTTTGCTTTCTCAATTCTGGCGGCTGCCGGCGTGCCGTTGTAGATTAACGGCAGCTCGACATTGTGCAGCGAACTTGCCCGCGCCAGCAGATTAAAGGTCTGGAAAACGAACCCGATCTCCTTGTTGCGAATGCGCGCGAGTTCGTCATCATCCAGATCGCTCACCAGCTGGCCGTTCAGCCAGTAGCGACCCTTCGACGGTGTGTCCAGGCAGCCGATCAGGTTCATCAGCGTCGACTTGCCCGATCCCGATGGCCCCATGATGGCGACGTACTCGTTGTGCCGGATGCGCAGTGAGACTCCGCGCAGCGCGTGCACCTGCTGTTCCGATCCCATATCATACGTCCGCCACAGGTCTTCGACAACGATCACATCTTCGCTGCCGGGGGAGGACAGCTGTGGTGTCTCAGCTTCGTCGGTAGTCATACTCTTGAGAGCCATCCAAGTTCTCTCTTCCTTCATCTGCTGCTGAAATCCGGTTTTGCCCTGGATAAGGCGAGATCAAGCGCTGCCCGCCTCCTGATTTGTTTTGACGTTTTAAAATCAGGAACTGGTCGGCACCGTTGCCGTCAGAATCTGCGTTTCGCGTTTCAACAACGCGCCGTCTTTCAGAATCCGCAGCGTCTTGTAAGGACCGATCACAATCTCTTGTCCCTCTTTCAATCCGCTGAGCACTTCAATGTCCGTTGCTCCCGTGATGCCCGTCGTTACCGGAACGAAGTGTGCCCTCTGCCTCCCATGCGCGTCCTTCTCCATGACGAACACGCCTTGCACCGGCGTGGCCTTGTTGTTGCTTGTCGAGAGCGATGCTGCCTCAACCTTGCCCTTGGTTCCGGGCGGCTGCGGCGTGTACATCGTCAGCGCCTGGATCGGCAACGCCAGCACGTCCTTCTTATGCGCCGTGGTGATCTTGGCCGTGCATGAGAGCCCCGGGCGCAATTCATCCGATGGATGATCGAGCGTCACCACTACCTTGAAGTCCTTCGCTTCTTCGGTTCCGGTCGTTGACTGCGAGGTCGCTACGCCGGTCGAGCGCAGCAGTGCCTGGTCGCCCACCAGCGTCACATGCCCCTTGAACACCTTGCCGGGCATCGCGTCGACGGTCACATCGGCAGGCTGGCCGAGCGCAACATTAATAATGTCGGTTTCGTCCACTTTCACTTCGGCGGTGACAACGCTCATGTCGGCGATGGTCATGAAGGTGGAGCCATTGGTGTTCTGGATTCCTTCCACCACGGTCTCGCCCTGGCGTACCGGCTCATCGGTCACGATGCCGTCGAAGGGAGCGGTGGATTCGGTGAGGGCCAGTATATTCTGGTCGCTGCGCAGATTGGCTTCCTGGGTCCGAAGATGTCCACGAGCTGAGGCGGTGTTCGCCTTCGCCTGATTGACTCCGGCCACCGCCTGCGCTACTGAGGCGACGTCGAGGTCATAGGCAGCTTTTTTAGCATCGTAGTCCTGCTTGGCCATGATTCCGGCTTTATAGAGAGCCTGGGCGCGATTCCAGTCCAGCTTTTTCTGCTCGAGGTCGGCCTGGGCGTGCTCCACGTTGGCCTCGGCCGTCTTTTCCGCCGCAATATAACCCGCAATGTCGGTCGTGGCGGCGGCAATCGTAGCTTTTTGGGCAGAGACCATCGCCTCCTGTTGCACGTTCTCCACCTCGGCCACAATCTGGCCCTTCTTTACATGATCGCCTTCCTTCACGTAGAGGTGGGTAACGCGCCCCATGGCTGTTGCGCCGAGCACGGCATAGGTCTTCGGCTTGATCTGTCCCGTGCCGCTTACCACCGTCGACAGATCCTGTTTTGTGAGCTTGGCAGTCAGGACTTTCGTGTAGCCCGCCTGCTGTTTGTACACCATGAAGGCAACAAGTCCAGCGGTCACAACAAGGGCAAGGATGATGAGAAGAATCTTCTTCATATGAACTGTCTGCTCCGGGGTACCCCTTCCTAGTTTACGCAACTTTCCTGTTCCGGGTTCCCAACCGCATTTGAATTTAGGTTCGTCCCGCGTTTTGCTGCGGAGTCGGAGCCAGCACTCAATTCCGCATCCACGGCAGGTCCTTCAATTTGAACCGCAGTGGACCGTCGCTTCTCTGAAGGTCGGGCCCAGACCTCAAGACGCTCCTGAAAGTCACAATTTCGAGGGATGCTGCATTGCTGATTGGACGTCTGAATATCCCCAAAGGTCTCACTTTTCTTTAAGATACCGTGACAACCGCCGCGCGGACTGTTAGTATCCCGGTGACCTTTCCCCCTGTTTCCCGTCCAACCGACGGCCAAGTGTAACGTAGAACCTTGCTCCGGCTGGTTTTGACTCGTAGAATAAGGCATCGCAGGAGTTGTTGACGCATGATGCTAAGCGGTCGTTCCGTTCTCTATCTCGCATTGGGTTGTGGGCTCGTTTTCTTCGTACCTTCCGGCACTCTCGCCCAGCAATCCTCTGATCCGTCCGCTCAAGCCAAGCCCGCGAGCCAGGACTCGAACGACCCCGACAGCCCGAATTTCGACCCGCTGAAACGGCCCCGCAGCGATAAGGAGAGATTCGAGGCCCAAAAAGCCGTCCGGCAGGAGTTGAAGGGAGCCTACAAAACCTGGCTCGACCAGGACGTCGCCTACATCATTACGGACGAAGAGCGGAAGGCCTTCAAAAACCTCAGCAACGACGAAGAACGCGAAGCCTTCATCGAGAACTTTTGGCAGCGTCGCAACCCCAACCCCGACTCTCCCGAGAACGAATTCCGCGAAGAACATTACCGCCGCATCGCTTATGCCAACGAGCACTACGCCGCGGGCAAGCCGGGATGGAAGACAGACCGCGGGCGCATTTATATCGAGTATGGGCAGCCCGATTCAATTGAATCGCATCCTTCAGGCGGTTCCTACCAGCGGCCCATGGACGAGGGAGGCGGCGAAACCTCAACCTTCCCGTTTGAAGTCTGGCATTATCGCTACCTGCCAGGTATTGGCGAAAACATTGATATTGAATTCGTCGACACCTGCATGTGCGGCGACTATCACTTCACGATCGATCGCAGCGAAAAGGACGCGCTCCAGCACGTTCCCGGCATGGGCCTCACGCAGTGGGAAGAGATGGGAATGGCAAAGAAGGCCGACCGGTTCAAGGGCGGCTTCGAAAATCTGGGTACCGGACCGTTGTCGAACGCTCAGCAATCGAAGGAGTTCGATCGCATCGAGCTGGCCGCCAAGCTCTTCGCTCCCCCGCCCATTCAGTTCAAGGACCTCGACAGTTTTATCTCCGAGCACAAGTTAATTAACGGCCCCATCTTCCCCTTCGACGTCCGGACGGACTTCGTTAAAGTCACTGACAACATGGTGCTCGTTCCCATCACCCTGCAGATGAAAAACCGCGACATTACATTCGTTACCAAAGACGGCGTTGCAAAGGGCGTTGTGAACATCCTCGGCAAGGTCACCACTCTGACCGACAAGACCGTGCAGACCTTCGAAAACACCGTCGAAGTGGAACAGCCCGCCGAACTGCTTCAAAAGTCGCTCGACCGCCAGTCGGTTTACTGGAAGGCGCTTCCGTTGATGCCCGGCCTCTATCGCCTCGACATCGCCATCAAGGATGTGAACAACCCGGACCATATCGGTATCTATGGCCGTGCCCTGAACGTGCCCGAGTTTCACGACGAAAAGCTTGCCACCTCAAGCCTGATTCTGGCCGACAAAATGAATGAAGTGGATTCCCACTCCATCGGTAGCGGAAGTTTCGTCATCGGCAATACGTTTATCCGCCCCCGAGTCAGCGCCGGCCCGGCCACCCCAGTCAGCTTCAACCGCGACCAGCAGCTTAACTTCTGGATGCAGGTATACAATCTCGGAATCAACGAAGCCACAAAGAGTAATCAGGCCAAAGTGACCTACGAGATAATCGATGCGGCCAATAACGACGTGCTCTTCCAGAAAGAGATCGATTCCAAGGATTTGGGCCCTCACAGCGATCAGCTTACCGTCGAAAAGACCTTCCCGATGGCCGGGTTGCAGCCGGGCAAGTATAAGGTGCTGATCAAAGTAAATGACGAAATCTCGAAACAAGAGATTGCGCAATCGGCCCCGTTTGTCGTGCAATAGTAGGTACACGCGCAGTATGGTTATCCGGCCCCAGATCAGGAAGCCCGCGCGAGATGGATTTTCAGGAGATTTGCCAGGGACGCCGCCGGGTCACCAATACGGATGATGCGTAGCCGCCATCTCGTTTTCCTCGTCGCGCTGATTGCCGCTGGAAGCACTTCGCTCTACGGAGCCGCTTCCGGGTCGGTATCAGGAGTTGTGCGCGATTCCTCCGGCGTGCCCCAGATCGGCGCTGTGGTGCAGTTGCTGCGCCCCGACCTGAGCGTGATTACAGCCGTCTACACTGACAGCGCCGGCCGGTTCACCATCCCCGCCATCCTGCCCGGGCGCTATGCATTGAAGGCGATGGATATGTCGTTCCTGCCCTCGCTGCGCGAAGACGTGCACGTCCGCCGCAATACCGTGGTCAATCTCACGCTCAGCACGCTCTATGAAGTCATGCAGTGGCTGCCCGCACAACCGCGCGCGGCAAACGCCAGAAAAGATGACTGGGCGTGGACGCTCCGCTCTGAAGCCAACCGCCCCCTGCTGCGCTGGCTTGAAGATGGACCACTGGTCGTCGTCTCAGACGGCTCGGGCGCTCCGCCCAAACTCAAAGCTCGTCTCATGGCCACGGGGGAAGCAGGTACCTTTGGCGAAAGCGGCCAGCGCATCACCGCCTCAATCGAGAACACCCCCAGTTCCAGCCGCGAACTGCTGGCACGCGTGGACTTCGCGCCTAACACGGATGCTGCCATGGAATCCATGCTCGGATTTAGCCAGGATCTCGGCTTTGCCGGATCCGTGCAGTCAGTCGCCGCCGTCTCCGTCCATCCCGACGTGGAAGACGGCTCGGGCGGCGAAAACCTCGACGAAGCAGCGTTCCGCTCGTGGGAATCAATGAATCTCGGCGACGAGTTCGATGCCGAGGCCGGCTCCGAGCAGGTGGTTGCGCGCTTCGCTCAGAATTCCCCGAATACCATCGTCGCCTCCATGCCCTTTGCCTCGGTTGGATGGCATGATGGGAATTCGGTCGTTCGTTATCGCATGACCACCTTTGTTTCCTCGCCTGCCGGGGCCGACGAAACCGATGCTGCTACCTGGCTGCCTGCGCTTTCTGAGCACAATGGCAGGTTAGCCTTGGAGCACGGCTTGCACCAGGAAATCGGCTGGTCGCGCCAGACCGACTCTTCCCGCATGTCGGTCGTGGTTTATTCCGACAACCTGCAGGATCCCGTGATGGAGGCCGCGGCACATTTTGCCGAGGCTGCATCGACCCAGATGGCTAACCAATTTCTCTATGATGGCGCCAGCGGTCTCCTGCGTGCTTCCGGTCCCAATTTCTCGAGCGCTGGCTTGACGGCCAGCGTGGAGCGCCAGATTTCCACCGGAAACAGCATTCGCGTCGCCTATGCAAACGGCGATGCCCTCGTGATGCCGGCTTTGCCCCACGCCGTACCTCTGTCGCAAGTTCTCGGCGTCACGCACCCGCGACGCGCTCAAACCTATACGCTCGCGCTTTCCGGCACCATCGACGGCACGCGCACGCAGTGGCACGCCAGTTATCGCTGGCAGCCCAGCGACGCCGTCACAGGAGTCGCTCCGTTTGCGGCCGGCTCTGAGGATCCTTACCTCAGCCTTCGAATTCGCCAGCCCATCTGCTTGCGTCGCGACGGCTCGGGCGGCATCGAGGCCTTGCTCGATGTCAGAAATCTGCTTGCCGAGGGCTACCGCCCCTACCTGCTGAGCGATGGCTCGCTGCTCATCTTCGCGCAGAATCAGCGCGGTATCCGCGGCGGCCTCGCGTTCACTTTTTAACTCGCGCCGCGCCCTCCGCTGCCATCCGAATTGTCGTTCTCTGTGCTATATTTTTTGAAAGGGCAGCGTGATGTTGCGCCTGTCCGAACCGTGCTTCGTTTCTCCCGCCGCACGGTTTCCAGATCATCTGGACGCGTAGCTCAACTGGCAGAGCATTCGGCTCTTAACCGACAGGTTGTAGGTTCGATTCCTACCGCGTCCACCA
>DATKPJ010000076.1:0-16201 GCA_035524195.1 Occallatibacter sp.
TCGCAATGGCCACGGCCGCCTCGGCAGGCACAATGCCGTATTCGGCAAGGACAGCGCTCGCCGAAGCCTCCACATGCATCCAGCAGGCGTACTTGTTCTCTTCTGTCCAGATGCGCCCCATCGCCGGGCGTGTATAGCGTTCGATCAAGGCCAGCTCCTGGCAAGGACGTTTTGCACAAGTCCGCGCCAACTCTTGATTGTACGGGGCAAAAACCGTCGCACCTGAGGAATCGGGGTGCTCCTTCTCTCAGAATCGGCACCACAGCTCTTGATACGGATAGCCGGCAAACGAAGGCGTCGACTCATGCAACATCTCTGGTCGCGCCATCCAAGGCTTACCCGTTGGGAATTCCGAACCGCTTGTGCAGTTCGTCATACAGCAGCCCTCGCCCCGGCTTGTACGGCTGAAACCACTCGCCATCAATCACGAGTTGCGGAATCGCTCGCTTGCCCACGTGGCGAATCACCTCCGCAGATGCTGCCGGATCCATATCCACATTGATTTCCGTGTAAGGAATCCCGTGCGAATCAAGAAACTGCTTCGCCGCCCGGCAGTCCCTGCACCAGGCAGCTGTATATACCCTTACGTCCATTTCACCATTTTATCGATATTTCTGCTGCTACCCTGAATGAGTATGACCGCCGAGGAAATCAAAAGTTTGCTCCGGCTCGAGCCACATCCCATTGAAGGCGGCTCTTACCGCCGTACGTACACGTCAGCTGCCGTGCTCGAACTGCCCCGCGGGAACCGGCCATCGACCACCGCCATCTACTATCTGCTCGAGCCCTCCACATTCTCCGAGATGCACGTCCTCGAGTCCGACGAGATCTTTCATTTCTACTACGGGGACCCGGTAGAAATGCTCCAGCTTTTCCCGGACGGGCGCTCCGCGGTTTTTGCTCTCGGGCCGGATTTGCAGGCTGGACAGCAGGTCCAGCTCCTTGTCCCCGCCGGCGTCTGGCAGGGCACGCGGCTCATCGGCAACGGAAGGGTTGCTTTGCTCGGCTGCACCGTGACGCCTGGTTTCGATTTTGCCGACTATCGAAACGCTCCCTCCGACGAACTCATCGCACGATGGCCCGATCAGGCGGACTGGATTCGCGCCCTGACCAGAAGCTGAGTTGTATTCGGAACATTGATTCCGTGGCCTTTAGGTCCCTCAGTTCCTATCGTCTTTCCCGAAAGAACCGCCGCAGCAACTCCCCGGCCTCATCTCCCAGCAGCCCCGCCTCCACCTGCATCTGGTGGTTCAGCTGCGGATGGTTCATCACTTCCAGCACGCTCCCGCATGCCCCTGCCTTCGGATCCGCGGCCGCAAACACCAGCCGGTCCAGCCGCGCGTGAATCATTGCTCCCGCGCACATGGCACACGGCTCCAGCGAGACAAATAGTGTGCAGCCATTCAGCCGATAATTGCCCAATACCGCGGCCGCCGCGCGCAACGCCACGATCTCCGCATGCGCTGTCGGATCATTGGTGCGGATCACGGAGTTCTGGCCGCGCGCAATGATCTCTCCTTCGCGCACCACGATCGCACCGATCGGCACTTCACCAGCCTCGGCCGCCGCACGGGCTTCGAGCAGCGCAGTTTCCATCGCCGCTTGATCTTCAATCATGTCTTCAAAATCCCTGCGTCCCTGCTCCCAACGTCCCCGCCGGCTGCTGCTGCGTCATGCAGTGCAGCGTCCCTAAACCCCAGACCAGATCCACGGAGTGAATCCCGATCACTTCCCGTTCAGGAAACACCTCCGCCAAAATGTTCAGCGCCACCCGATCGTTGAGATCGTGAAACGTCGGCATCAGTACAAGCCCGTTGGCAACATAGAAATTCGCGTAGCTCGCCGGCAGCCTCTGCCCGCGAAACACCACCGGCCTAGGCATCGGCAGTTCCACAATCTCGAACGGCTTCCCATCCAGCGTCCGCGCCACCTTCAGGCGCTGCAAATTCTCGGCCAGCGGCTTATGGTTCGTGTCACGCCGGTCCGGTTCAACCGCCGTCACGACGGTCGACACCCCCACAAACCTCGTAATATCGTCCACATGTCCGTGCGTATCGTCTCCGGCAATGCCCCGGCCCAGCCAAATCACCTGCTCGATTCCGAGAAAATCGGCAAACACCTTTTCCATCTGCTTGCGGCTCACTCCCGGATTTCGTGCCTGTACTTCGCTCAGCAAACACTCCTCGGTCGTCAGCAGCGCGCCCTGCCCATTCGTATCGATCGATCCGCCTTCGAGCACTACGCGTCGCGCATCACCGTGCGCCATGATCGCAGGCTTCCAGGACCGCAAGCCCAGCAGTTCCTTCGCCTTTCCTGGGATTAAAGTATCCTTGTGCCAGTCGTCGTACTTGGCCCATGCATTGAACTGCCAGTGCGTGATCGCGACCTGTCCGGCCGTATTTCGAATAAAGATCGGTCCTGAATCCCGAGTCCATCCGCGGTCCGTCGGCCAGTGGTGAAATTCCACCTGCTCCAGGTCCGATTCGGCCCGCCGCAGAATCCCGCGAATCCGTCTTTCCGCCGCAGCATCCTCCACGATCAGATGGACGCGCTCATGCGCCGCGAGCAGCCGCACAATTTCCGCATAGAGCCAGGGGATCGGCCCAAATTTTCCCGGCCAGTCTTCAGAATTGTGCGGCCAAGCCAGCCACGTCGCGTCGTGCGGCTCCCATTCCGCCGGCATGCGATAGCCCAGTTCGTGCGGGGTTTTTTCCTGGTCTTTCTCCGCCATCGTTACTTCGCGTCCTCGCTGCTCCCCGGCACGGGATCCAGAAATCGCTGGGTGATCGGGGAATACGCATCAATTCGACGGTCGCGCAAGAACGGCCAGTTCCGCCGTGTCTCTTCGAGCAGAGCAAGATCGATCTCACCCACCAAGATCTCTTCCTTTTCGTGCGAAGCCTTTGCCAGCACGCGACCGAATGGATCGGCCAGGAAGCTTCCGCCCCAGAATTCCAGCCCGGGCCCACTTGCGCGATTGCCCAGCACATCGCCGTTCTCGTGTCCCACTCGATTTACCCCTGCAACGTATACTCCGTTGGCAATCGCATGCGCCCGCTGGATCGTCTGCCATGCCTCGTATTGTGCCGTTCCGAATTCTTCCTTTTCCGCCGGATGCCAGCCAATCGCCGTGGGGTAAAACAGCACCTCCGCGCCCTGCAGAGCCGTCAACCGGGCACCCTCGGGATACCACTGGTCCCAGCAAACCAGCGTGCCCACACGCCCATACGCCGTGTCGGCCGCCTTGAACCCTAGATCGCCCGGCGCGAAGTAGTACTTCTCGTAGTAAAGCGGATCGTCCGGAATATGCATCTTTCGGTACACGCTCGCGATCGCGCCATCCGTATTCAGAGTGACCGCCGTGTTGTGATAAAGACCCGGCGCCCGGCGCTCGAACAGCGACGCGACAATCGCGACGCGCGCTTCCCGCGCCACCTCGCCCATCTTCGCTGTCGATGGCCCCGGAATCGGCTCCGCCAGGTCAAACAACCGCAAATCCTCGCGCTGGCAAAAATACTGTGCCTTGAAGAGTTCGGGCAGGCAAACAATGTTCGCTCCGAGCCGCGCCGCTTCCCGAACATGATTCACCGCAGAAGCAAAATTCACCTCCGGATCGGGCCCCATCCGCATCTGCACCAGCCCGACGTTGTATTTCCTCTTCTCTGTCATTCTTCCGCCCCGTCATCTCGTGGCCACACAACAAGGCCAACCCTCCGTTCCATGAGGATTGGCCCTGAAAGCCTGCAAAAAGTGCTGCGTCCCCGTCCAGCCGGAGTCCCTTTCCACCGGTCCTCCGCAGCAGTGCCCTACTGTTCCAGGATCAGAACTGCCGCCGCAATTGTGGTCGTCCACAACCCGCGCTTGTCGCCCACGGCCGATTGCGTCACGTTACTGGTCCGAACAATCTTGTTCGAGATCCGGTAGATCTCCTTCTTTTCGTCCCAGCTCTTGTCGGAATCAAATTCCACATCCAGGGTTGTCGCGAGCATCTCCGCGGCCAGTTCCTCTGCGTATTCGCCTGCCTGATCCTCGGTCTCGCCAAAGCTGTGATGCTCGCTCAAATACCCATACGTGTCGCGATCCGCCGGAATCGCCACTCCAATGCTCGAAACCACAAGCCTGTGCGGTTCCCGGGTCGAATTCTCCGCAATCACGGCAAAAACCACCTCGCCGTGGTTCAAATACTTCAAACCTTCCTTGCGCGGAATCACTTTGCACTGTGGTGGAAAAATCGACGACACCCGCACAAGATTCTGTGATGCAATTCCCGCATCCCGAAGGGCCAGCTCAAAGCTCGTCAAGCGCTCCTTATGTTTGCCTACGCCCTTGGTAAAGAAAATCTTCCTCGGGACCATGCTTTTTCCCAATTTCTATGTACCCTCCATGAGGTTGACAGTCGTGAAAATTCTTTACGTACCCGCATGAGTTTATCGCATATCGACCGGCAACAACAGACCGGCCGCTGTTTTCATAAAAAGTTCATATCAATTGGAATCTTGCTCATTACCGCCTTGCTTCCATCGCACTCACTTTCCGCAAACTTCCCGCATCTCCACCGCAACCTTTTCCGCCAATGCGCGTTTAATCCTGCATGAAGTCGAAGGTCTGTCTCGTCGTCGCCGCGGCCGCCCTCGCCTCGGGATTGGCATTTGCGCAAGAGCAACTCGCCGGCAATTCCGTTGCACCGGATCCTGCTGTTTCGCTCTCTCCTGTTCCCCTGGAATGGACTCCGCCGGCGCTTGCCTGGCTCAGCGCCAGGGCCACCATGAAGGAAAGCTTCACCCTCGATCGCGATATGCTTGGCATGGCTGCGGCTCTCGTGCCCGATTCCGAAACCCAGGATCGCGAAGTCATTCGAAAACTTGACGGCGTCAGCGTCCACACCATGCGCTTCAGCGACGCGGGAATTCCCGACCAAAGTGCCGTTAACGCCATTCGCGACGCCTACCATCTGCGTGGCTGGAAACACCTCGTTACCTCAACCCGCACCGGGGGACCCGTTCACGACAACACCACCGACGTCTGGGTCGTGATGGATGGCGTGAACATTCGCGGTGCTGTCGTTCTCGCCGAAACGCCCCGAAGCCTCACTCTGGTCACGGTTGCCGGAAATCTCGATCCGGTCGACCTGCTGCATCTCCGCGGCCACTTCGGCATCCCGCGCTTCGGCGGCGACTCCCTGAGCGATCAGCGCGTCCGGTAAAGACCGGCGATGTTGATAAACGTCTGAATTGTCACAACTCCCTTCGCAGAACAGTTTCCGTCGCCTAAGCTGCCGGGAGCCCCTCGCATCGACCTCGTCGGAACGCCAGGTCGCCATTTGCCGACTGTGCCCCCGGTCTGCAAAGGTAGATACGAAAGGGCACCGCAAAATCCATGCAGAAGACCTATAACGGGCTGGAACTGCCGAACGACGGCGCAGCCATCGAGTACTCCAACGGCCAATACCAAATTCCAGACAACCCAATCATTCCTTTTATTGAGGGCGACGGCACCGGTCGCGACATATGGAAGGCGTCGCAGCGCGTCTTCGACGCGGCAGTGCAGAAAGCCTATGGCGGCAAGCGCAGCATCAAATGGTTCGAAATCCTCGCTGGCGAAAAGGCTTTCCGCCAAACCAGCAATTGGCTTCCTGATGATTCCGTTGCCGCGGCACGCGATCTGCGCGTTTCCATCAAGGGGCCGCTGACCACGCCCGTCGGCGGCGGCATCCGGTCCCTCAACGTCGCGCTTCGCCAGATTCTCGATCTTTACGCCTGCGTTCGCCCCGTGAAGTATTACCAGGGCGTTCCGAGTCCCGTGAAGCATCCTGAAAAAGTCAACATCGTCATCTTCCGCGAGAACACTGAGGATGTGTACTCCGGCATCGAATTCAAGCAGGGGAGCCCCGACGTGGCCCGCCTCATCGCCTTCCTCAACGACGATCTTCTCAAGAATGGCAAAAAGAAGGTACGCACCGACTCCGGCGTCGGCATCAAGCCCATTTCCATCTTTGGAACCAAGCGACTTGTTCGCTATGCCATCCGCCACGCGATCGAGAGCGGCCGCAAGACCGTCACCCTAGTGCACAAAGGAAACATCCAGAAATTCACCGAGGGCGCCTTCCGCGAGTGGGGCTACGAAGTCGCAGCGCAGGAGTTCCGTGATCAAACCGTCACTGAGCGCGAAAGCTGGATCCTCGGCAACGTCGAATCCAACCCCGGTCTCACCATCGAGCAGAATGCCACGCTGATCGAGCCAGGTCTCGAATTCGGTTCGCCCGACTTTCGAGCATCGGTATGCAACGAGGTCAAACAGACGCTCGACTCGATCGGCAAATCGCACGGCAACGGTGCATGGAAGTCGAAGATTCTCATCAACGACCGCATCGCCGATTCAATCTTCCAGCAGATCATCATTCGCCCGTCCGACTACAGCATTCTCGCCACCACGAATCTCAATGGCGACTACATTTCCGACGCCGCGGCCGCCCAGGTCGGCGGGCTCGGCATCGCGCCCGGCGCGAACATCGGAGATGGATACGCTGTGTTCGAAGCCACCCATGGCACTGCTCCGAAGTATGCCGACAAGGACGTGATCAACCCCGGCTCGGTCATCCTCTCCGGCGTCATGATGCTCGATTTCATCGGCTGGAAAGAAGCGGCCAAACTCATTGAGCATGCAATGGAAAAGACCATCCAGCAGAAGTTTGTCACCTACGATTTTGAACGTCAGACCGCCGGCGCAACGAAGGTGGGCACCAGCGAATTCGCAACACGCATCATTGGCAACATGTAACGGTAGTGGAGTTCTCTGAGGGAGATACCATGCGTAAGAAAGTCAGCATCGTCGGCGCAGGCAACGTAGGCGCCACCACCGCCCACTGGATTGCTTCAAAGGAATTGGCCGACGTGGTCCTTGTCGACGTCGTTGAGGGTATTCCCCAGGGCAAAGCGCTCGACCTGCTCGAAGCCATGCCCATCGAGAAGCGCGATGTTCACGTCGCCGGATCCAACGACTACGCCGCCACCGCCAACTCCGATATCGTGGTCATCACTGCGGGCATCCCGCGCAAGCCCGGTATGAGCCGCGACGACCTGCTCCACACCAACTTCAAGATCATGTCCGATGTGGTTGCGAAAGTCGTCGCCCAGTCGCCCGAGTCGATCCTCATCATCGTTTCCAACCCGCTGGACGCCATGGCCCAGGCTGCTTATCGCCAAGCCGGGTTCAACCGCGAGCGCGTCATCGGCATGGCGGGCGTACTCGATTCCGCGCGCTTCCGCTCCTTCATCGCCGAGGAGCTCAACGTCAGCGTCGAAAATGTCACCGCCTTCGTACTGGGTGGTCACGGCGACACCATGGTGCCGCTTCCCCGCTACTCCACAGTTGCCGGCATCCCGATCACCGAGCTGATTCCGCAAGACCGCCTCGACCAACTTGTCCAGCGCACCCGCGATGGGGGCGCCGAGATTGTTAAGCACCTCAAAACCGGCAGTGCTTTCTACGCCCCGTCAGCGGCTGTCACTGAGATGGCCGAATCCATTCTTAAGGACAAGAAGAAGATCCTGCCCTGCGCAGCTTTCCTGCAGGGCGAATACGGGATCGATGGCTATTACATCGGCGTTCCCTGCAAGCTCGGCGCCGGCGGCCTCGAAAAAATCATTGAGATCAAGCTCACGCGGGAAGAAGATGCCGGCTTGAAAAAAAGCGCCGCGGCCGTCAAAGAGCTCTGCGACGTCATCGGCGTTTGAACGTTTGAGAAATAGCGATTCGGACTTGCATGCCGGGTGCCAAGGGTCTCGATTCTGAGACCTTGGGAAGAATTCACTGTCGGAGGAACTTCACCACCTCCGGCCCGATTTTTCCCGCGCATTGACTCGGCGCCAGATGTCCGCATCCAGCGATCACATCCAACTGCGATTGGGGAATGAGACTGCGCATCTCCTCGCCTTCGCTCAGCGGCGCGATGTGATCCTCCGCCCCCCACACAATTAACACCGGAATTTTGAGATCCGGCAACAGGTTGTCCGTTACGCTCTTGCCCGTCATCATCGAGTTCACTGCCCGATGGATCACCCACGCGCGCGCCTCCGAAATCCGGAGAATGTCCCGGCTGATGAAGCCCGGCAAGTGTGGCGGGTTCGGCATCAGCAGATCATCCAGCTCCGCCAATTCAGCCGACGTTGTCGGTGTGAAGAGGGCCGTATTCCACTTCGGCCGATCGCTCAGTCCCACACTGTCAAACAGCATCAGCTTCTTCACCCGGTCCGGTTGATGGGTGGCGATCCATTGCACAATCCATCCGCCCATCGACCAGCCCCCCAGGTCAACTTGTTTCAGCCCCATCTTGTCGAAGAACGCGACCACAACCGCCGCTTCATCCGAAATCGAATACGAGAAATTCCTTGGTTTCTCACTTCTGCCGTAACCCGGGAGATCGGGGATATAGACGCAGTAACCAGCTCGGGTCAGGTACGGCGCCAGGTTGCGCCAGTCCTCTGAGCGCCCGCCCAGCCCGTGCACCAGCACCACCACCGGCCCCGCCCTCGGCCCCATCTCGTAGTAGTGGATCCGGTAGCCGGATACCGTCGTATAGTGGCTCCGCGCTCCAGAGAGCAACATCTGCGTCTCGGTAAACCAGTCAAAAACGCTGACCGGTCGAAACCAGATCACCCCCGCAACCAGAACCACGAGTACTGCCACCACACTCGCAATCCACTTCCGCCGCGCGCGCATCATTTCGCCTCTTTCGGATTCGCTCGCATTGCACGTTGCCACCCGGATTCGATAACGCGCACCGTAACCGGATCGAGTGCGATAGCGCTGTGGCTGTTCCATTCGCTTCGCTCAACCCATCGAACCGCTTCCGCGTCGGAGGCCGCCTGCGCGGATCCGCTGCTAACCTGGCAAAGATAATCTGCGATCACAAAGTGAAACTTCACCCGCTCGCCTTCGCGATGGATGCTGTCAATTAATTCGATCAGTTCCACCGGCTCGACCACCAGCCCGGTTTCCTCTTTCACCTCGCGTATCAGCGCCGAATGAAGCGATTCGCCTATCTCGATCAACCCGCCAGGCAGCGACCACTTTCCGAGAAGGGGCTCATGTCCGCGGCGTACAAGAAGGACCCTTCCGTGTTCGACCACAACCGCGCCCACTCCGATCATCGGCATTCCGGAGTATTCTCTGCCCATTCACTTCTCCTCGCAAGGCCTCGAGTCTACGATAGTGCGGCAGACCAGCGCTCGCGCAAGAGTCTGCCCGGTTCAGTACAACCGGATTGAATCCAATACCCCGGCGTATCATCAGAATAAGTGCTACTGGAGGATGAAATGGCGGAGTTCACGCTGCAGATTGACGGTATGCATTGCGGATCCTGCGTTCGCCGCGTCGAGCAGGCTTTGGCTTCTGCCGACGGGGTAAAGGTAGAAGAAGTGCGTCTGGGCGCCGCGCGGCTGAATGCATCCGATAGCCCAGCGTCAATTGAAGCCGCAATTGCAGCGCTGGCCAAAGCCGGCTATTCGGCACAACTGGAGCAATAATCTCCGCGATGGGTACGACCGCGACAGAATCGCTTACGTTGCCCGTGCTCGGCATGAGTTGCGCGGCCTGCCAGCATCATGTTGAAACTGCGCTCCGATCGACTCCCGGTGTCGAATCGGCACGAGTCGATCTGATGGCGCACCGCGCCAACATCATCTTCGATCCGTCTGTCGCCGCACCCCAGGCATTCGTTGACGCTATTCGAAATGCCGGATACGACGCCGTCCTTCCTCGGCCCGGGGCGCAGCGAGAGCAAAGATCAGAGTCCGGCAGCCCCGTCAAGCCCATCGCGACGATCCTGGCTGGCACTCTGGCGATGCTCCTGGCCATGCCGCTCAGTGAACACATGGGCACGTTCGATCATTGGCTAATGAACTTGCTGCCTTGGATGTATGCGCTTCCTCATGAAGCAATCCGCTGGTTTCTACTCGCGACGACGGCCTTGCTGATGGCTTGGGCAGGTCGTGGAATCTACACGAGCGCTTTCCGTGGAATTCGCCATGGCTCGACCAATATGAACACCCTCGTCAGCATTGGAACCGGCGTCGCTTTCGCCTACTCCGCCTACGCGACAATCCAGCCAGCGCCGGACCGACAAGTCTACTTCGATGCCGTCCTGTTGATTCTTGGATTTCTTCTCTTGGGAAAAGCTCTTGAAGCGCGCGCAAAACGCCGAGCCCTGAGCGCACTTGATGCACTTAGCCGCCTTCGTCCCGCGACCGCCCGGCGCATCGTCGATGGAAAGGAAGCCCTTGTTCCTCTCGTCGAAATCCAGCCCGGCGACAACATCCTGGTCCTGCCGGGCGAACGCTTCCCGGTAGATGCCACGATTCTCAATGGCCGAACGACAGTGGACGAATCCATGCTCACTGGCGAATCCACGCCCCTGGCCCGCGAAAACGGTGATCGCGTGCTTGCAGGTTCACTGAACTACGACGGTGCCGTCGTGTGCCAGGCGCAATCGCTTGGCGAAGATACTGTCCTGGCGCAGATCACCCGCATGGTTGAGCAGGCGCAGAGTTCCCGCGCACCCTTGGAGCGGTTGGCCGACCGCGCCAGTTCAATTTTTGTCCCATCCGTCCTTGCGCTCGCCGCAATCACCTTCATCGCCTGGTACTACGCAGCCCATTCGCTTCAATTGGCACTTGCCAACACTGTCGCTGTCCTGGTCATTGCCTGTCCCTGCGCGATGGGCCTGGCCGTTCCCGCCGCACTAACCGTCGCTGTGGGACGCGGGGCCCAGCTCGGAGTGCTTTTCAAAGGAGGCGAGGCGCTCGAACGACTTTCCCGCCTCGATGCAGTGCTGATGGATAAGACCGGAACCTTGACGGTCGGTCACCCCTCCCTGGTTGCCATTCGCCCCGAGCCTGGATACAAAGAGGACGATCTCTTGCGTCTGGCCGCAGCCGCTGAAGAGCGATCCAATCACCCTCTGGCCCATGCAATCGTGGATTTCGCTCGTGGAAGAAATCTTTCGTGGCCCACCGCCGAGGATGTGCAAATCCTTCCGGGACGCGGACTCACCGCAACAGTGCGGGGAATCCAATGCATTCTCGGAAACGAAGCTCTGTTCCGCGAGATGCTCATCCGCTTGCCCGATATCGCCCCTCCAAAGCCGAGTGTCACGCGCCTCTGGATGGCGCTGGAGAACCAGCCAGCTGGCTGCTTCGACGCTCGTGACACCCTGCGCCCGGATGCCGCCGCCACCGTGGCCTCTATGCGGGGCGAAGGCCTTCGCGTCTTGATGCTCACCGGTGATTCTTCCGTTGCAGCTGCTCCTATCGCCAACAAAGTGGGAATTGACGAGGTTGAAGCGGGACTTGATCCGGCTACCAAGCTGGCGCGTATCCGCTCACTGCAGAATGAAGGACTCCGCGTAGCAATGGTCGGCGACGGCATAAACGACGCCGGCGCGCTTGCCCAGGCCGATGCCGGCATTGCCATGGGGTCCGGCGCCGACCTCGCTCAGGAAGCGGGTGACGTTCTGCTCCTCCGAACTGAGGTCTCGGCTATCCCGACGGCGATTGATCTGGCACGCTCCACGATGCGCATCATGAGGCAGAACCTTGCCTGGGCAGTGGCCTATAACCTCCTTGGCATACCATTGGCAGCGGGACTGCTCTACCCGTCGTTTCACATTCTGCTCAGCCCCTGGGTCGCGGCCGCCGCCATGGCACTGAGTTCAGTCAGCGTTCTCGCCAACAGTCTGCGCCTTCGCCGCTGGCAGCCCCGGCGGCTTGCACCGGCGCGGGCACGCTAAACTAGCGTAAGAGTCTTTGCGTGCGCATCCTCACCCGCTACATTCTCGGCGAGATCCTTTCCTACGCGCTCATCGGATGCGTGATCTTTACCTTCATCCTCTTCATGCGCGAATTGAACACAATCCTTGAGATGGTGGTGCGCAACAGCTCCACCTGGACAAGCGTGCTGGAGATTTTCCTGTTCACAGTTCCCAACACGTTCAAGGTCACCATTCCCATGGCCGTACTGGTTGGAATCCTTCTGGGATTCGGCCGCCTGGCCTCGGACAGTGAAGTCATCGCCATGCGCGCCTCCGGACTGGGCATCGGCTATTTTCTTCGGGTTGCATCCATCGTTGCCATTGCAGGAACGCTGCTTGGCCTGGTCAATTCGCTCTATCTCGCACCGCGTGCAAACCAGGCTCTGCTGGCAATGCAGCAGGAACTCGAGACTTCGCAGGCTTCCTATCAGATTCAGCCTCGCGTTTTTTATGAGGACTTCCGTAACCTCGTGCTTTACGTGCAGGACGTACGAAGTGGAACAGGGGCGTCCAACTGGCGCCAGGTGTTCATGGCCGACGTCACTGACCCTTCCAATCCAGTCATTACCACCGCTGCCTCAGCAACCGTTGTCAACGACAACAACCAGGAGCTGATCATGCGATTGCGCGATGGGTTGCACGATGAACCCGTTGCCGGACATCCAGGACAATCGAACATCTCTTCATTCGCCAGCACCGATCTGCCGCTTATGCTGAGTCAACAGAGCATTCATCTCGGACGACTGGATACCGCCATTTATGCCTTGCCAATGAGCGAACTTGAACAGCGCATTCACGGTCCGGACAGCAGGCGATTTCTCCTCGAATTGCATACCCGTTTTTCCTATCCCGCGGCATGCCTGGTGTTGATGCTCGTGGGTGTTCCTTTGGGAGTTGTCTCGCGGCGCGGTGGAAAGAGCTCCGGCTTTGTGTTCACTCTCTTGCTCGTGGTTCTCTACTATGTGCTCTCCTATACCGGCTTTGCACTAGGCCGGCAGGAAAAGCTTTCAGCGTTTCTTGCCGTGTGGCTTGCAAACCTGATTTTCGCGACGGCGGGAATCTTCCTGCTTTGGCAGATGGCCAGTGGCGGCCGGATCCTGAGCATCATTTCCGGATGGGCTACCCAGATTTCCAGCCTTAGGCTCCCGTCAAAGCACGATGAAATGCACGGTCCAGCATTACTCGCCAGGTTTCGACCACGTGCGATCCGGAATCATTCAAGAGGGGTTTTTCCGCGAATCCTTGACGAATACCTTCTGCGCGAGTTCCTCTCTCTTCTCGTGCTTGTCCTTGCGGGCTTCGTCCTGCTCATGCTGGTCTTCACGTTCTTTGAGTTGATCGGCGATATAATTCGCAACCATATCGCACTCGTTACGGTTGGTGACTACCTCATCAATCTCACTCCCAGCATGATCTACCAGATCGCGCCACTGGCCGTTCTGATCGCAGTCCTGGTCACCTTCGGAGTGCTGAACCGCAACAGCGAAATCGTGGCAATGAAAGCGACCGGCATCAGCCTGTATCGTCTCGTCGTACCGATAGTCTCCCTCTCCGCGCTGCTTGCCATCGGCCTGTTTCTCTTCGAGCAGTCTTATCTGCCCCAGGCAAATCGACGGCAGGAGGCACTGCGCAGCACCATCAAGGGCAGGCCTCCTCAAACCTTCTTGCATCCCGAACACAATTGGATCTTCGGGCAGCCACACCCCGGCGAACCTGGGCGCATTTTCTACTATCAGTTCTTTGACCCAGACCAAAAAGAATTTGCCAATCTATCGGTATTCGAGTTCAACCCCGCGACCTTTTCGCTCACACGGCGCATCTTTGCACAGCGCGTCACATGGGATGACAGTTCCAGCACCTGGGTCTTTCACAATGGTTGGGTACGGGATCTTGATGGGGCAAACGTTAAGAGGTATCAGGAGTTTAAGAGCACCACTTTTTCTGAGATTCATGAAGAGCCAGGCTATTTCGTCAAGGAAAACAAGCAATCGCAGGAGATGAGCTTCGGCCAGCTTCAAGGCTATATCAAAGATTTGCGACAGAGCGGATTCGACACCATGCGCTTGCGCGTCGCGCTCTGGCACAAACTGGCCTATCCCCTTATCGCCGTCATCATGGCCGTGCTTGCCATTCCATTTGCGCTCTCCATGGGACGCCGTGGTTCGCTCACCGGAATCGCGGTGGCCATCTCCGTAGCCCTGACATATTGGGTGCTCGATGGCCTGTTCGGCGCGATGGGCAACGTCAATTATCTTCCCGCCCCCCTGGCCGCATGGGCCGCTGATTTGCTCTTCGCGATCGCTGGGGGATATCTGCTCCTCCGAACGCCCACGTAACTCAAGCCGCCTTCTAATTATCGAAAGCTGCCGGTTTGCCATCCGCTTCCACACCGCCAGCCTCGTACAATGGATCCATGCTGCGAGACCTCGGACCTCTGTTTGCCTACATGCGCCGCTATCGCTGGGGTTACGTCCGCGGAATCCTCTGCGTCATTGCCACAAACGCAGTTTGGGTCCTCTTCCCTCAGATTCTCAAGAAGGCCATCGATGGGCTTGAACACGGAATTACTCGCCGGGAAATTCTTGTTTTCGCGGGACTTCTGGTCGCGATCGCGCTAATAAAGGGCATATTCCTGTATGCGCAGCGCTGGATTCTAATCGGCATCTCACGCGAAATCGAGTATGACCTGCGCAACGATCTCTTCCGCCAGCTTGAGTTGCAGGATGCGGATTTCTACCAGCGCTACCGCACCGGCGACATCATGGCCAGAATGACCAATGATCTGAATGCCGTGCGGATGTTGCTCGGTCCGGCCTTGATGTACAGCGCGAATACTGTCTTTTTCACTTTGGGCGCACTTTTCTTTCTGTTGCGCATCAGTCCCTGGCTCACCCTGGTCGCTTGGGCTCCCATGCCCCTCGCCAGCATCCTTGTCCAGTATTTCGGACGCAAGATTCACGATCGCTTTGAGCGAATTCAGGAAAGCTTCTCAGAAATCTCCGCGCAAGCTCAGGAAAACTACTCAGGAGCGCGCCTGGTGCGTGCATTTGCCCGTGAAGACTCCCAGATAAAAATCTTTGAAAAGGCAAATCGCAGGTACATTACACGGGCCCAGGGATTGGTGCAGCTCATGGGAATGTTATGGCCAACGCTGGAATTCATCCTGGGCATCTCTATGATCATCACTCTCCTCGTGGGAGGGCACGAAGTGATCTCCCACCGCATCTCGGTCGGCGATTTCGTGGCATTCAACACCTACATGGTTCTTCTCATCTGGCCCATCATCGCCGTGGGCTGGGTCGTCAATCTGTTCCAGCGCGGAACCGCATCCGTCAAGCGGATAGACGAGCTATTGCGTGCCATGCCGGCCATCGACGATAGCGATGCGGACTCCACCATTCCAGCCGACACCGTTCTCGAGGGAAATATAGAATTCCGTAATCTAAGCTTCTCTTATGGAGAGACTCCAGTATTGAGGAATGTCTCGCTGAAAATTCCCGCCGGTTCAAGCCTGGCCATCGTCGGACCAACCGGCTCCGGCAAAACGACACTCGTGAATCTAATCTCGCGTCTCTATGAAGCGCCGGAAGGAACGCTCCTGATCGACGGACACTCCGTTCGGGACTATCCTTTGGCCCTGCTGCGGCGCAATATCGGGATGATTCCGCAGGAAACATTTCTCTTCAGTGACACGATTCGCGAGAATCTTGCCTTCGGCGCGCCTCATGCTAGCGCAGAAGAAATGCTCCAGGCTGCCGAAGCCGCCCATATACGAAGTGAATTTGAAGAATTTCCACAAGGATTTGAAACCATCGTTGGCGAGCGCGGCGTAACTCTGTCAGGCGGACAAAAGCAGCGCGCCGCGATTGCCCGGGCACTGTTGCGCCGACCGTCGATCCTTATCCTTGACGATGCGCTGGCCAGTGTCGATACCTACACCGAGGAACGCATCTTGGGCGGCCTCCACAGCTACACCACCACGGCAACTACAATTCTGATCTCGCATCGAGTGTCTACGGTGCGGAATGCCGATCAGATCGCTGTCCTCGCCAACGGCAAAGTGGTGGAGATCGGATGCCACGAGGAGTTGCTGGCCCTCGACGGCTACTATGCAAGCCTCTACCACAAACAGCAGTTGGAAGAAGAATTAACTGTCGCTGGCTGAACCCATTATGCCGTCCAGCTAATTCCCGCCCGTTGATCGGGCCGGAAAGCGGACTCACCATTTGTTGCGACACTCCCCCCGAAGTCGGGAAATGGATCGCCCTGCGCAGCAGGGTCTCCTTTCTGCCCTCTCGCCACCTGCTTCCAGGCGTCACGCACATTGCGCACGTTCGCAATCACCTGCAGAAACTTCTCCCTCGAATTTGCCTGCGACCCCTGCAGCATCAATGC
>DATKPJ010000077.1:0-35387 GCA_035524195.1 Occallatibacter sp.
TAAATCACATTTAAAACCCCTATGATGGGTTGACAATGACCTCGCTGGCATAGCGTTCAGGCTCCCCGCCTCGCGTGCGAGAATCGTCTTGGAGATCAAATGGCAGCATTTGGCAGTTTCGCCCTTCTGATTGCGTTGGCCTTGGCCGCCTACAACCTTTTTGCCGGGGCGGTTGCGCTGCGGTTAATCGCCACCGGACAGCCTGCAGCCATCTCGCCCGAACGCCTGGCCGACACGGCTCGCCGCGCCGGAATCGCTGGCTTTTATGCCGTCACCGCAGCCGCTTTCGCTCTTCTCTGGTCGGTCTTTACCAATGATTTCTCCATTACTTACATCCTCGAGCACTCCAACCGCGCCCTGCCTCCCGAGTACAAGTTCGCTGCCATGTGGAGCGGTCAGGAAGGCTCGCTGCTCCTCTGGGCGTGGCTTCTCGGCGCTTATGGATTCGTGCTCCGCCTGACCCACAAAAACGACGTCAAGCTCTACGCCTACGCCGGAACCATCCTCGCCGCCATCCAGGTCTTCTTTCTCGCCGTCGTCAACTTCGCGGCTCCGCCCTTTTCGCTTCTCAAAGGGGCCATCCCCGCCGACGGCAACGGCCTGAATCCCCTGCTTCAGTATCCGGAGATGGTCATTCACCCGCCCATGCTCTACCTGGGCTACGTCGGATTCTCCGTTCCCTTTGCTTTCGCTCTCGGCGCACTCATGATGCGCTACCCCGGTGAGAAGTGGATCAAGATCACCCGCGGCTGGACCATGGTCACCTGGCTGTTCCTCACCTGCGGCATCTTCCTCGGTATGCACTGGGCTTACGCCGTGCTCGGATGGGGCGGCTACTGGGGCTGGGACCCGGTTGAAAACGCAAGCTTCATGCCCTGGCTCACAGGTACTGCCTTTCTCCACTCCGTCATGATGCAGGAGAAGAAAGGCATGATGAAAAGCTGGAACGTGTGGCTCATCTTCTCCACCTTTCTTCTCACCCTGCTCGGTACCTTGCTCACCCGCGCCGGACTCGTGAGTTCCGTGCACGCCTTCGCGCAATCGTCCATCGGCACATGGTTCTCCGTCTTCATGGGAATCGTCCTGGCAGTCTGCATTTTCACTTACATTCTGCAGCGCAATCATCTCAAGGGCGAACATCAGCTCGAGTCCCTCGTCAGTCGCGAATCCAGCTTCCTGTTTAACAACCTGGTTCTTCTCGCCGCCTGCTTTGTCATCCTCTGGGGAACGCTTTTCCCCATCCTCAGCGAATACGTTCAGGGCACCAAGGTCACCGTCGGTCCGCCATTCTATAACCGCGTCGCTATCCCCATCGGATTGTTCCTGCTATTCCTCACAGGCGTTGGACCACTGCTCCCCTGGCGTGCCACTTCGCTCCGCGCCGTGCGCCGCAACTTCGTGATTCCATCCATTGCGCTCTGGGGAACCTTCATCGTTTGTCTCGCTGTTGGCGTGCGGCCCTGGAAGGACGGCGCTTTCGATTCCGGCGCGTTCTATTCCCTTGTAGGCTTCTCACTCTCGGCGGGTGTGCTCGCCGCCATTCTCTCCGAGTTCCTGCGCGGTGCGGGCGTGATTGCCCGACAGACTCACCGCAATCTTTTCTCGGCCACCTATCTTCTCGTTCGCCGCAACACACGCCGATACGGTGGATACATCATCCACATCGGCGTGGTCATCGTCATCATCGGGCTTGCCGGCGCTGCATTCAATCGCAGCAACGAAAGCGAACTGGCCGTTCACGGCACCATGGCCATCGGCCCCTACACTCTTCAGTGCGTGGGCTTCACTCAGGATTCGAACGACAACTACGACTCCAATTACGCGGTGCTCGATGTCAACCGTGACGGCAAGAAACTCTTTGAGATGACTCCCGAAAAGCGTGTCTACCACGCCGACGGCCAGCCTGAAACCATGGTCGCTATTCACTCCGTTCCTGGTTGGGATCTCTACGTCGTCTTTGAAGGCATTAATCCTGACACCGGTCAGCCCATCATCAAGGCTTTCCTCAATCCCCTGGTCAGTTGGATCTGGGCCGGCGTCGTCTTCATCGTCTTCGGCACGTTTGTTGCACTGGTGCCCAGCCTGACTCCTCTGTCGGCGGCCTTGCGCGCACCTGCGGTCAGCTTGACGCCGCCACAACCGGTTCTGAAGGGAGGCGACTGATGCGAAGTCTCCGTTTTCGTTCTGAATCGGGTGCCCCATCCTTGCGCGGCCTTTTGCTGAAGGGTGGAAGGGGACAATCTACTTCCGCCACCTTCTGGCTCAAGTCAGCTCAGGCCCTTCTTCTTGCGATTGCCGTATGTTTCTCCGTCGGAGCCAGCAACTCCAGCTCCCGCTTGGAGAGCATGGATCACAAGCTCATGTGTACCTGCGGCTGTGCCCAGGTCCTTGGCGAGTGCGACCACGCTGGCTGCCCCTCCAGAGGACAGGAGATGGCTGAGCTCAGCTCCGCAATCGCTACCGGCGCCACCGATGACCAGATCTTGAAGAGTTTCGCCGCCAAGTATGGAGCTACGGTTCTCGCCGCGCCCACCACGCACGGCTTCGACCTCGTCGCATGGGTGGCCCCCATCGCTGTCTTCGCGGCCGCTTTGCTGGGAACAATCCTGCTCGTGCGCCAGTGGTCCATCGGCAAATTACCTGGTGATCCAGCGCCCGCGGGTTCCGGCCCCGGCAACCCGGAGATCGATGCGCTCCGCGAAAAAATTCGCCGCGAAACCGGGTCAGACCCCGACGGAGGTTTTTCACCCCATGACTGAATCGCAGGGACTTGTCGCCGGCATCATGCTGGCCTTCGCACTCGGCATCTACACCTTCTGGCCAGAAAACGTCTTCGCCAGCCAGCGCCAGAAAACGCGCCTCGACTATCTCCTCGAGCGCAAGGAACAGCTTTATGAGAATCTGCGCGACCTGAACTTCGAGTATCGCGCCGGTAAATATCCGGAAGAAGATTTCGTCACCCAGCGTAACCAGCTTGAAAATGAAACCGCGCAGCTCCTCGCCGAGATCGAACACCTCCAGCATGCTTGAGCCTTCTTGACTGGGCGCCCGATTCGTCCGCCACGGCAGATGAAACCAGGAGCATGACAAACTCAGACGAACAGATTTAGGAACCCAAACAAAACCATGAACGCCACGAAAATCTTTCAACTCTCCGCGACGGCCACACTTTTTCTCGCCGCCGCATTTGCCCAGTCCGCTACCGTCACGGGCACAGTCACTGACAAAACCACCGGCAAGCCCGCGGCCGGCGACACCGTCGTCCTCGTCGACGTGCAGGCCGGCATGGGCGAAGTCGCACACGCCACCACCAACGCGCAGGGCCACTATTCCCTTAACGAACCCGGCAGCGGTCCCTACCTGATCCGCGTCACCCACCAGGGTGCCGGCTATTTCATTGCCGCTCCGCAGGGCGCAGCCCCGGGTGATATCCCCGTTTACGATGTCGCCGCCAAAGTCGATGGCGTCTTCATCGAGGCAGACGTGCTCGAAATCGAGGGCGACAACAACCAGCTCCATGTCACCGAGCGCTACTTCGTCCACAACACCAGTTCGCCGCCGCGCACTGAATGGAGCCCGCGCACCTTCGCCATCGCATTGCCCCCTGAAGCCGAAATTGCCGGCGTCGCTGCGCAGCGTCCCACCGGACTTCCCACCAGCGTCAAGCTCGATCCCGCGGGAGCAAAGGGCCAGTATGCTTTCAACTTCCCCATCCAGCCTGACGAAGGCGACAAGGATACCCTGTTTCAGGTCGACTATACGTTGCCTTATACCTCCGGCAAATTCGTTTTTCACCCCAGGGTTTCCCTTCCCGCTCAAAGCGTGGGAATCCTGTTGCCGAAGAGCATGACGTTTGCAGCCGGCTCCGGCTCAACCTTCCAATCCGTGCAGCAGGACCCCAACATCCAGACCTTCGTCGCCAAGAATGCAACCCCCGGTCAGGCTCTTGAATTCACGGTCTCCGGCACCGGCTCCATGCCCCGCGAAACACAAGCCGACAATGGAGCACAGGCCGCCGGCGCGCCCGGCAACCAGCCCGGCGGTGGCATCGGCGCTCCCATCAACACCCCCGATCCGCTCAGCAAATACAAGTGGTGGATCCTCGGTGGATTGGGCCTCCTTATGGCAACTGCCGCTGGCTTCCTGCTCCGCAGACCCGCTGCCGCTGCGGCTGGTGCCAACATAGCTGTTCCATTTGAGCCTGCGCTACCCGTTGCCCACAGCTTCGCTTCCTCCGCGTCCCCGGCAACAAAGAACTCTGCACTACTCGCCGCGCTCAAAGAAGAGCTCTTTGCCCTCGAAAGCGAAAAGATCAACGGCACACTTTCCGCTGCAGACTACGCCGAGGTCAAACCTGCCCTCGAGATCGTCCTCAAGCGCGCCCTCAAGCGCAGCTCCTAACCTCCTCGCTTGAATTCCGGCTGCCCCATCCTTGCGCTGTTCTTTGGCGCAAGGGTGGGAAGTCACGAGCCCTGACATCGCCGCGCCACCAAATCTCTTCCGGCTGCCCCATCCTTGACGCAGTCTCATCGCGGAAAGCGTGGGAATCCGAAACTGCGCGCCGTCTCCCGCTCTCGGCGACTCGCCCCATACGTCTCATGAGTTCTAATCATGAAAAGCACCGTGAATCACCACAGTTTCGATGTCCTCATCCTCGGCGCCGGAGCCGCAGGCCTCATGGCCGCGATCGAAGCCGGCCGCCGCTCGCGCCGCGTCGCTGTACTCGAGCGCGCAGAGCGTCCCGGCAAAAAGATCCTCATCTCCGGCGGAGGGCGCTGCAATTTCACTAACCTGCACACGCGGCCCGACAATTTCCTCTCTGCCAATCCTCACTTCGCCAAATCCGCGCTCGCGCGCTACACCCCGGCAGACTTCATCCGTCTCGTCGAGCGCCACCGCATCGCTTATCACGAAAAGACCCTCGGCCAGCTTTTCTGCGATGGGTCGGCGCAACAAATAGTCGATCTGCTGATGAGCGAATGTGCCGAAACCGGCGTGCGCGTGTTTCCTTCAACTGCCGTGTCCGCAGTCCGCCGCGACGATTCTTGCTTTACCCTCGTTGCCGACAACAACATCTTCACGGCGGCCGCTCTCATCGTCGCCACCGGAGGCCTGTCCATTCCGAAGATGGGCGCAACCGGGTTCGGCTACGATATCGCCCGCCAGTTTTCCATTCCCATCGAGCCCTGCCGTCCCGCGCTCGTTCCCCTCACCTTTTCCGGCTCTGAGCACGTCCTTTTCGCTGATCTCACCGGCGTCTCCGTGCCGGTCATAGCGGCCTGCGGCAAGCGCACCTTTCGCGAAAAAATGCTCTTCACGCATCGCGGGCTCAGCGGACCAGCCATCCTGCAAATCTCCTCTTACTGGAACCACCCCGACGCGATCCAGATCGACTGGGCGCCCGGTCATCACCTGCTCGAGCCCCTGCTTGCCACAAACGCGCGCCGCGATTTGCCCGCATTGAAAGCCGCATTGCGCGCGCATCTGCCCACCCGCCTCGCAGACCGGCTGATTGACATCATCCCCCCGCCGAGCTTCACCAACCACGCGCTCGATGAGTTGGAGCGCAGCCTCCATGCCTTCCCGTTCACGCCCGCCGGCACTGAAGGATACGACAAGGCCGAAGTCACGGCAGGCGGCGTCAGCACCGGCGCGCTCTCGGCCCAGACCATGGAGTGCCGCAGCGTGCGCGGGCTCTACTTCATAGGAGAAGTGGTTGACGTCACCGGCCACCTCGGCGGATTCAACTTCCAGTGGGCCTGGGCCTCAGGCGCAGCAGCAGGCCGCGCCGTCTAGAATAGTAGTCGCATCAACGTTCCTGGACAGTGCAGCAGTTTACGGAACCCAACGACAGGTCTTGGTCTTTGGGGTGTTTCAGGTCACCGTACGCTGTCCAAACAACCCAGCCGCCTGCGACAACGTCATACTAGCTGGTTCGCTTAGATGGTTCGGCGCGCTCGCAGCTTCTTGCTCGCCCGTAGTACACCCTTCCAGGCTCTCGTAGCGCGCCGCTATCAATCAAAGTCTTACCCTCTCAGCAAGAAAGGAGCCGTCTCATGAGAAGAACTCTCGCGGTACTTACTCTTGGCGCTTTCGCCGCCTCCGTCTCCGTCCCCGCGCTCGCCCAGGACAAAGCTGATAACGAACTTACCCAAGCCAGTCACATCATTCAGCAGATGACTGGCCCACAATCAAATGCCGGCATCCCCAATGATGTTCTCCGCAATGCCAAATGCATTGCCGTCATCCCCAAGTTGGTGAAGGCCGGTTTCGGAATCGGCGGCGAGCACGGCAACGGCGTCGCCACATGCAAGATTGAAAACGGCCGCTGGAGCCCGCCGGCTCCCTTCAGCATGAGTGGCGGCAGCTTCGGTCTACAGATCGGCGGCGAAGAAGTGTCCTACATCATGCTTGCCATGAATGACCAGGGAATGCAGGCCCTTATGTCGGGCCACTTCAAGGTGGGAGCTGGCGTTAACGCCGCCGCGGGACCGGTGGGCCGTGATGCCTCAGCCTCCGCCGGATGGCGCGGTGCGGCTCTGCTCAGCTATTCGCGCGCCAAGGGCGCTTATGCCGGCGCAACCCTGAACGGCACGGAACTGAACCAGGATCACAACGCGACCAAACAGCTCTATGGCCAGGAGGTCAAGTTCGACAAGATCCTCAACGGTCAGGTCCACATGCCCGATCAGAGTGTCGCCACGCAGTTCGTCCATACCGTCAACCGGGCTGTCGAACACGCCAGTCAGGGGTAGTGAACACGCCGTGGACGCACGGCTGCCCCATGTCTGTCCAAAAGTCGTCGAGGGGCGCTGTTCTTGATTGCGAACTGTGCCCCTCCACCGGCTCGTCGGTGCTGTGCGGGGGAAGGCTGATTCGCGCTGTGCCTGATTTGCGCTCGATCCCTATCTTTCAAATATCTTCGCCTCCGCTGACCCACAATTGAGCGGCATAGGCGGTGGTTCGATCGGAGCCCAAGATTCCGCCCAGGTGAACTCTCCTTGACGGGAAAGGAGAGTGCGTGTACTCTCCTTTCTCAGATAGGAGAGAGCCTCTGACGAAGGCGGTCGAACTTCCGCAGGGCACGCTTGAGATGCTCATCCTCAAGGCGGTTTCGCTCGGTCCGCTGCATGGCTACGGCATCCTGCTGCGCATCCAGCAGATCTCGGGCGAGCGCCTCGAAATCCTGCAGGGTTCCTTCTACACCGCTATCTATCGTCTTGAGCGCCAGGGCTGGATCAAAGGCCAGTGGGGCGAATCGGAAAACAATCGCCGTGCCCGCTTTTATTCGCTCACTGCTGCCGGTTCGCGTCAACTCAAGGCCGAAACTGCAAAGTGGATCGACATGGCCGCCGTCGTCGCAGGTATTCTCGACAAGAAGGCGGACAAGATATGAGTCGCCTCGGCGCAATTCAGAAGCTCTGGCATTCCATCGCGCCACGCACCCCGAGCGACGTTGAAGAAGAGTTTCGTTCCACCCTCGACGCTTACCAGGAGGATTTAATCCGCCAGGGCCTCCCCGAAGAAGAAGCCCGTCGCAAGGCCCGCATCGATCTCGGCCGGCCCGCCGCCCAAAACGAAATCTACCGCGACGCTATGGGCCTTCGCTTCTTCGATGAGTTAGACGGCGACATCCGCTACGGCCTCCGCGCCCTGCGCCGCAACCCGGGCTTCGCCGTCGTCGCCGTGCTCTCGCTCGCCCTCGGCATCGGCGCCACGACTGCGATGTTCTCGCTCATCTATGCCGTGCTGCTGCACCCGTTTCCCTACGCCGGCGCCGACCGCATCATGAATCCCGTCTTTATCAACCAGCAATATCCCGACGAATATCAGTACTTCACCCTGAGCAAGGCACAGATGGAGGACTTGCGCCGTGCAGCCCCGGTCGAATCAGTGCTTGGCTTCAGCGGTTCGCACCTGGAGATCACCAGCGGCGGACTGCCGGAAGACATCTACGGCGCCTATCTGACAGAGAACGCCGGGACGTTCTTGGATGTGCGCCCCCTTCTCGGTCGCAATATCGAGCCATCCGATGCAGAGAACGGCGGCCACTCCGTCGTGGTTCTCAACTACCGCTTCTGGCAGCGCCACTTCGGTGCCGATCCCCACATCATCGGGAGAACGCTGGAGGTGGATCACTCCCCCTGCACCATCATCGGGGTCATGCCCCGCAGCTTCGCATTCAATGACATCAACGGTGTCGGCGATGTTTACCTGCCGGCTAGTCTCATGCGGGGTGTTGCCAACGGTCCCGCCCCCTCCTACGTGCCCTGGATCAAGCTGCGGCCGCACGTCACGGTGGCCGCAGCCAACGCGGCGCTCGAGCCCATCGTGCTCGAAGGCAAGAAACAGCATTCCGGAGCCTCTGCCTGGCATCTCGCGCTGCAGCCCATCATCGAGCCTTACCGGCACGACCTGGGCCGGACCTTCACGCTTCTGCTCGCCGGTGTCGTCCTCCTGCTCATCATCGGCTGCGCCAACTGCTCCATCCTTCTCCTGGCCCGGGGGCGCACGCGCCAGCATCAGCTGGCCATCCGCACGGCGATCGGCGCCAGCCGCTGGCGCATCATCCGCCAGTTGCTCGTCGAAGCCCTGGTCGTCTCCTGCGCTGGCGCAGCTCTCGGCGTTGTCGCATCGTACTGGCTTGCCCGGCTTCCCCTGTTGATTTCTCCGGATTCCTTTCCAGCCGAATCCGTCATCCGCATCAACGCTTCCGTCCTCGCATTTTCCGTCGCGCTCGCCCTGCTCTGCGGCATCCTCTTCGGTCTTGCCCCCGCATTGCGTCTCTCGCGCAACGATCCTGCGCGTGCGCTCCCCGGCAGGCGGGCGGGATCGGTCGCTGTTCCCGCCAGGCATCGCTGGAGCTTTCTCATCGCGGCGCAGGTCGCGCTCACGCTTCTTCTCATGGCCACCGCGGGCACTGCCATCCGCGGCTTTCTGCGGCTCATGCAGATGCCCCTCGGCTACGATCCCGCCAATGTCATGCAGCTCGGTATCTCGCTGCACGCCCACGATCCAGCCGAATGGAGCCACATTCAGTCGCGTGAAGCGCGCACCGCGTACATCGAGCAGATCCGGGAGAAGATCGCATCCGTTCCCGGAGTCTCCACGGTCGCTGTCGGCATCGACGCCACTCCACCTGCTGCTGATGTTCAGAGCTCGTTCATCATCGACGGAAGTGATGAAGGCGAGCAGCCACAGGCGCGCGTGATGCTGGTTGACCAGCGCTATTTCGCTGCGCTTGGCATCCCCTTGCTGCAAGGCCGCGGCTGGAACGCGGACGAAAACAACCGCGCAGATTTCATCGCCGTCGTCAATCGCACCTTCGCCACACGTTATCTTTCTTTGTCCAACGCGTTGGGAAGGCAGCTACGGATTCCCGGCCTGATGCCTCATAATCGCTATCAGGCGGTCTCTCCGCAAAGCGCCAGCTGGCGGCAGATCATCGGCGTCGTCGGCGATGCGCGCAACGACGGAGTGGATCAGCCAGTCGTCCCCGCCATCTATCTTCCGTACACCGCTTTGATCCCAGCCTATGCGCAGTTCCTCGTCCGCACCCAGGGCGATCCGCTCACTCGCTTGCACTCCATCCGCGCCGCGATTGCATCCGTCGCATCCGACCAGCAGGTCTCCAACAGCCCCTCCGCCTTCAATGGCACCTTCACCCTCAGCCAAGCCATCGAGAGTGACGCACAGTACAGCCGCCAGCGGCTCTTCTCCATCTTGTTTGGCCTCTTCTCTGCCATGGCGCTCGGACTAGCGTTGGTCGGCATCTTCAGCCTCGTCGCGTATAGCGTCGCACAGCGCACCACGGAGTTCGGCGTCCGCCTGGCGCTCGGTGCGCCGCGCACGCACGTCCTCTGGGTCGCCGCGCGCATCGCGCTCGTCAGCGTGGCTGCGGGCATTGTCATCGGTCTTGCCGTTGACAGCTTTCTTGGCGCTGTCCTCGCTCACTGGATGCAAAACGCCTTTGATGCCGCCACTCTACTTGTCCCGGCCGCCCTGCTCGGGATAAGCGCATTCCTCGCTTGCCTGTTGCCTGCGCGCCACGCCATCGCCGTCCCACCCGCCGAAGCTCTTCGCTATGAGTAAAGGGTGTCCCATTTGACCAGAGCGCGGTGCCCTGTGCGGAAGTCGCGTCAGGCGAACGCTTTCATTGACCGAGTTCCGGGTGCGTTCTCGTTCATCCGGCAAGAGTGCGCAGCTTCACCTCGTGTTCAGAAGCCTGCAAGCGAAACTCGACCAGGTTTTTGATTCACCGGATAACGGGAATGACGTCGAGTGCCTCGCCTTCGCAACTTACTCCCGGAGACTCTCGCCGTCAGCAAACGGGGCTTTTTTTCCAATAAAACTCTGACCTTTGCCGATCAATTCATCCAAACGCGCACAATCAAAGCATGGGTTCCCTGCGATGAGGCATCGCCGCCTGAACGGTCCGGTTCTAAGTCCTTTGCTGAGAGGAATCTGCGGCTAAGTCATTTCCTGAGAGGAATTTAGCGCGAAACCCTGACGTCAACTCTTTTGAGATGAATAATTTACGTCCAGAAACCGGGGGTGGGGGGCCCACCTGTTCAATCACATTCATCAGCCGGAAGAACCGTCGTCCCCATCGGCTGGTTCCATCCCGGGCCGAACCGAACCAGCTCTCGCTGCGTATCCCTCGTCATGTTCTGTGTCTTCAACATCTCGGTACGCGTCCAATAACTAAGCCAGGAGCTAGCAGCTAGAGGCTAGAAGCTTTCCTTATGAATGCCGTCAAAACCACCATTTTGCTGACCGGACTCACCTTGCTTCTCATTCTTGCCGGAGAGTATCTCGGCGGGACCAACGGTGCGTTAATCGCTTTTGCCATTGCGGCGGCCACCAACTTTGTCAGCTATTTTTATTCCGACAAGATCGCCCTCGCCATGTACGGCGCACAGCCGGTCACGCGCGAGCAGCTGCCACGGGCCTATGACGTCGTCGAGCGCCTCATAGCCAAGGCCGGACTGCCGATGCCGAAGATTTATGTCATCCCCACTGAATCGCCCAACGCCTTCGCTACCGGCCGCAATCCCCAGCATGCCTCCGTCGCCGTCACCCACGGCATCCTTGGCCTGCTCAATGACGAGGAGCTCGAAGGAGTGCTGGCGCATGAGCTAGGCCACGTTCGCAATCGCGATATCCTCACAAGTTCCATCGCTGCCACTCTCGCCGGAGCCATCACCATCCTGGCCAGGCTGGCCTACTTCTCTGCTCTCTTCGGTGGATACGGCGGAGGCGATCGCCGTGATCGCGAAGGCGGCCTGGGCGGCATCGTCATGCTGTTACTCGCTCCGTTTGCCGCGATGCTCATCCAGCTATGGGTCTCGCGCACCCGCGAATACGAAGCCGACGCCACCGGCGCTCATCTCACCGGCAATCCCTATGCGCTTGCAAGCGCCCTTGAAAAGATTTCATCGGTCAGCCGCCGCGTGCCACTCGTGGCCTCGCCGAATTCCGCGCACCTGTTCATTGTCCAGCCCTTGCTCTCGGGCGAAATGCTCATGAACCTCTTTTCCACACATCCACCGATCCAGAAGCGCATCGAGCGGCTCATCGGCCGTCCCTCGGTGTACGGCAACTTGCAATAAGAGTCAATTTGAACAAGCCAGATGGCGACCCGCGTCTTGACACACGAATCTCGCGTCTCACGCCTGCCTGCGTCTCAAGTCTGCCCGGATTTGTCTTAGTTCCTGCTGCTTGCGGTCTGGGTTTGCACCAGGTGCATCCGCTCCGACAAGGTCAGGATCAGCACCGACCCCGCCTCGAGGTGTACCTGCGGATGGCTCACGAGCAGATGCGTCGTCACCACCCCCGCTCCCACCAACCCTCCGGCCAATGCCCCGATCGGTCCGCCCAGGAATGCACCCGTCACGGCTCCGCCCCCTACGACACCGCCGTAGAGCAGGCTGTCATGCTTTAGAGTCGAGCCAGGCTCGATCACGCCCTCCGCCTTTACATTGGCGTTCGTTCCGGGTGTTTCCGTCACAACTGCATGCAGATGGTATGTCGATCCATCGGGCAAAATTACCTTGTCCGGGATCAGCACCATGTTGCCCTGGCCGCCGAAGTGGCCGCTGGAAACCTCGGCAACCCGGCCGTCGATCTCCGATCCCGCCGGAATCACCACATTGCCGCCTTCGAGCACGTCCGACGCCACGCGGCTCCGGAAAGGCTGTCCCTTCTCGCTCATCGAACTCGAAAGACTGTCGAGCAGTCGCACCCGAATCATTGCGCCTTCATCGAGTTCTCCAGGTCCAAGCGGCGCAGGGTGAACAATGTCACCATCCGGATCGATCGCGCTCGCCCGCTGTGTCAGAACAGGTGCGCTCATCTCCGTTGCCGTAGGCGCCACCACCACGATTCCGTCGTCCGTCCCATCCCCGGGCTGGTAGCTCACTCCGTTGGCCGCCCTCATCGGCATCGACGGCGCCGCCTGCGGCGCGGCCTGTTGACTTCGTGCTGTCGGCGCCGGGGTCGCGCTCACAGCCGGATGGCCTGCCGGAGGTTTGGGCGGCTGTTCGTCAGAAGTGATGATGCTATCGTCCGACGGAGGGTGCGAAACACCTTCGTACGGGTTGTTCTGGCTTGTCTGCTGCGCACCAAGTGCGACAGCCGCGGCAACAAAGAATGCTACGACAAGAATCGGCCGGTTCATCCAGTCTCCTTCTCACGAGCAGGGGATCCCTCTTTCTTAGACCCCGCTCAATCCCAAAAGTTCCGAGCAAATGCACCCAAAAACAACCTGCTGCGCACAACCCGCCCACCTTAATGCTAGAGCCTGTCGTATTCGAACCAGCCTCCGACCCTGATCACAGGTGCCTTTTCCACTACGAATCAACAGAGATACCTCGTTGACACGCCACGCGCCCACCCGTTATCCGGCTCCCGTGACCACTGCCACACTATCTGACTACCCCTCGTTTGCTAGAATCCGTACGGTACAACAACATTTTTGAGCGCCGGACGGAGAGGAAATCTTTCAGACGTGCATGAGCTTCTTGAAACAATTCATAGCGCTGCCGGAGAAGCACTTGCCGTAGACCGCCGTCCCAAACTGAATGACCGGCTGCAGCACCGCATTGTGAGGAATGATATGACCGAGATTGTTGCCATTCGCGCCCGCGAAGTCCTTGACTCCCGCGGTAATCCTACCGTGGAAGCGGACGTGATTCTTGAAAGCGGCGCTTTGGGCCGAGCCATTGTCCCCTCGGGTGCATCCACGGGCGAACATGAAGCCGTGGAACTGCGCGATGGCGACAAGAGCCATTATCTCGGCAAGGGAGTTCTGCAGGCGGTCGCCAACGTCGAAACCGTGATTGCTCCTGAACTCGAGGGCATGGACGCTGCCAATCAGCGCATGATCGACCAGACAATGATCGCGCTCGACGGCACCGCAAACAAGGGAAAGCTGGGCGCAAATGCGATCCTCGCCGTCTCCATGGCTGCCACCCGTGCTGTCGCGCAGACCCTCGAGATGCCGCTCTATCGCTATCTCGGCGGCATCAATGCCAGCATTCTGCCCACCCCGATGCTCAATGTGCTCAACGGCGGCGCACACGCCGACTCCAACGTCGACTTCCAGGAATTCATGATTATGCCCGTCGGCGCCGAGCGTTTCTCTGACGCGCTTCGCTGGGCTGCGGAAACCTTCCACACCCTGAAGAGCGTCCTGAAGAAGAAAGGCTACAACACCGCCGTCGGCGATGAAGGCGGATTTGCTCCGTCGCTCAAGTCAAACGCCGAGGCGATCGAGCTCATCCTCGAAGCAATTCAGCAGGCCGGCTACAAACCGGGCGAGCAGATCGCGATTGCTCTCGATCCCGCATCAAGCGAGTTTTACGACAAGGATAAAAACAAGTACGTCTTCAAGAAGGGCGACAAGCGCGAGCTTTCCAGCGAGCAGATGGTCGACTTCTATGCGGATTGGGTCAAGCAATATCCCATCGTCTCGCTTGAAGACGGACTTGCCGAAGATGACTGGGAGGGCTGGAAGATCCTCACCGACAAGCTCGGCGGCAACATTCAGCTCGTTGGCGACGACATCTTCGTCACCAATGTGAAGCGCCTCCAGCGCGGCATCGAAGAGGGCGTTGGGAATTCGATCCTGATCAAAGTCAACCAGATCGGTTCCGTAACCGAGACGCTCGATTGCATCGAACTTGGCCGGCGCTATGGATACACATCGGTCATGTCCCACCGCTCCGGCGAGACCGAAGACACCTTTATCGCCGATCTGGCCGTTGCCACCGGTGTGGGCCAGATCAAAACCGGTTCGGTGAGCCGCACCGACCGCATCGCCAAGTACAACCAGCTCCTCCGCATCGAAGAAGAGCTTGGCAGTGGCGCGGTTTTCCTCGGGCTCGAAAGCTTGAACTACAACGACTAACCGGCGGCTGCGTTCACCGCGTTCGTTCAAAGAAGCAAGCGGGAGCTTTCTCTCGCTTGCTTCTTTTTTGCGCAAAATGGCTGTCCGGCACGGCGCAGCACTCGCCCGCGCAGGCGATAGGCCCTACACTGAATGAAAATGCGTCTCCTGCTGGCTTACCTGCTCCTCCTTGGTCTTTCGCCCGTCCTCGCGCAAAGTGCGCCCCAGATCCATCTGCACGACTTGAAAGACGCGGGGGCACTCGGTTCCGAGCTCTACGCCAATTCCGGCGCAACCGGCATGGTGCTCGTCGTCGTGCGCGGCGACCAGGTATTCATTCGTGGATATGGTGAAACCGCGCCCGGCTCGCACATCGCTCCCTCTGAGAACTCGGTAATCCGCCTCTGCTCCCTCACAAAGATCTTCACCAGCGACCTGCTCGCGAAGATGGTAGCGGACGGTACTGTGCACCTCGACGATCCACTTCAGAAATATGCGCCGGCGGGTGTCCGGGTTCCGGAACAAGAGCGGCCCATCACACTGCTTGAGCTCGCCACACACACCGCCGGCCTCGACCGGGAGATTGGGACTCCGCCGCGCCACACGCCGCACTTTGCGTATCCCGACTTCGCGACACGCTGGCAATGGTTACCCACAGAACGGCTGAAATTTGTGCCCGGGACCCAGGCCTTTTACTCCAACATCGGGTTCGACCTCCTCAGTGACGCATTAGCCAGCGCCGCGCATACTCCGTATTCAACGCTGCTCTGGTCCCGCACTCTCAGGCCGCTCGGCATGTGGGAGACCACTTTCTATCCCACGGCCGCGCAATGCGCCCGGCTGTTGCAGGGCGCGCATAACGAAGGCCCCTGCACCGTCACCGAGAACAGCGAGGGTAGCAGCGGCCTCTACTCCACGCCGGAAGACATGGCAAAGTGGCTCCGTTACCTCGTCGGGTCAGGGACCGCAGCGCTCCCAGCCCAGCCCCCCGCGGCAAAGGCGGTTTACCTGCAGCTTTCCAGCCTCACCAGCACGTATGGCCTCAGTCACGCGGGCAGACCTTCGGGAATCGGGCTCGGATGGATGCACCTGGACGCCGGCGATGAAGCTTTCACATCATTCAGAAGACCGGTGGCGGAGCTGGCTTCAGCACGTACGTCGCAATTCACCCCGCCAGCCACACAGCGCTCTTTGTCGCAGTCACTGACGGTCCTCCGCAGCGGCCCGTTCCTGGATTCGAATTTTTCCGCGCCTCAACTGATGGTCTGCTCGCATTGGCCGGTCTGCCGCCCATGCCCCGTTTTCACGCGCGGCGGATTTCGACGATTCATGTGGCCAGGACGGCTCCATCTGCGCCCAGTCGACATAGAAGGCATTCCAATCGGACACACCGCGCGATGATTCGCGCCACAAGAGCAGCCGAGATTTCCTCGAAATAACTGCATGATGTGACGTTGCGAAGCTGTGAATGCCATCACGGGAACACGCGGCACGGCAGTTTATCCTGAAAGAGACAAACTTCCATCGCCATAGAGGTATTTTCCTAAGTGCCTACTTCCAAGCATCCTCTCGTCCTGACCATCCTTGACGGATGGGGTTATCGCGCCGAAACCGCTAACAACGCCATTGCCCTCGCTCGCAAGCCCACCTACGACAAGCTCCTCCAGGAATTTCCCAATACCTTGATTCGCGCTTCCGAGCACTTCGTCGGCCTGCCCGATGGCCAGATGGGCAATAGCGAAGTCGGCCACCTCAACATCGGAGCCGGCCGCATTGTTCAGATGGACATTACTCGCATCGACGCCCAGATCGCCTCCGGAGAGTTCGGCAAGAATCCCACCATCGTGAACGCCATGCAGCGCGCGCGTGAAGCCGGCCGCCAGCTCCATCTCTTCGGCCTCGTCTCCGACGGAGGTGTGCACTCGCACCAGGAACATCTCTATGCTCTGCTGCGCATCGCGCGCGAGTTTCACGTGGAGCGCGTCTTCGTTCACGCATTCATGGATGGCCGCGACACCGGACCCACTTCCGGCGCCGGCTACATCGCCGCGCTCGAGCAAAAGATGCGCGAATACGGCGTCGGCAAGGTTGCCACCATCAACGGCCGCTACTACGCCATGGATCGCGACAAGCGCTGGGAGCGCGAGCGCAAAGCCTTCGACGCCATGGTGCACGGCAAGGCTGAGGGTGGCCTCCACGCCGATGCCGTCGCACGCATCAAGGAGAATTACAACAACGGGATCACCGACGAGTTTCTCATCCCCTTCGTTGTGGTCGATGGCGCTGGCAAACCCGTTGGCCAGATTCGCGACGAAGATGTTTGCATCAACTTCAACTTCCGCGCCGACCGCGCCCGCCAGATCACCCGCGTTCTGGCCCGCGAAAGCGGCCTCAATAAGCAGGGCGGACGCGACCTCGATGCATGGGAAGCCCTTGACCAGACCATCCCCCGGAACGAGATTCCCAAAAACCTCCACTACGTCTGCATGACGCAGTACGACAAGCTCTACGAGCTGCCGCTCGTCATCCTGCCCGAGTCAATGGATAACATCCTCGCGAATGTCCTCTCCGCTCATCACCTGCGCAACCTGCGCGTGGCCGAGACAGAGAAGTTCGCGCACGTCACCTACTTCTTCAACGGCGGCATCGAGACACCGTTCCCCGGCGAAGACCGCACCCTCATCCCTTCGCTCAAAGTCGCCACATACGACCTCGCCCCCGAGATGAAGGCCGAGGCCATCGGCGACACCATCGTCAAGGCCGTCAACGACACCGCCTTCGACCTCGTCGTCGCCAACTTCGCCAATGCCGACATGGTGGGCCACTCCGGAAAACTCGAACCGACCATCAAGGCTTGCGAAGCCATCGACGCGCAGCTCGGCCGCATCTACAAGGCCATCAAGGAGCGCAACGGTAGCTGGCTCATCACCGCAGATCACGGCAACGCCGAGCTCATGGTCGACCCTGTCACCGGCGGTCCGCATACCGCGCACACCACCAACCCGGTACCCCTGATTTATGTCAGCGAAGACGCCAGCCACTTCCGCATGCGCAACGACGGCTCCCTGCGCGACATCTCCCCTACGCTGCTCGCCATCCTCCAGGAAGGGCTACCCAAAGAAATGACCGGCGGCGATCTACGTGTGCCCATAACAAAATAGCCACCGCATTAATTCATCCAGACGTACAAAGGCCTCCCACTCGGGAGGCCTTCAATCTCTTGCTGCCAGGTTTCTTTTATCGAATCCGCAACGACTTGATCGCGTCCGGCAGATGCTCTTCAAGCAGCTTCGCACGCTCCGCCGCCATGTCTCCCAGATACCTCGGAGCCGGCGTCGCCATCAACACCAATGCGAAAGCAATCAACGAGAAGCAAAGACCCGCTACCGCTGCCGAAACCAGCATGTGATACATATCGAAGACGTCAAGACCGAGCATGTTAATGGCTACATGCTCCAGTGGCTTGATGTGCTTCAAAACAGCGAGCGCAAAGACGGAGAAAAACACCGAGAGCGAAGTCAGCACCACCAAGGCCACATCGATTCCGCGGTGGAATCTTTGACGAGCGCAGCACCGGTTGCATTCCGCCAGGTGCCGCTCGTAGTCCTTCCGCATCTCCGGAGAAATTCCCGAAATGTCATATCGCCAGCTTGCCAGAATGGCGCCGATCACTCGGTCAGTGCATTGTGTTCTTGCCATAAGATTCTGACTCACTTTGCCTGGGCTTCGTCGCGCCGCTCTGTTGCGGCATTTTCTTTGAGCTTCCGGCGGTTGACGCCCGGTGCTCTCGTTTCAACCTCACTGTACCCACGGAAGAAACTGCGGTAACCGCCAGCCTCCCGGCACAGAGGGAAAGCCCCACATACTCTTACTATTGTAACCTAAGTTTACCTAAAAATAAATAGGCGACAGAGGTTCGTGTTGCTGCGCCAACAACAGCCGGTTGGCCAGCAGGCTCGCTCGCCCATTCAGCGCACGCTCGGCCGTCACCCGGGCTAACTCAGGAAGATTGTTGCTTTCAGACAGATGCCCCAGAACCACATAAGCGGCTTGCCCATCGTACTCCGCCTCGAGAAACTCTGCCGCAGCCTCGTTTGACAGGTGACCAACTCGTGACAGCACCCGCTGCTTCACCGACCATGGATAAGGACCATCCCTCAACATTTCCAGATCGTGATTCGACTCCAGCAGCAACAGATCCAGCTTCTTGAGTTGCGCCTTCACATTCGGCGGAACGTACCCCAGGTCTGTAGCGACCGCCATCCTTACGCCTTCCGATTGAAAGACAAAGCCCACCGGATCTACAGCATCGTGGGGAATTGTGAATGGGCTGATGGCAATGTCGCCGATCTCGAACGGCTGGCCAGCCTCAAAATACTTCACTTCGGGCAGCCAGGTCGGATCCTTCGTCGCCGTTCCCTTCCCATTCTCCACGGCGGCAATCGGTTCGGCGTCAACATCGTTACCCTGCTCGGCCCCGACATCCAGTTCCCCTTCGTCTGGTTCACCTTCATTCGCGTCGGCTTCCGCCTGCCGTGCTGCAGCCTGCTGCCGGCACTGCTCCAGCCATTGCTTGTAGGTCATCTGGCGCCGCGGGGTCAGCCAGCGCATCCAGGCTCGATGTGTGCCTTCAGTGAAATAGACCGGAATGCCTAGTTTGCGCGCCGTTACGGCAAGGCCATTCACATGGTCCTGGTGTTCATGTGTCACGATCAGGGCATCCAGGGTCGCCGGATCTTCATCCACCTGCTTCATGCGTCGAAAAAGCTCCCGGCAGCTTAGTCCGGCATCCACCAGGATCCGTGTGTGTCCGCCCGACACAACCGTGCAGTTTCCCTTTGATCCTGAAGCGAGCACCGTGAAACGCACCATGAAGTGAGCATACATCGCGGACCTGTGCATCGCTTTCCCCGGCGTTAACCATCACGGCACACGGCTGCCTTCTCCACGGCTCGTCGAATTTTCTGCACGATCCTTACCTTCGCGCGCGTATTCTGAAACCGACTGGCAAACTCCTCATCGTCAATCCACGCTTGTGTAGCAGCCTTTCGGGGGTCCAAAAGCATGAACCACAAGCCGCTCCTGGCCTGTTTGTCCATGGCTGCAGCCGGAACGCTCCTCTTTCTCATTCTTGGTGTGGGCAGAGGTCCGGTTGTCGCCGCTTCCAGAACCATCCCCGCCGCCTCCGCCTCTTGGGATCGCGATGCCGCTGCCCGCTACCTCGACAGCCGCGAAATCTGGTGGCAGTCCTGGGATCGTGCGAAGAAGGACCATGGAACCCTCTGCGTTTCCTGCCACACCCAGGCTTCTTACGCCCTCGCGCGCCCGGTTTTGGACAACGACCTGAGTTCCGAAGGACAACCGCCGTCTGAGTCGGTCATGCTCGCCAGCGTCGAGAAGCGAGTCCGCATGTGGACCGACGTCGAGCCGTTCTACAGCGATGCGGTCTATGGAGCCGGCAAGGCCGTCGAGTCGCGCGATGCCGAGTCTGTATTGAACGCCGTGATCCTTGCCAGTTACGATATGCGCCGTGGTCACCTCAGCGAGATTACCCGCACCGCCTTCGACAACGCATGGGCGCTCCAATCCAGGACCGGTCCAGACGCCGGCGCGTGGGTCTGGCAGAACTTCAACTACACCCCCTGGGAGTCAAAAGAGTCGCAGTATTATTGGGCCGCCCAACTAGCGGAGATTGTGGCCAACGCTCCCGACAACTACGCCACCGACCCAAAAGTTGTCGGCAATATTGCCGCACTGCGTGTGTATCTCATTGGCCATTACGATTCTCAGCCGCTGCTCAACAAGATTGTCGTCCTTTGGGCCTCGGCAAAATTTCCCGGCCTCCTCACCCCAGCCCAGCGGAAAAGCCTCCTGCAGCAGATCTATGGTCGCCAGCGTGTAGACGGAGGCTGGAGCCTCACCGATCTCGGCACCTGGGAACGTCGCGACAAGACTCCCCTCGAAACCCGTCCCGATGGCTATGCGACGGGAATCACCATTCTCGCTCTCGAAGAGAATCACATCACCAATTCCTACGAAAAGCGGGGCATCAACTGGCTCGTCGCCAACCAGGACAAAACCACAGGGGCCTGGCCGGCGTGGTCGCTTAACAAAAATCGCGATCCCAATTCCAACGTCGGCAAATTCATGAGCGATGCCGCCACTGCCTACGCCGTGCTTGCTCTCGAGGCGCGGGACTGAGTCATCCTACGGATCTCTTGCCAGACTCGTCGGAATCTCGATCGACACCAGCGTTCCCCGCCCCGGATTGCTCACCACGCTGAACTGCGCCTGGTTCCCGTACAGCACCTCGAGTCGCTCCTGCACATTCTTCAACCCGATGCCGGCCCCGGTGCGCTGCAGAGCCGAAATAGGCCGGCCGCCCATGCCCACGCCGTCATCCGCCACTTCAATCAGCACCCGGTCATTCTCCAATCTGCTGCGCAGCGTCACCGTACCGCCGTGAATGCGGGGTTCAAGGCCGTGCTTAATGCTGTTCTCGATCAGCGGCTGCAAAAGAATGCTGGGCACCAGCACGTCCAGCGTGCGCGGATCAATCTCTTTCTCCACGCGAAGCTTGTCCGCACCAAATCGCACCACTTCGATATCAAGATAATCATCGGTAAAATTCAGTTCATCGCTCAGCCGAACATACGTGTCGTGATCCTTCAAAAGCGCTCGCAGAATGTTCGCCAGCTTCACCGTCATCTCGCGAGCCAGTTCCGGCTGCACTCTCACCAGTGACGCAATCGAGTTCAGCGTATTGAAAAGAAAATGCGGATTGATCTGCCGCTGCAGCGCATCCAGCCGCGCCTCCAACAGCAGACGCTTCTGTTCCTCAAGTGTGTTTTCAATCCGCAGCGCATTCCATACCTTGATCGCGATGCCCACCACGATCGGCGCACTCAACAAAACCATCACCTGCAGCCACGGCTGGCTGGCAAGCAAGGCAAATAGCCGATGCGGAAACGTGTGCGCCAGCCAATCCCGACACCCCTCTGCCGCCACAATCAAAAACAGCATCAGGAACTGCCGGTCGATGCGCGGCTTGCGCAGGTTGCGTCGAATCCAGCGGTAAAGGCTCAGATCGATAAATGGCGTAAACGACCAGATCTCCTCCCGCTCAACGAATCCGCCCAGCGCGCCCGCCAGCAAACCCAATACAGCATTGAACGGCAATGCCAGGTACTCGTGATGAAACATGGCGGGGACTGCCAGCACCACGCCGCCGAGCATCGCCCATCCCGGCCCCAGAAACAGTCCCAGCAAAATGATCGTTTCAAAGGAAATGTCTGCTGCCAGGAAGTTCGGAACCGCGATTCGCACCCATACGCCCAAGGTGAGCGGGACGACAAAAAAGGCCAGGAGCGCCAGCGTTTGCCCGGTCCTGCGGTTCTCCGCAAAGAAAAGCCGCCTGAACGTGCTGCCGCGCGCCAGAACGCTCGCTACCGATGCCACCACGCCCAGCTTCACCAGCAGCGTGATCAGGACAAGCGTGTCACTCATTGCTCTCACTGTAGCGCGCGCCGCACCCATCCCACCAGTTTTTCAATCACTTAGTGCAAACGGTTGGACGGGCTGCCGTCCCATTCCGGCCCCGATTTGCGGTGCGAAACCTCACCTGTTGGTTCGCCGCAATTCCGCGCAAAGTAGAATGAAAGCATGGGACTTGAGAACGTAAAGAAGATCGCTGAAGCGGACTTTCCCACCCGCTGGGGACACTTTCGCATCCTGGGCTTCGAACGCACCCTTCCATCTGCTCCGGCCGCTGTCGCAAAGGTAGAAGGCTTGGTCGCTCTCGTCATGGGCGACATTCATGCCGCGCCGCCCCTGGTGCGAATTCACTCCCAATGTCTCACCGGCGACGTTTTTGGATCGCTTCGCTGCGATTGTCGTCTGCAACTCGAAATGGCTCTCGCCAAAATTGCTGAAGAAGGCGCCGGCATCCTTCTCTACGAGCAGCAGGAGGGTCGCGGCATCGGCCTCATGGCCAAGCTCAAGGCCTATGAGCTCCAGGACCAGGGCATGGACACCGTGGAAGCGAACATTAAGTTGGGTTTCGCCGCCGATTATCGCGAATACGAGCTCCCCGCCGAAGCCCTCAAGTTTCTTAACGTATCAAGCGTCCGTCTCATGACCAACAATCCTGACAAAGTTGCCGCGCTCGAGTCCGCCGGCATCACCGTCACTCAGCGCGTCTCCGCCGAAGTCGAAGCGCAGGAAACCTTCGAGCGCTACATGCGCACCAAGCAGGAAAAAATGGGCCACATCTTCGACAACGTCAGCGAAATCGACACCGTAGGCTGAACACTGTTTCTTAAAGCAAAGATACCCTCCAGTACCGGGTGCCCCAGGTTCCTTTGGGACCTGGGAACACCCGCTCTCACGTTGATCGCAGTTTTGCTGGCGGCTAGAAGCTAACAGCTGCTCTTATGGATAAATTCCCCGAATCTTCACCGCCTCTGCCACGCGCCCCACACCCACCATGTTGGCCGCAATGCGCATCGGAACTGCCTGCTCCTCGTGGACCTTCAGCACATCGCGAAATGCGGTCTTCATCACCCGCTCCAGGCGGTTGTAGACGTCCTGCGCCTCCCAGAACAGGTGCTGCTCATCCTGCACCCATTCGAAGTACGACACCGTAACGCCCCCCGCATTGCACAGGATGTCCGGGATCAGAAACACACTCTTGTTCTGCAGGATCCGATCCGCAGCCGGAGTGACCGGTCCGTTCGCCGCCTCCGCCACAATCCGCGCATGCACGGCTCCCGCGTTGTCGGCATGAATCGTGTTCTCCAAAGCCGCCGGAACCAGGATGTCGCAATCCAGTGCCAGCAACTCGTCAGGGTTGATGCTCTCCGCCTCCGGGAATCCCTGCACCCGTCCCGTGAGCGCCTTTAGATGCATCAGGCTTGGAATGTCGAGGCCATGCGGGTTGAAGATGCACCCGGTCGAATCGCTGACCGCGATGACCTTCGCTCCGGCTTCATGAAGCAACTGCGCTGCAATCGAGCCTGCGTTCCCAAACCCCTGCACCACGACCGTTGCTCCCTTCAACGTCATGCGTAGATGCTCGCAGGCGCATTCGATCGTGTAGTACACGCCGCGGCCGGTCGCCTCGTTGCGTCCTAGCGAGCCGCCCAGGCAGATTGGTTTCCCCGTCACCACGCCGGGAATCGGATATCCCTTGGTCATGCTGTAGGTGTCCATGATCCACGCCATAGTCTGCGGATTCGTGTACACATCCGGCGCTGGAATGTCCTGCTCCGGCCCGATCAGCGGAAGAATCGCGCTCGTGTACCGCCGCGTCATCCGTTCCAGTTCGCCCTGCGCCATATGTTTCGGATCGCACGTCACTCCGCCCTTGCCGCCGCCGAACGGAATGTTCACCACCGCGCATTTCCACGTCATCCAGGTCGCCAGCGCTTTCACCTCGTCAAGCGTGACCTGCGGATGATAGCGGATCCCACCCTTCGCCGGCCCCCGCACCGAGCTGTGTTGTACGCGATATGCCTCGAACCGGTGAATGTGCCCGTCGTCCATGCGCACCGGCACCGTTACCGTGAGCACGCGCTCCGGGTACTTGATCATTTCCCTGATATCGTTGTCCAGCTCCAACGCGTTCGCTGCCGCGTCAAAGTTCTCCAGGGCCACGTCGTAGGCGTTTCCCGTCGTCTTCGTTGTGAGCATTTTTCCCTCCTCGCCTCTGTCTGGTCCGGACGGATTTCTCAGCAAATCAACTCAAACCACGTGCATCTCTTCCAGCGAAACCGCGTTCGGCTCCAGTTCCTGCTGTGGTTGGTAGATCGGAACCAGCCACTCTCGATACCTCTTCAAGTGTCCTCGCGTCGCATCAAAGTACAACTGCTGTACTTCGCGCGTGATCGCGCCGATTGTCCCGTTCTTCACTGGCCGATGATCTACCCGCACCACCGGCGCAATGCCTACCGCCGTTCCTGTAAAGAACAATTCATCGCATATATATAATTCGCTGCGGTCGATGCGCCTTTCCACGATCTCCAGCCCCAGTTCCCGCCGCGCAAGCTGCATCACCGTGTCCCGCGTGATCCCCTCCAGCACGTTCTCATCTGCCGTAGGAGTAATCAAAGCTCCCTTGCGAACCATGAAGAGGTTGCAGGTCGCCCCCTCGGCAACGTGCCCGCTCTCGTTCAGCAGGATCGCCTCGTCAAATCCGCTCCGGCGCGCATCGTCGCTCGCCAGCGCGCTGTTCACATACGCTCCGCATATCTTGGCCCGGGCCGGAATGGCATTGTCCTCAATCCGCCGCCAGGAACTCACACCTGCATGGATCCCCTTGTCTGCGTGCAAATACTCCCCAAACGGCAGCGCCACAATCGCAATAGCATCCTGATCGTCCGGGCTCACTCCCACTCGTTCCGCAGACTTGTATGCAAGCGGCCGGACATATACATCGGTCTTGAATCCATTCCGCCGCATCAATTCGACCGTAATCCCGCAGAGCTCTTCCGCCGATAACGGCACATCGATGCGCAGAATCCCGCAATTCTGCTTCCATCGCTCATAGTGCTCCCTCGGACGCAGCACAAACAACTCCTTCGCCGCCTCATCCCAATGCGCGCGAATCCCCTCGAACACGCCCGTCCCATAGTGGAGCGCATGGGTAAGGATGCCAACTCGCGCTTCTTTCAGCGCCATGTATGTGCCGCCGAAATACACGATCAGGTTCGGATCCGCCTCAGCTTTCATTTGCACACCTCGTTGCCCCGGACTGACTCCCTGAATAGCTCGCGTCCACGAGCCATCGCCCGCTCATCCAGATCGATCCAGCGCTGATGTTTCACCAGGCGCCGCAACGCCGCGTCAATACTCGCCTGCGGCAACGCGCCCGTAATCTCCAGCAGGGCTCCCAGCATCACCATGTTGGCCGCGCGCGCATCGCCCAGTTCATCGGCAATCCGCGTGAACGGCAGCGCCAGCACATGCACATCCTCGCGGGCGCACTCCTCGGGAAATGCATCGCCGTTGTAGATCACCCATCCGCCGGGCCGCACGCTCTCATCGAATTTCTTCAGCGACGGTTCGTTCATCGCCACCAGCACATTGGGCACCGTCACCAGCGGCGAATCGATTGGCTCCCGCGATAGCCGGACATGGCAGTTCGATGTGCCCGAACGCATCTCCGGCCCGTACGAGGGCAGCCACGACACTTCCAGCCCCGCATCCAGCCCCGCTTCCGCCAGCACTTCTCCCAGCAACAGAACTCCCTGCCCGCCAAATCCAGCTACCCGCACGCGCAGATCGATGTCCTCTTTCACCTGCGTTCCGCCTTCGGCCGCATCTTCTTCCGGCGACTCATGATCCACGCCCAGAATCCTCGGAATCTCCTCAAGCGGCGGGGCGGCATCTAGCGAGGGCCGCGCCTGCGCATCTTTGGTGCGATCAACCACCACGCCCAGCGGGTAGGTCTTCTCCATCACGTCGCGAACCCAGTGCTGCGCTTCCACCGGGCTCATCTTCCAGATCGTCGGGCATGGCGACAGCACTTCCACCAGCGAGAACCCCAACCCCTTCACCTGGTTCTCCACGGCTCTTTTGATGGCCCGCGTCGCCTGTGCAATCTGTTTGTTGTCGCCCAGTCCCACCCGCTCGATATACACCGGCGCCTGCAGCGTCGCCAGCAATTCACTCACGCGCAGCGGATAGCCCTCATTCTGCGGGTTGCGTCCCATGGGCGTCGTCGTGCTCTTTTGCCCGATCAATGTTGTCGGGGCACACTGCCCGCCCGTCATGCTGTAGATGGCATTGTTGACGAATATCACCGTGATCGGCTCGCCGCGATTCGCCGCATGCAGAATCTCCGCCGCGCCAATCGCCGACAAGTCTCCGTCTCCCTGATAGCTGATCACTGTGCTCTGCGGACGGCTGCGCTTCACCGCCGTCGCTACCGCCGAGGCGCGACCATGCGCCGCTTGCACATTCCCCACGTCAAAGTAGTAGTACGCAAACACCGAGCAGCCCACGGGACTGATCAGAATCGTCCTGTCTTGAATGCCCAGTTCATCGATCGCCCGCGCCAGCATCTTCTGAATCGTGCCATGTCCGCATCCCGGACAGTAATGCGTCTGGTGCTGCAACTCATCCTTGCGCTCATACGCTTCGTAAAGCGCCTTCGGCTTGCTGTGCGTAACTTCGTATTCCGCAATCGATTCGTTAGACATGAGCCAATCGCTCCTCTTCTGCCCTCATTGCCGACGGCATCTGTCGAGCCAGTTTCCGAACGCGTTCCAGCACGTCTTCATGCGATGGAACATTGCCTCCCATGCGGTTCAGCAACTCCACCGGTCGCGCCCCATTCACCGCCAGCCGCACATCCTCAATCAGTTGCCCATTGCTCATCTCCACTACTACGAACACCCGCGCTCTGCCGGCCAGTCGTTTGAACTCCAACGTCGGAAATGGATAGAGCGTGATCGGCCGCAGCAAGCCTACACGGATGCCCTCGGCGCGCGCTTCGGCGGTAACAGCCTTCAGAATCCGTCCCACAATCCCGTAGCCCACCAGCACAATTTCCGCATCCTCGGCGTACAAGTCCTCCGCGCGCGGCTCTTTCTGTTGAGCGCGGCGATATTTCGCTTCAAGATACAGATTGTGCCGCTCCAGCTCGTTGTTTTCCATGTGCAACGACGTGATCAGGTTCCCGCGCGACTCCGCGTTTCCTGCTACTGCCCATTCCGGAACTGACATCTTCGTCGCCCGTTGCGGAAACTCCACCGGCTCCATCATCTGCCCGACGAAACCATCGGCCAGCAGCACCACCGGGTTGCGATACTCGTCTGCCAGTTCGAATGCCAGCGCGGTCAGATCGGCCATCTCCTGCGCCGAGTGCGGAGCCAGCACGATCGTCCGGTAATTGCCGTTCCCGCCGCCCTTCACCACCTGGTGATAATCGCTCTGCTCCGAGCCGATATTCCCCAGCCCCGGCCCGCCGCGCGTAATATCGGCGATCACGCAGGGCAGTTCCGCGCCGGCCATGTAGCTGATGCCTTCCTGCATCAGGCTGATCCCCGGCCCGCTCGACGCCGTCATGCACCGGATTCCAGCCGACGACGCGCCATACAACATATTGATGGCCGCCACTTCGCTTTCCGCCTGCAGAAACACCCCGCCCGCCTGCGGCAGGTAAAGCGCCGCAGCCTCGGTAATCTCGCTCGCCGGCGTAATCGGATATCCGTAAAATGCGCGGCACCCGGAAAGAATCGCGCTCTTGACGACGGCTTCATTTCCCTTGATCAGTTGCTTGCGCATGGCATGGCCCCCTCGGGTTGAATGTTCACTGACCTGCGCACCATCCGCAGCACTGTGATCGCTCCTGGCTCCGGACAGACCATGAAGCAGATTCCGCACGCCGTGCAACCGGCGCCCGCATAGGTGGCCGTGTGATAGCCGTAGTGATTGAGCCTGTCACTCATGCCGATCACCTTTGGCGGACAAGCCTCCACGCACAGTCCGCACCCCTTGCACTCATTCCCATCCACTCGCAACAAGCCTCGACTCTGCTTTTGCGCGTCGGTCATTTCTGCTCCTCTCCAGCCACTCATTGCGCGGTTGCGTAGGCAGCCGCAGCTTTGCGCTCCAGATAATGCGAGCGCACCGCAAAGTCTTCCAGTTCTGGTTGAAATTTCGGATCGGCAATCGCGATCAGCGCCTCGGCGCGTTCCCGCAGCGTCTTGCCATGCAGATAAGCAATGCCGTGCTCGGTCACCACGTAATGCACATCCGCGCGCGACGTCACCACGCCCGCGCCCGGTTCCAACACCGGCACAATTCGTGACAAACGTCCATGCTGCGCCGTCGACGGCAGCGCAATAATCGGTACTCCGCCTTTCGATCGCGCAGCGCCTCGAATAAAGTCGATCTGCCCGCCAAATCCGCTGTAGGGCTTCGTCCCCAGCGAGTCCGCGCACACCTGCCCCGTCAGGTCCACCTGCAGAGCCGAGTTGATGGCGACCATCCTGTCGTTTTGCGCCACCACAAATGGATCGTTGGTATACGAAATCGACCGGAACTCGAAGCTTGCATTTTCGTGAATGAAATCGAACAGCCGCCGCGTTCCCAGCACGAAGGCCAACACCACCTTGCCCCGATGCAGCGTCTTCCCCTGCCCGTTCAGCACGCCCGACTCCATAAGGTCGATCACGCCGTCCGAAACCATCTCCGTGTGAATCCCCAGGTCGTGCTTGTCGCCCAGGCATTGCAACACCGCATCGGAGATTCCGCCGATTCCTGTCTGCAACGTTGCCCCGTCTGGAATCAGCGACGCCACATTGCTTCCAACTCTCAAATGCATTTCCGTGGACGGCTCGGCGCACAGTTCCGTTACCGGCCGCGATGTCTCTACGATCGCCGTGATGCGGCTGATGTGAATCGCTGTGTCACCATGCGTGCGCGGCACCTGGTCGTTGACCTCGGCAATCACCACTCTCGCGCAGCCGACCGCAGTCATGGTGCAGTCCACCGTCGTTCCCAGGCTCACAAATCCGTGCGCATCGGGTGGCGATACCTGCATCAGCACCACGTCCAGCGGCATCTCGCCGCTGTGAAACAGTCCTTCAATCTCGCTCAGAAAAATCGGCGTGTAATCGGCGCGTCCATCCGCCACCGCTTCGCGCACATTCGCGCCCAGAAACAATCCCCGATGCCGAAAGTGGCCGGCATATTCGGGCTTCGTGTAGTCGGCGTTGCCCAGCGTCATCATGTGCACCACTTCGACGTCGAGCAAATCGGCGGCCTTTCCCACCATCGCTGTTACCAGAGGCACCGGCGTCCCGCATCCTGACTGAATCCACACCCGGTCGCCCGATCGAACCGCCTTCAGCGCGTCCGAGGCGCTCATGCACTTGCTGCGGTATTCGTCTCTCCACGTCACGGCCGCCGGCCTCCATTCGCCCGCCCGGAACGGCCGTTGATCACTGCTTCATCGCCTGCACTCCCGTTCTCCGGCGATGCCTTCTCCATCAACATCACGCCCCCCGGGGCACTGCGAAGATTTCTCCCAAAGCCCGAAGTATGGTGCGCTCCGCAGCTACGGGCGGGCAGTGATAGACGTCACTTCTCCACTCGCGTATGCGCACGCGAACTCAAACACCGTCAAGGAGTTAGGCAAAGGAAACCTTTGAAAGTCCAGGAGGTTTATTTTTAATTTAGTAAGGTACTCAGACCCTGTTTCCTAACATCGTGAGGCGCTTGGTTTCCCCCCACACTGCCGACTGGCATCCCGCCGCAGTTACGCGGTCTACGGTCTCAGCGCCTTCAGCACTTTTGCCGTAGTAACTACCTGCCCCACATGTCGCTGCGTATGATCCGCCACGTGAATCAGCGCCCCGCCAGAACTGGTCGGCAACTGCTTTCTTCCCACTCCGCGAAACGTATTCAAGTCCGCCGTCGCCAGCGACCTGATTCGCGCTCCCGCACTGCTGAACGATGTTCTGACCTCGGCCAGTAATTCGGCCAGAGTTTCCTGGCCCGCTTGTTCGCTCTTCAGCGCCGCCAGTTGCTCCGCCGAAAGTTGCCCACCTTCGGCATACGTCAGAATGCGATCCGTCGATCTCGCAATATGCCGAAGATGAAATCCAACCGGAGTCAGTCCCAGCGCATGGGCGTGCACTTCCTCGTCCGTCAACCCTTCGGTCCACTTCGTCAGATCATCCAGCGCCAGGTCCAGCGCATGCAGCACTGCCCGCCCCGCCGCCGAAACATCAGCATGCGTCCCGCGCAGCCACGGCTCAACATACGGCGCTTGTTCAGAAGGATTGGTCATGGGGAAGTCTTCGATCTAACCGCGTGCCACAAGTTCCAGGTCTTCGTAGCTCCTTAATTGATCCACCGGGATAAAGGTCAACCCTGACACCGCCGGATCCTTCACCATCACCCCGCCGCCATACTCCAGAACAAATGAGCCATGCTGCGGATCGCTCAGATCAGCGGCTGCAAACTCAATTTCAGCCAGATGCCCGTGGAACCGCACGCGATCGCCCCCGCGAATCTCTTCGCCCGACACATACCGCAACGGTTCAGACATCTCTCATCTCGCAACGACTTACCCCGCGCTCTTCACCCGTACCACCGTGATCTTCGCAAAGCCCTCTTCAAAAATCGGCGGCTTCAGTTTCTCAGCCATGCGCCGCATCACTTCCTCGCTGACGGAGCGGTCCCGCTGCCGGTTCCGGTCCAGGCAAACTTCAAGCGGCACATCAAAAAATACCGCCTGCACCTCGTATCCAAAGCTCTTGGCCATCTTGATCCACTGCCGCCGCTCGTGGACCGACAGGTTGGTCGCGTCCACATAGTTCCATGGCATCTTCGCAATCAGCCTCGCCCGCAGCAGCGACCGCAGCGTTGAAAACACCAGTCCCTGGTAGCGCTGCTCCTCCACGTCGTCGAAGAGAATGTTCCTCAGCAAATCGCTCGACAGCGGCGTCACTCCGCGGCGGCGAAACCACGTCGTCTTCCCCGACCCCGGCAGCCCGATCGCCAGCACGACAAAGCCCTTCGGCGCCTGCGGAGAGCGATCCGCGGGTTGCACCTCGGGCGGAGGAACCGACGGCAACTCCGGCTGTGTTTCCATCTCCAGCCGACCTGAATTCGCGGGCTCGTTCCACTCGGGCCTTGCCGGTCGGGCCGGTTTCGGCGCGCGCTCCGGCGCGGCAGGGCGATGCGCCGGTTCCGGCGCTCGATGCTCACGCACGTGACTCTGCGGCGCCGGTGAATCATCTGGATAAAGCGGCACAAGTGGCCGCGGTTGATTTGATGGGAGTTCCTGGCCAATTTTGCCTGTGGATTCTGATGTGTTCGGGGCACGTCTCGGGCGTCGTCTCATTCGGCTTTCAACACCTGCATTGTTATCGGGATACCACACTTCCTCCAGCCCCTGCAAATACTGTGCACTCCATCACATACGGCGCACCGCTGCCAAACCCACAATATGAGTGACACGGTACGCGATCCAGGGGCAGCGATCCAGGATCGACGCGGTACTTTCATTTTGGCCGCTTCGCCCCAGGTGTTACGATCAAGGGTTTGGTGGAATCGCCGTCTTAGCGCAATCAGGCCGCCGAACCGCACAACAGAAACTTCAGCTTCACCCAATTGCGAAGGAGAATACAGAATGGCAGTTAAGGTTGGCATCAACGGCTTCGGCCGAATTGGCCGCAACGTTTTGCGCGCCGCACTTGGCAATTCCAATATTGATTTTGTTGCCGTCAACGACCTCACGAGCCCCGCCACGCTCGCTCATTTGCTCAAATACGATTCCATCCTCGGCAATCTGCCCAATCAAATCACGGCTGGCGATGATTTCATCACCGTCGACGGGAAAAAGATCAAGGTCTATGCCGAAAAGGATCCCGCCAAGCTGCCCTGGGCCGACAACGGCGCGCAGATCGTCATCGAATCCACGGGCCGCTTTACTGATGCCACCGTGGCCAAGGCACACCTGGGCTCAACCGTAAAAAAAGTCATCATCTCCGCTCCCGCCACCCACGAGGACATCACCCTCGTCCTCGGCGTCAACCAGGATAAGTACGATCCGGCGAAGCACAACATCATCTCCAACGCCAGCTGCACCACCAACTGCCTCGCTCCGGTGGTCAAGGTTCTCATGGAGAACTTCGGCATCGTCTCCGGCATCATGACCACCATCCACAGCTACACCAACGATCAGGTCATCCTCGACTTCCCGCACAAGGACCTCCGCCGCGCCCGCGCCGCCGCACTCAACATGATTCCCAGCTCCACCGGCGCCGCCAAAGCCCTCAAGCTCGTCATTCCTGAAACCGCTGGAAAGCTCGACGGCTTCTCTTTGCGCGTTCCCACGCCAAACGTCTCCATCGTTGACCTCACCTTCATCAGCGAGAAGACCACCGACGTCAAGCAAGTCAACGCCGCGCTCAAGGCCGCCAGCGAAGGAGAGCTCAAGGGCATCCTCGGCTACGACGAGAACCTGCTCGTCAGCTCCGACTTCAAGGGCAACCCGCTCTCTTCGATCGTCGACGCTCCGCTCACCAAGGTAATCGGCAACAGCGTCAAGGTCCTCAGCTGGTACGACAACGAGTGGGGCTACTCCAATCGCGTCGTCGACCTCATCGGCTTCCTGGCCAAGAAGGGCCTCTAAGCCATCCCCGCTTTGGCCTTTAAAGGTACGGGCTTTAGCCCGTGCGTTGAGGCCCGAAAATTTACGCGGGCTTTAGCCACCGAGGGAATGCTCGGAACGCAGGATTCCGGGCATTCCCGCCTCTTCGAATCACGCCATGCGCCAGAACATCAGCGGCGGTTCTCCCTTCGAGCCCATCATCGGCTTCTCTCGCGCCGTTCGCGTTGGTAACTCCGTCCACCTCGCCGGAACCGGTCCCGTTGGCGCCGACAACGAAGACGCCGCCGCACAAACACGCCGCATCTTCGCCATCGCTGAAAAGGCCCTTGCTGAAGCCGGCGCGTCGTTCAACCACGTTGTCCGCACCCGCATGTTTCTCACCCATGTTGAAGACTGGGAAGCCGTGGGCCGCGTCCATGGTGAATTTTTCTCGCAAATTCGGCCCGCCGCGACCATGGTCGTTGTCGCAGCACTTCTCAACCCCGCATGGCGCGTCGAAATCGAAATGGACGCCATCATTCCCAGTCCCTAGTCCCTCAAGAAAGGTTCTTCCATGTCCAAGCTCACCATTCGCGACATCGATCTCGCCAACAAGCGGGTCTTCATTCGTGTCGATTTCAACGTGCCGCTTACTGAAGACGGCTCGACCATCACCGACGACACCCGCATCGTGGCTACGTTGCCCACCATCGTCTACGCCATTCGCCACCGCGCCAAGGTCATCCTCGCGTCACACCTCGGCCGCCCCAAGGGCAAGCCGAATCCGAAATACTCTCTGCGTCCCGTCGTCGATCGCCTTCGCCACTTGCTCGACAAGGAGCTCGGCGAAAGCATCAATGTTGCCTTTGCTCCCGATTGCATCGGCGAATTGGCTGAAGAAACGGCTCGTCAGCTTGAATCGCGCCAGGTGCTGCTCCTTGAAAACCTCCGCTACCACGCAGAAGAGGAAGCCAACGATCCCGCCTTCTCCAAGGCTCTCGCTTCCCTCGCCGACGTTTACGTCAACGACGCCTTCGGCAGCGCCCATCGCGCCCACGCCTCCACTGAAGGCATCACCCATTTCCTCAAGCCCGCCGTCGCCGGCCTTTTGATGGAAAAGGAAATCACCTACCTCGGCAAGGCCCTCGAATCTCCCGAGAAACCCTTCGTCGCCATCATCGGCGGCTCCAAGATCTCCGGCAAAATCGACGTCATCCAGAACCTCCTCGACAAGGTCGACACCCTCGTCATCGTCGGCGGCATGGCCTATACCTTCCAGCGCGCCCTCGGCGTCGCCACCGGCAAATCCCTTGTTGAAGAAGACAAGATCGACCTCGCCAAAGAGACCCTCGCCAAAGCCAGGGCTAAGGGAGTCAACCTGCTCCTGCCCGTCGACAACATTCTTGCCGACAAGTTCGCCCCCGACGCCAAAACCCAGCCGTGGGATACATCGAAGGACTTCCCCGCTGACTGGCAGGGCCTCGACATCGGCCCCAAATCCATTGATGCCATTGAAGACATTGTCTCCACCGCCCGCACCATCGTGTGGAACGGACCCGCCGGCGTCTTCGAGTTTCCCCGCTTCGCCGTGGGCACCAACGCCATCGCCAAAGCGGTTGCCGCCAACAAGGCGGCCATCTCCATCATCGGCGGCGGCGACTCGGTCAGCGCCATCAACCAGGCCGGCGTAGCCGACCAGATCACGCACATCTCCACCGGCGGCGGAGCCAGCCTCGAATTCCTCGAAGGCAAAAAGCTCCCCGGCGTCGAAGCCCTCACCAACAAATAGCACCTGCAGTGCGGCCAACTCGCCGCCGGCAAACGGAAATGGGTGCCCACGCCTCGTCCGCCGCGGAGGATGAGACGTGGGAATGCCCCCCGGCTCATCTTTTCTCGGAGAGAGCGTGGGCCTTCAGGCAGCTCCGATAATCCTGAATGACATCTTTGCGAGTCCGCCGTGGTGGGCGAGTCGAACGATCTGCGGTTATTCCTGACACCTCGTAATCCGTCAATACTTCCCAATTGGCGACCATCCGCGCGCGACAGCGAATGTGGCACCGAATCCCTTCTCCTGTGCGCTGTCATCCAGAGGAGCGCAGCGACGAAGGATCTGCAGTTGCCTTTGAGAGCTCAACGAGGCGATCCTTCTGAATCGCCCACGATCCACCAACTATGATGGAAAATTGAGTCCACAAAGCAGAAAGAGGCTCCCATGATCAGCCTTGAAGACGCTCGTTGGTCGAACATGACCGGCGGATACAGAATGCCGCTCGATCCCCGCCCATTGATCAAAAGACTCGAAACTGACCACGACACTGCAAGGGTCTGGCAGGAACTCTGGGAGGAACTCCATCATCAAGGGGACGTTGGTGACGCCTCATTCGCATCTGTTCCTTTTCTCGTCAGAATTTATCAAGAACGAGGCGTGATCGACTGGAACACCTATGCGATTGTCGCAATCATCGAATTGGCTCGCACTGAAGGTAAGAATGCGGATGTTCCAGAATGGATTGCGGGAGACTATTTTCAAGCGATTCGGAAACTAGCCGAGATCGGTACGAAAGAAGTGATGCAGGCCGAAGCCGCCGATGATGTTTGCGCCATACTCAGCGTCATTGCTATCGAAAAGGGCCTTCGAACTCACGGGAGATTCCTTGTGAATTATTCTGAGGCTGAGATGATCGACATCGAGTCCCGGGTTTGAAAATTGCGTGACCATGATCGGTGTTCTGCGATTCCCGCCTGAGTGACCCCCTATCCGGACATTTGGAGTTGATCTACGGAAGGACAAGGAACTCGACGATGAGAATCCGCTGATGTCAATCCCCTTGCCCGTCACGTTTCTCTACCCCGCTCATTCCACGCGCAACATTCCCCGCCCCGTTTTGC